>CAZQFH010000059.1:0-21030 GCA_964592595.1 uncultured Lentimicrobiaceae bacterium | reverse complement strand
TTAAGAACCTTAAGTGGTTGAAAAGAAGATAGATAGAAGGCTGGATACAAGCCCGATAACAAGCCCGTAAAAAGTCCTAAAGCAAGTATCAGGATGGTAAAATCAGGTTCGAGCAGGAGTTGAAGCGAAAGTGATTTATCAGCAAGACTGTTGAACCAGGGCAAGCTAAATTCAACCAGGAGCAAGGAGAGCAGCAAGGCAAAAAAGCTCATTAATACGGCTTCTCCAAGAAACTGTGCGATGAGTTCGGGCTTTCCGGCTCCGACAACTTTTTTCATCCCAATCTCACGTGCACGCCTTGAGGAGGTTGCTGTGCTTAGATTCATAAAATTAATTACAGCTATTAGCAGCAGAAAAACAGCGATAGCTGACAAAATAATGACATAAACCATATTGCCGTTAGGTTCAATCTCGTAATCCAATCGCGAGTGCAGATGGATATCGGTGAGGGGTTGCAAAAACAGCGTGATGCTTTCTTTCATGGCATCATAAAAGTATTTTTCAATAAAATTTGGGAAATCAGCAGCAAGGGTTTCTGGCTTTATCCCGTCTTTTAACTTCAAGTAAGTCCAACAGGGATTCCATACCCATGTTTGTGGTAATCTGCCCCTGTACATAGTTTTTACAGAAGCCATTGATGCCATCATATCCCACCTGAAATGACTGTTTGAGGGCACTTCTTCAATCACGCCACTAACTTTTAAGTCGAAGCGATTTTCGTAGCGCAGCGTTTTGCCCATAGGATTTTCGTTGGCGAAGTATTTTTCAGCTGTTGCTTTGGTAATTACTACGGCGAAAGATTCGTTAAGTGCCGTTTTGGGATCACCATAGATAAATTTGTAATCAAAAAGTTGAAAGAAATTTGAGTCGGCGAAAAACAGCTTTCTTTCGTTAAAAGATTTTTCTCCCAGTTGAACAAGGCTTCTGGGAGCCTGGAAGTTAAAAACCCTAACGGTTTGCTCTATCAGTGCCGGATATTCACTTAGCAAGGTTGGTCCAACAGGAAAAGGAGCGCTTGCCGCATCTTCGCCCACGCCTTCAAAATCATGTTTGCTGATGAGTCTGTAGATTCGATCAGCATCCTGATGGTAGCGATCATAGCTCAGTTCGTCCTGAACATACATCAGGATGAGGATAAAGCTGGCCAGCCCAATGGATAAGCCAATAATGTTGATGCTTGCAGTTGCTTTATGTTTCAACACATTTCGAAATGCGATTTTGAGGTAATTGAGCCACATAATTTTAGTTTTTAATGAATGAATTGGTGTGTTGGTCGCACTTTTTTCTATTCATATTTGATTGCATCTACAGGATTTCTGTTTACGGCTTTTAAGGCCTGAGCAAAAACCGTGAGCAGGGCAATCACAACGGACAGTAAAATACCGGCTACAAACCAAGCAGGATTTAGTCCGACACGAATGGCAAATTCGCTCATCCATTCATCCATCAGATAATAGGTTATTGGCAAAGCGATGATGCCGGCCAAAATCACCAGCTTCAGAAAGTCGGATATCAATAACCCAATGAGCTGTGAAGGCTTGCTGCCTAAAATTTTCCTGATACCAATTTCTTTGGTACGCTGTTCGATGGTGAATGCTGATAAGCCATAAAGCCCGAGGCTTGAGATTAAAACCACAATCATGGAGAAGTATCCAAAGAGCGAAAGCATTTTTTCTTCGCGCTGATACTGTATCTGAAAATGCTGATCAAGGAAATTATAATTGAAGAAATGTTTCTGGTCGAAGCTGAACCATTGTTCCTCTATTTTTTTTATAGCTCCCGGGAGGTCATTCCCTTTTATTTTGATTGCTGCATAATCAGGCTTTCCTCTGCTGAGGATAAATACCAGTGGTTCGATTGGGTTATGGAGGCTGGTGTAGTTAAAATCTTTTACCATACCCACGATTTTTCCCTGCACACCCATCCCGCAATTCATCTCAACGCCAACAGCATTGTCGTATCCCAAAAATGCTGCTGCTGCTTGATTTACAACAAAAGCTGTATTCACATCATTGGGATACTCCCTCGAAAATGTTCTGCCTTCAACCGTTTCGATGCCAAGCAGATCAAAAAATTTGTGATCAACAACATAGAGATTCATGGTGCGCACCTCAGGTTTGGCTGTATCTCCCAAAAAGAACATCAACCTGCCGGATTGATATCCCGGCAAACTTTCGGGAAGCGAAACCTGTTTTACTTCTGGTAATTTTAGCAATTCCTGCCGCAGAACTTCTTTGTTGTTGTACAGTGTAGTATCGGAGGGGAAATGAATCACCATCACCTGATCGAGTGAAATGCCGCTATCATGTTTGCGCATATAATGCAATTGGTCTGATACAATAAGTGTGCTGATAATCATTCCAATAGCTATTAAAAACTGAAACACGACCAGTATTTTGCGCAAATTGGCTGCATTGAAAATATGGCTGGAGCCAGAGGATACACCTGCTGAGCGAAGCACATCAAGCGGGGTGAAGGATGCAAGCACAAATGCAGGAAAACTTCCGCTCAGCAATCCGAGAGCCAGCACAATTAATAGCAATCCGATACCATAAATCAAACCATTTGCCTGATACAATACTGCAAGTTTCAGGTCAATGCCAATTAACTGGCTGAACCATGGAAGGATGAGTTCGGTAATGAACAAGGCCAGCAGGAAGGCAAAAAGTGTGGTAAAAACACTTTCGCCCAAAAACTGCAGCACCAGCTGTGGCTTGTGTGCACCGGCTACTTTTCTGATTCCAATTTCTCTGGCACGTTTGATCGATCGCGCTGTGGCAAGGTTCATATAATTAATCGAAGCAATCAGCAAAAGAAAAATAGCGATGTATGCAAACATATTAACAAATCGCTGATTGGTATTGGTAGGGCTGTCGTATTGCAGCCTGTTGTTGAAATGAATGCCGGCTACGGGTTCAATCGCCATTCTAATGTCGCCATCCACATTTACCTCACTAATCCATGGTTTGATGGTGTTTTCGCGCAACAGGCTCAGCTTCTGGCCAAAATCGGCTGCAAATTCCGTAGATTTAAACCTGATATAGGTATAGCCCAACAGCCAAAACCAGTCTCTTTTCATTTGATTTATTTGCTCCTGTGCCATGGTGCTCATCGAGATGAGGGCATCAAATTGCAAATGAGAAGAACAAGGTGCTTTGTCGATTACACCTGTCACCTTATAAGTATTTGTATTGATGCGTATCAACTCACCCAGTGCCTTTTCTTTTCCGAAAATACTTGCTGCAATGCTTTTGCTGATTACCAAGCTTTTAGGTTCGGTGAGCGCTGTTAGTGGGTCGCCTTCAAGGAACGGATAGTCAAAAACACGAAAGAAGTCGGCATCGGCCATGGTGTACGAAGGTATTTCATACTTATTGTCAGCATGATATACGGTGACCCCAAGCTGGTCATTCGAAAAACTTGTTCGGAAGATCAGGGTGGCAGCCTCCACTTCCGGGAAATCATTTTTCATGGCCTGTGCCATATTGTAAGAGGAGAGCGCAAAATGATCTTCGCGTCCGTTGAAGTCGAGTGTGGCACTCAGACGATAAAGTGAATCATAATCTTTCCAGCACCTGTCGTATTGATTTTGGTTGACCAGGAAAAGATAGATCAAAATAAAGACAACCAATCCGGCCGAAAGCCCGATGATGTTGATGGCGGCATGGCTGCGCTGGCGTTTCATATTGCGCAAGCCCATCAGGAAATAGTTGGAGAGAAGGCTATACATGATGCTGGGTTTTGAAAACTTATTCAGGAATGCGGTAATAGGTTTTACTCACAATTTTCCATCCCTTTTCAAACTTGTATAGCATCAGGTAATCTGTAAACAAATGTTTTTCGTCGCGATACAATTCAACTTTGGCCATGGCAGCATCTCCTGCAATGTCGATTAAAGGAAATTTTGCAGTGGTTTTTGGGGTTTCAGCATTGGCTTCTGCCGACGACATTGCCTGTTCGATGGATTCAGTCCAGCTATAAATCGGAAATTTTGTGAGCATCTCATTACGTTTGCTCAACATTTCAAATCCTGGGTGGAAACCTTCGGTAATCTTTTCGATACCTGCCCGGTTGTGGATGCCACCAACATAAGCTGATTGAATGGCTTGCTGCACGGCTTCTTTTTCAGATTGCTGGGCATAACCCAGGCTAACGAAGCAAAATAGCAACATTGAAATCAAAATGGTTTTCATAAGCAAAATATTTTTTTGGGTTAATGATTTGTTGCTGATTATTCAGTCTTTTTTTCGGAACATGAGGGAAATATTTTTATCGGTTGGAGGGCCAATTTCAACCAGTTCCCAGTTTTTGTCATACTCCGAAATTTTATGACGCAGCACCTGCACTTTTTCTTTGGGATGTACTTCATTGCCTTCCCAGTCAAGTAGTTCCACACGGTATTTCAGGGTTTGTTTGCGACCGTTAATACGTACATCGATTTCAACATTTTGTTCCTGATCGAGGTCTGGAATTAGAATAACAACTTCTTTCATGGCAGTAGGTTTTATTCATATTTAAGTGAAAATGCCGGATTGGTTCGGGATGCTTTTATTGTTTGGAAAAGCACGGTTATCCATGCCAGAATGACTGCAAATAAGCCTGCGATAATAAATACCGGCCATGGCATATCAATGCGATAGGCAAAATTGTTTAGCCAATGGTTTACGAGATAGAAAGAGAGTGGCCAGGCAAGGATATTGGCGTAAATTACCCATTTGGTAAAATCGCGCGAAAGCATAAAAATGATAGTTGATTCCTTTGCGCCAAGCACTTTTCTGATACCTATTTCCTTGGTGCGGCTTTCGGTGGTATAAGCCGTTAGCCCAAACAGCCCAAGCGAGGCCACAAAAAGCGCCAATATGCTGAAGATAGTATAAATGACCCTTGTTTTATGATCGTTTTGATAAAGTTTAGCAAGGGTTTGATCCAGAAAAGTATAAACAAATGGATGGCCGGTTTGCATTTCGTCCCAGCTTTTTTCCAGAAAATTGATTACCTCCTGTGTTTTTCCTGCCTGCACGCGCACTGCCAGTCGGTTAGCCCATCCTCCTTCGGGAAGCATATAGAGGGCTATGGGCTGCACTTTTTGATGAAACGAGTTGAAATGAAAATCTTTAACTACACCAACAATGTCATGAACGCTGCTTTCTTCATCTGTGCCTGTCTGAAGAATTAACTTTTCCGATCCGATAGCTGTTAAGCCAAGCGACCGAACCGCTTGTTCGTTGATGATGACTTTAGCTGTATCAGTGGCATTTTCGTGGCTGAAAAATCTTCCCCAGCTCATTTCCATTCCCATCGTTTCGAGATAATCCGGATCAACATAAGTGAGCTCCATTACATGAAGTTCTTCTACTGGCCTGCCTTTGATGCGATGAGCATTTGTGCTGTAATTGTCTCCCGGTAAATCGATGGCATAGGCTGCATTTAAAATGTTCGGGTTTTGTAATATCTTGTCCTTGAACGATTTCATTGCTGATCCTAGTCCGTTAGTTCGTTTAATAACCAAAAGCTGCTCCGAGTCGAAACCAATTTTTTTATTTTGGATGTAATCCATTTGCATAAAAATGATAATCGTAGTGATAAGCAAGGTGATGCTGATCGTAAACTGAAACAGGACCAAAACACTTCTCAGCTTGATATTTTTTCCGCTACCTGCTTTGTTGAGTTGTTTTTTCATAGTTTTCACAGGACTGAATGCAGATAGAAAAAACGCCGGGTAACTACCAGCAATTAAGCCTGTTATTGCAATAATTACCACATTAAAAAGGAAAGATTGTACAAAACCAAAATCGTTAAAAGACAACTTTTTATCTGCAAGCTGATTAAATGCCGGGAGCGAAATTTCGATAAGCAACAAAGCGATGGCCATAGCCAAAATAGTGAGTAAAACCGACTCACCCAAAAACTGACGTATCAGTTGTGCGCGCGTCCCTCCAAGCACTTTTTTTATTCCAACTTCCTTTGCACGACTTGCAGAGCGTGCTGTAGTTAAATTCATAAAATTAATACAGGCTATAATAAGGATGAAAATGGCAATGATACCAAAGATGTAAACATGCTGGATGCTTCCGTTGGCCTCATATTCTCCATCTATATTTGAGTGGAGATGAATGGATTCGAGTGATTGAATTTTGTAGCCATAATTTTGACCAGCTTGCTCAAATTCTTCAAGGGTGATACCAATAAGTCGTACAAGTTCAGGGCCTATGTATTTTTTAACCAAGGCTGGAATTTTATTTTCAAGTAATTGTGGATCAGCACCCTCCTTTAATAGAAAATAGGTTTGCGGACTCTGGGCAAACCAGTTGTTATTGTTATGAAAAGGATCGGATACAAAAGAAGCAATGAGGTCGGGCTGCACATGCGAGTTATTAGGCACGTCGCGCATCACCGCAGTAACCGTATAATTGTTTTCGTTGTCCTCAGTAATTGTTTTGCCAATGGGCGAACTGTTTCCAAAATACTTTTTTGCAGTAGATTGGCTCAAAACTATTGTGCCTGCATGCTTAAGTGCATTTTTAGGATCACCTTCGATAATTTTAAAATCAAATATTTCGAAGAAGCTTGAATCAGCGAAAAAGAAATTATCTTCAATAAAAGTGGATTCACCCACCCGAAAGGAGCGTTGTGATCTGTTCCAAAGACGCGTTATCTTTTCTATTTCAGGAAATTCATGAAGCATTGTTTCGGCCAGAGGCGAAGGCGTGTAAGTGCCTTCAAACTCATTATTGCCGATTAAGGATTTGTTATACAGCCGATAAATGCGCTCCGATTTACTGTGGAATTTGTCATAACTCATTTCGTCGCTTATATAAAGCAGGATTAACATGCAGGCAGCCAATCCAATAGCTAGTCCGGTAATGTTAATCAATGTAAAACCGGGTTTTCTGATCAAATTACGATAAGCGGTGACGAAATTATTTTTAAACATCATAGTTGTTAATCGTTTTTGAGTGCGTTAACCGGATTTGAAATTGCTGCCCGATAAGCGTGAATAAAAACTGTAATTATGGCAGTCAGCAAGGCAGCAAAAAGAGAAATCAGACCATCAAAAACACTGATTTTAATGGCATAAGCAAATTGTTGAAGCATTTGCCGTGCAAACATATAACCCACTGGTAATGCCAATGCGCCTGCGATTGCGACAAGAATCAGAAATTCGTGCATGATCAGATTCATCATTTGAAATACCGATCCGCCCAGCACTTTTCTGATACTAATTTCGCGGTTTCGCTGTTCAACGCGCAAGGCAGTGAGGCCATATAAACCCAAAGCTGAAATTAGAATGGCCAAAACTGTAAATAAGGTAAATAACCGAATGCTGTTTTGATCATTTCGATATTGTCGTTCCAGCCGTTCCTCGGCCGAAATCCAGTCGAATGGCTTGCCGGGGAAAAGTGTATTCCAGGAATTCTCGAGGCCTTCAATAACAGACTTGGCATCATTAGTTTGGTATTTTATACAAATAATACCGTATCCATCCGGATTTAACATATAAGCAGCCGGCTCAATCCTGCTGTGAATAGAATAGTAATGGTAATCGCTGATTACACCAATTACTGTGGGTTTTTGCAGACTGTCGTTATCATCAAATGATTTGAATTTTTTTCCAATAGGATTTGTCCATCCCAAGGCTTCAACAGCGGCCTGATTTAATATAATAGCTTCATCATCAGAGGAATAATCCTCATTAAAGTTGCGTCCTTCAATTATTGGAATATCCATTAGCGCAAAGAAATCTTCATCAACATAACCGGCTCTCACCATCAGTTTCTGAGTTACTGTGTCATCAACCGTTATGGTAAATTGACTCCCTGCAACACCGTTGATATTAGAAGCAGCCGACACTTGTTTAATGCCCGAAAGACGTTTAAATTCTTGTTTCAGCAAAGCTGCATCCTCCGCCACATTACCACCATGAAGTTTTACGCCAACGACATTATTGTAATTGTAGCCTAAATCTTTATGTATAACAAACTGGATTTGCCGGCTTGTAACAATAATAATAAAAATCAAAGCTATTGCAACAGAGAATTGAAAAATTACCAGGGCTTTGCTCAGCCATCCGCCAAATTTGGAGCCGCTTTCACGCGTTCCTTTCAGGGCTTCGATGGCCTGAAAACGACTGATAAAAAATGCAGGATAAACGCCGGATAATAAACTTATTACTAGCCAAATAATAAGCAGTCCAACACTAAACAATGGATTCTCTAAAAACTGTATTTTGAGCTGAATATCCAGAAGTTGATTAAACTCGGGCAGGCTTAGCTCAACTAAAAATAGCGCGCCTATCAAGGCGAATAGTGTAATAATAATTGATTCGCCCAAAAATTGATAAACCAAATTCAGGCGCGATGCTCCAAGGGTTTTACGCACCCCAACTTCCTTGGCTCTTTTTACGGATCGGGCAATAGCCAGGTTGATAAAATTGATACAAGCGATGATAATAATTATCAAGGCGATGATTATAAATGCAATAATAAGATTGAAATCTCCCTGGGCATAATTATTTTGAAATTTGATATGACCTGCATGGAGATGGATATCGCTAACTTCCTGAAGGTAAATTTCAGGGCCGCTTGTTAATGAACTTAACGCCTTATTTTCGGTGAGTAAATTTTGGATTTTTTCGGCAGCTTCACCTGGAATTGCTGTTGGACTTAGCTTTACATAAACACCCAATGAGTTTGAATTCCAATCCTTAAGAAAGGGATATTTGGTTAATGCTGATTCAAACGAAACAAGCATATCCATTTGTAAGTGAGCGTTTTCGGGCTGATCT
The DNA here is from genome assembly GCA_964592595.1 of uncultured Lentimicrobiaceae bacterium. GTDB lineage: Bacteria > Bacteroidota > Bacteroidia > Bacteroidales > F082 > UBA5536. The sequence continues at coordinate 12,245 of CAZQFH010000059.1, read as the reverse complement.
TCCATCACTGCCCTAATGGTATAGCCGTTTTCGTAATTGAAAACGATTTGTTGGTTAAGGGCATTTTCGGCACTGCCAAAATACTTTTTGGCGGCTTTTAACGAGATAACCACACTTTTAGGCTCAGTTAATGCATTTGTTGTATCTCCGGCAAGCAGTGCAATTCCAAAGATTCTAAAGACAGATTGATCTGTCCAAATCACATTGTCCTGTGTGTGATAATTGTCGTCAACACGCACCGGAACTGCGCCCCATGCCATCATGCGAACAGCATCTGTAATTTCAGGAATTACCTTTACAGCCTCATCAGCCAGCGGACCGGGATTAAAAGCCACATGCTGCTCACCCACACCCTCTGCCTGCTGTATTTGCGTTACCCGATAAAGGCTTTCGATTTCGGGAATGTGCTTGTCAAAGCTCAAATGAAACTGTATATAAAGCACAATCAGCAAGAAAGCAGCAATTCCGGTGCTTAATCCAATCACATTGATTAAGGTGTACGAATATTGTTTGTACAGATTGCGGAAGGCTATTTTCAGGTAATTCCGATACATAGTGTAGGGTTTTTTAGCATGCAATTGCTTTGCTTACAGCAAATTCTTCTTAATGTTTTCGTTGATGATCTGGCCATCAAACAAACGGATGACCCGCTGAGCGTATTCTGCGTCGCGCTGCGAGTGCGTAACCATGATGATGGTGGTGCCGTTGGCATTTAAATCATTCAACAAATTCATTACTTCCTCGCCATGCGCTGAGTCGAGGTTACCGGTCGGCTCATCCGCTAAAATCAGGGCTGGTTTGGCAATTACAGCACGGGCAACGGCCACACGCTGTTGCTGTCCACCCGAAAGCTGCAGCGGAAAGTGCTTGCTACGGTGCGCAATTTGCATCTGTTCCAACACTTCGTTTACGCGTTTGCGCCTTTCTTTTGAAGGCATGCCGAGGTAAATCAACGGGAGTTCAACATTTTCGAAGACAGTAAGCTCATCAATCAGATTAAAATTCTGAAAAACAAATCCAATGTTTTCTTTTCTGAGGTTAGCCCGCTGGCGTTCGGTGCTTTTTGAGACTTCTTTATCCAGGAAGTAATAGCTGCCGCCGGTAGGATTGTCGAGCAAACCCAAAATATTAAGCAAGGTTGACTTGCCACAGCCCGAAGGTCCCATGATGGCTACAAATTCACCTTTATGGATAGAAAATGAAACCTCATTAAGTGCAGTAGTTTCCACCTCGTCGGTGCGAAATACTTTTGTTAATTTTTCTGCTTTGATCATCGGTTAAAGATTTGATTTATAATGGTTAATAATTATTCGTATCGTAAAGCTTCGGCAGGATTAATTCGCATTAGCCTAATCAGATGACTGCTGATGGTGATTAGTGCAACCAAAATAGCCAACAATCCGGAAAACACAAATATGTGCCACTGAATGTTTATATGATATGGAAATTGTTCGAGCCATTGTGATACAAAAAGATAGCTCAATGGAACTGACGTAATGAATGCAATTGTTATGAGTATCAGAATTTCTGAGGATAGTAAATAGTAAAGCTGTTGGCCGCTTGCGCCATGGATTTTTCTGATGCAGATTGCTTTACGGCGTTTTACGGCAAGATGCGCCACCATTCCGTAAAGGCCCAGGCTGGCAATAAAAATAGCCAGCAAACTAAAATAGAGGAAAACACGACCCTGCATGCGAAGATCCTGATAATAGTTTTTGAAGTTGTCTTCCAAAAAATGATATTCCAATGGAAATTCGGGGCTAAACTTCTGCCAGGTGTTTTCGAAATGCGACAAGACAGGAGCGATTTGGTTAGGGTCATATTGTAAACATACGATTAAGGAGTAACGTTTGCTGTTCATCAGCACCAGTGGCCCTACCTCTTTGGTTGCGTCCTGGTAATGAAAGTCCTGAACCACAGCTGTAACCTGATATTTGCCCCAAAATTCAGAATAATGGCGGTGTCCGACAGGGTTTTCCCAGCCAAAAAATGAAACGGCTTCCTGATTGAGCATGATGGTCGATTCCAGCTCAGCCTCAGCATTTGAAAACAGCTTGCCATCCAAAACGTTTACGTCGATCATTTCAAGAAATTCGGGAGTTATCGGCAGAAAGGTAAACTGTTTTGTTTCGCCAGCTATTTCAAAAGACTCCTGCCAGGTTACACTTCCGGGAACAGCATTTGTAAAGGCTACAGCCTGCACTCCGGGATGTTGTTCCAGCGCTGTTTTGAATGCTTCCTGCGATTTTCTGATTTCGGGACTCAAACTCGTAAATACAATGTTTTCGAGCTTAATACCCAATGATTTTGAGCTTAGGAACTGAAACTGTTGCCAGGTAAATATGGTGGTGCTGATTAAGGCTATTGACACAACAAACTGTAGCGTAGTAAGCAGGCTTCGCAAGCTGATTTTGCTGCTGCGACTTTCGTTAAAACCCTTAAGCACATCCACCGGTTTTAAAGCTGAAAGTAGGCTGGCCGGAATAATACCTGCTAAGAAGCCTGTTAGCCCTGTTAAACTGAGAATTACGATCAAAGATAAGGGAGAAAAAATATTAAAAGGCAGGGGCCTGTCGAGCATGTGGCGTAATGAGGGTAATATCAGCTCAACAAGCATTAAAGCCAGGAGCATCGCCAATGTGCTAAGCATGACGGATTCACCTAAAATCTGCATCCTGAGCCGTGTACCCGAACAGCCTATAGTTTTTTTAACACCTGCTTCTTTGGCTCTGTCGGTGAGTTTTGCTGTTGAGATATTTACAAAATTGATAAGCGCAAGCAGCAATACAAACAGTCCGATCAGGGCAAATGAAATCACCAGTTCTTGGCTGCCGTGAGCAATGCCAAATTCATAGGGCACACTTGTGTCAAAATAAACTTTTTCGATGGGCTGAAACCGGAATTCTGGTTTTTTGCCATGGTTCCAATTCAAGTTTTCGAGGTGTTTGTTGAGCGCTGTTTTAGTAGCTGAATGATCAACGTCAGGAGCAAGTTTGAGGTAATAATGGTAGTTCCACTGATCTTCTCTGCTCAGGAAGTCATCCTGCCCGGATAGTTCCGGTATATCCTCAAACGAAGCCAGGGCATTAAACTTAAGATGCGTTTTTTTTAGCGGCTCAACAATCGCTGTTATGGTATAAGTGTAGCTTTTGGAATAGCGAACGGTTTTGCCAATGGGATTTTCATCTCCGAAAATTATACGAGCCTGGTCAGTTGTAAGCACCATCGAAAAAGGTTTTGCAAGGGCTTCATTGGGATTGCCGGCAACAAATTTGAATTGGAGGATATCAAAAATCTCAGGGTCAGTAAAAAACAAATGGTTTAGGCTGAGTAATTTATCTCCATAACGTACTGAACTTCTCCGGCCATACATCATATCTATTCTGGCTGATTTTTCGATGGCCGGGAAGCTTGCCAAACTATTTTTGAGTGCCGGAGCATGCAATCCCCATTCGCCCTGCACCAGCCTAACAATTGAATCATTTTGCCGGTGATGCCGATCCATGGTCATTTCGTTCCACACAAACACCAGAATGAGCAAGGTAGCAGCCAATCCTGATGCAAGTCCCAGCAAGTTGATCAAGCTGTTGACGGGATCGCGGAACCAGCGTCGGAAAGTAATGATGAAAAATTTGCGTGTCATGCCAGCTTATGCTTAACGGAATACTACTTTATCTTTTTCGCCAAAGTTGTCGTAAGAGGAAACGATTACTTTTTCACCTGCATTCAAGCCTTCCATTACTTCGTAATAAAGGGTGTTTTGACGGTTTATCCTGATTGGGCGTTTCACGGCAAATTCGCCCGAAGGATCCAAAACATAGATCCAGTTGCCTCCTGTTTGTTGGAAGAACCCTCCTCTTCTAACGATTAGGGCATTGGTTTGGCTGCTAAATTTCAGGCGAAGCTGTAAGGTTTGGCCGCGCTTGATATGAGGTGGGTAACCGTTCTCGAAAAACAGATCAACCTGAAAAGATCCGGAAGTTACATCGGTATATATTTTATTGATAGTAAGGGTGTAGGTTTGTCCGCCAAAGTCAAATTCGGCTTCCTGCCCGATGCTCACACGCGATATATAACGCTCATCGATATTGGCTCTTAATTTAAAGTCGTCAGGATTGTCTATCTGACCCAAATGTTCTCCACTGCTGGCAGTTTGGCCAACTTCGATGTTAAACGATGAAAGTTTGCCATCGGCAGGAGCTTTTACGGTGAGGTTGTCGAGGCTCAGCCGCAGCAGTTCGAGGTTATTGTATAGCCTGTCCATCGACTGATCTATCTGGCGATACCTGCTTTCGGTAGAGATAGAATCCAGTTTTTGCAGCTCGAGCGAAATCTTCAGCTGTTTTTTACCATACCTGTAATTTCTTTCGGCATCTTCAAAAGTCTGATCTGATATCAAGCTATCGGTGTACAAAGTTTTTTGCCGGTCAAAATTCACTTCAACGGATTCGAGTTGCTGATTGAGATTTGCAATTTCTTTTTGACGCATAAACTTATTTTGTTCCAAACCAATTTTTGTGTTCTGGAGGTTGTTGATGGCTTCAAAAATTCTGGTTTCCTGTTCCATATAGCTTAATTCCAGGTTGGTATTAACCAGCCTGAGGATGGGATCACCTTTTTTGAGCAGTGCACCATCTTCAACAAAAATCTCTTTTACATTACCTCCCATAACAGCGTCGATGTATATGGTGGTTTTTGGCAGTACGATACCATCTATGGGAATAAATTCCTGAAATTTATCTGCTTTCACTTCGGCAATTGTAACCTGATCAGGGTTTACATAAATTTTGCTGCTGTTGTCGCGCAGGAATATTAAATACACTAAAAAAAACGCAAAAACGGCAATGCCAGCAATAATTGCGATTCGGCTAGTTGTCCATTTTTTCTTTTCTATCTTTCTGTCCATGCCTTTAAGTTTTTGTTATGACGGCTAAGCTAAGATTATGCCACTTATGCTATGACGCATAAAATGAGGCAGATAAATGATTAAAGTATAATTAGTGTAACTTTCACTGTTCGATTTCGTCCATCTTCTTGTACAATTCTGAACATTATGCTTATTTTTACCTTTTCAAACGTACCAAAAAACCAATCTGAAGCACTATGGAGAAAATAAATGCCCGTATCCTCATCGTTGACGACGATGCCGACGTATTGATGGCAGCACGTTTATTTTTGCGTCAACATATTGAATTTGTGCATACTGAGAAAAATCCTGAGAATCTTCCAGACTTATTAAAAGCAGAATCTTACGACCTGATATTGCTTGATATGAATTTTTCGCGGGATGCCACTTCCGGAAAAGAGGGTTTTCACTGGATGAACAAAATCCTTGAAATTGATCCTGCAGCAGCCATCATCTTAATTACAGGCTATGGCGATATTGAACTTGCAGTGCAGGGAATTAAAGAAGGAGCAACTAACTTTCTGCTCAAACCCTGGGAGAACAGAAAGCTTTTGGCTACGATTAATGCCACGCTCGAAGTTCGCCGATCCAAGGTTGAACTGCAGGATTTGAAGAGCAAACAAAAAATGTTTATTGCCGATCAGGATCAGGCCTACAGCAATATTATTGGCAGCAGCCCGGCCATGATGAAAGTGCTGGCTACCGTAAGTAAAGTGGCCAAGACAGACGCCAATGTATTGATCCTGGGAGAGAATGGAACAGGAAAAGAAGTAATCGCAAGGGCCATTCATCGCGCATCGCGAAGGGCCGAAGAGGTGTTTGTGAGTGTGGATCTTGGTGCGATAACAGAGAGTTTGTTCGAGAGTGAGCTGTTTGGATACAAAAAAGGTGCTTTTACGGATGCCAAGGAAGATCGCGCCGGTCGCTTTGAAGCGGCACATAAGGGAACTATTTTTCTGGATGAAATTGGTAACCTGACCCATTCCTTACAATCGAAACTGCTGAGTGTGCTTCAAAACCGCAAGGTTGTGAGGTTGGGATCGCATAAAGAAATCCCGATTGATGTGCGCTTGGTTTGTGCTACCAATATGCCGCTTTATCAAATGGTGAGTGAGAACAAGTTCAGGCAGGATTTGCTATACCGCATCAATACTGTCGAAATCAAATTGCCTGCCCTCAGAGAGCGTATCGAAGATATTGAACCGCTGGTTGAGCATTACCTGGAAGTGTATTGCAAGAAATATAAAATGCAGAAGAAACGCATGAATGCCAGCACACTCAAGCGGCTTCAAACGCACCACTGGCCCGGAAATATTCGCGAATTACAGCATTCAGTGGAGCGGGCTGTGATTATGAGTGAAAGTCAGGTGCTGGAGCCTCATGATTTCTTCCTTTCAGATACGGAAGACCGGACTGAAACCGAGGTGTTGCCGTCCAATATGAATCTGGAAGAAACCGAAAAAATGCTGATTCGCAAGGTGGTTGACAAGCATGGCGGAAATATCAGCCGAGCCGCAAAAGAATTGGGGTTAACCCGTGCATCTTTGTACCGCAGAATGGAAAAATATGATCTTTAAACGATTTCGCGTCCAGATGGCGCTGAGGGTGATACTATTGGTAATCTCGGCGCTTGTTTTTGCCTTTTTGTATGGGCAGGAGCAGTTTTTGGTTAGTGCTATCATAGCCCTGGTTTTGATAGTGCTGCAAACTATTTCGTTGATTTTGTTTGCTGAACACACCAACAAAAGGCTGGCTAAATTTCTTGAAGGCATCCGTCATGCAGATTTTTCAGCTTCTTTTTCGGATGAAGGACTGGGAAAGAGTTTTACCGATTTGAGTCATCAGTTCAATCAAATTATTCACGAATTCAAAAAGAACAGGGCCGAAAAGGAGGAACACTTCAATTACTTGCTTACAGTGGTGCAGCATGTTAGCATCGGAATCATCGTTTTTAGGCGGGATGGTAAGATTGATGTGTTCAACAATGCGATTAAAAAGCTTTTAAGGGTAAATCATTTGCGCAATATCAAAGAGCTGGAAGTGGTGAAAGAGGATCTGCCCGAAACGCTGTTGCGGATGAAGGCTGGCGACAAAAACCTGATCAAGATTTTTCTGGAAGATGAGTTGATTCAGCTCTCTGTGAATGCTACCGAATTCAGGATGCGTGGAGAGGAATATGTTTTGGTTTCGTTGCAAAATATTCATCCTGAGCTCGAAGAAAAGGAAATAGAAAGTTGGCAGCGACTGATACGCGTGCTCACGCATGAGATCATGAATTCAATCACACCCATTTCTTCTCTGGCATCAACCGTTCAGGAAATGATGGTGAATCCTGAAACCGATAAAATTGAGATGGGACAGCTCACCGAAGAGGATCTGGAGAGCATCCACAGTGCCATGTCAACCATTGAAAGCCGAAGCAAAGGCTTGCTCAATTTTGTTGAAATATACAGAAACCTCACCCGCATTCCAAAACCCAACTTCAGGTATTTTGCAATCAGGGAGCTGTTTGACAAGGCACACGACCTGCTCAAACCCAAGCTCGACAGGTATAATATAAAATGTTTATGTAAAGTGTTTCCGGATGAGTTGATGCTGCTGGCCGATCCTGATTTGGTGGATCAGGTGTTGATAAATCTTTTGCTTAATGCAATAGATGCAGTTAAAGAGAAAGAAAATGCACAGATTGCCATTACGGCTTCAACCAATTTAAATAACCGTATCAGCATTGAAATTGCTGATAATGGATCAGGAATCAAACCTGATATTTTGGATAAGATTTTTATGCCATTCTTCACCAGCAAAAAGGAAGGCTCTGGCATTGGGCTTAGCCTTTCGCGACAGATCATGCAGATGCACAAAGGCGCCATTTCGGTGAAATCGAAGCCTGGTGACGGAACTACTTTTACTTTAACATTTTAAGTGAATAATAAACGTAATCTTAGTAATATCAATCAGCAAACAAGAAACATATGAAGCGACTGATCCTATTGGTATATCTTGCATTTTCGATGATAAATGTTAGTGTTTCTCAGGTTTTTATCGAACATCAGAAACATATTAATACCAGAATCCATGCTGATGCTTCATGGATTCCGGGTAGCACTGGACTGGATTTGATTGTTGCCGGGGAATTGGTGCAACAAAACATGAAAGCTGCCACCAATTATTACAAAAAGGATCGCAACAATACTTTCAAGGCACAACAAAAAGGCTTACCCGATGTGAGCAGGGCTTCGCTTGCTGTTGAGGATATAAACAAAGATGGCAGGCCTGATGTGTTACTCACAGGTGTTGATGTCGATGGAAACTTAATTTCGGGCATGTATTTTCAGCAGTCGAATGGTAATTTCACGCTAAGCCCACACCAGTTTCCAGTGCTTATTGATGGTAGTGCCGAAATAGCTGATTTTGACAAGGATAACGATTTTGACGTGTTAATCACCGGAAAAGAACCTTCTGGAAGAAGCCGCTGCCTGATCCTGCAAAATGAATCAGGAGATTTCGTGATAAAAGATTATGGTATTCCGGGAGTTGTGAATGGGGAAGCACGTTGGGGCGATGCCAACAAAGATGGATTTTTGGATGTTTTTGTCACCGGCAGCTGGAATGATCGTGCCGTTAGCAGGCTGTATATCTACCAAAACGATAATTATTTGCTTCATCCGCAGTCGTTTCCGGCCTTAAGAAACAGCGCAGTGGTATGGGCTGATTTCAATAATGACGGGCTCAACGATTTTATTCTTGCCGGTGCAGATGTGGATAATCGACCATACACCAGGCTGTTTTTAGGCAATAAAAGTCTTTTTTTCGACGAGCAAAGTATATCAGGATTCAGGCCATTGAAAAATGTAAGTATGGATGTGGCTGATTTTGATGTGGATGGTGATATCGACTTTTTGATAGCCGGCGAAAGCATGGAACGGCCTTATACGATTCTGTATGAAAATCAGGGTCAGGGAATTTTTCGCGATTTTGTTGCAGGATTGCCATGGGTGAGTGAAGGCGTGGTGCGCTTTGGCGATTACGATCTGGATGGCGATCCGGATATTTTTATCATGGGAATAGATGTCTGTTACAATCTGGTGGGCAGCATTTATAAAAACACCACCAATCCTGAAAGAATTGTGGAAGATTCCATTACAAATATCTTCATCGATTCGCCTATTGTTGACCTCAGTCGCGGCCCTTACCATTATTTTGTGTTTTCGTCCTGTTTTTGCGATCCCGAAAATACCGGCCAGAAAGAATACCATGCTTTTGTGAGTAATATTCATCAGGAGAAAAAGGATTTTAACCTGACTTATATTTTTAATGATCTGTTGATCAAGCGTTTTCCGGGCTGGAGTTCAGCTGATCGGGGGCATCGGACATCCAATGCTTTTACCAGTCGTGCTGATGCGGAAGAAGGACGCAGGCAGGTGATTGGTGGCTATCAGGACGAAGGATTTATTATGCATTATATCAATTGGTAAGTTGAAAGTTTTTATATTAGGCGTTCAATTTATGATGCGTTTTTAAGCATTTGCAGCAACCATTAGAAAGCATGAAGAAAATCATCTCCAATGAACAGCTCGAGCTTGCGGCCGGTTTCATTCAGTTTACCAACCGAAATGTGTATTTAACCGGAAAAGCCGGTACCGGAAAGACCACCTTTTTGAAGAACTTGCCCAATCTCACTTCAAAGCATCATGTGGTGGTTGCACCTACTGGTGTGGCGGCTATCAATGCCGGAGGTGTGACCATACATTCCTTTTTTCAGTTTTCGTTTGGGCCACAGCTGCCCGAAGCTGCTTTTGAAGCTTTAGCTTCTAATCCACAGGCGGTACAGCCCGCCTACGAAGCCCGTTATCAGCGATTTACAAGAGATAAAATAAGGCTGATCAAACGGTTGGACCTGTTGGTGATTGACGAAATCAGCATGGTGCGGGCCGATCTGCTGGATGCTATCGACAGGGTTTTGCGCCGTTTCAGAAGGAGAGATTTGCCTTTTGGAGGTGTGCAACTATTGATGATTGGCGATATACAGCAATTGGCGCCGGTTGCCCGTGAAGAAGAATGGCAGCTGCTGAGGCCCTATTACGATTCGGTTTATTTTTTTAGCAGCCACGCCCTTAAGGCTTCTGATTATGTGACCATCGAACTGAAACATGTTTACCGGCAACAGGATCAGTATTTTATTGATATTTTAAATGCTATCCGCGAAAATCAATTGGATAAGCCAACGCTCGAAAAGCTCAATAGCAGATTCCATCCTGATTTTGATCCCGACGAAAAGGAAGGGTACATCACACTTACCACGCATAACTACCAGGCCGATCAGATCAATCAGTTGAAATTGAAACAGCTAAAAGGAAAAAGCTGGATTTTTGAAGCAACAGTTGAAGGTGATTTTCCGGGAATGGCTTATCCTGCTGATGAGCATTTGGAGCTTAAAGTGGGGGCGCAGGTGATGTTTGTAAAGAATGACCCCGAACCTGCAAAACGTTTTTACAATGGAAAAATCGGACGACTAATAGCCAAAGAAGAAGACAAGCTTGTGGTTCAATGTGATGATGAAACCATTGATGTGGAGCAGCTTATCTGGCATAATATGAAATATCAGCTGGACGAAAAAACCCAGCAGATCGAAGAAAAGATTATCGGCAGCTTTAAGCAATACCCTTTGAAGCTTGCCTGGGCAATCACCATTCATAAAAGTCAGGGGCTAACTTTCGAAAAGCTTATTATTGATGCCAATGCCGCCTTTGCACACGGGCAGGTGTATGTGGCCTTGAGTCGGTGCACCAGCTTTGAAGGCGTTGTATTAAAATCAAGGCTTCAGCCCCGCGGGATAGGCGCTGATGCTGCTGTGAATGGTTTTCTGCATGAGATTCCAAAACGCAGCCCGGATGAAGCAGGATTGGAAGAGGCCAGAAGAGCATATGAGTTTAATTTACTTGTTGAACTGTTCGATTTTCAGCCTTTGCTGAGGCTGCTTAGAATAATTAACAAAATTGCAAACGAAAATAGCGGAAGCATTCAAACAGCCTATTTGGCGCTGGTTTCGAATGCTATTGATCAACTGAACGAACTTGAAAAGGTAAGTCAGCGATTCCGGCCTCAGCTAAGGCAGTTGTTTGATGCTTCAGACAACTTAGAACAAAATGCTGCTTTGCAGGAAAGGGTTAAAAAAGCCGCTGAATACTTTCTGGAGCAGCTTAATACTTCACTTACAAAGCAGGATTTTACGGTTGAAACGGACAATAAACAAGTCAGGAAGCGATTTACTGGCCTGGAGGAACAGGAGGAGGAACAGCTTCGCGTAAAGCTAGCTACCCTCAAGCAGTGTAAGGAGCAAGGTTTTGAAACAAAAGCCTACCTGAAAACCCGCAATGATGCCACGCTGGGTAAGGCTGTAAGAACCTTCGGGAAAGCAAAACAGGAGGCACCTGTTGACTATCACAAGCCGTTGTTCGAAACACTTAAGCGGTGGAGAAATATGCGGGCGATGGATGATGATCTGGAGCATTACAGGGTAATCACCATTAAATCGATGCAGGAAATTGCAGCCAAGCTGCCCGTGAGTATGGCTGAGCTAAAGACGATTAACGGTCTCGGAAAGCGGAAACTGGCAGCATACGGACAGGAGTTGCTCGCCTTGGTAGTAGGTTATGTGGGCAGAGCGCATATTGATAAAGCTGTTTCTGAAGAAGCTGAACCGGCAGCAGTTAAACAAAAGCAAGCGAAAGGAGCCACTTACAATATCACACTGGATCATTTTTTGGCAGGCAAAACGATTGAAGAAACGGCTGAGCTACGCGGGTTTGCTGTGAGTACGATAGAGGGTCATGCGGCCCTGCTGATCAAAGAGGGCAAGCTACAGGCCCGACAATTAGTGGCTGAAGACAAGCTAAATCTTATTTCTGAATACTTTCTGGAGACAGAGGATCCGCGGCTTGGACCAGCAAAAGAAGTGCTGGGCGAGGAGGTGAGTTTTGGAGAGCTGCGGATAGTATCAAGTCAACTGATACACGACGGAAATTTGGAGCCCTGGCAAGGAGAAAGTGGCAGTGAATAGTTGAGCAATATTTTGTTGGTTATTAAAACTGGTGTATTTTTGCAAAGTATTTTGGAGCATGGCTCCACATGAATCCAGGCAGGGAGTTCTGGATTTAGTCCCGCCAAAGACGGGGCACCGAGTTCGGGGTGTAGCCCCGCCTTTGGCGGGGCGCGAAGTTCGGGGTGTAGCGCAGTCCGGTTAGCGCGCGTCGTTCGGGACGACGAGGTCGGAGGTTCGAATCCTCTCACCCCGACCAAAGAGGTTGTCTAAAAAGTAAGGCAGCCTCTTTTTCAATTT
>CAZQFH010000058.1:0-21710 GCA_964592595.1 uncultured Lentimicrobiaceae bacterium | reverse complement strand
CAAATATGCAACTCTCACTGATGCTAAATTTTGGGAGTTTTTAGACCAGACTCATCCATTTAAGAAATAAATTGGCATAATCAGGCGGGCCAGTAGTTTTAATTTCTCTTAAATACTCCTCTAAAATGAAATAATCCTCATCAATCACCAGAATTTGTCTTCCTCTTAAAAAACGCTCAATAAAAGTAGCGCAATTTTCTTCGCATTCTAAAGACATGTGAGAAGTGCCCCGGGCAATCAAAGGAACATTGGTATCAACAATGAATTCAACCATTCGCTTGTTTTTTTCTTCTATTTCTAGCTGCCGTTGTCATTGCAGCCAGATCCTCAAGGTCATTTCCGAAAAAGTTATCAGGCCAATTAGTAATATTACCAAAGATGTCAAAATTCATTTCTTCAATAACTGCTTTCCCTTTTTGCTGACGAATAAAAAACAAAGCCACTTCCTCTGGTTTAATTACATCTTCAGCAATTCTGCGTTGGATTCTTTTGATTAGATGTTCGGAATGAGATTCAACAATTATCTGTGTGTTACGTTGCTTGCCGTTTTCCCTTGCCCTTGTAGCTTCAATGAATAAATCACCAAGATGAGACTGAACAGAGGGATGCAAATGGATTTCAGGCTGTTCAAAGAACAAAGTGGAGTTCGGCTCAACATAAAAACACTGAACCAAAACGGGAAGAATTTGAGAGATGCCAAAACCAACGTCAGTAATTAGTACCTCTGCCGTATCAGGCTGAACCTTAATTCTGACTTCATACTGTTTCCTTTCTTTTGAAATTGGTTTAACGACAAAGCTGTCAATCAATCCCATTTGTTTAAGCCAACGAGCAATCAAAGTCTCAAAATTTTCCGCACGCGCTTTATAGCTACGTACTATTTTCCTTTCTTTAGCTGCAAGCATCGCATTAATAGCTAAGTTGCCTTTTGTTCCAACATCAGGCGGTTGTTCACCTGAAAAATTATAATACCTTTCAGGATGCTCACGAAGTGGACCAACATAATACATACTTTTGAATAAATTCTTGATTGCTAAAGACAAATCGTTTAGAAAACCTGTGTTTTGGTAATAAGCAATTGCTTCATCAGGGAAGCCAAAAAAGTTTTCCGGAGCTGGCAAACGCCAAGCCCGACCTTTCTGACGGACTGCCTGATATCTTTCTGCATCAAGACGGTAGCCTCCTTGGTCAGCCTGTAAAGAAAATGAAATCTCATCTCCATTTACCAAAGTATATTTTAAATGATCCAGTTGTATTTTAGAGTTTTTTTGATCAAATGAGATTTTTGCATCAAATTTTAGTTTGCTATATGAACCTCTGTTTTCCTGTTTTACTGCATCACTAATTTTGACTGGAGGTAAAGCGTCAAATGAAAATGAAAATTCAAGATTTGAATCAAGTTGATGATTATAAATCAAATCTTTATAAGAGCCCAAATCAATCAGAGATTTATCATCGCCCAAATGTAATACCCTTTGCCTGTCATAGGACTCAACTGTTTGCTTTAGCATCAGCATAAACTGAGCCAGTGAGGATTTGCCCGAGCTATTATTGCCACAGAATATCGTTAGCGGAGCCAGCCTTATAGGTTCGCTATCAGCCCAGGCTTTAAAATTCTTGATGTGCAATGATCGTATCATATTACAAAAGTATTAATTATTTGAAACGCTTTCCGCTATACTCCCCTCTTTCTTCTGCTGCCATACTTGACACTGGCTTTTCATCTTCCCTCACACGCACCTGCCCATTCATCAGCATGGGTAGCAACCAATCTCGGAGGGAGGTGAGGTGTTGGTTTTGTTGTGAGTTTGCAGCCATCCTATCTAAGCAGTTTTTGTAAATTTTCTTGAAGTTCTCTTGCAACTTTTTGGAAGGAACTATTAGCTTCAAACTTTCTAATTCTGTACGGCTTAATTCGACCTGTCCTGTAGAGCCCAAGGCAAGACGTTCTATCTCTTTTTGTTTTTCAAGTAAAGAAAAACCAAAATACAATTTACCTATCAATTGTTCATTAGCCCTTATAATGGTTACGTGAGAATCAACTGTTATTAATTCATTCGTCAAATAATTAACAATTGCAACTCGACCTAATGTTCCTACCCCAGTTGAATTGACCAGTATATCATATTTTGAAATATGTTTTGATGAAGAATTGCTTAGGTTATTCTCGCATCTTCTAGACTCGTTGAATGAGACTGTCCTGTTGCGAATACATTTTTGATTTAGCACACAGATACCGCCTTCATCTAGATATCGTGGAGATATTCCTCTTGAAATAAAAGATGTAAGAACTTCAATGCTTTTCACTTCCCATCCTTCCGGAATCTCTCTTTTCAATTCCTTATTCCAAACCATTTTGCCGCCGCTGCTTTTGTAGGGGCCTTCGAGAGCCTCAGTCCCCGCTTTTTTATAAGGAAAATCGAATTGCACAAACCAATAATCGTAAATGAGCTTGGCCATGGCTTCCAGCTGGGCATTAATGCGGTTGTTGAGTTCGATTTTGGCGTCTATGTCGGAAAGGATTTTGGCGATGTTTTGCTGATAATTAAAATCTAGATGAGCTGAAACTTTAATCGGGTGTAAATGATTACGATTCATCGTTGGAACACCTGAACCTGTTCCTCTATTATTTAGTGAAAGGGTTTTGAGTAGATAATAAATGTATTTTGGATGATTACCTTTAAAGTCTTTTATAAATAAGGCTGTATTATGTGGAAAAAAATCTTGATCAATATAATGAGGCAGCCCAACTGTACCGCTCCGTCCAATAGTAATACCGGGTCCTTTAACTTTTGCATGGTTGTGATATCCTAAGATACCATTTGAAGATATAACAGGAACATTGCCAGATCTGAATTCCGACTTAGGCAAATCATACCCTCTTTGAAATTCTACTAAATCACCTAAAGTAGTAATTGAGATTCTATTCATACTCCAAACCATTTATTTGTTTCTGAATTTTGGTTTTTGGGGTGTTGCCTTCGAGAGCCTCAGGCAACGTTTTAGCCTCAGGCAACGTGCCGGCCTCAGGCAACGTTTTAGCCTCAGGCAACGTATTAGGTTTAGGCAACTTACAGGCCTCAGGCAACGTGCCGGCCTCAGGCAACTTACTAGCCTCAGGCAACGTATTAGGTTTAGGCGAATTATTAGCCTCAGGCAACGCATTATTAGCCTCGGGCAGCACATTAGCTTCAGACAACGGCTGACAGGTGGCTGAGGCTCTCGAAGCCACCTTTTTAATATCCCTATATGCCATAGATAGGGGACTGAGGCTCTCGAAGGCCCCGTTAATCAATGCTTCTTTTTTCTTTCTGCTCCAGCCCTGTACTTGTTTTTCCCTGTAAAATGCATGATCTATTCTTGGGTATGTTTCATAATAGACGAGTTTTACCGGAAGGTGTTTACGGGTGTGGTTTGCTCCTTCTCCTGCCTGATGTTGTGCTATCCTTAATTCCAGATTTTTTGTGCTACCGGTATAATAGCTTCCATCGGCGCATTCTAATATGTACATGTAGCCTGTCATTTTTGTTTGTGCTTTTTGGGGACTTTGGCGGTGTCTTCGACAGGCTCAGACACCGGGGCTTCGACAGGCTCAGCCTCCGGTGTGAAGGCAGGCTTAGAAACCGGGGCTTCGGCAGGCTCAGCCTCCGGTTTTGCAGGCTCAGACACCGGGGCTTCGACAGGATCAGCCTCCGGTGTGGCAGGCTCAGCCTCTGGTTTGGAGGTGGTTGAGTTTGCGTTGTGCTGGTCTTGTCGATGTGTTGAAACCACTGTATTGAATGTCAGGCTTTTTAAGTTGTTTAAGATTTCATTTTCTAAAGCTTTGCTTTCTGAAAACATGTTTTGCAGGTTTTTTTCAAAGCTTTGTAATTTGCTTGTAAACTCATCTTCTGTGATGTCAACATATTCTATTTTCACCTCAAAATACTGTCCGGCACTGTAGCTGTAATTTTTTTCTTTGATCTGGTCGTAGGATACCACCACTGTAAAATCTTCTTTGGCCTGCCGGCTGTTGAAGGTTTCATTAATCAGGCGTTCTTCGGCTTCGGAGAGGAGTGTTTTCTGGTTTTTGCCATCTTTAACTGTAGTGCCCAATTTGGAGGCATCCATCAGCACAATATCACCCTTCGTATTGTCCCTGTCAATAAACAAAATGGAAACATTGGTTCCTGTGGTGGCAAAAATATTGCTGGGCATAGAAACAACGCCGCGCAACATGCGGTCGTCAACGAGTTTTTGGCGAATGGTTTTTTCAATGCCGCTTTGTGCGGTGATAAAACCGGTAGGTACTACAATGGCGGCTTTGCCTCTGGGTGCCAGCGAATGGATAATATGCTGTATAAAGAGCAGGTAAATGGCCATTTTGTCCTTGCTTTTTTTAGGCACTTTAGGGATGCCGGCAAAGAAGCGTGCTTTGTTTTCCTTGTTGTCAAGCGAATCCCTGAACTCGCTAAAATCGAGTTTGAAAGGGGGATTTGATACGATGTAATCAAATTTCATGAGCTTGTCGCTCTGCCTGTGGTAGGGGTTGGTGAGCGTATTGCCCTGTATGATATTTTGAATGGAATGTACCAGGTTGTTCAGCACCAGGTTGAGGCGCAACATGCTGGACGACTTTTGGGAGATGTCCTGCGAATAAATGGTGCAGCGGTCTTCGCCTATAGCGTGTGCCAGGTTCATCAATAATTGGCCCGACCCAGCTGAGGGATCATAAGCCGTTACATTGCTTACGGGCTCAGGCGCAAGTATTTCGGCCATGATCTTTGATACAGCATGAGGGGTGTAGTATTCAGCATATTTGCCGCCTCCGTCTTTGTTGTAGTCTTTGATCATGTATTCGAAAATGGTGGCGAAAAAGTCAAATTTCTGTTTAAAGATTTGCTCGAAGCTAAAGTTGACCAATTGATTGATTAGAGCCCTTGCAAAGTTGTCGCGCAGCGAACTGTCGGAAATGTATTGCGTAAGCTCATCAAAAAGTGTTACACGTGCACCCGTACCTGTTTTAACAGAAAAAATGTCGTTATTGAACAAGGCTATATCCCGCAAGGTGTCGTCGAAGAGCTTATGGAATTGTTCTTCATTTTGGCGGTTGTGCAGAAACGAAATATAATGTTCGCGTTTGAGTTTAGCGCTGTCGGGGGGCATTTGCATCAACAACAGGGTGTATTGTTCATCAGAATAAGCTGTTATGGCACTTTCCCAATTATCGGTCTCGGCAAGGGATTTATCGATTTTACGAATCTCATAGCCAAATTTGTCGTTCATAAATTTGTAAAGGAATGTTTGGGTTATGATTTTGTATTCATTGCCATCATTGCCCAGGCCATAATTGGCACAAACCCCTTTGAGGTTGTCGATCAGTAGTTTTGTTTTGGAGGTAAAATCCGTTACGGTCATGCAGTTATTCCTTTGTATTCGTTGAGGTATTCTTTTACTAAAAATCCATTGATATAATTGGCGCCTTCCACGTTGAGCGGCAAACTGTGCTTGTTAAAGTGTTCAAAAAGCAGTTTTAGCATTAAGCCGGTGAAATAGCCTTCGTTTTCCATCACACGCTTGTTGTTCATTACCACCTGATCAGCATCAAGTTTAATACTTGTTAAGGTATTGCTGATCATAAGCTTGCTTTGCGAGATAGTGCCCTTTTCGATGATACGTTTGTGGAGCCGGGCATATTTAGGGTCGTTCAGGTATTTGACTTTAAGGTTGTTATTGTGGCGGTTCAATTCCAATACTTTTTGGTGAATCTGATTGAGCGAACCAATGTTTTGTTTCATTTCTTCCTGTGTAATCTCATCCAGGTTTTTCTTTTGAAAGAGGCGTTTGAGTTCATCGTACAAGGAAACAAACTGCGGATCGGCCTGATCAAAATTATCAGCCATAGCTTCGCGTGTTTTACGCAGGCTGTCTTTTAGCTGGTCGGCGATCAGCATTTCATCTTCGGATATCTTGCGAAACATGAACACCACATCTTCCAGGGCAACATTAATCAGGTTTGTAGCCTCTGCGTTGTGTTGGATGTTTTGTTTCAGGTTAAGCAGGTCGAGGTGGCGCGAGGCCTCGTTATACAGCTGTGTGAGCTTTTTGAAATCCACCTTTTCGAGCAAATCGAAATAGCCGTAGGTACGAATCAGGTTAAACAGGTTACGGGCATTTTCGAGTGCTTTTTTTATTTGCAGCATGGTTTGCCTGTCGCTGATCTGACTGATTTGCTGCGAAAAGACTTCCGCATTTTGAAGATCGAATTCAAAAAGGGTTTCGCGTAAGGCGTCGATCTCCTGTAGTATTTCCTCCCTGCTTTTGAATAAGTTGGTGTAGTTCTGCATTTCATCGCCCAGTTCCGACTGCAATTCATCGAAATAGGCTTTGTTCGTTTGTTCAAACTCCTGACGGATATCGGCAAAATCAACTACATAACCATATTGAAAATGTTTATAAGGACGATTAACACGCGTAAGCGTTTGCAAAAGGTTGTGTGTTTTGATCAGGCGTGCCACATAGAGTTTTTTTAACCGGGGTGCATCAAAACCTGTAAGTAGCATATTAAATACAAACAAGATGTCGCGATTACCATTTTTAAAACCGTCTATTTCATCTTTGCGCGATTCTTTTGTTCCGAAATCGTGCAGGATCAGTGAGCCAATGAGTTTGGTGGCATATTTCCCAACATATTTAGTATAGACAGGCACAGGTTCTGCAGCCTGGCTAAAAGCTCTGACATCGCCAATGGTAGGTTGTTCGTTATTGTATTTGGCTTTGAAAAGATCGAACAGGCGGCGGGCCTGTGATGCGGAATCACACACTACCATAGCACCGATGCTGTGATCATTAAAACGGATACGGCTATTAATAAAGTCTTCAATAATATAATCCAGCAGGGGTTCTACAAATTTGTCGTGTGCATAGATTATTTCGCGGCTTACCTCACCTTTAAGAATTTCAAGGTCTTTGAGGGTTGCTTCCAATTGCATTTTATATTTTGTTTCGATGCCTTCGCGAATCAGGCGGAGGGTATATCCGTCAGCAATGGAAGCATTGTAATAGTATTTATGGATGTAGTCGCCAAAAGTGTCGCGTGAGCGACGATCCGAAGCAATCAACGGTGTGCCAGTAAGTCCGAGCAATATAGCTTCGCGATCAGAGTTGATCAGATTGGCCAGAAAACTGCCCCCCGGACTATAGCTGCGATGTACTTCATCCAAAAAATAAACGCGTTGGGTGTTGATGTTGTAATCTGTTTGACGCAATATTTCGCCTTCATCCTTGAATTTTTGAATGTTGACCACGGTAATTTCCGGTTTGCCAGTAAGATTATGCACCGCCTTTTGTTCACGGAAATTCCTGAGTAATTCGTCTTTGTTATTGACAGTATGCACTTTAAGTCCGCGTAGTGTGAATTCTGTGGAGGCTTGTATCAAAAGGTCGATGCGGTCAACAATAAAGTAAAACTTTGGAATGATCAGCTTGCTTTGAAAATAATCAGTTAGATAAGCTACGCAATAGTAGGCCAGAGCAGTTTTTCCACTACCCTGTGTATGCCAGACAATTCCTTTTTTTATCCCCTTGTCAAGGCTTTTCCTGATTGCCCTTGCAGCAAAGAACTGCGGGTAGCGCATGATGTGTTTCTGCGTTTTACCCTTATGGGTGAGGTAGGCAATACCGAACTTTAGCAGAAAGGCGAAACGATCGCTGCTAAAGAGTGAGGTAAGCACGCGATTTGTTGGTGAGTTGGGGTTTTTATTTGTAAGGAATTCAGGGGAGTGCTTGATTACTGATAAGTTGTTGTCTTTGAGGACAAAGTTTTCCAGTTTTTCATCTTCAGGTATAAGTAGTTTTTCAAGATCAAACTGCTCTTCTTCCCTAAAGCTGTTAAAAGTGATATCGTTGTAAGCTGTTGAGGAATAGAATGCGCCCTGTAGCGGTGTTGTTGCATCGTCATCATATTCCATATTATTTGAGAAAACCAGCAGCTGGGAAATATTGATGAAACGTTTGAACTTTTTGTTTTTGAAACGCACATTTATTCGATTTCGCTCTGCCAGGAGTCCTTCGCGGTTATTTGGCTTCTTCACCTCGATAAAGGCCAGCGGCATGCCATTGAACAGCAGTGTGATGTCGGGCCGAAACTCTTCGTCTCCATTTCTGTAAGTGAGTTCGGTTACAACGTTTAAGCTGTTATTTTGGAGGTTATTAAAGTCGAATAACCGAATGCCAGAGCTGCTGGTAAGCATTTTATAAAAGGCATGACCCAGATCGTCATTATCCAGTTTCACCCTGATTTCTTTTAACAATCTTTTGACATCATCTGTTTCGAGATCAGGATTCAGGCGTTCGATGCTTTGGATAAAAATATCCGGAAAAATATTGGTTTCCGGATCAATTTTCACTACTTCCAGCGAGAGGTATTCATAACCCAGCCTGCAAAGGTGCAGTATAGCCGGAATTTTGACGCGTGTATCTTCGTTAAAGGCCATGTTTTATTATGCATTTAAGCAACTCTAACTGAGCTGGTTGTTGCGGTTACATTTGATTGACCTGTCTAATTGTAAATAAGAGGTGTAAATGTAGGGAAAAAAATCGTGGCTTCGACACTTCGACTCCGCTCAGTGCGGCGCAAGCTCAGCCACCAGGCTTCGACACTTCGACTCCGCTCAGTGCGACGCAGGCTCACTTAGGTGGGCTTAGGGCGATGCGCCATTTGTGCTCAGGGCAAAGCAGAGCATCGCAGCTTGTGGGCGCAGTGAAGTGCAAGATCAAATTAAAGGATCTGCCTTATTTCAATTGGTTGTCAAAGGAACAATTCGTTACTTTTTGAAAAAATTAAAATCTTTTCAAGAGCAAGTTTATTACTTGATTATCAATATATTTAGTTTTAATCGTTCGAGGTATTCACAGACTCGCCGGGCTACGGTTGACGACATAAACGGCTTTGGTGCAAAGGATATGAAAATATTTGGTAGGGAGGCCTCACATAATGCCTGTTCTGCTTTGGCTAGGCCATTCGGATATGAGGGCTATGAATTTTAAAAGAGTTGAGAATGTTAGCCAAGGAGCTTGTTTTGGTGTGTTTCGATGTAGTCAGAGACTACACCGAACGCGAGGCTGGTACAAATTCTTCAGGGATGATAGGATGGTTGAAATGCATTGATTGAATCATCAAAGCGCGCTGAAGGTTAGACACTTTGTTGGTGTTACAGCATTTGGGTGGAGGGTAAAAACGGAAATATGGATCCGCCGTGGCGGATGAAGGTTTGGAGCTGTTATTTTGAGATAATCAGCTATTTAAAAACCCATTTTTGAAATCAAATCATCAATTGATTTTTCGAACATGAGTGGTTGTGTGCTTTTTTTGAATTTATGTAATTCAGTACTACCGGTGAACATCTCATTCTTCACCGCAATATCGCTAAGGTAGTAAACAACATTAATTTGAGTAATTGTATGCCCATTAGTTATTAAAAAGGCACCTCTGCTATCGTCCCATAAAAAATTGAGTGCAAGCAGCTCAATTTCTATCTTTGAAAAATTGCTGTATTTATCACAAATTGGTGTATTATTGAGTTTGTCCATGAGCACTTTTACTGCTCCATCCAGAATACCGCTTCTGTCCTTATTTGTTCGCATATTTTCACGTTCATAAAAACCAATAAGGTCTTTTTGGACTCTTTTATCGCTGAATATCAAACAGCTGCTGTTTTCAGTTTTGCTATTATGCTCACTCTTTTTATCAGAATGTGGTTGCATAATACTAGAAGGCGCCTCAGTATGCACAATTGTTCCAAATCGGATTTCTCCCTCAGTCTTATTGCTTATGTCAACTTCCTGATTGGTCTTTCCAGTTGGATTACTATGTGGAGGCAGGTCAATTTCATAAACTTTCTCAGTGACATCAGGTGGATCAGTTTTTTGAAAACCCACTTTTTGATTTAGGCTTAGCGTAGTACCATTTTTATATTTAATTTTTTCAATCCTAGCAGTGTTAATCGTTTGAATTGATTTGCCATCAGCTGTGTAGGCTTTTATTACATCATCTTTAATGCTTATTATGAATACCTCAATTGCACTACCATCAAGGAAATGAATTTTATCCTGGGCTTGAGAAACTTTAGACTGTAGTAATAATATGTTTACTAACAATATAATCAAAAATGGCAGAAATTTTGGCGTTTTGCTCATTGCTCTTTATTAACTTCAAATTTAAAAGATTCGGAAGCTACTATCCCATAGCTATCATCAACAATTTTGAAATTGGCAATATAGGCTCCTGCAGGTATATAACTGTCCTCTTCCAAAGGAATAATTACCGTTTGCTTACCGGGCATAGCTGATTTGTTGATTTTTGCAACTTCATTACCATTTGCAAAATTAAAAAGTGACAAAACATAGTGACAACTTGATTTATTTAATTGATATCCAATTACAAATGTAATTTTATCATTTACTGAAAAAGCGTTTTTGATCCCATAGAAATCTGTAAAGTCGTAACCATCACCTTCAAAATCTTTTGCCCAATTGCATGTAAAAAGAAAATTTATTTTTTCGACATCCTGGCTTGGTGGAATTGGCATTTTTACTGTATAACCTTTTTTTACCTTTTTTTCTCCGTAATAATAATTATCAAATTCCCTTTGACTAATTCTGCCTTTATTACTTACAATTTCAGTTTTAGACTTGTTTGTATTGAAACGACTGATGATATCATCAAGGTATTCACCTTTGGAATTTCGGACAGTATATTCTTTAATCGTTCCTTTGGGGCTTGGATCGAATCGGTATTTCTTCTCTATTTCAGTCAAATCAAGTGGTGGGAAATGTTCATTGTCTATTATGTTTTTTGGGACAAACTCTTCTTTTGCCTGTTCGACAACTTTTTTTGCAACCGGATAGATTCTACCATCACTAAGCACAAATACATTGCCTTCTTCGTCAAGTACCAAAGTAGCGGATCTTCCATCAGTTGGGGAATTAACATTTATTTCTGTTCTGCCAGCAGAAGCAGTTGCATAATTAATATCATGCATTCTTTGGCTGTTTTCTTTGAATAAATTGCCAATCAAGCCAAGTGCAATCTTTTGATCGCTGCTCATTTTGGAGGAAGTACTTTTGCTTTGTAAAAGAAAATCTATTACACCAGCACCCACAGCATCCGCCTGTTGAGAGAATGTGGTGAAGCTGATTGAAAGAATGTAAATCGAGAGGATAGCGGTTTTAAAATTTAATAAGCTCATGTTAAAATATTTTGATTACAAAGGCCTGATTTGCTAATTGGAGGAAGACCAAATAGTTAAGCAGTCTTCCTCCAGAATTACAACATGAAGAATAATGTGGGTTTGATTTTCCCTTAAATCTTTATCAGCTTTTTAATTTTCATGTTGTTGTTACACGTCACTTTAATGGTATAAAGGCCTTTTGGCAAGTAAGAAAGATTAATAGTTTTTTCATTTTCAATATTTTTATATGTTAAAATGAGATTTCCTAAACTATTGTATATCAGTAAGTCATAGGAATGGTTACAGTCTGGAATTATTGTAACTTCACCTGTTGTAGGATTTGGCTTTATTACTAAATCAGCTTGGGAAGTAGTTTCAACTACGCCGATATAAGGCAATTGGGAGACCATGACAATTTTTGAACCTGCATTTGAAGAGGAGATGGACAAATTAGCACTTCTTTCTGCAGAAGTATTGTTTTCATTACTTGCTGTCAGCGTAATACTTTCGTTGCCAAAACCACTTAAGGGATTTACAGATAACCAAAAAGGTTGATTCTGGATTAGCCACTCATCATTTGAACTAATATTCAATTGGCTACTACTACCTATGGGAGCATCAATTAAAATTTGGCCAGGCATTGCATCAAGAAAATAGACCTCTGAAATTATCCCTGAACCAATGACACTTACATCTTTTGTAGTTGCACCTGCAGATTCGTTGAAAATATCACCGCTGTAAATTATAGCTTGCGTAGGTGAAAATTTAACATAAATAGTTTGGTTAACACTTCCACCAGTATGTGTAACAGTAATCTGGTTAGCGAATCCTGAATTTTGTTCCATGGAAACCTGAAAGCCTGAAGGAGCCGAAACAGTGATATTTGAATTAAGGTTACTGCCGCTTAACTGGTAATATTTTGTTAAAGATTGATCTATAGATATATCTCCAAAAGTTAAAGAGGGTGGACTAACAGAGATTGTGGGGGTTGGCTCAACAGTAGCATTGCCAGATAAGCCAGAACTATCATCGTTTGTTCCTCCAGTACCGTTGGCATTTAAGCTTGCAGTTTTATTGCCTTCGCTGTTTGGACAGAACTTAATAACAATAGTTTTTTCCTGACTGGCAGTCAAGGAGAAGGTTCCGCCTCCAGAGACAATTTCAAACTGATTAGCATTGGAACCGGATAATACCACAGACCCTGTAGCAGTTCCTGTTCCGGTATTTGTAAGCGTAAAACTATTATTTGCGGAGCAGTCACCAACTTGCACATTACCAAAGTCAAGAGAGACAGGGGTTAATTCAATGTATGGAGCAGGGGCTTCAGTTCCTGTTCCAGACAATGAGGAGCTTACACTGTTTGTTGAACCGCTGCCATTGGCATCTAGGGAAGCATTTATATAGCCTGCGTTGTTTGGACAGAACTTAACAACAATAGTTTTTTCCTGACTGGCAGTCAAGGAGAAGGTTCCGCCTCCAGAGACAATTTCAAACTGATTAGCATTGGAACCGGATAATACCACAGACCCTGTAGCAGTTCCTGTTCCGGTATTTGTAAGCGTAAAACTATTATTTGCGGAGCAGTCACCAACTTGCACATTACCAAATTCAAGAGAGACAGGGGTTAATTCAAGGTATGGAGCAGGGGCTTCAGTTCCTGTTCCACTTACACTCACATTTTGCGTTGTTGCCCCAGACGAAGAGTTAGATATAGAGCTATTAGCAGGACCTTCCACACTTGGCTCAAATCTTACCCATAATGTTGTGGGATTCTGTATTACAGATTGCCTGTAAGCTGCAATTATATGTTTTGTTTCTCTTAAATTTCGTGAGTTATCACCTTCACTTACATGCCCAGTTGGAATTCCCAAATAGTTTACTGAAGGATTTGAAAAATAGGCCACACGAGGAGCATCAATACCAGCACCTGGTGCAGGTGGGTCAAAGTAACTACCGGATTCGTAGGACATAACTGAACTATACCATTCGCCATTGGCTTCCCATCGCCACCCTGCCGAATAAGAAAATAAGCCAGGGCCAGGCTGAAAGTTTTGCTGCTTATGGTGACCAAGGCCCATATTATGACCTATTTCATGAATAGTCGTATATGTCGAGGACGCTTGCTGCACTCTAGTTAATGAAAAACCATAGGCTGGCATCCCTCCAATATTGTTGAGTCTCCATGATAGCCCACCTGTGTCCTCAATAAAGGTATATAGCGCACATAGGTCAGCACCATAGGCATCTCTCCATGTATGAATAATATCCATGTGGCCATCATTAACATACGTAAACCTCTCTAGGTCAAGATTGGAATTACCACTTTCTGTATATGAAACCAAATCGGAATAAACCAAAGTTATCGACATAATCGTTTGACTATTGGATAAAGCAAGCTGTCCGTTAGCCACTGATTGAGCGATAACATTTTGAATACCCCCGCCATAATCATTAGCCCAGGTTTGCGCTGCCGGAGTGTAAACAATAATTATATCAACATTGGCAGGATCATTTGGGCCTGTGTTACGGCCTACCATTTCTCTTTTAATTCTTTCTTGTTCTTCGATATCCTTTGGACTGACAAATTCAGGAATAAGAGGTGGGCTGCCTAATAAAACATCCCTGTCATCCGAGTTCATTTCAACAATAAAATGAGTAAGAGTAACTGGATCGCTGATTATTTGATAATAAGTATTTAATTCTGGAATTTTTATGTTTGCTAAAGTCCTATCAGCAGTAGTCGTAATAATTGCATGAGCAAAATCAAAGTCTATAAGTTTTGTAATAACGGTCACTGTCCCATTGATATTTTCATTGATTGCGGATATAACTGAGTTGTATTTTGCATCTTCAAATAAATTAAGAGCTAAAGTATCACCACCACTAAGTTCAAAATAATTTGAAATCACCTCATTCAGAAAAACTTCACCAAATCGTTGCACAACATTTTTTGCATCATAGAAATTCAAAGCTTCATTTATGTCATATTTTTTAATAGTCTGATTTGAAAATAAATTAACTAACCTTGGTTTTCTATTCTTTTTTTCAATGTTTCTTCTTACAACTGGTATAGTAATAGATGAGGTGAACGCACCATCTTGGCTCAAAGAGACTTTATATTGACTAGAGTTAGATTGAACCGATATAGGATCAGTTAAATCGCTCCATCCTAAAGAATAGGATTGTGGTATAGAGTTTTCGCCTATAGGTACATCACCAAATGATAATTCTGTTGGGTTGACTGTTATTGAAGGACTTGATGCATTAGTAGCCAGACCTGATAGGTAAGAGCTGTCAGAATTAGTTCGAAAATCTCCATCCCCAAGTAAAAATGCAGTTTTATATCCAGTTTCAGAAGGACAAAATTTAACTTTCACTATCTTTTCAGCATTTTCGGATAATGTAAATCCTCCTCCACCTTGAACAATCTCAAATTCTTCGGGATTATTTCCAGCTAGAGAAACGTTACCAATTGCTGTGCCTGTGCCAATATTTTTTAAAGTAAAATCTGTTGTTGAGGAACAATTATCAATGCTTGTTTCCGGAAAATTTTCTTGGAAGGGCGTAATTTCAATAAAAGGCCCCAACCAAGAGGCATTAAAATAAATATCATAATCAGATCCATGTAATTCTGCCCAGGCAACACCTACACCTAGCCCGTTAATTCCACCAGGGTTTTCAATTGATACCAGTGCAATTGGATCATCATCACTTACCAGATAGTTTTGACTATTGGCAATTTCATAAAAAGTCCATTCGGGTTGTTCGATTGTCCATTTATAAGTTTTTATTTTATTTTCATTAATATCAACATACCCTAGAAAAATTTCACCACCAACATTTCCAACGTTATCAGAAATAACAGATGGAAATCTTTCGTCATTACTAGTGAATGTAAATAATTCTACTGATTGAAAACTTGAACCATTATTAAATGAATAAATTGTTCTTATATCTCTGTCGTTCGCTGAATACCATTCTTCCCATACAATATGTATATTAGGACCCGCTGCATCAACTTGAGGGTAAATTTCTTTTCTTTCCGAACCAGCTATTAAAATTGGATTATTCCAACTAGATCCAGCGTTTGTTGATCTAATATAGTAAATGTCTTCACTATTATTATTACCCTGAACAGTAAAAGCAATATGTATTGCTCCGTTATAATATTCCATAGATGCAAAAGGATTATCAGGCTTTGTGAATGACGCAAGTTCCACGGGAGCACTCCAATTATTTCCGTTGTCTGAACTAGATGTAAAAAGTAATTTTCCTATAGAGTTATCATTATTGATTTCGTAATAAGCGACAAATATTTTATAGTTTGATGAAAATTCATAATTACTAGCAATGCACGGTCTAAGGGTATTTGCAGATCTATTGTCAATCATTGTTGGTGTATAACTGTTAAGTTCTCTATCAATCTTATAAAATATTATATCGTAATCTGTGGAAGTATAGATGAGATTAGATACAATTCCTATGTTTAAATGGTCTAAAATTTGTACTTTAGGTTGCGAAAGTGGATATGGATTATCAATTGAAAGTTGATCATTGAAAAGCTCTCCTAAATTATCAGATTTGGATATTGAGAGTAAATCAGGTCCATCTGTTCCATTCCAATTTTCAGAAGCAACGTATAAACTACCATTGCTTGGTAAATATATTACACTTGGGCTTTTTTCCTGTGAAAATGTTGTTATTACAGGGACATCGCTATTTAGCCAGTCTTCTCCTCTATCTGATGAATCTACCCTGATATTTTGTGTGCTATCAAAGTTTTTTAACAAAACTGGTTTATCGTGAATTAAACTTTTGTAAGCTTCTTGAGAATTATTGAAATAAAAATCTTCTTTTTTATTAATAATGTTAATTTGAGGATTGAAATCATTTATTTCAATTCCAATTTCAACATTTTTTTTGTCCTGAGAAAAACTGTAACAATTTATTGTCTTTCCACCTAAAAGAAAAATATAAATTAGTGCGATTGCTTTGTATTTCATGATGTTTTCTTTTTGAGTCTATATTAATTTATTACGATTCTAAATCCCAATCCAATGCCTCCCTGATCGGGCAGGGCATTGCTTCGGAAATCAAGGCGGCATTGTTGTGCCTGATATCCCCAGCTGCCACCACGGATCACATGTGATGAGCCATCGGTTGGGCCAAGTGGATTACTAGCGCCAGTAGGGAAAGTATTGCCATATTTATCCAGACACCATTCCCATACATTGCCACTCATATCAAAAACACCTAGTTCATTGGCTGTTTTTTGGCCAACCTCATGCGTTTGATTCGTTGCATTATCCAGGAACCAGGCATAGGAGTCGAGTTGATTAACATTATTTGTACCTGCCCATGCATGGTTGTACGAGCCCGATGATATAGCGGTTTGAGCCCCCCGTGCAGCAATTTCCCATTCGGCTTCGGTAGGTAAGCGTCCTCCTGCCCAACGGCTATAGGCAGCTGCTCCATACCAGGTTACCTCAATAACAGGACTGTTATCCGTGGTTGCAAAATTGCTGCCTTTGAAATAAAACGTACCATTATGCCCTATTCCAACATGAGGTGAATTCATCATGATATAGGGAACCACACCGTAAACAGGATCGTCGTAAGTGCCATTAGCATTGCACTGGATGCTATTGAGGAATTGAATAAAATTTTCATGTGTAATTTCATGTTTAGTGATTTCGAAGGCATTGATGGTTACATCTGTGCCATTAAGCCTGTAGGTTCCGGCACTAATTTGTGCTGTTGTATGCGATCCATTTCCAGAAAGTGTTGTGAATTGCTCCTGTTCACCGTAAGCTACACCTGCCTGATTAATGGCATAAGCACGCAAGTAATAAGTGGTGTTGGGAGCTAACATTTCGATTGCTGTGTTAAACAATCCAGTTCCTGAACCGACAGTAATTTTGTTGTTATTCACATCGGGATTAGGTTCTCTACCCCAACAAAATCCTTTCTCAGTAACAGGAGCATCACCCTGATTTGTAACGTTACCTGATGCAAGTACTGAAGTTTGAGTAACTTTAGTTACAACACGCGTTATTACTGTGGGTTTAAGCAGATCAGAATTGGTCGTAAAGAGCTTTTCATTCCCATAGGCAGTTCCAATTTCGGTTGTGGCATAGGCTCTAATATAGTATGTTGTTGCTGGATCCAAATCCGTTAACGTCTGGTTGAATTCACCAATCCCAGTTCCATTACTACTATGGTTATCCGTTATTGTAGGAGCAGTTGCAGTGTTCCAGCATATGCCCCTTGCTGTAACAGGCTTGCTGCCTTCATCGCTAACAGTTGCATTAACTTTTGCAGAATTCTTTGTGATATTCGAAATTTCTCCTGTAGATACTGTTGCCAGTATTTGGCTGCCAGGTATTTCGTATTCTATATATTCTTTCATGCAGCCATACAGCAATGATATAAAGATGAATAGTAGGCCGAAAACCGTTATGAATTTTTTTATCTTTTTCATCGTAAAATCATTTTATATCAATTAAAAAAACACATTAATACCGAAAAGAAATGCAATACCTTTTCGTTTTAGAAAGAAATCATCCGCATAGTGATAGGGTATCCATTGACCTGCTGAAGGTCCTTTTTCTGCAAGAACCAAGTTATCCTTATTAGCAGTTTCATTCATCATAGCAAAATAGGATGCCTTGATATTGATTACAAAACCAGGGCTGACTGTATAGCCAAGCATAATTGCCGGCTTGAAGTACAGGGCATAAATGTATCCATCATCAATAAGCTGATGCACATTGGTGGTTTTGGGTTTAGCCTGTTCCAACCCAAAGGAAACAGATGGGGCAATCAGGATGCGATCGGATGCCACAAAAATCTTCTGTAAGCCTCCATCAAAATGCATAAAGCCAAACTGATAGGTTTGATTAACGTCATTGAATAGCGCACTGCTGTAGTTCTTTTGCTGATACCCACCATCCATTATTAAAAAGATATTGGAAGAGGCCTCAGAACCTCCAAAAACTCTTGAAAGGGACAGCCCAAGACTACCGTTGATACCACCAATTTCTCCCAGCTGGTAACCTATTCCCAAATTCGCTACATGATTTAAACGGAATTCAGTCAGATTTCTTTTTGAAAAAGGAGGTTCATCTACCAGTCCTTGTTTAGTTTTATTTTGCGCATTTTCCCTGGATTCAAATTGCTCAAAGATTTGTGGGTCGTTAAGGTGTTGTGGATTAGTGCCAGCTTTATAAAGGATTATATCAACAACTTCAATCTTGTCGTACTCTATCCTGATATTTTCGATGAGGCTTGTTTCGTAGCCAAATCTGGAACAGCTCAGGGTATAGGTGCCAGCGTAAAGATCAATCTGATAAAAACCATCCAGGCCGGTTTCATAAAACTGGGTGTCTTTGTCGCTAAAAACGGTTACGATAGCACCTTGTAAAGGGGTATTCGTTTTTCCGTCCGTAACATAACCCGAAATGGTTTGTGCTTCGGCCAGCAATGCCATTGAGGCAGCAAACAAGATCAAGATTGCCTTCAACAGCTTAGGATACAGCGGTAATTTATTTTTCATATCGATTGGGTTTATGGTATTATTAATCAATTCGGTCGTAAACAAGGTCGCCGGGACTGTAGTGCAGCACTTTGTGCAGGGCCAGGCGTACGGCAAATAAGCTGAATAACCAGGTTGCCAGTATGGTAATCAGTGTCCAGATATTCCAAAGTGAGAAGTAAAGCTGGTTCCATTCGAGACCTGCCTGTGATATAAATAGCAGTATGCGAACTCCGCCCAGGTATCCAAAGATATAAGCTGCCAGTAAGCCAATACTCATTGCCACGCTTACAAACCTGAATGCAATGAGAGCGTAAAGATTTTGCATCATTTTGTTGCTTATTCCAAAAGCCATTAAGGTGCCCAGGTTTATTTTGATTCTTTCGATATGCATACGCAGCAGGTTGGCCAGGAACATGCTGATGGCGTAGATGCTGAAAAGCAATAAAATAAGAGAACTGATGCGCGTGAGTCTGCTTACAAAATCGTAGTTTTCTTTTGATTCGATTTGAGCCATATCAATTTTTAAAGCAAACTCATGGGCAGCCAACAAACTGGCGAAGTCCCTTACTTTACCCAAACCGGAAAAGTTGATTGACAAATTGTCGAAGCCTTTTAGTTCGGAAATCGGTGTGAAACGTGCACGGTAATTATAGTATCGCTCGATGTATTCCAAGTGTCTAGCAAAAATTGTGTCTGTTTTTATACTGTTGAAAATACTATCAATCACTTCAATCGAAGCTGGTTGGGGGCTAAAAGTTATTTTAAGCACAAATGCGGTTTTCCAACTATCTTTATTTTCGATCAGCACCGGCAGGATAAATGCCTTATGTATTTTTTCGGGTTGTTGTTTAAAGTAGTTTTCCAGATCGGTTTTCAACTCATTTGCAAGCGCTTTGCTAGTGCTGGTGAAGATCATTAATTCTTTATCTTCGAATGGGTTAAACGGGCTGCCCGAAGGGCTTTGATTGAGCATGCTGTACATAAAAGGTGTTGTAGCAAAGGCATGTCGTCCGGGCAGTTCATTTACAACAGCAATTACGGGTAATGGTATGCTTCGGGCACCGTTTTCGCTATCGCTGAATCGGTAATAAACAAAACTTGCGGTAGTGTCGAAGCCGATTTCTGAAATGAAAGATTTGGTAATAATCAGACCTATTTCATTTTTATCAGTGAAAGGTCTGCCTTTGATGAGGTTTTTTTGTGACATGATTTCGGTCAAAGCCGGATCATTAAAATTGATCGAACGACCTATTAATACACGTGTATCACCCTTTTGATCGGCAAAATTCATGGTGAACTCATGGTATCCATTCACTGATTTGATCTCGTATTGTTTTTTGATTTCTTTTTGATTCAGTAATGCTATCAGGTCGTTCATGCGATCAGCATAAGCATAAGGAACGGAAATGTTTATCCAGTTTACGAAAGGGCTTTTCATTTTTAATGCAAGGTATTCCAGACTTCCGTTGGAAAAGCCTATTGTAAGGAAAGTGATAAAGAAAATGAGAGACAGCCAAAGCAAGTTCTTGTATCTTCTGCCAAAGAGGATAATCAATTCGCGTTTTACCAGTAAAGATTTAAAAGCTGGATGAACCATAATTTGTATTCTTTGACTAGTTTATTAATTCGTGAATAAAACCTATAGGGTTTAAACATGTCTGTCTGTTACCGGTTGACCAAACTGCAGATGCTGCATGTGCAGTTGATTTTTTAAGTACATTCTCGGGCAGAATCAACCCTGAATTTTGCCCATTTTTCTTTGTTATTAAGACGATCATATCAGCAAAATTGATTGCCAGTTCAATGTTGTGTGTTACGATAATGGCAGTAGCATTTTTTTCGATGATGGTTGAACGCAAGAGGCTCATTAAATCGTTGGAATTGAATTGATCAAGATTGCCTGTTGGTTCATCGCCAAATATTACTGAGAATGGCGTACTTATAGCCCTTACAAAGGCAATACGCTGACGCTGTCCACCTGATAGCTTCACAACATCTTCGTTATCAGCAAGATCATTGATATTTAGGCTTTGCATTATTTTGAGTGCATTGTTCTTGGCTTTTTCAGGTGTATTCCCTTTGATCAGGTGAGCCATTATAATATTATCAAGCGCACCATAATCGGGCATCAGATTAGTGTTTTGAAAGATAAAGCTCATATGATCGGCACGCACACTGGCCTGAGATCCGTTATTTTTATTAAGCCACAATTGATTGAATGAGGTTGGAATAGTGCTATTCGTATCAGGAAAGAAGTTTACATCACCTGCAATAATCGTGTTGTTCATCAACCCGAGGGTTTCGAGAAAGGTGCTTTTGCCAGCGCCGGATTTGCCGAGAAGTACCACTAATTTTCCCCTGGGTATATTCAGGCTGCTTACTTCCAAAACCGGATCAAGGCCATTATATGCACATTTGAGGTTTTCTATGTTAAATATAAACTGATTCATTTACAAAAAGTTATCGATGGGTATCCAGTAATACATGATATGGTTTGAGGAGAACGAAAACTTCGGGTCGTTTGGCTGGTGAATGAAATCGAGTTGTTTGATCAGCAAATCGAGTTTAGATAGTAGTCTTTTGTTTCCGGTACTGGTAAATTCATTTCCAGGCGTAGTCAGATCAAATATTTTAGCTGATCCAAAATAGGTTGCGCTAAGGGGCAAGCCGGATTTGACTTGTAAAACAAAATCAACTGAAAGGCTATCAAAAGGAATGCTCTGTTCAGCCCAGCCAATTGATTGATATTTTTGGAGGAACTCATATAGGTTGTTGTCTGATACTGAACTTTGCAGGCCTTTGTAAAAGTCGGACAGCTGCATGATTTCCATCCTGTTAAGCAGGTAAACAAATTTAAACAAAGGTGAATTGAGCGACTGTTGGTAGAGTAAGGTAAATGCTTCGAGATAATTATATAAAGTCTAATAAATATTTACACATATTAATTGTATTTTTGTAAAAAA
>CAZQFH010000057.1:0-21735 GCA_964592595.1 uncultured Lentimicrobiaceae bacterium | reverse complement strand
TTAGTTTTTAATCAATTATTCCTTCACAAGATAAGTAATTAATTGGTCACCTCAACAAGATTTTTTATACCGGCCATGCTGACATAGTTAATGCCTTTACAACCTATTAAACAGTAAGCCTTGCCTGAGAAAAGTAAAGGGAAAAAACAAAGCAGCGCCAGCATGGGGGCTTCCCACTCCAATCCCTCGTCCAGCAATCCTTAAGATTTTAGTAAGCCTTTAGAAGAAGTCGTAGACTTAATTTGACATGAAGATTATAAAGAATTTTAATTAGGCATTCTTTTTGAGCATATAAAATTGATAAGGATATTATTCAATCATTACCTTCTTAAAATACCTTTTACTTTCATCTTTCAATTCAATGAAATACATGCCTGGTTTTATGGAGGAGTCTGTTTGAAATTGAAATTCCTGTAAACCGCTCATATTTCTCCCTTCAAATAATGCTTGAACCAAATGACCTGTCATATCAAAAAGTTTAATCGACACATCCGAGGCCTTAAGCACATTGTATTTTATTTGAAAGTCTGAACGGATCGGATTAGGATTTACATGGATAGCTGTCACATTTTGAAAGCCTTCGCTGATGCCATCAATCAGGTCAAAATCGAAATAGTTGAGGTTGAAGGCGTCGTTATTAGCCGTGAACGTCATGGTGTAGTTGCCTTGTGGCAGATACAGATTCGTAGTAAAATCCTGCCAGGCCTGCCAGCCGTTTGTCGGTTGAAAGCTCACAGTAGTTTCGGCTGCCTCATCAAATTGAAGGCTAAATGATCCCGATGCATAGCCTGCTATTCTGCTTGTTATAGCGTATTCGCCAGCCTGCTCAACGGCAACATTATATTTCATCCAGTCGCCCGGGTCAATCCAGCCCACATTTAATCCGCCTCCGGTATCGGCACAGTCTTCTGTGTCAACACCTAACATGGCTGCATAATCTTCTGCCTGAATCTTACCGGGAATTAAATGGGTTGTTTCGCCACCTGAGCTTGCACCATTATAAACGTAAAAGTCATCAAAGTTTTCTAAAGCTAAATCGGAGGAATAAATTGCATTTCCGGTGTATGAAATACTCAAATCGCCTTCATCAAGGCTGGTATTCAAGCTAATGATTAAATTGCTTGGGTCTTCATCCCAAATCTGAACCTCATCAATGATATCGGTTATTTCGTTTCCATTTAATTTAAGCTGAAAATCTGTAACTGCAGCATTCATTGAAGTGACAAAGTCGTTCAAGACCAACTTGATACTATTTCTTCCATCTTCGGTTTTAGCCGCATACGGACTAATAAAGGTGCTGTTGTTGTGTGATGGAAAACTTTGGTAACCATGTTTATAAGCATACAAAGGATTGTAATTGTAGTCGCCGAAATTCACCGGATAATATTGCATATCCTTTGGCCACGAAATGGACAGCTTTCCGCTGGGTTCTTCATCACCAAAGAGGATATCGGCAATGCCATCACCTCCCTCTGAGCCGGGCAGCCAGGCGGCAATAACAGCATCTGTATAGGGAAGCAATTCGCTGATGAGTAAAGGCCTTCCGGAAACCAATACTGCAATTACCGGAATGCCGTTTCCTTTCACTTTTTTTATGAGGTTGATATCAGCATCATTAAAATGCAGGCTTTCTCTGTCGCCGCTGCCTTCAGCATAAGGATTTTCTCCTATTACAACAACAGCCACATCAATATTCTCGCTCGTATTTCCAAGTGGATCATAAATAATTTCACTGCTTTCGGTAGCATGCTGCAGTCCATTCAGGATATTTGTGCCTTCTGTTATTGCGCCGTTGGAGCCTTGCCACGAAATGCTCCAGCCACCACAAAGCGCTCCCAGGTCGTTGGCCAAACTGCCTGCCACTAAAATCCTTTGATTGTTTTTGTCTATCGGAAGCACGTCGTGTTTGGCATTAAGCAAAACCAAGGATTCGCGTACGGCTTTTCTGGCAGTATCTCTGTGCATCTGTGAGCCAAAATCTGCTGCAAATTCAGGATTGGTGAGTGGGTTTTCAAAAAGATTCAACAGAAATTTTTGCTTTAAAATTCTGCGCACGGCATCATCAATTCTTTCGTGGCTTACTTCGTTGTTAGCCACCAAATCTTTCAAAATGCTGATAAAGTAAATGTACCTGTCGGGAACCATCACCATATCAATACCGGCATTGATGGATCTTTTTATGGCTTCACGGTAATCCTCATCCACCTGATCAACGCCTTTCCAATCGGAGACAATAAACCCTTCAAATCCTAATTCATTTTTCAGCACATCAGTCAGCAGGTATTCGTGTCCGTGCAATTTTTGTCCGTTCCAACTATTGTACGAAGCCATTACAGAACCCACACCAGCGTTTATAGCGTCTTGATATCCGGCCATATGAATATCCCTTAGAACCTGTTCAAGAATTTCGGTATTTCCCTGATCATTGCCACCTGTTGTTCCGCCATCACCTACAAAATGTTTGGCACAGGCCAAAATACTTTCAGGTGTGCTTAAATCGTTGCCCTGCAAACCCATGACTGATGCCTCTGCCATAATTTGCTGAATTTCGGCTGTTTCGCCAAAACCTTCGTATGTTCTTCCCCATCTTTCATCGCGCGGAACAGCTATGCACGGTGCAAATGTCCAGTCGATTCCAGTTGCAGCAACTTCTTTGGCCGTTATTTCGTTGATAGATTTCACCAAATTCGGATTCCAGGTGCAGCCGAGGCCGATATTATGTGGAAAAATTACAGCGCCATAAACATTATTGTGCCCGTGAACGGCATCGACACCATAAATCATGGGAATACCCAGCCGGCTTTGCATTGCTATGTTTTGAAAATTGTCGTACATAGCGGCCCAGGCAGCCTGTGTATTGGGATTGGGTGAGGAGCCTCCACCACTTAGCAGCGACCCTAACCCATAGGTGGCTATGTCGTTGATGTTGTCCAGCATGCCTCTTTCGGCTTGCGTCATCTGACCTATTTTTTCGTCGATGGTCATCAAATTCAATAAGCTATCGACTTTTTGATCGATGGTGAGGTTTTGAGAAAAGGAGGATAAAAACAGGGGGAGTAAGAGCAAGCTGAATAGCGTTTTTTTCATGAGGTGATTTTTTAGCAAAAGTAAGCTTAGCTGGCTAATCTATCCAAAAACTAACTGCAACAAAAACACATCAAAGTCAAAAAACAGTGTAACAATGCTTTCATTATGGTGTATGTTATGCTGAATATGCGCTTGATATAAGCTGTATGAAAGTGCTATGAAAAAGAAACCCTTCCAACTAAAAAGCTGAAAGGGTTTTTGTAGCGGGGAGAGGATTCGAACCTCTGACCTTTGGGTTATGAGCCCAACGAGCTGCCTCTGCTCCACCCCGCAATGTGCGGCATTTCAAAATGAAACTAAATCAGATTCTGAAATGGGAGTGCAAAGATATATTTTGTTACTTTGCAAAGCAAACTTTTCAGCAAATATTTTTCAATGACACATAAAGCCGGATATGTTAATATTGTCGGAAACCCTAATGTTGGCAAGTCAACCCTGATGAACGCATTGGTTGGCGAAAAGCTTTCGATCATCACTTCAAAAGCACAAACAACCCGTCATCGCATACTTGGAATCGTGAATGGCGACAATTTTCAGATTGTTTTTTCCGATACTCCGGGCATCATTCACCAACCGGCCTACAAAATGCATCATGTGATGAATCAGTTTGTGGAAACGGCTTTTATCGATGCCGACCTGATTTTGTTTATGGTTGACATCAGTGATCCGGCTCAGCATCATGCTTCTACAATCGAGAAGTTGCAATTCAGCAAGGTTCCTGTTTTTGTGCTCATCAACAAAATTGATCTTTCTGATCAACCAAAGGTTGAGCAGGCTGCTGCCTTCTGGAACGAGGCTTTGCCAGCTGCTAAGGTTTTTCCGCTGGCGGCTTTGCAGGGGCTTAATGTGGCTTATCTTTTTGAACAGATTCTTGATAAACTTCCTGAATCACCTCCTTATTTTCCAAAAGATGAACTGACTGATAAATCCATGCGTTTTTTTATCGCTGAGATCATTCGCGAAAAAATCCTGTTGAATTATAAGCAGGAAATTCCCTACTCCGTTGAAGTGGCAGTAGATGCTTACGAAGAAACAGAAAAGCTGATCAGGATTCAGGCTATAATTTTCGCAGCACGCGATTCTCAAAAAGCCATTTTAATTGGTAAGCAGGGCAGTGCGATAAAAAAAATGGGTACCCAGGCAAGGACAGATATTGAGGAATTTGTTGGCAAAAAGGTGTTTTTGGAATTGAGTGTGAAAGTAAATAAAAACTGGCGCGACGACGAGCAGATGCTTCGACGCTTTGGCTATGAAGCCTGATATTAAATAATACAGATATGGCAAATATTGCGGCAATTGTAGGCAGACCCAATGTGGGAAAGTCTACTTTTTTTAACAGGTTAGTGCAGGCGCGACAGGCAATAGTGGAGGAAACCAGCGGCGTAACACGCGATCGCCATTATGGTCGCAGCGATTGGAACGGCAAAACCTTTTCTCTGATTGATACGGGTGGTTATGTGGTTGGTTCTGATGATATTTTTGAAGAAGAAATTCGTAAGCAGGTGGCTCTGGCGATCGATGAGGCCGACGTGATCTTTTTCGTAGTGGATGCCCGCGAAGGGGTTCACGTTTTAGATCAGGAGGTAGCCAATTTGCTCCGTCAATCCAAGAAGAAAGTCTTGTTAGTTGCTAACAAAGTTGATAATCCTGATCGCATTGCTGATGCCCAGGAGTTTTATTCCTTTGGTTTGGGTGAGCCTTTCCCTATTTCGGCCATCAATGGTAGCGGAACTGGCGAGTTGCTAGACGAAATGGTAAAAATGCTTCCCGAAGAAATGACCACCATCGAAAGTGACCTGCCTAAATTTGCTGTAGTTGGGCGTCCAAATGTGGGAAAATCTTCCATTATCAATGCTTTTCTGGGGATTGAACGCAACATTGTTACTTCCATTGCCGGCACAACACGCGATAGTATTCATACCGAATACAATGCTTTTGGGATGAATTTTATCCTTGTGGATACTGCAGGCCTCCGAAAAAAAGGGAAGGTGTACGAAAATATTGAGTTTTACTCTGTATTACGTGCCATTCGCTCGATTGAAGAAAGTGATGTGGTGATTATTTTGATAGATGCCCAAACAGGCATTGAAGCGCAGGATCTTAACATTCTCAAACTCACCGAAAAAAACCGTAAAGGTGTTGTAATCGTGGCTAACAAATGGGATTTGATTGAGAAAGAAAGTAACACCCACCTGGAGTACGAAAAGGCGATAAAGGAAAGAACAGCTCCTTTTACTGATATTCCGATTGTATTCACCTCTGTAATAAACAAACAAAGGATTTTCAAAGTGCTTGAAGCGGCACATGAGGTTTACGAAAATCGTAACCGACGTATTGCCACCTCGCAGCTGAACGAATTGCTGCTGCCAATTATTCAAGCCTCCCCACCACCTGCAACTACACGTGGTAAATATGTAAAAATCAAGTATATCACGCAGTTGAAAACGCAAACACCACAATTTGTGTTTTTCTGTAATTTCCCAAAAGATGTAAAGGAGTCGTACAGGCGATTCCTTGAAAACAAATTGCGTGAACAGTTTAACTTTAAAGGAGTACCTATTCAATTGTATTTCAGGCAAAAATGAGCGATTCTGTTAGGATAGACAAATGGATGTGGGCTGTAAGGCTTTTCAAAACCCGCACCATTGCCGCTGATGCCTGCCAAGGCGGAAAGGTAAAAATGTACGGTCAGTCAGTAAAAGCTTCCCGTGAGGTGAAGGCAGGCGATATGATCGAAGTTCAGATCGGGCAATTGCATCGAAAAGTGGAAGTGAAAGAACCAGCTAAAAACAGGGTTGCCGCCAAGCTGGTCGAAAACCTGCTGATCGATCATACGCCAGTGGAAGAATATGAACGCTATGAGCTGGTAAAGGCTGCCAAAACAGAGTATCGCGGACGCGGATTGGGGCGCCCAACAAAAAAAGAAAGAAGATTAATTGACAAACTCAAAACTGACGAATAATGCGTTTTATTAAAATTTCAATTTTATTGCTGCTTGGTTTTATTTTTTTTCTGACGAGCTGCAACCTGTCGAAGCAATCCGTAAAGAAGCCAAATGACGCTTGGATGGCAGCCTTTTATAATGTGGAGAATCTTTTTGATACCATCAATGATCCTACAATCAACGATGAGGAGTTTTTGCCGGGATCAAAACTCGACTGGAATACAGAAAAGTATCAAAAATCACTGGCCCAAAAAGCACGGGTGCTTGCGGCTCTTGATAGTTTGGATTTTCCGCATTTTGTTGGCCTGTCCGAAATTGAAAATAAAGCGGTGCTTGACGATTTGGTGAAAACACCTGCACTTGCCGAAGCAGACTACAGCATTATTCATATCAGTGATAATGACCACCGTGGAATTGAAGTTGCTGCGATTTATCGTAAAGATTATTTTGAAGTTTTGACATCAGCAGCATATGAGCCGAATGTGAGTAAGCCAGAAAGCATGCGGCATGTATTGTATGTGAAAGGTTTGATTTCGGGAGGAGATACCTTGCATTTTTTTGTAAATCATTGGACTTCACGGTATGGCGGGAAAGATGAAACGGCTCCAAGAAGGGCGCGTTATGGCGATTTTTTGCGACAATTGTCAGATTCTTTGCTGAGGCTCGATCCTATGGCACATATTATAATTATGGGCGATTTGAATGATAATCCCACTGATCCCAGCATCACGGCGCATCTGCAAGCTGTTGGCCCAAAAGATTTGGATGCAGCAAACAGCTTGTTCAACCTGAGCCTTCCGCTTTTTGAAGCAGGGGAGGGTACATTATATTACCGTGGCTGGGACTTTTTTGATCAGGTAATAGTTTCCAGGGCATTACTAAACCCTGAAAAGCCCTCTGTGAGAACCCTTCAAGTAGTGAAACATCCCTGGATGTTGTATCAACCAAAGCAAGGCGATGCCCGGCCTAACAGAATGTCGTCAGGCGGGCGTTACTTTGGTGGTTTTAGCGATCATTTGCCTGTTGTATTATACCTGAATGTGGATTAGGGAAACGTTTGCTCACTGATTAGTTCTCCTGTTTCATCCCACGAACGCCACACTCCTGTGCGTTTTCCTTCTGCATAGGCGCCTTCGATATGCTTTTGTCCGTTGGGATGGTAAACAATTCCCGAACCTTCGCGTTTTCCGTTTTCAAAGCTACCTTCACTCCATAAAGTGCCGGCTTCGTACCAGGATTTCCAGGTGCCGGATCGTTTGTTGTTCAGGTAGTCGCCTTGCATGCTCAATGCACCTTCGGGATAGTATTGTTTTTCGCGAACCAAAATTTTCTGCCCACGCTCGTCTTCACGAAAAAAACGGACAAGCTTCGGTTTGCCATTATCCCAAATATCAACGATTTCTGAAGTCAGCTCTTCTTCCTGAGAGCTTTCTTGCTGACAGGCAGGTAAAAAACTGACCAAAAGAAAAAGGACTGCCAGCTTAGCGATCAAATAAAAGCCTTTGTCCGCGGACTTCTTCATTGAATTTTCCGTTCTCATAAGCCAATGCTCCATTTACAAAGGTGTATTTTACCTGATGATTCAGGCTGATTCCTTCGAGCGGTGACCAACCGCATTTATAATATATATATTCTGATGAAACTGTTTGTGATTGGTTTGGATCAACAAGCACCAGATCAGCATAATATCCCTCCCTAATAAAACCACGTTTTTGAATTTTAAACATTATTGCAGGATTATGACACATTTTTTCGATGGCCATTTCGGTTGTGATATAATCCTTTTGAGCCAGATTGAGCATGGCGGGTAGCAAATGCTGAACCATTGGCCCGCCGGAAGGTGCTTCAAAATAGGGCCGTGATTTTTCCTCAAAAGTGTGCGGCGCATGATCGGTAGCCACCACGTCAATTTTGCCGGTACGCAGCGCTTCCCATAATGCTTGACGATCTATTTCCGATTTAACGGCAGGATTCCATTTGATAAAATTTCCTTTTAAACCATAATCTTTCTCGCTAAACCAGAGATGATGGAGGCAAACTTCAGCAGTGATCTGTTTTTCTTCAAGCGGAATTTCATTGGTGAAAAGAGCAGTTTCAATAGCTGTGCTCAGGTGTAGAATATGTAGTCGGGTGTTATATTTTTTTGCTAAGGCAACGGCTTTTGAGGATGACAAATAACAGGCCTCAGCATTTCTTATCTCAGGATGAACCTCAGCCGGAGCGCTCTCAGGAAATTTCTCCCGAAAAACTAAAAAATTTTGCCTGATAGTAGCTTCATCTTCGCAATGCACGGCAACCAGGGTAGGGGCGTTGGCAAATATTTTTGAAAGGCTTTCTTCATCATCCACGAGCATATTGCCTGTGCTGGAACCCATAAAAACCTTGATGCCGCATACTTTTTTTGGATCTGTTTTTACGATTTCATCCACATTATCGTTCGAAGCTCCCATATAAAACGAAAAGTTGGCCATAGATTTTTGAGCAGCCAACTGGTATTTTTCTTCAAGCAATTGCTGTGTAAGCACATTGGGAATGGTGTTTGGCATTTCCATGTAACTGGTAATTCCTCCGGCAATAGCAGCACGACTTTCACTCTGAATATCAGCTTTGTAAGTCAGCCCCGGCTCCCTAAAATGAACCTGATCATCAATTACGCCCGGAATAAGTAAAAGACCTTTGGCGTCAATTATCCGGCAGTCATTTTCTGCGTGGATTGAGCCCGGGTCAGCTATTTTTTCAATAAAGGCATCACGGATAAGCAAGTCGGCAACAAACCGTTTGCCTTCGTTGATCAATGTAGCATTACGGATTAATGTTGCAGACATATTTTTAGGCTTTTCTTGCTTTTATTTTTCCTGTTATTCCTCTTAATCTGAGATTAATTACCCCGAAAATAGCTTCTTTAAAGATGCGTTTATTCATTTTTGAAGTGCCTTCGGTGCGATCGGTAAAGATTATTGGAACTTCTTTAAGATCGAAACCAAGTTTACAGGCTGTATATTTCATTTCAATTTGAAACGCATAACCGACAAATTTTATCCTGTTCAAATCAATGGTTTCCAATACTTTTCGTGTATAGCAAACAAAACCTGCGGTTGTGTCGCGCACTTTTAGGCGGGTTATAAACCTTACGTAAGCAGAGGCATAATACGACATTAGCACGCGACCCATTGGCCAGTTAACAACATTAACACCTGTGATATAACGCGAACCAACTGCCAAGTCGGCACCCTCAACTGCACAGGCATCGTAAAGGCGTTCGAGGTCAACCGGATTGTGAGAAAAATCAGCGTCCATTTCGAAGATATAACCGTAATTACGAGCAAGTGCCCATTGAAAACCATGGATATAAGCTGTTCCCAAACCTAGTTTTCCTTTTCGTTCCTCTATAAAAAGTCTTCCCTGAAATTCAGAAATTAAATGTTTCACGATCTGCGCCGTACCATCGGGGCTGTTGTCTTCAACAATTAAAACGTCAAAATCTTTTTTGAGACCAAAAACCGTTCGAATGATTTTTTCGATGTTTTCTTTTTCGTTGTAAGTGGGTATGATAACCAGGCTGTCCGACATTTATGCAGGCGTATTAAATATATGTAGTGCAAATTTAGCTACAAACTTAAGATTTGTTCTTAAAAGTTTGCGTTTTTTGAATAATTTAACGCACTAAGATGCAAATAGCCCCCAGCGATTTGAAGGCTATTTGCATTATTTACAGGGATACTTAGCTAATAGATGATCAGCTTGTGATTTATTAGGCCACTTTTATTCGATAGTGTCAAATGATAAAATCCGTTTTTGAATGGTTTTGTATCCATTGTAAAACTATTTCGACCTATTAGGAGGCTTACTTCTTTTTGATATACCATACGTCCGCCAATGTCATACAAGGTGATGCGTATGTTTTCATTTACCTCTGAAATCAGTGTTATTGTAGTGAAATAAGAAGCCGGATTTGGATAAATGGTTGAATGGCTAACAAAGCTAATTTCACCAATTCCTACCCAGTTGAAAGTAGTTTCAAAAGGTTCCATCATATTATCGCCTGAGGCTATAACACCTTCGATATAAATTGTGTAATCAGTTCCTGAAGTCATATTACTTACTTCCAGGTTTACCTGTTTTTTATCAAAGGTATGTTGGGTTGCTGCAATCACACTAATATCGTTATCCAAGCTGTAATTGTTAATGTTTTCAGCAGATTCCTGCGATACATCCTGATTGAAAAGGATTTTAATGGAATTGTAAGTGAGCGGCGTAACTTCGGTAATTTCTAAGGGCGTTACAGAGATTCCTGTGAAAGTTGTCTCATAGGGTTCCATAACGTTATTTGCCAGGTCGGTTACACTTTGAATGTTAATGGTATATTCTATATCTGAACTCATATTACTTACTTCCAGATTTACTTGTTTTTTATTAAAAACATGTTGTGATGCAGAAATAACTGTCAGATCGTTATCCAAAGTGTAATTATTGATGTTTTCAATGGATTCCTGAGTTACATCTTCACTAAACAGAATTCTAATTGAATTGTAGGTTACCGCTTCAACTTCAGTTACCTCTGGCAATACG
Organism: uncultured Lentimicrobiaceae bacterium; assembly: GCA_964592595.1. Taxonomy (GTDB): domain Bacteria; phylum Bacteroidota; class Bacteroidia; order Bacteroidales; family F082; genus UBA5536. The sequence continues at coordinate 11,135 of CAZQFH010000057.1, read as the reverse complement.
ATATCGCTTCCGGAAGCAACATCTGTTTCGAAGCGTAATTCTATTTTCCACTCGTCAAAGTCGAAGTTCATGGGGCCGGTAATATCGTATGCAGCATTGAGTTCGGGTTCGTATTCGAAAATGTTGGTGTTGTGAACTTTAAGAACGCCTGAGCCATCATCAACCCACCACATATAAAAGTTTGACTGATAGTTTTCCATCACGCAGGTGGCATTCATCACTTTTACCAATATGCTTTCGTGGCCTTCTTCCACTTCGCCTGTGCGCACAATTATTGGTTCGGGCAAAGGCTTGTTGTCAGCAATAAAATAGAAATCACTCACCTCGGCAATTTCTGTTTTGCCATAATATTCCTTCACTTTTCCGGTAACGATAACGCTATCTCCAATTGATGGATTTCGGCCACCATCATAGATATACATGCCATTCCAAAGTCCTGCTCCATCCTGGATAAAGTAGAATGAGCCGAATGAGCCTGTAACTATTCCCGAAGTGCTAACAATCTGATCGGCATAAGGTGAATTTTCAGTTTGTCCCTGGATGTCGTAAATGCTAACCAATTGTCCGGCAAAAACTTTAGGAATATAAAAATTATACACCACTGTGCTGTTTTCGTTGGTGCCGTCAGTTGCAGTGATTTTATAGTAAACAGTTTGATCTTCAGCTTGTCCGGGGATGTTAGCAGTATATTGATTTCCATTTGCAGCCATCACAATTTCATTGCTGAGATTTTCGTACGAAAGTCCCCACATGATTTTGGCACTGGTAATGTCAGCAGCTGAGCTACTTATTGAAGCAGTAATCGTAACTTCCTGATTGGCGACAGCTGTTTCGGGCATGATTTGCACGTTTGCGATGCTGATAGGGCTGGCCGCAACATTTCGCCAAATGAGATTAGCGAATTCAGGATTGTCGATAAACGGATTTCTGTTTTGCTGGAAAGAGTAGATCACATTGTTTCTGTTGCGTTCAAATGCATCTGGCGGATCTTGCATATTCCATTCTAATAGCGTGGAAAGCCTTCCATGGGTTGGGTTTGGGTAGGTATTAATTTCATCCACAACTTCCAGATCCATTTCGCCATTTTCACCTTCGTAACGCGTTGACATATAGAAGATAATCCTGGCAATATCACCTTTGGCCCCATCACGAGGCTCCCAGGTATCATCTGTAAAATAGCAACCTGTTGCTTCGGGATGTTGTGTGCCGCCATTATCAAAATCCTTATTGCTACGCGAAACGTTTACCGAAGCATCGGCGGGTTTCAGGTTGTGCACATCGCTGTGCATGGGTAAAATATCTTCAAAAGTGCCATGAGATTTTGCCCAAACATGCTCGCGATTTAAAAAATCACCGCCAGTTCCGTAGTTATTATTGGGGCGAGAAAAACCACCGTAAACGGTAATAACGTTATTGGGGTTATCAGGATCTTGATCAGAAAGTTTGAAGATTTCTTTGGAGAAAAAATAGGAATACACTGTGTGTCCGCTGATGATATCATTCAGCTGGGCTTTAAGTTCTTCGCCATCTTTGCCTTCAACGCCATTGTAATAGCCTGTTTGTTGTGCCTGAAGGCTGCCGAGCAGAAGTACAAAACTGAGTAGAAAAATATTTTTTTTCATTGTGAAATATTAGAGGAATTAAAGATTAATTTTTAATGAAACCGTTGCTGTGCGCCCCATGCCAAAATAAACACCGGCTGAATTGGCATCGAAAGTACTGGAATGAACAAGATAGGGATCGTTATTTTGCGCATCAGTAATAAAGGTGTTATCAAGTAAATTAATGATGCTTCCGCGCAATTCAAATCCTATGTCTTTCATGCGCCAGGTGTAGCCTGCGTGAAAGTCCACGGTATAATAATCGGGTATTTTCCACGACTGAATGGGATTACCTTCAGCATCGAAAGCCCAGTCGTTGTTATTGGGGTCGTAATCGAGCGGGTTAAATTCGGCATAATGTTTTCCAAAGAAAGTGAAAACGCCAGTAGCATAAAGTCTTGGGATAATTTCCCAGCGGATGCGTTCCTGATTTTGAATCTGAGCGGCATCGCCTACATAAAGACCTTTGGCATCAAACGGACGGGTGCCAACCTGCTGACCGTTATCATCATAGATACGTGCAGTATCTGCTGATGTCCATTTCCAGTCGCCAACAGAGATCAGGCTTTCGAGCAAGATATTTTTTGTTATTCTGTAAGCAAATTCTAGTTCTATACCTTTGTGTAAAGCATTCATATTGTTGATATTGACTGAGTAGCGCACGCCGTCAATATCCATCGATAAAGCCCTGTCTGCTGGCTTATTTTCCCATTGGGTAAGGTAAGTATTTACGTTGAGCGTAAATTTTGGTTTAACCCAGCTGTAGCCAAGCTCAATTGCTTGAACTTTTTCATTCTTAATATCCCTGAAAAGTACATTACGACGATCGAATACATTATTAAAGCGCTGGGCTTTGGAAAGATAACCAAGATTAGCAAATACATTCATGGTTTCGTTCAAATTATAGTTAGCTCCACCTTTTACAGTGAATCCAGGCAGGTATTTCCAGTCTGTTTCGTTAGTTCTTAGGCCTTCAGCAGTTCGATCGTAGGTAATACCATTATAGTTAACAGTTGTGTTGTAACCAATCGCCAGCGTGGTGTCGCCAACATCCAAAAGTTTTGGAAGGAAATAGTCGATTCTCTTGTATCCTGTGATTGAAGTGGTAAGATTTAAGAATGCGGTTAATGCGCCCTGAGTGAGTTTTACCTGTCCGAATAATCCTCCCCAATTTACCAGGGCATCGTTGTGATAGCCAATGATATCACCTACATATTTTTTGGTAGTATCGTTGCGTTCATTTTCGTTTCCGCTATCTATGAAATAGTTTCCGCCAAAAAGATCCTGTATTTTGCGAAAGTGTTCTCCTTTGTAGGTTCTCAAATCAACACCACCCGAGAAGTTCAGGAAATCGCTGTGTTCGTAATCAAAAGTAGAGAGCAAACCCATCCAAAAATGGTTGTTCATGGCAGCCCGATAAATATCAGATGATTTCTTATTGATATTAAAATATGGACGTACCAGGTTCATATTTGAGTTGTACTGCACCTGAAGATTTTGCTGCCCGGTTATCGGATCATAGCTGGGTGTTGTTGAAAAAGAGTTTCCACCTCCATCTCCTAAAGAGAGGTAAATGATATTAGAAATGTAAAGTTTATCATTTACTGACCAAAAATCCCTGAGGCTGAACATGGGTTTGTGATAGAAATTATTGGCAGTGCTAAACGGTTCTGCCTGAGGGTAAATGGTATCGGTTGGTGTAATAGAAGCTTTGCTGAGGTAACCCCAATTTGGATTGTAACGCAATCCCATATTAACGGGCTCGCCATTATTGATTAATGTATTGATTGATTCGGGTGAAACACCATTTTCGAGTGCGAAAGCAGTGTCGTAAGTGGCGATGTATTTTTTGTGGCTGCGCTGTCCGTGTTCCTGTGGAGCTCCCATTGCCGTAAGACTGATGATATGGTTGCCAATTTCTTTATCCACGCGTAAAAAGTAAAAATAGCCCTCGGTCCAGGTTTGATCAACCCAGCCATCACCTTTTTTGTATGAGCCTGCAAAAGTTAGTCCCCAGCCGTTTTTCATCCTTCCTGTTGTTAACCCCAGTGAAGTACGCATAAAGCCATCATTACCAACTTCTTGCTTTAGGCTTAAGCCTTTTTTTGCATCAATACCTTTGGTTGCGATATTGATTGTTCCACCCACAGAAGGAATGGCCAGCTTAGAGGCGCCAAGGCCACGCTGAACCTGTGTATAGCGCATCACAGCATCGAGGCCAAACCAGTTTGACCAATACACCCAACCATTTTCCATGTCATTTACCGGAATACCATCGAGCATTACCGCAACATTTCGTTGGTTAAATCCACGGATATTGATACGCGCGTCACCATCACCTCCACCTGATTTTGTAGCATAAACACCAGGTGTTGAGTTTAATAACATCGGAATATCCTGCGAGGCAAGTTGCTCCTCCACTTTTACGGGTGTGATATTGCTAAAAGCAACAGGTGTGTCACGTGTTTTGGCAACATCACCAACTACTTGAACTTCAGTAAGTGTTATGGTTTTTAAGGTAAAATTGATCCGTATTCTTTCCTTGCCAACTGTTAATTCTTTGGATTGCTTTTCAAACCCTACATAACTAATTTCAAAAAAATAAGTGCCTGGTTCCAATGATAAACGGTAGGCACCGTCGATATCTGTAACGGTTCCGACTCCCGACCCATAAATTATATTTACACCTGGCAAGGGCTCCCCTAATTCACCATCGTAAACAAAACCTTCAACAGTTGTTTTTTGAGCTATTGCTGCAATTGCAAAGACAAAAAACACTAATAACAAACCAATTTTTTTTGTCATGATAACTGTTTTTCTCAAGTCTATTAGATAAAATTGCCATCATGATAATATTTCTGCTATTATCATAATGGCATTATTCGACAGGATAAAATATTAGTTAAAAAGCAACTTTTGTGTGCCGACTTTATTGGATAGATAAATGATTTTTACAAGGTACAATCCTTTGAGCTCCAGATTACTCTCGAATACATATTCGGTGCTGCGTTGGTCAAAAGAAAATTGTTCAATAAGTCTGCCGCTCATATCGTGCAATTCAATGCGTGTAATTGCTTCTGCTGAAGTAATACTAAATTTATTATTGATAGCAGGATTGGGATAGATTACTGCTTTTTCGAACTGATTTTCACCAACGCTCAAAGTATTGCATTCGCAATGGTGAAATCCTAAAGAATCGAAAGTATTTTCAGGAATGGAATCCCACTCCATATGTACCATGAATGCAGGGCTTGGATTTGTTGTAACACCCCCTCTGACAGTTGATTTTCTGATTAGGGTATGATCTTTTGACCAGGCTAGCCAAAACAATGGTCCAACAATATAATTTTGAATGGTATAAGAAGTTGGAACTCCACCACTATTATAGTTGATTGTTGTGTCGTTGAGGTTACCCCAACCATTGTCATCCTCGAGCATTGGTGGACCAACCTGACCAAAAATATCAATAATTTCACCTGAAACTGTTTCCAGCGTCATGGCATCATTACCGTTGAAATACATGGTGCGGTTTACGTTGTAAACGGGTGATAAAAACAAATTAGCCTTGGCCTGAAGTGCAAGATCCACTGGTTGCTCAAAACCTGTTCCATCAGGATCTCTTTTGTCGAGGACAACTACAAAAGTAGATTTTGGCGCTATCGTTCCTGACAATACAGCATCGTAAGGTACGTTTTCGCCATTGCTATAGCGAACGAGTTTATAAGTCGATAAATCAATGGCATTATTAGTTGGATTGTAGAGTTCGAGCGCTTTATTGTTGCCCGATCCTTCAACGTATTCCGAAATGAAAAGATCAGAGCAATCCTGCGCCTGCAAACTTGTTGCCAGCATAAAAAGCATAAAATAAAGTAGATTTTTCTTCATAGTGAAATTATTTGAGCGTTAGTATTTTCTCATGGCAAAATTAACAACTATTGTATAATAGAGCGTCTAAAAAGAAAATTCATCTGGATTTAACGAAGTTTTAAATTTTGCCTGACTAACTTTTTAACATAAACATAAAATCCGGAAAGTATCAGTAATGATAAAGACCGGATTGTGAGCGAAAAAAATGGAAATCGTTTTTTCCTGTAGATGTTATTTAAAATTCTTTTGTTAAGCTTTTCAATAGTTTATTTCATGCCAATATAAGTAAGGAATTCATCTCTCATTTTTTGGTCGGTTTTAAAAACACCGCTGAACTCTGAAGTTATAGTTGTACTGCTGTCATCCTGTATTCCTCTTGCAATAACACAAAAATGTTTTGCGTCAATAACTGCGGCAACATCTTCTGTCTGTAATGCTTTCTTTAACTCTTCAACAATTTGAACTGTAAGTCTTTCCTGCACTTGTGGCCTGCGTGCAAAATAGTCGACAATACGGTTAATTTTTGAAAGACCGATTACCGTTCCGCTGGAAACATATGCTACATGTGCCTTTCCCATGATAGGCAAAAAATGATGTTCGCATGTGCTTTTCAGCGTTATATTTTTTTCGACCAACATTTGTCCATAACGGAACTTATTGTCGAAAACCGACATCCGTGGTTTGTTTTCAGGATTCAGGCCATGAAAAATTTCTTTAACAAACATTTTAGCAACCCTGTGCGGTGTTCCGTGGAGGCTGTCATCCGATAAATCCAATCCCATTGTCTCCATAATTTGCTCAAAATGTTTTTCTATGGCCGCTATTTTTGAATCATCCGACTGAAGAAAAGCATCCGCACGCATGGGCGTTTCAATGCTCGTAAAAGCATGATCATCTCCCATTTGTTCTGCTTCTTCATAAAAAAATGATTTGCCATTGGCTTTGCTATTACCATTCGTATGGTGTTTGCCATTACCATTTCCATTAAAATTTAGTGTGGCAAAATCTTCGTGTTTTCCGTTAAATTTCATAATTGAAGTATTTCGATTGTTTAAACACGAAAGCTATAAAAATGTTTAACGATAAAAAATAAAAGTTAAACAAAAATCTGGATATTATCTAATTTCGAATGCTATGCGGGTTGAATTAACTGAGACTGGATTCTATTTTTCGCATCAATTCCAGAGCTTTAAGTACAGTTTGGATGCCTCTTATGTGAATCAGCAGCTTTTCATGAGTTTCTTTCATTCGGCATTGATCAGGATTGGCCTGAACAAATTTGAGTATGGCTGCAAAAGTTGGAGATTGATAGTAAGCTGATTGCTGGTCACTTACAAAATAAGCAGTGAGCATTTTATTTTTAAGCATAAGTTTTTCAAATCCCAGGTCACGGGCCAGCCAGCGCAAGCGAATGGTGTCGAAAAGTGCATTGGTTTGTTTGGGGATCGGACCGAATCGATCTATGAGTTCTTCTGTAAATGCTGCAAGACCTTCTTCACCAGACAGATTGTCAAGCTCTGAGTAAAGTCTGATGCGTTCTGTAGAAGTTATAACATAAGCATTTGGAATTAGGATTTCCATATCTGATTCAAACACACATTCGCGCACAAATTGCTTGGGTTTATCAGTCGTGAAAAGATCTTTGAACTCTGTTTCTTTAAGTTCCAGAATGGCTTCGTCCAATATTTTATGAAAAGTTTCGAAGCCAATGTCGTTGATAAATCCGCTTTGTTCGCCACCTAGTAAATTTCCGGCTCCCCTGATATCCAGATCCCTGAGTGCGATATTGAAACCACTTCCCAAATCAGCAAATTCTTCCAAAGCTCTTAAACGTTTTTGTGCCTCACTGCTCAAAGCTGCCATGGGTGGCGCAAGCAAATAACAAAAGGCTTTTTTATTTGATCGTCCAACACGTCCGCGTAACTGATGCAAATCACTTAAACCATAATGATGTGCTTCATTAATTATTATGGTGTTGGCATTTGAAATGTCCAATCCCGACTCAATTATAGTAGTGGCCAGCAGCACATCATATTCTCCGTCAATAAAAGCCAGCATGGTTTTTTCAAGTTTTGCGCCATCCATTTGACCATGAGCCACAGCAACCCGAACGCCAGGAACAAAACGAACAATCATATCATGCACATCCATAATGTTTTGCACGCGATTGTGTACAAAAAATACTTGTCCATTGCGCGAAAGCTCATATTGAATGGCATCGCGTATGAGTGTTTCGTTGAACGATCTGATTTCCGTTTGAACTGGAAAGCGATTAGGAGGCGGAGTGCTAATGATACTCAGGTCGCGGGCGCCCATCATCGAGAATTGTAATGTGCGTGGAATAGGCGTGGCAGTTAAGGTCAAAGTGTCAACATTGGCTTTGATCTGTTTTAGTTTTTCTTTTGCTGCCACACCAAATTTCTGTTCTTCATCGATAACAAGAAGCCCAAGATCTTTAAAAGTTACATCTTTGCTGATCAACCGATGGGTTCCGATTAGAATATCGATTTTACCTTTTTTTAATTTTTCCAGCGTTTCTTTTTGCTGTTTGGTCGTTTTGAAGCGATTGATGTAATCGATCTCTGTCGGAAATCCATTTAGGCGATCTGTAAAAGTTTTGTAATGCTGTATTGCCAAAATTGTTGTTGGCACCAGAATAGCTACTTGTTTTGAATCTGTTACGGCTTTAAAGGCTGCCCGAATGGCGATTTCCGTTTTTCCAAAACCAACATCCCCACATACCAAGCGATCCATAGGTGCTTCTGACTCCATGTCTTTTTTCACGTCAACAGTAGCTTTCAGCTGGTCGGGGGTGTCTTCATAAATAAAAGACGCCTCCAGTTCGGCTTGCAAATAAGTGTCGGGCATAAACTGAAAACCAGGGCTGCTTTTGCGGGCTGCATACAATTTGATCAGTTCGCGTGCGATGTCTTTTACGCGACTTTTTGTTTTGTTTTTGAGCTTATTCCATACATTGGAACCAAGTTTGCTCAAATTAGGTTCTGCTCCGTCTTTGCCGCTGTATTTTGCTATGCGATGCAGCGAATGAATGCTTACATACAAAAGGTCGCTGTCTTTATAAATTAGCCTTACTGCTTCTTGACGTTTCCCATTATTATCGATCATTTCAAGTCCGTCAAAGCGCCCAATACCATGATCGATATGGGTTACATAATCGCCCGGCTTCAGCTCATTCAATTCTTTGATGGTGATGGCCTCTTTGGTTGCAAAAGCTTCGCGCAAACGAAAACGGTGGTAGCGCTCAAAAATTTGATGGTCAGTAAAAAGACAAAGTTTCTCGTCGTGATTGATAAAACCAGCATGCAAACTATGATAAATCGGAATAAAAGTAGCTTGCTCCTCTTCTGAATTATCGTGCTGTAAATCAGTTAGTATGCAATGAATTCGTTCAAGTTGTCTGCTGCTTTCAGAAAAAATAAAAACTTGAAATCCTGCCGCTTTTTTTTCTTTGAGATGTGATAAAAAAAGATCGAAGTTTTTGTTAAAAGCTGGTTGCGGACTGGTGTGAAACTGCAAACTATTTTCTGTTGCCAAAATGCCGCTGTTTCCCCACTCAATAGTTTTACGCTGTGCAAGTTGATTCAGTATCTCTGTCGCATGCGAAAAAGCCTGATGCGGTGTAGTTTTTTTGTCTTCCTCCTGAAGTTTTTCGTAGGCCTCGATTGCTTTTTCCCATGCCAGATCAATTCGTTCAGTAAGCGCCTGAGACTCGTCAATCCATATCAAAAGATTGTCGGGTAGGTGACTGAGCAATGTTTCACGCTCCTCCACAAGCATGCGTTCGTGCATATTGGGTAGCAGAACAACTTTTTCTAGCTTTTGCAGCGAACGTTGCGACACAGGATCAAAACTACGGATAGATTCCACCTCGTCGCCAAAAAACTCAATGCGATAGGGGTGTTCGTCGGCAAATGAAAATACATCTACAATGCCGCCACGTAAAGCAAACTGACCGGGCTCAATTACAAAATCAACGCGTTCAAAATGAAATTCTGCTAAAAAATCGGTCAGGAAATCAAGTGATAAGGCTTCACCAATCCTTATCCTGAAACTATTTTTAATAAGTAGTTTTTGTGTAAAAACTTTTTCGCTAAGGGCCTCGGGATACGTAACAGCAATGGTTTTGCGGTTTGTTATACTTACGCGGCGCAATACCTCAGTGCGCGACAAGATGTAATTATTGTCAGCTTTTTCGGGTTCATAAGGTCTTTTATAGGAAGTGGGGTAAAATAGCACCGTTTTCTTGTTCAGGGCTTTTTCCCTGTCGCCCATCAGGTTTTCCAGGTCGTTGTAGCAATAAGCTGCAGCTTCCTTATCGGGGCAAACTACCAGGTGAAAATGTTTGCTTTGATCGGCGATTGCCCTTATTAGTACCGATTTTGATGAGCCGGTTAGTCCGGTAAGTAACAAATGTTGCTTCCTGTCGATTTCATCAAGTAGTTGTGCAATGCGTTGTGAAGTGAAATAATGCTGCGTAGCTGACAAACCAGATATTTTTGTTGCAAAAGTAAAGGATTGATTCATTTGTCAGCACCTTACTAATGGAATTCGTTTAGTTTTGCACTCCAAAATTTATTTAGAATGATTCTCTATAACAAAATAGACCGCAGGGTGCTGAAATTAAAGTTGATGCAGGAAAATTTTGAACGCAAAACGCTTTCTTTTTATCGTTTTGTAGCAGTTGAAGACCCACAGCAATATCGTGATGAACTCTTTTTAAAGCTTTCTGAGATGAAGGTTTTTGGCAGGATCTATGTCGCAAAGGAGGGTATCAATGCGCAGATTAGTGTTCCGCTTCCGGACTACGATCGTTTCAAAAACTATATCTATCAGCATCCCTATACACAAGATGTTTTGCTGAATGAAGCCGTTGAGGACAACGGAAAGTCTTTTTATAAGCTCAAAATTCTTGTGAAGTATAAAATCCTCTCTGATGGCCTCGACAACAGCAGCTTTGATATTTATAATGTTGGAGAACACCTGGATGCGGTAAGCTACAATCAGAAATTGAATGAACCCGGTACGGTGGTTATTGACCTCAGGAATCACTATGAGCATGAAGTAGGTCATTTTCAAAATGCAATACTGCCGGATGTGGATACTTACAAGGAATCTATACCGTTGATTGTGAATATGCTAAAAGAAAAGCAGCCAAAAAACGTAATGTTGTATTGTACAGGTGGCATACGATGTGAGAAGTTTTCGGCTTACCTGAAACATCAGGGTTTTGACCATGTTTTTCAGTTAAAAGGTGGCGTAATCAATTATGCACATCAGGTAAGAGAGCTAAGACTGGAAAGTAAATTCAAAGGCAAAAATTTTGTTTTTGATGACCGCATGGGTGAACGCGTAACGGATGAAATAATTGCCAGCTGCCATCAATGTGGAGCACCAGCTGATAATCATGTCAACTGCGCCAATGATGCCTGTCATTTACTTTTTATCCAATGTGACAAATGTGCTGCAAACTATGATCAGTGCTGTTCTGCCGAATGCCAAAAAATGATTCAATTGCCCGAAGATGTGCAGAAACAGCTTCGTAAAGGCTATGTACATCCCAACGCACATCATAAAGGTCGGTTTGAAAAAAACTTTATTGAGGTGTTTAGTTAATTACTTATTTTAATTTGCTGATAAGTAATGGGA
>CAZQFH010000056.1:0-21868 GCA_964592595.1 uncultured Lentimicrobiaceae bacterium | reverse complement strand
GATTTCAAATCTCCTATCGCCAATTAATTCAGCCATAATGCATAATTTTATTTGTTGCTTACGCTATTGAATTTTTAGTACCCCTTCAACGCAAAGCCAAAATTACCCACATCCTCCGCCAAAACATGTCGCTCAATCAAAACTAAAGCAAAAACCTAATTTCTATTTCAACTCTGCATTTTTTACTCTTCAACTCGCTGCACGAGTTCACTATCATGTTTCCCATAGTCAATGCATGCCCCAATCCAACCAAAAAACTAATTCTTAAAAAGTTTCAAAGTAGCTTTTACCTGTTGGTAAGTAATTGCTTCTCCCTTTAAACTTTTTAGCGTGTTTAATATCCCATTTAGATTCCTGGCATCATCATTTTTGCAGTATGCTGCAATAACACCTATCAAATGGTCTTCAATAGTGATATTTAAGGCATTGGCCTTAGCTTTCAACAAACCTAAACGTGTTTTATAACCTGACTTTTTGATTTTATGGATAAGACCACTTTTTACAAGAGACAAGAGTTTTTCATCAAAATTACCCTTCTTTAGCGGTTTAGAAGATGTTACTAAAACAGGCTTGTTTGATGATAAAAAATACTCAATTATCTCAATTAAAAATTCTTGCGTTTTTTCTTTATTATTAAGATGTTGAAGATCGTCGAATATAAAAGCATCATACTGTTCCAGTTCAGAAAATAAAGTGTTTTTCTTGTTTTTTGCACTTGCTTCTACAAAGTTCCTTAAAAACGTTGTTGCTGTGCAGTAGTATGGCTTTTGGCTTTTATCCTGTTGCTTGATAAAATTCCAGTATGCCTGAGCTAAGTGTGTTTTACCAACCCCAATTGCTCCAACAACATGAAACATCTGCGAAGAATATGAGCTATTCGTCAAAATTGAGTTTTTAAGCAATTCTATTAAACAAGCATTCTTTGTGCCTGATAAATAATTCTCAAATTGATGATTTTCAAGCACGTGTTCATTCATAATAATTATAGGATTTTCTTTCTCTTTCGGCAAACAAAGATTTTTGTAAACCCGGTTCACTATGCGGTTTTTCAGAAAATCTATGGCAGAAAGGTCTTTACCTCTTGAGTTTATCGTCTCGAGAATCATACCAATTTCGCTTTCAGCCTTTATGGGGTAATATGAGAAATTCAGTTTACTGATTATGGAATAAAATAAATTTCCTAGATAGGCAATGCCCAAAGCCCCTTTTTCTGCGTATTTTGCTGTAAAGTGGTTCTTCAAATAACTAAATCCATCGAGTAATCTTCTTTGATAAACTGTGAATGCCTGAACATTTTCGTTGCCTTTGGATATTAAGTCGTAATAAAAATCTTCTGTGTCATTATTCAGTTTCAATTTACTTTTTGCCCCTGAAAAAAGAAATGTAGCTATTTCCACCTTGTATTCAGCTTTCCCAGCTTTAATCAATTCAGCCAAAATTATAGACAAATACAAACTACATGTTGTTAACCGCTGCTGTCCGTCAACAATATCAACAACTTCCAATATTTTAGAGCCGTAACTTATTGTCTGTTCTTTAGTAGGCATATGGATAATTATAGTTCCCATATAATGACTGTTAGTTTTGTCATCAATCAACATATCAACATCTTGAACAAAATCCTTCCATTGTTTTTCGCCCCAAACATATCCTCTCAGATAATCAGGCACTTGTAGAATTTTGCCTTCCAATAGGCTTGAAAAATTATATTTTTCCATATCTTTTTTATTTGCAAACCTAAATACCAACTCCGCCAAAACATGTCGCTCAGAATCTTTTCAGACCTTCTTTCAGACCTTCGACTTTCAGACCTTCGACCTTCGACCTTCCGACCTTCGACTTTCAGACCTTGGTCATCGAGCGATAGTCGAGATGTCGACTTTCAGACCTTCCGACCTCCCACTTCTTCAATCCCGTCACCTTTTGTCGTACCCCCATACCTAATTTTGCTTCAAAACTTAAAAATCATCAACATGAAATCAAAACTTAACCCCTTTCTGATCCTGGTCATGCTCGCCACTTTGGCCATAGCCACAACCTCCTGTAACAAAACCCTTAAAAACGACACCAACACTATTTTAGTAGCCTACAATGATGCCATTGCCGACTATCACAATGCAATTAATAGTGCTAACGTAATTTTTGACCAACGTACAATGCAAATCTTTAACTTGAACCAAACCGCCTGGGACAATGTAGCAAAGGAGCACAAAATCGACTCCCTCATGAACTGGTTTTACGAAAAACATGGCCCCGAAGCCTACAACGAACTACGTCTCCTGGTGGACGAAAACTTCAACGAAAAAGTCAATAAACCAGCCCGTTAACCCTTGAACCTGCCTACCGACATCAAAGAGGTAGGTCTTTGAATCTTTGAATCCTCAAATCTTCAAATCTCCTAAACAAATCAACGCATCAACAAACCTGTCTGGCGACCAGCGGGAGACAGATCAACAACTCTTAAACCCGTAAACCCATGAACCCATGAACTCCCTCCCCCGCCGCCGCTTCCTCAAATCCCTCGCCGCCGCATCAGCCACACTCTTAATGCCTTTCAGTCTTTCTGGACTTATAGCCATAAACAACAAAACCAACATCCTCGCTATTGGTGATCTTGCTGCCTCCATCATCAGCAACAACTTGTCGAAAATTCCTTTGCCTGAAGCCAATATCAGACTGCTTTGTAACCCCGAATTTGTAGAACTCCCGGCTGATTCCGGAATACAACAATCCGAATTAGAGCCGAACCATCCCGAAGAATTATTCCATTACAGCGAACACTACCTCATCCTTACTGACCTCACCTACAGCGAGTCAGCAGCACAGGCCATCAAAGCCGGCAACTACCTCTTAAAGCATCAAATAAGTAATTCTTTTATAGCCATCCTCCCATTCCGGTACCAGGGAATCATTACACGACAAACTGCCGAAGCAGCCCTAAAAACCCTCTCACAACAAAGCCCCTGTCACACCTTTGATCTTGAAGACCTCCGCACCCATCATGGTAACCAGCCATTCACAGAAGCTTTCATTCAACTGGAGCATAAAATCCTTCAAACCTTCGACTTTCCGACCTTCGACATTCAGACTTTTGACTTTCAGTGACCTTCGAACTTCAGACCTTCGACCTTCGACATTCAGACTTTTGACTTTCAGTGACTTTCGAACTTCAGACCTTCGACCTTCGACTTTCAGTGATTTTCGACCTTCCAATCACCGCTCGGCCCGTCAACCCTTAACCCATTCCCCCTTCATCAACTCTAAAAAACAATTTTCTCTTGCTTCTTTAAACCCTTCTCCCTACTTTTACACCACCAAAACCTTTTTACTTCTCTCCGCTTCTTTTTTATTGATTAAGTATCTGATAAAAAGCTTAATGTAATGAAAAGTGCTTTTGCTATGAAGCTTTTATTAATATGCTTTACCGGTTTATACCTCCTTACCAAAAAGTATTTTTCTTATTTTTACCTGTTTTCAAGGGGCAAAAACCCTTTTAACTTGTGTTTTATCTTTGAGCTTGAATTCATTTCGAATGCTCACAAATTTTTTGGCTTATGCAACCAACAACAAAAATAACAGCCTTTTACGTCGAAAACTTCAAAGCTATCCGCAAAGGAACCTGGTTCGAGCTTAACAAGCTCAACATCCTTACCGGAGCTAATAGCAGTGGCAAGAGCACCTTATTCAATGCCATGAAAATCTTTACCGAAGGTTTTGTGGACGGCGATTTCCCGCTTTTCGACATCCGTAAAGCCCTGCCAGATGCTGGTTTTTTCGAGGACCTATTGAACTTCAATGCTTCTAAAAAGTGTTTCTGGCTTGGCTTTCGTTATAATTCAGTTTTTTTTAATGGTAAAATGGAGGTGAAATATAAGTTTGTCCAGGATGAGCAAAAAACATCCATAACCGTTTCAGAGGTCGAAATCAAGCTTAAAAACAAATATCTTTTAAGTTTTTACAGGCCTTCAGCAAATGATGAGTCACAGGTGGTGTATAAAAACAAGCAGAAGGAATTAATAACATTTGTAGGTATAGATGATGATAGCAACCCAGGAATAATAGTCTTTGCTATTGATCTCCAAATGCTTGCCAATAGTAAAACTGCAGACCATTACCAGAAGTATGAAGATGTGTTTGCTGTTTTGCAAAGGAACTTCCCCGATGGCATCTGGACTGGTGAATTGCTGGAAGAAGCTGATTACTATGTTCGAATGCCTTTTACCAGATTCTCTGATGAGTTTTTCTTTGACCTTTACAATGACAGTTACTGCAATTTGTTAAACAATGAAGGAAAATACCCGATTTATTATGATAGTGACGGAGGTGAGGCTTATCATGAGTACATTCAAAGAGTGCAACAAATTGGATATACTGATTTTATCAAAGAATATTTCCGTGAGTTTTTGAATGAACTTTCCGCTCAATTACGCTTTTTCTATCAAAAACAACTCTTTCACCTTGATCTGAATAGCGATATCCAAAAGCGTATCATCGATTCTAATTCCCTGAATTTTAAAATTATCGATCTTTCGTACGATGATAAACAACGCGTTGATAAAGATCATTCCGGTCCTTTACTTTTCATGATTATATTTAATCATTCAAATTATCAAGATGGAATGTACAACTGGCTCAAACTATTCGACCTTCCTGGCTATTTCATTACCAAAGAACTTGAAAATGCTTACCATCAGGTGCTTTATGTGGATGAGCAAAACTGCGAAATCAACATTGCTGATCTCGGTAAAGGCCATGCCAAACTCATTCAATTGATGCTGGCCATTGGATATAAACTTTTTATGTTGAGCGATGAAGACAGGGGCAAACAAGGGCGTTGGAATCCTAATAAACCTCAGTTAATCATCCACATCGAAGAACCAGAAGCCTACTTCCACCCTAAATGGCAATCATTGCTGGCAGACTTCTTTGTAAAGCTTTCAAAAAAATATAAGGTACAGTTTTTAATCGAAACACACAGTGTTTACCTGATTCAAAAACTGCAACTGCTGGTTGCACGAAATGAAATCGAACCCAATGAAGTTTCATTGCTCTATTTCGAACAGGCAAAAAAAGATGTCAACTTCCGCAAAATCAACATCCGTAATGATGGTCTGCTCAAAGAATCCTTTGGCGAAGGATTCTATGACGAAAGTGCACAGCTAGCCGTTGCTTTACTCCAACACGAAAACTTGAATTGAGATGTTGGACGTTTACATAGATAGAAAAATGATCGCTGCATTTGTCAACGGTGCCAGCAAAGCAAAAAGAGAAACCGATATCAGCAAGCTTAACCTTTACGTCAAAGCTGAGGCTTTCATCAAGAAAGGCTGTAAGTTAAAGCTTGATAGCGAAATCCAGTCACAAGCAGGTCAGGTATTGTCATATTTCACGCAAGGTTTAGGGGATAATGAAAAACCCTCTTTCACCTCATTGAATACAAAAACGCTTACAAAAAATAAATGGACCGTTGCGCTGCTAACAAGCAATAGCGATTTTTTTGATGAAGTTTCAAAATCCCTTTTCACGATCAGCACAAACGACTTATGGGATCGTTTAAGTGCACTCTTATTCAATATGCCTGAACAATCAACTGACTTTCCAATCATACCTGAAGGTTTGAATAACCATAAAGATACTCCTATCAATTTGAAGTCATTCAAGGGATGGTCATCACTATTAACACATCCGCTGGTACCACTCACAGATGCAATCATCATCGACCCATATTTCTTAAAACCAGAAGCTTTTAAAGATAGTTATGATGATTATATTACCAGCGCTTATGTCAACCAATCCTTGTTGCCCTTGATGAAGTTATTAAGCCACTATGCCCTAAATAAGCAATTGACTTTGAATATTTTTACGGAATGCTATATGGACTGTAACGAAATTGCGCAAGAGTTATTCGACTATCTTAATCAAACTATCTTGGATAATCAACTTAATATTACGCTAGTGATTATCGTTGCAAAATCCTTGAAACAACACAAGCGGATACTTTACACCAATTATTTTGCCCTAAAAACAGAACTCTCATTTTACCATTTTCAAGAATATAAGGTTACGGGCTACAAGAAAGATGATTTTTTAATAAAGCCTTTTGCTGTCGAAAACCCAAATATTGATCCGCATACTACCATGTTGGACGATCTTGCAGATTTTCATGAATTATTACAAAAATCAAACATAAAGATTTTTGGTGTAAAGTCCAACCTCAGCCATATTATCCCCCAGGCCTATAACCAAGTAAACCAACACTAACAATGACCCTACACGAAGCCATTATCCAAGTCCTGAAACAAAAAGGTAGTCCCATGACCACCCAGGAGATTGCAAATGCACTCAACAAAAACGGCTTGTACAGCAAACGTAATGGATCATCCATCACTGCCTACCAAATTCATGGCCGAACCCGAAACTATGGACACCTCTTCAACCGCAATGGCAATGAGGTCAGCCTTAAAAGTAAATCAGGGCATAATGTGCCATCAACCGCATCAGAAGCAACACTGCCAAATCAACAAAAACTCGTTAACGCTGATCAGTTGCCTGATGAGTTAGCCCTGAAGGTGCTGATGAACAAAAAAAACTTCAAACCCGCCAACACCATCCAAAACCTAATCCCCACCCAACCAGGCCTCTACTGCATTCGTATAGACAAAACCGAAAACCTGCCTGAAACTTTCGCCACGCACCTCGAAAACCGCAAACACAACATCCTATACATTGGCATTGCAACCACCTTCCTGCAACAGCGTATTGGTCAGGAATTATGGGCCAAAGGCCATGGCACTTTCTTCCGTGGACTTGGCGCAGTATTGGGCTACAGACCTCCTGCCGGTAGCCTCATAAACAAGAAGAATAAGAAAAACTATACCTTCTCAGCTACTGATGAAGCCGAAATCATCCAATGGATCAACAAAAACCTTTTGGTGAATTGGGTTACATTTGATGGTGATCTTGAAAAGATAGAAACAATGCTGATATCAAATTACCTTCCTTTGCTGAATACAGATAAAAATCCTTCAAAACTGCCGGAACTAGCTGTCCTAAGAAACGAATGCAGAGAGATTGCTTTAAACTTGTCAATAATTAATTCTATTAATTGATAGTGCTTGAATTAACTAAATATCACGCAAAATATTTTGCCTATGAGCTCACCAGGCAATTACCCGCTAATGATATTGGCAAGTTTACTGCCTCTTTACAGGACGCGCAGGTTGATCTCAATCCTCATCAAATTGAGGCCGCCTTGTTTGCGTTTAAATCTCCCTTGTCAAAAGGGGCTGTGCTTGCTGACGAAGTTGGATTGGGAAAAACTATTGAAGCGGGTATAATTTTATCGCAGCAATGGGTCGAAAGAAAAAGAAAGCTTCTCATAATTGGGCCATCAAACCTCAGAAAACAGTGGAACGCTGAATTGGCTGATAAATTTTATTTGCCGTCTGTTATTCTCGAAGCCAAATCATTTAATGATGCTATCAAAAATGGCAATCTAAATCCCTTTGATCAAGTTGACAACATAATAATCACTTCATTTCATTTCGCTAAAAATAAAGCCCCTTACCTGAAAAATATCGATTGGGATATCGTGATAATTGATGAAGCGCATCGGCTTAGAAATGTTTATAAGCCAACAAATAAAATTGGCAACACAATCAAAGATGCATTGGAGCATGCAAAGAAAGTATTGTTGACTGCTACACCTCTACAGAATTCAATATTAGAGTTATATGGTCTGGTAAGTTTGATTGATCCTTATATTTTTGGTGATTTAAAAAGTTTTAAAACCCAGTTTAGCAGAAATGTTGACGAGGAAAATTATGCTGATTTAAGAAACAGATTGAAGCCTATTTGTAAACGCACCTTGCGCAGGCAAGTCCTGGAATACATTAAATATACTGAACGCAAACCTTTGGTGCAGGAGTATTTTCCAAACGATGAGGAAACCACACTCTATAACTGGGTTACTGATTACCTATTACGCCCAAAACTTTATGCCCTTCCTACTAGTCAACGACAGTTAATGACTTTGATATTGCGAAAACTACTTGCTTCGTCTTCTTATGCGATTTATGGTACACTTGAAGCACTTGTTAAACGCCTGGAAAACATCATTATTAACAATAGCAATGAATCTTACGAAGATACATTGCTCTCTGATGATTTCGAAACATTTGAAGAACTGGCAGATGAATGGGAAAATGAAGAAGACGAACTGCCTGATAACAAAGAAGATAGTATTGCATCCTTCTCAGATCAAGAAATAAAGGAAATTATAACTGAAAAAGAAGATCTGGAAAAATTTAAATCACTGGCTTATCAAATCCGTAAAAACTCAAAAGCAGAACAATTATTCACTGCCCTGGAAAGAGGTTTTGAAGCACTTAAAAAATTGGGTGCTAACCAAAAAGCCCTCATATTCACAGAGTCTCGCAGAACACAGGATTTTCTTTTTAAACTCCTTGAATCAAGAGGGTACAAAGGTCGTGTGGTCAAGTTTAATGGTACCAATACCGATCCCAGATCAAAGGAGATATATAATGAATACAAGAAAAAGCATCGAGGTACTGACATCTTAACAGGCTCCATTACCGCTGATCGCAGGGCTGCAATTGTTGATTATTTTAAAGATTCAGCAACAATTATGATTGCTACTGAAGCTGCTGCCGAAGGTATTAATCTTCAGTTTTGCTCTTTAGTGATAAATTTCGACCTGCCCTGGAATCCCCAGCGCATCGAACAGCGAATCGGCAGGTGTCACCGCTATGGCCAAAAATATGATGTAGTAGTCATCAACTTTCTAAATAAGGCCAATGCTGCCGATCAGAGGGTTTATGAGCTACTGGATCAAAAATTTAGGCTGTTCGATGGTGTATTTGGGGCTTCTGACGAGGTATTGGGTAGCATAGGCAATGGTGTTGATTTCGAAAAAAGAATCGCAAATATTTATCAGCAATGCCGAACAACTGATGAAATTCAATTGGCCTTTGATGCATTGCAGGAAGAACTCCAATTTGATATTTCCGAAAAAGTACAGCAAACACGGAGGGTTTTAATCGAAAATTTTGATGAGGAGGTAAGAGAAAAACTTCGGGTTAACTTGATTGAAAGTTCAGCTTACATCAACAGATTTGAGGAAAGACTATGGTTGACTACCAAATTCTTTTTGAAAGCACACGCTACCTTTGATGATCAGGCATTTACTTTTACACTTATTAGTAACCCTTTCCCCAAAGAGAAAATTCATCAAGGGCCTTATATAATTTTGAAGTCTCAGCAAGGTCAACGCAAATCGGACATTTTAGTTCCTCATGAAACAAATGTTTACCGTGTAGGACATAAACTGGCAGTAAATATACTAAATGCTTGCAAAACACTCTCTACTACATCAAAATTGCTGGTTTTCGATTATACGAATAGTCCAACCAAAATTACAGCCTTGGAAAAATATTTGGGACAATCTGGTTGGTTAAAATTAAATCATGTTGCAATAAACTCTTTTGAGTTTGAGGATTATTTATTGGCAGCCTGCATAACAGATAATGGGGTTGTAATTGAAAATGAAGTAGCACAGCGGCTTTTCTCCCTAAGAGCTAAAGAAGACGCATCGTGCTACAGCTCGTCGGAGGATGCAAAACAACTCAATCAGGTTTTGCAGGGTGAAACGCAAAATTTAATTTCAATTAATGCAGAACGCAATAGGGATTTCTTTGATACCGAAATGGATAAACTCGACCAATGGGCTGATGATATGAAATTGAGTCTTGAAAAAGAAATCAAAGACCTGGATGCTGAAATTAAATTGCGAAAATCTGAAGCAAAAAAAATGCTGCTTTTGGAAACCAAAGTGAAAGCACAACGCGAAATTAAAACATTGGAGAAAAAACGCAGCGAAAAGCGACAGCACCTCTTCGAGGCTCAGGATACCATTGACGAACGAAAAGAAAAGCTCTTGGACGAGATTGAAAGACGGTTAAAGCAAGAGATTAATACAACCGAATTATTCACCATTAAATGGAAGATGATTTAATATGGAAAAAGATACGATCATAAAATTAAACAAGCGTTTTGAGGAATACGCTTATGAACAAGACGGAATCGAATATTGGTTGGCTCGTGAATTACAGGAGTTATTAGAATATACCCAATGGCGTAATTTTGAGAATGTAATTGCTAAAGCTAAAATAGCTTGCGAAAAATCTGGTAATGCTATTTCAGATCATTTTGCTGACATCAGCAAAACGATACCAATGCCCAAAGGTGCAACCAAGGTAGTGCCGGATTTAATGCTTACCCGATATGCCTGCTATTTGATTGCCCAAAACGGAGACTCCAAGAAAGAGCAAATTGCCTTTGCTCAAAGCTATTTTGCCATTCAGACACGCAAACAAGAACTGCTTGAAGAACGCATCCAGTTAATGGAACGCCTGCAAGCTCGGGAAAAATTAGCCGCTACCGAAACAGAACTTTCCAAAAACATTTACGAAAGAGGCGTTGACAATTCTGGTTTTGCCCGTATTAGAAGCAAAGGTGATTGGGCAATGTTTGGCGGCCACAATACCAGCGATATGAAACGCAAATTGGGGATTAAAGAAAACCGCCCTTTAGCCGATTTCCTCCCCACCATCACCATTACAGCCAAGCAGTTGGCTACTGAAATTACCAACTTCAATGTAAGGAAAAATAACCTGAAAGGCGAAGGAAATATCACCCACGAACACGTTAAAAACAATAGAGACGTAAGAGCCTTATTGGGCAAAAGTAATATTAAACCCGAAGAACTACCAGCGGAAGAAGACATCAAAAAATTACAACGCAGGGTAAAATCTTTAGACAAGCAAATTGCAAAGAAGAACCTGAAAGGTAAAAACGATACGAACAATGAGCAATAAAAAACAACTTCAAAAACTCGAACTCACCTGGATTGGCAAAGGCGAAGAGCCCAAGCTCGAACCGCGTATCCTGATTGAGCAACCAGAATACTCTTATTGGGAAGGCAAAGAACAAGGAAAACCCGCCCCTTGGTCCGATACTAAAAATCATGGTTCAGACAATATGCTCATACACGGCGACAATCTCCTTGCCCTCAAAGCCCTTGAACAGGATTATGCCGGAAAAGTAAAGTGCATTTACATTGATCCTCCATATAATACAGGCAGTGCTTTTGAACATTATGATGATGGCGTAGAACATTCACTTTGGTTGAGTTTAATTAGAGATAGATTAAGGCTCTTGAAAAATTTATTAGCAGATAATGGTTCTATTTGGATATCAATTGATGACAATGAAGTCCATTATTTAAAAGTATTATTGGATGAGATTTTTGGTAGAAATAACTTTATATCAAATAATGTTTGGCAAAAAATACATAGTACCAAAAACGATGCTAAATATCTGTCTATTAATCATGAATATGTATTAATGTATGCTAAAAACTTTGAGAAACTTGATTTGAATCTTTTATCAAGGTCACAAGAAATGGATAGTCGCTATAAAAACCCAGATAATGACCCAAGAGGTCCATGGCAATCTGGTGATTTGGTCGCAAATGAAGAAAGAACTAATGGTTATTATGATTTAATAAGTCCTTCAGGGAAAATATTTAATGTTCCAAAAGGGAAGCATTGGGTTTATGCTGAAGAAAGAATGAAATTTATGATTTCAGAAAATAGAATTTGGTTCGGTAAAAACGGGGATGCTTTTCCAAGAAAAAAAAGATTTTTATCTGAGGTTCAGGCTGGTAGAAAAGGAAATACATGGTGGGAAAGCAAAGAAGTTGGGCATAATCAAGAAGCAAAGCGGGAAGTTAAGGTTTTGAATCCTAAAGATATTTTTGGAACGCCTAAACCAGAGCGTCTTATTGAAAGAGTTTTAACACTTGCCACAAACACCGGCGACCTCGTCCTCGATTCCTTCCTCGGTTCTGGCACAACAGCGGCTGTTGCTCACAAAATGGGCAGGCGTTGGATAAGTGTAGAATTAGGCGAACATGCCATAACACATTGTTTTCCACGCTTAAAACAAGTAGTAGATGGTGAGCAAGGCGGCATCAGCAAAGCGGTCAATTGGCAAGGCGGTGGTGGTTTCAAATTCTATACCCTTGCCCCAAGCCTCTTAAAACAGGATAAGTTTGGCAACTGGATCATCAGCAAGGAATACAATGCCGATCGCCTGGCTGCTGCTATGGCCAAGCAGGAAGGTTTTAAATACCAGCCGCACCAGGGTATTTACTGGAAACAGGGCCAGAGCAGCGAGCAGGATTTCATCTTTACCACCACCCAATTCCTTACGGTTGAAGCCCTTGATAGCATCAGCGATGAAATGCAAGCCGGCGAAACACTGCTAATCTGCTGCAAATCTTATCAAAAGGAATGCAAGGGCAAATTTGGCAACATCAGCATTAAAAAAATTCCGCAAATGTTGCTGGGGCGTTGCGAATTTGGCAAAGAAGACTATAGCCTCAACATCATCAATATGCCGGAAGAGGAACCAACAAATGAGAAGGATAAAGCATCAGCATACGAACAGAAAGATATGAGTGTTCAGGAACTGAATGTAAGGTATAATAAAAACAAAAAAAAGCCGGAAATACCTACCCTTTTTGATGACTTAAACCAGGAAAACAACTAAATCACGAAACACCAACAGCATGAATAACATAGCCAATACCATCAAACACCGCCTGTCACTCCGCGAACCCTTGCAGGAATCACTCGATATTGTTGCACAGCTTACCGAAGTGCTCAACCTCACCAAAGATGCACCTTTGGAAGATGAACTGGATAAAGTGAAAAAATTGTTTCCGGCCTGCACCGATTTCGAACGCGATTTCCCTTCTATCGCTTTTTCAATCGCTACAGGAGTAGGCAAAACCCGCCTGATGGGCGCCATCATAGCTTACCTTTATCTTGAAAGAGGCATCCAAAACTTCTTCGTTTTAGCACCTAACCTTACCATTTACGACAAGCTCATCGAAGACTTTGGCAATCCGGCCTACCACAAATACGTATTCAATGGCATAGCCGAATTTGTTCACAACCGACCGGTTATCATCACCGGCGACAACTATTCCCAGCAAGGCAGTCTGTATGCTGAAGATGACATTCGCATCAATATTTTCAATGTTGCCAAGTTCAATTCCGATAATCGGGGCACACGTCAGGGAGGCGTTTCGCTTGCCCCGCGCATCAAAAGACTCTCCGAATACCTGGGTCAGTCCTATTGGGAGTACCTCTCTAATTTAACTGATCTGGTGATCCTGATGGACGAAGCGCACCGCTATCATGCCGATGCCTCTAAAAAAGCGATCAATGAACTCAAGCCTATACTGGGTATTGAATTGACAGCTACCCCTTTTGATGAAAAAGGTGATCAATTCAAAAACATCGTTTATGAATATTCCCTCGCAAAGGCACTGGCTGATGGCAAATACGTTAAAAATCCGGCCATTGCCAAGCGTAAAAATTTTCAAAAAGGAACGCTTACAGATAAAGAACTGGAAATCATTAAACTCGAAGATGCCGTTAGTATCCACCAAGACACCAAAAATGAATTGGAAATTTATGCCCAAAACAATGAAGTTAAACTGGTAAAACCTTTTATTTTGGTAGTCTGCAAGGATATTTCACACGCAAAGGAAGTGTATGAATACGTCAATTCTGAAGGCTTTTTCGAAGGACAATACAAGGATAAGGCTTTGCAAATTGATTCCTCTACAAAAAAAGAGGAGGACATCGAAAAACAATTTCTGGCGCTGGAATCGTCTGATAACGAAATCGAAATTGTTATTCACGTTAATATGCTCAAAGAAGGATGGGATGTAACCAACCTCTACACCATTGTTCCGCTTCGGGCTGCTAATGCCGGCATCCTGATCGAGCAAACAATTGGAAGGGGTTTACGTCTTCCTTATGATGGAAAGCGAACAGGTGAAGACAAAATCGATAAACTCACAGTTGTTGCCCACGAAAACTTTGATGCTGTAATCCAGGCAGCGCAGGATCCTGATTCAGTTTTGAATAAAATGAGTTTTGTTGAGATCCCTGTTGAAGAACTACAAGCAAAAACCCAAGTGGTTACTTCAAAACCCATTACTGAAAACGCTTTCGATCTGGAGCAGGAAAAAGTGAATAAAATTGACAACAAATTGCTAAAGCAAAGCGCTCAAAATACCCTTGATGCCAAAAAAGCCATTATAAATGTTTTACCCGAATTTAGCAACTTGCCAGAGGTGCGCAAAGTGGAAGACTTGTCAAAGGCTGAAGTCAAACGCAAGGTAATCCGCCAGGTAAAACAAAACCTCGAAAAAGGTCAGCAAAATCTTTTCATGGCCGAGATCATGCAGCAAGCAGAAGCAGTTTACGAAAAACTTGTAACAGAATACAAAAATAACATCATCGAAATCCCCAGAATGGATTTGGTGCAAGGTGAAACAAAGGCCGAATTCCTCGATTTTGATCTGGATATATCAAGTTTCAGTTTTCAGGCGCTCGAACAGGAAATCATACGCATGGGGCTCAAAGATCAGCAGGTCGAAACGATCAAGGTGAAGTCTGCCGGTGCCTATGGCAATCCGGTAAAACTGATTATTGCCGAACTCATTGACTATCCTGAAATTGATTACGACGAAAATGCAGACCTGCTTTACCGTTTGGCTACACATGCCTACGAATCAATAAAGAATAATATTGACAAGCTGGATGAATTGCCTCAAACAATTTTTCAGTTTAAAGCAGCAATTGCAGAGAAAATCTACATCCAGATGAAGAAACATTTTGTGCTGCATGCACCGGATTATGTTGCTCCCAAAGTGTTCCCCTTTATCAAAATTGAAAATTGGAGCTTCTCTTCTTTAATCACCGCGGGATATAAAGATTACAGGGAAACCATCACGCCTGTCTCTCTGATACCAAAATATGTTTTCACTGGCTTCGAAAAGGCTTGTCACTTCGAATACAAATTCGATAGCAAAGCAGAAAAGGATTTAGCCTTTGTGCTCGAAAATGATACCAATGTACGCAAATGGCTGCGCCCGGCACCCAATCAATTCAGGATTTATTGGGACAATAATTCAAAACGCTACGAACCTGATTTTATCTTCGAAACCAAATCTAAAATTTATATGGTCGAAGTAAAACGTTCAGACCAAACAGAAGAAGAAACGGTATTAGCCAAAAAACTTGCAGCTGAAAGATATTGCAAACATGCTTCAGAATATACATCAGCCAATGGAGGTAAACCCTGGAAATATATCCTGATACCGCACAATGCTATAGATAAGACGACTTCTGTAGATTTCTTAACCTCAAGATACCAGTCAAATTAAAAACTACCAAAAGAACCAAAAATGGAACAACAACCTTTTATTCGATACCAATTATTGGCCAAGCTGGAAGAATTTTTAATATATCACGAAAAATATTCCAGCATTCTGACAGATTATCAAAACCAGTACAAAAAATTTCTTGACAAGGAAGATGCGGACATCCTAAAAGAAATTCTCAAAGATTTTAGGGGATGAAAATAGATATTAAGGGTATGATTGATGAAATAGAAACAAACACTGCCCTTTTAACTACTATTCATCAAAATTTAGTCAAAACAATGGGCGCAAAAATAGCCGAAATTAAAAGGTCATTAACAATTGAACATGATGGTATTAGCATTAGTCGCAACTTGTTAAAGCACAGTAACTTTGTTACTTCTGCCGGCTATGATCAGCAAACAAAGTGTATGGACATAGCCTTCAACACAGGCAAAGTTTACAGGTACAAAAATGTTCCATCTACTTTTTATGAATCCCTCGAAACCCGCTCAAGCCTCAAAGGCCTCAGGAACGACCTAAGTGCTTTTGAATATGAACAGCTTGAGTGATTAGTTATTTGTACAAAACATAAGATGCTGCCTTGTTTTTTAGTAAGCTAAAGAGAATTAAAAGTGCACATCTATCTTAGATAGCAAAATTCATTTAATACTATCACCATGAATACTAAAGTATCCAGGGCTTATATATCAGCTTGTAAAACACTTGAAGATGAAGACAATGAATATGAAATTCTTCATTTTTCAAAGGCGATTGCTGCTAATCCTAATGATATTGAAGCGTAAATTAAAAGAGCTGATGCTTATAAGGGAGATGATGATATTGAAAATTGTGAAAAAAATATGATACTGCAAAATATGAGAGATACAAATGAATTTAAAATTATTGCTGCAGATACTTTCTGCCAGATTCTGCCAGATGGTAAATAAACTACGATAAATGATCCGGCAAAATCTGGCAGTGAGGTAGTAAATACACATGCACTTATCAATAACGCTTAAAGACATATTACGAATGGATTAAAAAATTTTGTTCTTCAATCAAAATCGAAAAATAGATGTCATGTGGCAGCATCTGGCACAAATCTTAATAATACACTTAGAGATGAACCAACTTAAAATGAAGCAGGAGTTACAGCACGAGTTACAGCACGAGTTACAGCACGAGTTACAGCACGAGTTACAGCACGAATTACAGCAAGAGTTGCAGCAGGAGACACGCAATAGTAAAGTATTAAGATTGGTAAAAGCGAAAACATCATTAACAAAAGAACTTTCGGAAGAACTGGGGCAAAAATCAATATCAGACCAACTTTTGTAATACAACTTAGGGTTTCTCTTTCAAATGAAAGTAACAATTTAACCAAAAAGATTATGAACAATAAATATTCGAAATGCTCAAATTGCCCTGCAAATCACTTGTTGGATGACAAGAGAAAAGCCTTAATCGAAAGATGGGAGAGTAAGAGGGATAGTTACCTGAGTCGCACCAAAAAAATTAAACTAATCCTTTTGGGCGAATCCATGCCGGCATCACGTTATTTTTATGATCTTGAAACTGATTACCCGGAATCCGGCCTTCGATACAGTTTAAAGAGAGAGTTTGGCAAACTCGATCTAAGTGATAGCCAGTTTTTAATATCAATGTCCAGAAAAGGTATAGTGTTGTTGGACTGTGCTTTATGCCCTTTGCATCAATTATACGATAATGTAACGAAAAGACATGCAGCTACTTACTGCTTCTTAACCATTACACACGAAACTATCAGTAAATTTCCTGACACACCGATTGTAACAGTTTTTCCTTCAAATAGAGGTTGGCTAAAATCGGAAATACCTTTTGAAATTAGATATAATGTAAAAGGCGAATGCACTTTTTCAGATCAGTCAGGATTATCAGATTTTTATAAAGAATTAATCACAAAAAAATTATAACCAAATTATTTTCAATTATGGAATCATTCGACTCAACAAAAACCAACCTTTACGAAATCCTTAAAGATGTTCACAAAGGCAAAATTCAACTACCTGACTTCCAACGAGGCTGGGTGTGGGACGACAACCGCATAAAAGGCATCATTGCAAGTGTTGCCAAATCCTTCCCTATTGGAGCCATCATGCTGCTCGAAACTGGTAATGAGAGTATCCGATTTAAAACAAAACCTGTTGAGGGAGCACCTAAAAACGGAAATGCACCTGATATGCTTATTCTTGATGGCCAACAGAGAATAACTTCATTATACCAGGCAATTATAACCAATCAAGTGGTGACTACAGTTAATGCCAAAAAATACGAG
Source organism: uncultured Lentimicrobiaceae bacterium (assembly GCA_964592595.1). Classification (GTDB taxonomy): domain Bacteria; phylum Bacteroidota; class Bacteroidia; order Bacteroidales; family F082; genus UBA5536. Next base: position 4,247 of record CAZQFH010000056.1, on the reverse strand, counting down.
ATCAAACGCTGGTATTATATAGATATGGCGAAAGCCCTCGATCCGGATACTGACCTCGAAGAAGCAATTTTCTCAATCAACGAAAAGAAAATTCTCACTGAAAACATTGGTAGGGACATTGTGTTGGACTTGACAACCGAGGAAAATGAGTTCAAGAACTTGATGTATCCGGTTTGCATGGTAGATGATTATGATGAGTGGCGAACCAAATTCTCAGAGTATTGGGATTACGAAAAAGAGAAAATTAAGTTCTGGAACGAATTTGAGCGAAAAATTATAAAAGGCTTCACCAGCTATCAGCTTCCTGTAATCGTAATGAAAAAAGAAAACCCAAAAGAAGCTGTTTGTCAGGTTTTTGAAAAAGTCAATACTGGTGGTGTTTCATTAACTGTCTTTGAACTATTGACAGCTTCTTTTGCTTCCGAAGAATTCGATCTCAAAGATGATTGGGAAAAAATTAAATTGAAATTATCTGAATTTAAGCCACTCAAAGCTACCAGCAACACCGATTTGATTCAGTCTATTACGCTGTTCGCAACCTATCAGCGCAGACTGGAGCAAATAGCATTAGGCAAAACCGAAAACTTGCCAGCTGTCAGCGCGAAACGCAAAGAAATGCTCAATCTCCAGCTTGAGGATTACCTTAAATATCGTGATAAAATTGTTAAAGGCTTTATAAAAGCTGCAAAAATACTCACTGAGAATAGCATTTACAGTGCACGCGACTTACCCTATACGACCCAACTGATTCCATTAGCTGCAATCCTGGCACATTTTGGCGACGAAATTGACAATGTTGGCCATAAGAATAAACTTATGCAGTGGTTCTGGTGCGGTGTTTTCGGCGAATTATATGGAGGTGCCAACGAAACAAGATATGCACTTGATGTTTTACAGGTAATTGATTGGATTACTTTTGGTAAGGATGAACCAAAAACAGTTTTTGAAGCAAGTTTTTCTCCTTCAAGACTTCAAACCCTAAGAACCAGGAACAGTGCTGCTTACAAAGGCATCTATGCCCTCATTTTGAGTAATAATGCCAAAGACTGGCTTTCTGCTTCAGATATAACCGTCAGCACATATTTCTCTGAATCAATTGATGTTCATCATATTTTTCCTGTTGCCTGGTGCACCAAAACTAACAATGCAATCCCACGAAATGACTTTGATAGCATAATAAACAAAACTCCGCTTTCTGGTAGAACAAATCGCATTGTAAGTGGCGATGCCCCCTCGAAATACTTAAATAGACTAAGAGAAAAGGCGGGTGTCACCGAAGATATTTTTAATGAGTTTGTTGAATCCCACTTAATTGACATAAGCTATCTTCTAACCGATGATTTTTATGGTTTCTTCAATGAAAGGAAGGAAAAGATCCTTCAAAGAATTGAGTTGGCCATGGGCAAAACCATTCCTCGTGAAATGATTTTGGAAGAAGAAGGGAACTTTCAGGAAGATGAAACCTACACCAACGATTACGAATCATGACCTACATCAAATCCCTTACCGAACCCGACCTCTGCCAACTGATCCTGCAAACCAAAAAGGAATTGTTTCTGGTCATGCCACTCATCCAGCCACAGGTATTGCAAAGCATTCACCAGCTTTACAATAAGAAAAACATAACCATTAACCTGGGTATGGATTTCTCGCCCGAAACCTTCCGGCAAGGCTATGGCGAAATGGAAGCCTTCAATCCCGAGCATTTGAAGCAGTTCAACTGCCAGAATATCCAGGACAACCGCATTGCCTTCATCATTTCCGACGACTTAGGCTACTTCCTCTTCATCGAATCACGCTACCTCATTCCGGCCGACAAAGAAACCATCAACGCAGTAAGCATCGACCCCATCTCCATTGTCAGGCTCAAACACCATTTCTTCAAACCTTTCGAAAAGAAAGCACTGGAAGATCAGCTAGCTAATGCACTCATTGACGAAAGCATCCGTTTCAAAGATGTTGAGCAAGAATTCCTGGAACCGGCTATCATAACAACCAAACAAATAGATAATGCTTTGATCGAAAAAGTTAGCGAGGATTTAAAAATGCGCCCACCCATCAAACCCGACTTCAAACGAATTGTCGAGTACTATTCTACCAAATTCCAGTATGTCAAACTAATTTTCAAAGGAGCAAACCTTCAGTCGAAAAAAATCGAACTGCCTAAAAAAGCCTTAACGGTCAATGATGCCTCTCTTAGGAAACGTTTAGAAACCAAATTAAACTTGTTCAATACCGAAGAAGAAAAAGAAATATTCCCCGAATTAGAGGACATCAGGGTTCAAATCAAAGAAATACGTGAATTCTATCTCGTACCTTTGAAAATTCGCGAAGAAAATCTTTTAGAAATTGCTAAAAAAGAGGATTTTGAAAGTGAAGTGATTCAGTTAAAAGACGAGATAGCCAAGATTTCCGACAAATTGATTCAAAAAATTGATGTTAAGATTGAAGAAACAAAAAACAACCTTCAAAAGGAACTTGAAACATTTTACACCGAAAATCCCAAGCAAATTTCCGATAACGATTTGTTTTTAAATTCAGACAAATCATATAAGGAAAGAGTAGCAAAAAACAAAGCAGCTGAAATCATTCATTCAGTCAAGTGGCCTGAAGCTTTCGAACTTTTAAGCAAAATGAATATGGAACTTTTTTACAGCAACATAACCAAAGAAGACCTCAGCAACAAAGACTTACTCGATGAACTAATCGAAAGAGGCGTAATAAACGAAGCCGACAAATCAAGTCTCGCTGTTTTTGGGAAAGGAATTGACTTGAAGGTATAACAAACATTCAGATTCTAAATATGAAATTGCAGTATAAAGCAGGCTTCTTAACAAAATCAGTTTTCGATCAACTGCGTCAGTTGCTCGAGCAGGAAACATATAAATATACATTGCTGGGTCTGTTAGATCATGTTACTTCTTTCGATGTAATTACACAATTGAATCTTCATAATCCTGCTGATCTCAACACCGCTCCCGCGCGAATTGGTCATTGCGATACCCTGAGCCCGACGAAGGGAGCTTGTCGAAATACCTTTCGTATGGTCAAATAAAAATACAAAAACCAATCCCATGTCAAACAACCCCTTCCATCTCAACACCCTCAAAGGCCGCATGGCCGAACAGCTTATTCAGGATTTATTCAGCCGCAACGGATACAACGTTTTCAACTACGGTCTCGAACGCATTCATCCTTTCCTCAGCACCATGCTGCGCGAAAACTACCACACCACCAGCAAAGCCTTGCGCTTCATGCCCGATTTTGTAGTCCAAAGTACACAAACCGGCGATCTTTTCTACCTCGAAGTCAAGTTCCGGGCTAACGGCTATTTCGCTTTCGATGATAAATACAAGGACTATCCCTATAAAAACGCCTGGTTTGTAATCGTTTCCCCATACAAAATCCAGTGCATGCACTACCGCCGCCTCTCTGCCGGTAACGTCATCACTTCCCACACCAACTATCGGCTTACCAGCGTCCGCTCCTTCCATATCACCAAAGAATCTATTGCCGAGTACGAAGACTATGCCCGCCAGTTTTTTGGGGTCTTTGGAAAAAATAAATTAGAGGTAACTTCTAAAGATAATTTCAAATGATATCTAACCACGCTCGGCCTAGTCTGCGACTATATCACCCCCCTACCGCGGATTTCCAACAAATGCATTTACCAAACTATAACAATAATTATCTCGGTTATCCCACAATCAAGGGGCGTAGCCCTGAAATCTTCGTAGAAATCACATTGTATAGAGCTATTAAGGGGCAGCGCCCTGACATCTCCCCTCGCTCGACCTCGTCTGTGACTACGTCGAAACCTCGCTCAGCCAAGTCTCCGTCTCCGTCCTGACCGATCATCGCCATACTATCCACTTGGCTCTTCTAACTTTTACCTTGGCTCTTTTCCCTTCGCACATCTTAATCTCTAACTCACCTGAATCAACCACTTACATTATCCGGAATAACCTCCTCCAGCAAAAACCAATGATAAATCCAGCCACGCTTGCTTTCTTCGCTGGTGTGATAGCGCGATATAGGTTCATGATTCAACAACATATCATTATCTATTATTTCTACATTATCTAATACACTTTGCCTTATATCTTCCCTTTTGCTCCTCGCTTCAAAACCTTCTTTGCTAATCGACATCATCACCTTAGCCTTAGGCTTATTAATTATGTAATGCTTAACTTCCTCCATAATCTCTTTGGGAACCTCCACCTGCCGCAGCCTCGAAATTTCCATAA
>CAZQFH010000055.1:0-21992 GCA_964592595.1 uncultured Lentimicrobiaceae bacterium | reverse complement strand
TTATGTCGTAAACAATGGCATCATCACAGCCAAGCAATTGGCCATTGCTGATCCGAATTTGACTTTGTTTAAAACCTATGATGCCACTACCAATGCTGCTGTTGTGGCGGGAAGTTTGATGGGTGTGGAAAGTGGTGATAATGTTTTGGTTGATGTGGACGCAAACTATGATACCGAAGATGTAGGCGTGGATAAGCAGATCACAGTAGTTTACTCTCTTTCAGGAGCAGATGCTTTGAATTATGTTGCGCCGGTCGATTATGTTGTAAATAATGGCATTATCACAGCCAAACAATTGACCATTGCTGATCCGGATTTGACTTTGTCTAAAACCTATGATGCCACTACCAATGCCGTTGTTGTGGCTGGAGCACTTTTGGGTGTGGAAAACGCTGATGTTGTTAATGTGGTTGCTGATGCAAATTATGATGATGAATTGGCTGGGACAGACAAGCAGATTACAGTGGTTTACTCGCTTTCAGGAGCGGATGCTTTGAACTATGTTACACCGGTCGACTTTATTGTAAATAATGGTACCATCACACTGCGTGAACTTACCATTGTAGGTAGTTTCACTGCATTAGATAAAAATTTCGATGGCAACAACAATGCCTCTATCGCCAGTAATCAGCTTGCTTTGGCTAATATTGCCGGTTCAGATGTGGTGAATCTGGAGAATCTGATTGTCCGATTTGAATCACCAGAAGCAGGAGCGCAAAAAACTGTTTATGTCTATTCAGCCGGACTTACGGGTGCGGACGCTTCTAATTACAGCTTATCACTCACCGGAGCGCCCATTGCCTTGGCTGATATCTTGCCGAGGACATTAGCTTTGGGTGGTAGTTTCTCGGCACAGGATAAGGTTTACGACGGTAATGTTTCTGCTATTGTGGGCGTGAATAATCTGGTACTTTATGGCGTTGTAGGGAATGATTTGGTCTCAATCGATGAAATGATTATTGCATTTGATAATCCAGATGCGGGTATAAATAAGCCTGTTGTATTGCTCGATGCTGAACTCACCGGACCTGATGCAGACAATTATGTTTTGTCGCTGACCAATGCACCTCAAGGTTTGGGCAATATTTTACCTCTTCAGGTGGAACTTTCAGGTAGTTTTATAGTTACCAACAAAGTGTACGATGCCACAACCACTGCCACAATAAGCGACCATACCCTTACGCTTGCTGCTTTGATCAATGGAGATCAGGTTTTAATTACCAATCCCATAGCCGTCTTTGAAACTGCTGATGCAGGGGTGGATAAAACAGTAGTGATTACGAGTGCAACACTTTCGGGTGAGGATGCTGGCAATTACATCCTTGTATTGAATAATACACCAATGAGTTTAGCTGATATTCTGCCGGCTGAGCTTGTCATAAGTGGTTCTTTTGAAGTGGATGATAAAACCTATGATCAAACAACAGCTGCTGTGTTGACCACCGATAATTTATATCTCCCAGGCATACTGGAAGGAGATGCAGTTGACCTGACTTCAGTTGTACCTGCTTTCGTTCAGGCCGATGCCGGAATCAATATTACCGTGCAAATTGCTTCGGCCACTATTGATGGAGCGGATGCAGCTAACTATATCATTAACCTGAATAATGCTCCAACTTCTTCCGCCACTATTTATCCGGCTTTGCTTAACGTTGGAGGGAATTTTACTGCACTGGACAAGGTGTATGATGGTACGGCTGATGCGACATTTGATCAACTTAATCTGTTCCTTGATGGCGTGTTTAACGGTGATGAGGTAAACCTTTCGGGAGTGGAAGCTGAATTTGTGAGTGCAAACGTTCACCCCAACAAACTTGTTTCCTTAACTAATGCTTCATTAAGTGGTTCTGATGCAGGAAATTATATGCTATCGCTGGAAGATTCACCTACTGATGTAGCAGCTATTCTTCCTAAATTACTGAGTATTGCAGGCAGCTATGATGTTGCTGACAAGGTATATGATGGCAATACTGAAGCCTTGATTAACGGAAGCGCACTTCAACTTGTCGGGAAAATACCTGGAGATAATGTAAATCTCACAGGTCTGGAAGCTGAATTTATGGATGCCAATGCGGGTAACGACAAAACTGTCGTGCTTGCTGAAGCCAACTTGAGCGGCCCACAGGCCTCAAACTATCTGCTTACGCTTGTGGGTGCACCAGAAGCTTTTGCTACAATAAACCAAAAACCCCTTGTGATAACAGTGAACGATGCCGAAAGAGGCTATGGCGAAACAGATCCTGAGTTTAGCTTTGTTGATTTTACTCATCAACTGGCAGGATCTGATGTGATGGCAGACATCACAGGTGGCTCAGGCACAGCAGATAATGTGACCTTTGTGTTGGCAACAACGGATATTTCATCGCCTCCGGGAGTTTATGTAAATGAGATTGGATTGGATTTGGCTTCTCTGGATGGGCCTGCAACTCCAAACTATGCTATCAGCATCAACTTTGGTACTCTCACCATTCTCCCGCCTGTGAACGTGGGTGAGCATCCTGCCGAAAAGGTGTTGATTTATCATGCTGAAAACTGGCTTCATTTGCATATTCCTTACCAGGGTAAATCGCTGGTGAATATCTTTGATGCCAACGGTAAATTGATAGAAACTTTTGAACTTCAAAACGACGGTTTGTTCAAACGCTGGTTTATGCCTAATCCGGGTATTTACTTTATCTGGTATCAGCATGACAATCAACAAATTTCTACTAAAATACTCATTACTGATTAAATAATTTCATCCTGCCGGTGGCTTAAACCATCGGCAGTTTTTTTGATGTAGCTTTACTTTTTCCCGTTTTACTAAGACAGGCTGAATTGTCAAGAGCTTGATAAGTTTTACTTAGATTTCTATCAAGGCATTGATAAATATTCATGTATTTATCATCTCCATTAATGAAAACCTATCATTAGTTAACGTCATTGATCGCAGAAAAATAATTCCGGCAATCAAAAAGCATTCTTTAGAATTTTACTCGCTTATTTTCCTGTTAAACCTTTCTTAAAAAAGAACATAATCCTCTAATTTTGTGCCTGAGAAGCTAACACAGCTATGAAATCAGGCTGGCAACAATACGCATATGCTCGTTTTCCCAATTTGAGTCTGCTTTTTGTTTTTGCATCACAATTACTTTCTGCCACCAGAATCGACTCCGCACATTACTGGAATCAACAACTCCAAAACAGTACCGATCTAAACCAAAAAGCACAATACTACTACGATCTGGCAGCCGAATACTGGTATCGCAATATCGATAGCACCTTATATTTTGTCGGGCAAGGACTTCAGTTGGATACTGCCGCCGTGAAGCCTTTGCTTTTTGGTAAACTGCTTTTTGCCAGTGCCATAGCCAAAGGCAATCAGGGTGAAGCCGATTCAGCATTGTTTTACCTTAAAAAAAGTAAGCTATTCTTTGGCCAACACAAGCTGATGTTTTGGGAAAACAGAAGTCTGGAACAGATCGGTGGCCTTTATCGCGAAATAGGCAAACTCGACAGTGCGCTGATCTTTTTGGATGCAGCCAAAAATTATTTTATTGAAATACAGGATTCTGCCTATATAAGTTCCGTATTGATGAACACCGGTCATGTGTGGCTCGACAAAGGCCGCAATGTAATGGTACTGCAGCTGTATCTGCAGGCTGCTTCGTATGACACCGCTTTTGAAACCTCTGTTGATGGCGCCTTCGTAAAGCTAAGCATGGGCGTAATAAACTGCAATTTGGGCAGGCTTTTCAAGGAGATCGAACATTCCAAACAGGTTTATTATTTTGATCAGGCCCTCGATAAATTGCAACAATGGCAGCAAGCAGATGGCAGACTGGCCGAAGCATTAAGCACGGCAGCAAATTTTTAAAGCAGCATTTTCAGTTAAACTCACATATTGTTGATATAAAAAGTGGGCGTTACGCCGGTAATCTTTTAAAAGCGGCATTAAAGCTTGCCCTGTTGCCGAATCCAACCTGCTTTGAGATGGCTTCCAGCGTAAATCGCTTGTGATGGTTTTCAGCTAACAATTGTATCACTTCATTTATCCGGTATTCATTGATCAGCATATTGAAGTGCTTGTTGTAATGTGCGTTAATTACAGCCGAAAGCGCGTTTCTGTTGGTGTTTAAAATATTGGATAAGGTATCGAGCGAAATACCTGCATCCAGAAAGACCTTTTGCTGCTCAAGCAATTGTTCCAGCCTTGTAATTAAGTCCTTTTGATCAGTTGTTTCTTCCGTCTGCCACTGTTTGCTTGCTATTTGCTGGGATTTTAGGCTTGCTATCTGTTGCTGTTTTTTAAGCAACAAGTGATAGCTTTTATGCAACTTTCTATTTTTGAAAAACAAAACAATCAAAAAGACAACAACCAACAGGATCGTGAGAACTAACAAGTGGTTGCGACTCCTTTCCAATTCATTTTTCATTTCAAGTTGTATAATTTCACGTTTTTTCTCATTCACCTCAAATAGCCGCATCATTTTTTGGAGTGCAGCTTCCTTGCCTGAAATATTCAGACTGTCGTTTAGCACAGCATAGCTTTTCCGATAGTATAATGCTGTTTTATAATCACCAAGTAGCTCATAACCCAATGCGTGAATTTCCAGTGCTTCGGCTTTTAATGCCATGTGGTTTAAAGCTCTACAAATTGAAAGACTTCGACTTGCAATGGCTAAGGCTTGTGATGCATCTTCCAGTGTTATCATCAGCCGGGCCTTATCGTTCAGTACGCCAGCCAAACGACTTTTATCTCCTGTTGTTTCCAGTATTTGAATGGCAGCATCATAATAAAACAGGGCTGAGTCATATTGTTCCTGTTTGCCCAAAAGCAAAGCATGGTTTTTATAGGCTGTCCCAAGTTCAAAGCTGTTATTCGTTTGCTCGGCAATTTGTATTGCCTGTTGTGAAAAAACCATCGCGGTATCATATTTTTCGAGCAACATAAACACATTACCAATATTTCCATAAATGGCATACAGCAAAGAGGAATCTGTTTGGATGGCGGCATATTCCAGCGCCTTTTTGTAATAAGTGAGGGCTTCATGCGGCTCATCGGAGTTTAAATATACATTGCCAATATTGTTATAATCAACTGCCACCATATGTTCATTGCCCATTTCCCTGTCAATTTGTAAAGTTTTTTGCAAATAGGACAGGTAAGTCTCCTGATCGCCCATGCGCGCATAAATAATACCCATATTGGAATAAAGATCAGAAACCCCGGCAAAATCATTGACTTCTTGCCTGATCGCTAAAGATTTTTCGTAATATTCAAGGGCTTTGGGATATTGTCCTTTCACCAAATGAATGTTGCCCATCAGGTAGTAAACAAGGCCTTGAGCATTTTCATCTGCTGCATAACCATCGGATGAGCGTGCCTGCTCAATCAATACGAATGCAGAATCAGGATTTTTAAACACCAATTGTTGCGCATGCTGAAGCAGTGGGCTTATGTTGTCATGGGCGTCAAGTGCAGGGCTATCTGTTGCAAAAAGCTGCAGTGCCATCATCAACAAAAGAACGCTGCTTGGTATCATCAGTTTAAAACTCATCATAATTTTTTGAATACGGTTACCTTTATTATTGTCTTAACCCATTACTTTTCAACATCTTAAATAGCAATATTTTAGCTACTTTTTTACTTTGCTATTCATTGTAAAGATTGATCAATCTTTACAATAACAAAGAAAATATTTTTTTTAAAGCGCTTAAATTTGAGCAATAAAGATAAAGTGAAAACAAATCTAAAAAACAATAACCCTAAACATTTTCAAAAAGCCAAAACCTTTACACCAAAAAAGATGTATCAGTGGAAAAATCGATTCTTGTTAGTGATACTGTAACATTGCTTAAACAAACCTTAAAATAATTTTGAAATGAAAACGCAAAACCTGATTTTACTACTTATTTTTATACTTAGTCTAACTTTAGTACAAGCTCAAAACAATGCTTTGGAATTTGACGGGACGGATGATTATGTAATAAGCACGAATGCAACTGCTGTTAGTGCAAACTCAACTTTGACTATAGAAGCATGGGTGCGGCCTGATGTAATTAAGGAATCTGTTTTTGCAGCACATGGTATTACATATTTGTCTATTGGAATGAATTCTAGTGGTGAGGTTGTTAGCAGAACATATACTGGTAGCAGCGGGCAAATTAATAACAGTGGCTATAAATTAGTAGCAAACAGTTGGTATCATATAGCAGCTGTTTTTTCTGGCGGTGAAAGCACTATTTATGTTAATGGGCTTAAAGTTGGCCTAACCAGTGCTTGTGCGAATAGTTCAGCCGATGGCCGATATTATTACATTGGTTATGGTTATATCGTTAATGAAACATACTTTGATGGCCAGATTGATGAAGTTCGTATTTGGAGCACAGCCCGCACAGCAACACAAATTCGCGAAAATATGTGCCGTACCCTCGATGGAGATGAAGGCGGTTTGGTGGCATATTACCGCCTGAATGAAACCAGCGGAACCACGGCTTATGATGCTACAGGCATCGGTAATAACGGAACACTTATTAATATGGACGGAAGCTCCGACTGGGTCGATTCCGAATCCTTTACTACGTGGTTGGGAGTGACAAACAGCGATTGGTCAACCGCATCAAACTGGACAGACGGCGTACCTGCTTCAACCGATAATGTTGGCATTTATAATTGGACTGGTAATAATGAAGTAACCATAGATGGTGAAACACTCGAAGTTAATAATTTGCTTATATCCTCTACTTCCGAACCAACCCTTTCTTCCGGAATTACGGTTAACGGAAATTTGCTTTTGGAAAAAGATATGGATTTAAACGGACAAACCATAACACTCGGAAGTTCTGCTACCTTGGTTGAAGATGCCGGAGTTTTTTCCGGAACAACCGGATCTATTACCACTATCCGTACTTTAAACAACATTGATGAAGATGTAGCGGGGCTGGGTGCGAAAATTACCACTTCTGCCGATATGGGAAGCACAACAATTACACGTACTCATGCTCAGGCAAGTGGAAATGTTTCTTCAAGTATTTTAAGACGGTATGCCATTTCACCAAGCACAAACACCGGTTTGAATGCCACTTTGGAATTTAACTATCTTGATTCCGAGTTGAATGGCTTAAAAGAAGCAAATTTCCAATTGCTTAAATCAAGCGATGGTACAAACTGGAGTGCACAAGGAGGCATTGTCTCGCGAGCCGATAATACTATCACGCTATCGGGAATAGACGGCTTTAGCAATTGGACAGTAAATTCATATATACAGCCAACCAATAACTATGCCCTCGATTTTGATGGAAGTGATGATTATGTAGCCATCCCCGATAATAATGCACTTGACTTGCAGACTAACTATACCTTAGAAGCCTGGGTTTATCCCCGTGCATATGGATTTTATGTTGGTATTATCAGTAAATACCAAACTGAAGGTGTCATCGGATATACTTTGCGGATGCTTACAGATGGAAAAATTGATTTTGATGCTGTAACGACTACCGAAGTTGTCATTAATAACCTGAACACATGGTATCATATTGCAGCAGTTAATAACAATGGAACCCGTCATGTATATATTAATGGTATTGAGGTTACAACAACCGGCACAGCGAATACAGTTCCAGTGAACACTGATGAACTCCGTATTGGTTCTGATTTTGGTCGGAGTATCAATGCCATTATTGATGAGGCGCGAATGTGGAATGATGTTCGCACCGCTACTGAAATCCGCGAAAATATGTGCCGTACACTCGATGGAGATGAAACCAATTTGGTGGCATATTACCGCCTAAACGAAGCCAGCGGAACAACCGCTTATGATGCTACAGTCAACGGTAATAATGGAACACTTATGAATATGGACGGAAGCTCCGACTGGGTCGATTCCAAAGCCTTTAATACCTGGCTGGGAGGTACAAGTGCCGTCTGGGCAACAGAAACAAACTGGACTGACGGCGTACCCGAATCCACCGACAATGTGGGACTTTACGATTTCTCGGGCGGCAACGATCCCGTAATCTCAACAGGGCAAACCCTGAACAACCTGGTGGTGGGCAGTGACGTTACCATACAGGTAAGCGCAGGCGAAAATCTTACAATCAATGGAAACTTTTTCAATTATGGTAATTTCGCTGTAGCCTCCACCGGCATGGGGGCCTCCGGCACGGGTTCACTTATTGTTAATGGGTCAGTTGCAGGAAGTGTAAATACAGAACGTTACATTGAAGCAGCTACCTGGGGCACATGGGATGATGGCTGGCATTTTGTTTCATCGCCGGTAGCCGATTTCGACATTGCATCAAGCAATTTCGTTGTCGCCACAGCAGCCGATTACGACTTTTATGCCTGGAGTGAACCGGATAATTTATGGATTAACTTTAAGAATACATCAACAAGTCCAACTTTCACAGAAGTTAATGGCAGCGATGATTTTGAGCTGGGTCATGGTTATCTGGTGGCCTATAAAAATACCGAGACAAAACTTTTTACTGGGAGTATCAACGTAGAGGATGTTACGGTTAATGGCATAACAAATACCGGAGGAACAACAAATAACCACAGTTGGCATTTGCTGGGCAATCCATTTAATAGTGCCTTGACTTGGGATGACACATGGACTAAAACCAATATTGGAGGAAGTATTCAAATCTGGAATGAAGCAGGACGAAGTTATACAATTATTGCTGCTAATCCCGGAGGAGTTATCCCTGCTACCAACGGATTTTTGATTCAGGGTACGGATGCTACAACAGGCTCTGTTACCATCCCCAAAAGTAAACGTGTTCATAGTTCTCAAGCCTTCTATAAAGGTACCGAATTTCCTATTATAAAGTTAAAAGCAGTCAATCTCGACAATACTTCTTTTCAGGAAAGTCAGCTGCATTTTAACCCAGAATCAAGTGTGGGTTACGAAACAGAATATGATTGCAGCTTCCTGTCGGGTTATGCCCCAATGTTTTACTCTGAAATTGAGGAAATGCCCATGGCATTAAACAGCATGCCAAACCTGGAAGAAACAACAACAATCCCTTTCACATTTATAAAAAATGAGGGACTAAACTTCGGTATCGAAATGTATGAGCAACAGAACCTTGAATTGGATGTTTGGTTATTGGATAAGCAGTTGAATAAAAACCAAAATCTGTCAGAAAATCCGGTATATACTTTCGCGGCTTTCGAAAATGATAACCCCAACAGGTTTGTAGTACATTTTTCCCCGGTTGGTCTGCCCGAAATAGAAACAATCTCCAATCCAATTCATGTTTATTCAAATGGCAGAGGGATTCATGTTATCAACAACAATAACCTGACAGGCGAGATAACCATCCTAAACATCCATGGCCAGCAAATGGATTCGTTTAAACTGGATAGTAGCTTAAATCAATCTCACCATGTTGATTTTCCAGCTGGAGTCTATCTGGTTTATCTCAAAACAACTAACGGACATGTTTATTCAGAAAAGGTGATTGTATTGTAATTTACATCTCACTCAAACTTAAAACCATTTAAAATGAAAAAATCAATCATTATCATACTGTTTGTAACCCTCGCCAGCATTGGTTTTGAATTAACTGCACAGGTGCCACCTCCGCCGCCATCCGAACATGGCCAAACCGGAAACCAACCTGCCAATGGCAGCGCACCCATTGGCTCCCGCCTGGGCATTTTGCTGGCGCTGGGCGCGGCTTATGGCGGAAAGAAGGTGTGGGATTACAGGAGGAAGCCGGAGGAGTAAATCTCAGGGCGCTGTTACTAATTCCTCTGTTTCCCAAACCTTCAAGGTTTCCAAAACCTTGAAGGTTTGGGAAAAACCAATCCTAATAGGGTTGATAGTATAGTTGAAGAAAAAAATCATTGTTGACTGGTAAATTATAATGTCGTCCCTACAGGACTTTTTCTTGAATTCTAACGCGCTGACTACCCCTATTTTGTCCCTGGCGGGACTGTCCCGTTAGGGACAAAATAGGGGTAGAATAAAAAGTTAACCCTGATTATCCCAAGTCCCGCTAGGGACGGCATTATTACAGCGGTTGAGTGACTTTATTTGTATGTTACCGGAAAACAATGTTTCAAAAACAAATTTTTAACTCACTCATCCTGAAATAATATCTTGAGAGCTTCAAAATCAACATTATTTATTAGTTTTACGCTGGATTTAAGGTAGTATTTTATTCTACAGGAGCCAGTACATGTTAAAAGTTGTTTTTCAAATAGCACTAATCTTTTTTATTGGATTTATTGCCTGTGATTCAATTAATAAAAATCCTGATTTGCAGGATGATATATCAAATAATTCAAGTTTCGAAGGTTCAGAATATGCACCCGAATTTGTAAAAACTGCCGAAAATTATCAAAACTATCAACAATTAAAGCTTCTTTTCGATTCACTTTATTATTATACTTCCAAGGAATACCACGAGGAAGTTTTTCGCACACAGGTAAAGCTTGCTAATTTGCTCAGGCAAACCGGAAATTATGCCTATGGTATTAAGCTTTTGAAATCGAACCTTGAAACAAAGCAAACAGCATTACCCCCTATACTTAAAGGCCAAACCTTTAATGGCCTGGCAGCCATATATTTTGAAATGTATATGCACCATCAGGAGCATGTAAGCTACCTTGATTCCTGTTGGCATTTTGCCAAAAAAACACTCGCTATTGCCAGGCCATCCACAAATTATCAACTAGAAGTTGATGCATTGACTCATCTTGGTGCTGTATTTTTACACAAAGGCAATTATTTGGAAGCAACCAATCTGCTTACAGAAGCTTATCAATTAAGCACCAAACGCCTGCCCAATCCACCATTGGCTATTATGACAAACCTTGCCTGGTCAGCCCTCCAAACTAAGGATTTTGAATCGGCGATGCATTGGAATAATCAATGCCTTGAAGATGCTAAAGAAGCTGGAAATAGTGTTTTTATTGGTATATCACTTAATGTTATGGCTGAAATTTATGATGCTCAAGGGATGCACGAAAAAGCACAGAAAGCATTTGATCAGCTCAAAAAATATCAGGCGCAAGACGACATTTTTTTTCAATCGTTGATGATGAAGGAGCTCGTTGTGCAACAGGAAATGAAAAATTATAAACAGACAATGTTAGGTTTGTACAAAGAAAAATATTTCCTGATTCGACTTTCGTTTATATTCATTTTTATCATCATCGTTCTCGTTCTTGTGTCGATGGGGGTTTACAAGCTGATGCGTCAGCAAAAACACATTCGCGAAAAGGAACACGAACTTGCGCTGGCACGCCAGCATGAGGATACGCTGAAAATTAAAAATGCTGAACTGGAATTAACAGCCAAAGAAGCTGAACAAAAAACACTGGAAGCCAAACTCGAGTCGCAAGATCAGGAACTGGTGTATCAATCGCTTAAACAAATCTACTTTATCCAATTAACAGCTACGATCAAAGAAAAGTTTGGTCCATTCCAGCGCAAATTGAGCCGAAAAAAAGACCAGGAACAATTTGAAAAAACCCTTGATGAAGTATGTCGCGAAGCTTCACAAAATCCGCTGGCCGATTTTGAGCAGATCTTCTTACAAATGCACCATGGCTTTTATGAAAAACTGCTTGAAATATCACCCCACTTGAGCAGAAGCGAACTGCAGCTTTGCGCCTTATTACGCATGAACCTGCCTTCGAAAGAAATTGCCTCGCTCCTGTTTTTATCACTTTCAACGATAGATCAAAAACGTCACCAGATCAGAAAAAAACTGGGCTTAGAATCAAATCAAAGTCTGAACAACTTCCTCATTAACCTATAGCAACATCAACCTATGGCAACACCAGATTTCAGTTCCTTCACTTTACTTATTGCCGAAGACAATGAGCAGAATTACCGTTTTTTTGAACTGGCTCTCAAACCTACCGGAATCACACTTATTCATGCTTCCAATGGAGCCGAGGCGATTGATCTGTGTCAGCAGCATCAGCCTCACCTGGTATTGATGGATGCCATGATGCCCCAAGTTTCGGGTTTTGAAGCTACCAAGGCCATAAAAGCCAAATTCCCGGCCTTGCCTGTGATTATGCTCACTGCCTATGCCACGCCAAGCTCTATCCGCGAAGCCGTAAATGCCGGTTGCAACGATTATATGGCCAAACCTATAACCAAAACGATCCTCTACAGCTACATACAAAAATGGTTGATTGGCACTTCTGCTTCATGAACCCTCAGCGCTTACCAAAAGATTTACAGCCCACAATTTTCATTTAAGCTAAAAAAAACAGCGTTACAAAACCCTTTTTGTACGCTTTTTGGCATCTGCTGTTTTTCTTTGTGTGTTCATCTATAACATTGATTTACTGTTTATTACATCATAAAAATTTGCGCCTGTTTTTTGCCTGATTTGTCCTTTTCTTACACTTATCTATCTTTTTTTCAGTGCGTTATGCTTCCTTACGAAGAATAACTGAAGATTTTTAACCCCCAATTTGCTTGACCAACAGCTGTTTACCTGCCTACCTTAGCATGCAAAAGCTAAAAGCCTAAACCATGTCGGGAAAAATCAGCATTTTAATTTACAGCCAGCAGGAACTGTTGTTCAATATCCTTGACAAGCAGCGCCGTCCCTTTCACGATCTGCAGATGTTTCCTGTTTGGCAGGCACAATCAGCCATCCTTTTTCTTAACGATCCGGAAATGTACCCTTTGATTTTAGTGACAGATAAAAGTGCTGATATACAAGCCTTAAAAACAACATTACTTTCATTAAAGGATCATGGTAAGGCTGTTTTTGCCATTCATACCGGAAGTTTCAGTGCCAAACAACTTGCCAAGAGCTTTGCGTGTGGCTTTGATGAGTTTTTGGCAGCGCCGGTAAGCCTCAAGCAAATCATTCAGCTGGCCTCCAAAAAGGCTGCTCAAATAGCAGTGAAAACATCCATTTGAACTAAAAAAATGAATATAAACCATAACCAAAAATAGCGATGAAAAAACTTACAGTCCTAATCTTTTTGGTGATCTCAGGATCACTTATTTTACAAGCGCAATCCTACAGTGGAGGTAGCGGCACTTCCGGCGATCCCTATCAGATTGCCAACAAAACCGACCTCAAGTATCTGTCGGAACACTCCGGCGAATGGTCGAAGCATTTTAAACAGACGGCAAATATCACATTTCAATCGTCTGATTTTGAAAGTGGTGGTGATTTTTATAATGATGGCGGAGGGTTTATACCCATCGGGTATTATAACAATGAATTCACGGGAACTTATGATGGAGACTACCACACCATTGATGGTTTGTATATCAACAGACCTAGTTCGGAATACAATGGTTTCTTTGGAATTGCAGTAAGTATAAGCATAAGCAATCTTGGATTAACCAATGTTAACATAACAGGTTATAATGCTACAGGAGGATTTATTGGAATGAGTTATTCTTTCATTGAGAATTGCTTTTCTACAGGAACTGTTACAGGTAGTCATTTTATGACAAGGTTAGGCGGATTTTGTGGTTATTTGGGCGAAGGAACAATTTCAAATTGCTACAGTTCGGCAACTGTAACCGGAACAAATAACGACAATGTTGGAGGTTTTGCCGGGAGAGCATCGGACAATATAACAAATTGCTACAGTACCGGCGATGTAGTAGGGTCAGGGTTGACAGGAGGCTTTGTTGGTTTTAATGATCGGCAAGTGACCATATCCGATTGTTACAGCACCGGAAATGTTTCCCGCGCAAGCGGATCAGACGACACACGCATTGGAGCTTTTTGCGGGATAAATGGGTATTCCCTTTATGGGCTTGGAACGATATTACGTTGTTACAGCACAGGTAGTGTTACCTATATTAATGCCACTAACCCAACTAATAAAGGATTTAGCGGATTAGATGAAGGAACATTTAACGATAACTTTTTTGATTCGGATGTTTCCAATCAAAGCAGCGGCAATGGCGCCACAGCAAAAACCACAAGCCAAATGCAAACCCAGTCCACCTTTACCAACTGGGATTTTACCAATGTTTGGCAGATTATTGGCGGAGACGGCGCTAATTATCCCACTTTAATAAATAATCCGGAACCGACAACCGAAGCCCCCACAACGCAGGCTTCAAATATTGTCTACAGCAATGTTTATGCAACCCAAATGGATCTTAGCTGGACCAATGGCGATGGCACTAAAAGGGTCGTTTTTGCCAAAGCGGCAAGCTCAGGAACCACTTCGCCGGTTGACGGAACGACTTACACCGCAAACGCCACCTTTGGCAGCGGAACTCAGATTGGCAGCACCGGCTGGTACTGTATTTATAATGGCAGCGGTTCCAGCGTCAGCGTAACCAGTTTAACAGCCGGTACCGATTATATTTTCCAGGTATTTGAATACAATGGTCGCAGCGAGAGTGAACTTTATCTGACCAACACAGCAACCAATAACCCCAAAGTGCGCTCAACGAATACCACACCGGCACCCAACTATGCCCTCGATTTTGATGGGACGAATGATTATGTGTCAGTTCCGGCTAATGCTTCCCTCAATATGGGAGGCTCAAGTTTTACGCTTGAAATGTGGGTGAAATCCTCATCAACTCATAGTAGTTGGATTTTACCCTTAGAGTATGGTAACTGGACAACAGGTACATATCAGTTTGCCTCAGCAAATTCAAACACTATGAAAGTTGACTTTTACGGTAGTTCATCCGCTAATGGAGCTTCATATACAACTGATTGGACAGATGGCAAGTGGCATCATTTTGCAGGCGTTTTTGATAATACAAACAATTTACTCATCTTATATTATGATGGTGTGAATGTGTCGCAGGTAACAGAAACAAATGCACCGGCAAGTAATACAGTCCCGTTATACATAGGTTCGAGAGGTGGCAGTTCTCTATTTTACACTGGCGAGATGGACGAAGTCCGCATCTGGGATGTCGCCCGCACACAGACCCAAATTCAGGATAACATGTGTAAAAAACTTGCCGGCAATGAAAGCGGGCTGGTGGCTTATTACCAAATGACCAACGGCAGCGGCACAACGCTCAGTGATAATTCCTCCAACAGCAATAATGGCACTTTACAAAACATGGACAATGCGAATTGGGTATCCTCTGGCGCCGCCATTGGCGATGTTAGTATTGCTGATTACAATTCTCCTACAAGCGTTAACCTGGCTTCTACCGATGGCGATGATGTAACGGTTGGTTCACCTACCGGCTCGCCCGATGGGGTTCAAATTTATCTCGTAGATGGAGCTCCTAACGTAATAACTCCTCCTGGCAATATGACGGAATTATATACCGATCATTATTTCGGTGTTTTTATTGCCGGGGGCACTTCACCAACTTATACCTTAACCTACAATTACGAAGGATATCCGGGAATAACCGATGAGAATGATTTAGATTTAGCCTACAGGGCAAATAATGCCGCAGCAAGCTGGACGGAAGGAAATGCTGCATTGAATACAACAGCCAATACACTTATTTTAACCGGTCAAACCGGGACGGAATATATTTTGGGAACAGAGACCATTTCTGTTCCTACAACACAAGCCACGAATCTTGTATTCAGCCAGGTTTACGCAACACAAATGAATGTTAGCTGGACCAATGGCAATGGCAGTAAGCGGGCCGTTTTTGCCAAACAGGCGAATACAGGAACAGCTTCTCCCGCTGATAATACGACCTATACAGCAAATGCCGCTTTCAGCAGCGGGGATCAAATTGGCAGCACCGGCTGGTACTGTGTTTACAATGGCAGCGGGTCAAGCGTCAGCGTAACCAGTTTAACAGCCAGCACCGATTACATTTTCCAGGTATTTGAGTACAATGGCAGCAGCGGGAGTGAGGTTTATCTGACCACCACGGCAGCGAATAATCCCAAGGTGCAGGCAACCAGCAATGCCGCTGTTCCAACGCCCAACTATGCCCTCGACTTTGATGGGACGAATGAATATGTGTCAGTTCCGGCAAATGCTTCCCTCAACATGGGAGGCTCAAGTTTTACATTGGAAACCTGGGTGAAGTGTTCGGAAACTTTCAGCACTGATGTGATTTTAATTGAAACCGGAACCTGGGAAGTAGGAACCTATCAGCTGACGGCGCCAACTTCCTCAAGTTTAAAAGTCCTTTTTAATGGCAGGTCTTCAGGCAATCCTACACTATCTTTCAATTGGGCAGACGGAAATTGGCATCATATTGCTGGTGTGTTCGATAATACAAACGATAAACTCATTTTGTATGTCGATGGCGTTAATAAACTTGAGGTAACCGAAAATAATGCACCCGGTAATGCGACTCTGCCACTTTATTTGGGAGCGAGAGGCGGAAGTTCTTTGTGGTACAATGGAGAAATGGACGAAGTCCGCATCTGGAATGTCGCCCGCACGCAGACCCAAATTCAAGAAAATATGTGTAAAAAACTTGCCGGCAGTGAAAGCGGGCTGGTAGCTTATTACCAAATGACTAACGGAAGCGGAACAACGCTCAGCGATAACTCCTCCAACAGCAATAACGGCACTTTACAAAACATGGACAATGCGGATTGGGTAACCTCGGGCGCGGCCATTGGCGATGTTAGTATTGCTGATTACAGCTCACCATCGAGTGTAAATTTAGCTTCTACTGATGGCGATGATGTAACCGTTGGCACAATTACCGGCTCGCCTGATGGCGTTCAGATTTACCGGGTGGATGCTGCACCCAATGTGACAACGCCTCCGGGTGATATGGTGATTTTATATCCTGATCACTATTTTGGCGTGTTTATAGCCGGTGGAACTTCACCAACTTACTCGTTAACTTATAACTATGATGGGCATCCGGCTGTTTACGGTGAAACCGGTTTAGATATGGCCTATCGGGCAAATAATGCTACAGCAAGCTGGACTCAGGGAAATGCTACATTAGATCAGGGGGCAAATACGCTTACTTTAGCCGGTCAAACCGGCACAGAGTATATTTTGGGGGATGAAGCAATTGTCTGGGATGGATCGATAAGTACCGACTGGGCAACTGCCGCAAACTGGAGTTCAGGAGTTGTTCCCACAACGAATGCTAACATAGTTATCCCCAACCTGGCCAATGACCCGGTGATCACCAACGGAACCGGCGCCTCCTGCAACAACCTCATTGTAAATAGTGGTGCAAGCCTAACGGTCAACTCTGGCGGTTCGCTCATCACTAAAGGAACTGTGACCAACAACGGCACTATTACCCATCAGCTCACCATCCCTGGCAACAGCAACGACTGGCATTTGCTTTCATCGCCTGTAGCTCAGCAAGAGCTTTCCGGCAACTTCACAGATGCCAATGGCTATGACTTCTACCTATACAACGAACCTACTGATGAGTGGATCAACCAAAAAAATCAGTCTGGTGGTGGTGGCAATGCCCCGTACTTTGATGTGGTGAATGGCAGCATAAACTTTACGCCTGCCAGGGGCTATTTGGTGGCTTATGCTAATCCCAATACGAATGCTAAAGCTTTTGTTGGCACGCCCAACACTGGTAATCAGTCTATTGCGCTTACTAATTCCGGAAGCACAGGTTTTGCCGGAGCCAACCTTGTGGGGAATCCCTATCCCAGTTCCATCGACTGGAAAGCAGCTTCGGGCGGCTGGACAAGAGATATGCTAGTAGATGACGATGATGGTGCTGGTATTGGTTATACCATGTACATCTGGAATGAGAGTGCTTCCAATTATGGCACCTTTATCAGCAATGGTTCATCCGGCACAAATAGCGTAACTCAATACATACCGCCCATGCAGGGTTTCTTTGTGATGGCGGCATCTTCCGGCACTTTGCAGATGACCAATGACGTAAGGGTGCACAACGGGGCTACTGGATGGATGAAACAGCAAGCCGCTGTTTCGGCTGTGCTGAAAATGAAGGTGGCACATCCCGAACTGGGCAGTGATGAAGCTATCCTGGAGTTCTCTGCTCAACACAGTGGCGGTGCGCCCAAATGGCAGAGCATGGTGGAGCAGGCACCTTCGCTGTGGATTGTTGAAGAAGATAAGGATTTTGCCATTCGCTTCACTGCTCCTGATCGCTCTGCACCTTTGGCACTGCATTTTCTGGCAGGTGTGCAGGGTGCTTACACTTTTTCAATTGATAAAGCCGAGATGAATTTCAACCAACTGGTTTTGGAAGACCTGCTGCTGGGTACAACGCACAATTTACTCGAAGATAACCATTATGCTTTTGCAGCTGATCCCAGTCAGAGCAGTCATCGTTTCAACCTTCGCTTTGATCTGGTAGGTGTGGATGAAAAGCCTGAATCTGACAACTTGATGATCTGGCAACAGGGAGAACTGCTGCAATTGACCGGAGTAGATGAATTTACTGATCTACAACTTTTTGATTTGCACGGCAAATTGCTTGGTTATAAAAAACTATACGCTGCCAGTCAGCAGCAAATAGCAGCGCCTAAAACTGCCGGTGTGTATGTGATCAGGCTGTTTAATGCCAAGCAAATGATTACTAAAAAAGTGATTGTTTATTAAGCGTTGTTTTGCCATAAGAAACTGATTTATAACGATTAAAAAATATAAACATATGAAAACTTTAGTAAAAATCCTATTTCTGGCACTCTTTACACTAAACGCAATCCTTCTTTTCGCTCAGGGTGCTCCACCGCCACCACCATCCGGGCATGGAGGCGAAACCAACCAACCGGCCAATGGCAGCGCACCTATCGGATCAGGGCTGGGTATTTTGCTGGCGCTGGGCGCAGCTTATGGCGGGAAGAAGGTGTGGGATTACAGGAAGAAACTGGAGGAGTAAATCTCAGGGCGCTGTTACTAATTCTTCTGTTTAGAAAACCTTGAAGGTTTGGGAAAAAACCAATCCCAGATTGATGATACCATTAATACCATAGTACAACCTCCCTAAATCTCAGTCAAGCCAGGCTATATGGGGTTCTTGTGTTCCTCTAATTTCCTGATTAATTGCCTGGTTTTCATTTTCAAGAAATTTAATCGTTAAACACCTTTTTCCCTTTTAGAAATCTATGATGCTGCTAATTTTATCTGCTTGTAAAATAAGGTTTCAGATCAATCTCTTCCCATCCTGAATATTCACGTACATTGAGCCACATTTTAAGTTCGTCGGGCTTTACAACAACGGAATAAATGGTGCGGAAAACCCCTTCCTCCGGGAAAGATGCACCTTCTGATGGCAGCGTCATGTCGAAAATATCCATCATTTTCTGGGGCGTAATCTGACCCTTGAATTCTTCGCCACGGGCAAGCAAATTGTTTCTTCGCTTGCAGGTATATCCTAGCACTGCTTCATTGGTGGAATCGTAGATAAAAATGGGGTAATCGACCCAGGAGGGATCAATAAAATCATTGCTGGCCGAAAGAATTCCCTGACTTCTTCTGGTGGCTAACCTGTAGGTGGCCCATTCATAAATTACGGCATGATCCGGAAAGGAAGCATTCATGATCAATCCACAATCAGGTAAGGTTGTATTGAACCAACGATCAACTTCTTCGGCGGTCGTATTGCGAAACAGACTTTCAAGCAAGATATTATTGGTATTTTCCCTGTAATCAGCATTGCTCGTGTCAACAGCCTGACCGTTTTGAAGCTCCAGAAAAACCCCTTTGTCGTTGATAGCTGTCTGATAAAAAATACCGCCCATAAAATCTATATTGGCAACGGAAGCCGGAAAACCAGTAGGATTCCAGACCACAATATGATAATACTTGCTGAATCTCCTCAGATTTCCGACTACCAGATCCAGATTGCGCCCGGTAATTGTTTTCCCGTCGGTAGTGTAATCACCCCAGGTGGAAAGACTGCTGCAGCCTGTCATGTAAATCAGCAGCATCACACCCGACATTATTTTGGTCTGCTCAATAGTTAAGCCGCTTGTTTCTGCCATCCCATCGAAGTAATCCCGAAAAATCTGCGGGAAATCATCATAGCTATCCCTGCCATATTCCAGAAGGTCATCATAGCTCATTCCCTCTTCGTTCATGGCCAGCTCAACCACAGCCTCCTGATAAAATGCCAGGATCTGATCTGAAAGCATAAGTCCGTATTGCCGACCCATCTGCTTGAAAGTGCCTTCCAATTGGGCAATATAGATAGCGCCTGAAGGACTTTTGTGAAGCTTTCCTCCTTCATAAAGATCAATAGTATCTTCCTCTTTCTGACACGAAAACGACAGCCCAACAAGCATAAGGATGGAAAAAATAATTGCTCTTTTCATGTGTTTTGTTTTTTATTTGGTGAAGCAAAAATTGTTTTTCACAGCTAAAAAGACGCGTGTCAGCATCAAAATCTTTGGTCTTATATAATTCATTTGCTCCTGAATTAAACTGAAAGTGGCTCATTCTGTATAATCCCTTCAAATATAATGCATTATTATGATTGTGTTAAATTTTTCTTAAAATTTTTTTTAGTCTCAATTTCTATTAATCAAAAACAAGTCTTTTTTATAAAATACTATTGTTTCAATATTATACCTGCCCTCCTTTTCATCCCTGAAAACATCAATAATTGCCCTGCAAAAATTACATCAACCGTTGAAATTTGAATAATCAAGACCTTCGACCTCTCAAAGCTTTATTTTAATAAGATGTCAGGGCTCCGCTCCTAAATAAATTCCAAAATCGCCTCTAAGGATGCCTGGAAGCTGTTTACCCAAACTGAGGGCATTTCGCAGCTTTACAGTGTGTCGCCTGACGGGCCGATGAGTATTGACGTGAGGCCTTTTGAGGCTGCTGTTCCTTTAGGTTTTGCTAATTCACAGCCAGGTGTGTTCCGAATTGGTTTAAAGGATGTTGGCGACCTGGAAAGTGTGGTGCTTGAGGATGTGAAAGAAAATATTTTTACGGATCTTTTACTGGGGGATTATACTTTTTCATGGGATGATAGTGACGACGCAAGTCGTTTTGTATTGCATTTGTCAATCACTGGTATTGCAGCTTATGAGGCTGCCGATGAGGTTTCCATGTTTACTAGTTACAGGCAGCTTTTTCTGCAGGCTTCGTCTGGCAAAACAGTTAGTGGTGTGCTTACTGTAACTGATCTGGCAGGGCGTCAAATTCTTGTTCGTCAGCTGGATCTTAACGGGTCTTCTTCCATAGGCCTTCCGGTTAGGTCGGGGGTTTATATTGTCCGCTTTGGCTCAGAAAAAACAGTTACTACTCAAAAGATCTATTTCAATTAAGACCGCTTGCATTTATTATTCAAGAAACATGAAAAATCAAAAACTAATTGCCATGAAAAAAATACAGAAACATTTGCTGCTCATCACTTTGCTATTCGTGTGTTCCACCCTATCGCTCGACGCCCAACCACCTGATCCACCGGAAGACCCGCAATCGGGAGGTGAGGTTGTAGGTGGAGGTGCGCCTATTGGTTCTGGCATCGGCATTTTACTGGCGCTGGGCGCAGCGTATGGGGGAAAGAAGGTTTATGATTTTCACTATACCGGCTGGCATGGCGGGAAAAGAAAGACCGCTAATTAAAATTTGCCGGTAAAGGGAGGTAAGATTTATAACTCCCTTAAACAAAATGTTTCTAAATTATCTTTACCCTCCGCTTACCCTGGTTGGTAAGGTAGATTATTGTTACCTTTACTGCATCAGTATTCTTCTTTCTTATCAAAATAGTTAGGATTAATATTCAGATAAATATGGATTGGGGAAGCTTTCGACCATTTTTGATTACAATTCTTTTTTGCTGGCTAAGTACGATATCATTCGCAGAGAACAATATACCTGACAGCATTGTGACAATAGCAAAAGAAAAACCAGCCGAAAAACGCATTATGTATTACAGTCGTAAAATCTTCGACTATGCCCACAACAATCCTGCAATTGCAAAATCACTAATCGACAGCGTTTCCCATTTGCTTCAAACCCATTCAAACCCGGACATTGAAATATATGCCTTCAGAAGTATCAGCGCTTATTACCTCCACCGCAACCAATACGATTCAGCATTTTATTATGTGAGAATGGCTGAACAATTGAACAATAAAATTATTGAGGTGTTTAGTTAATTACTTATTTTAATTTGCTGATAAGTAAT
>CAZQFH010000054.1:0-22795 GCA_964592595.1 uncultured Lentimicrobiaceae bacterium | reverse complement strand
CCGAGTCGGGAACGACTTGGGGGAATATACAGGTATTTAATGATAGCCTGTATGCTACTCCTCCCGGAATTATGGCAACCATTATGCAGAATGCAACCTCCTCAGTGACAGTGCTTTATAGCCTGGGGGGGGGGGCAGACGCTGGTGTTGCAACTATTAGTGTTTATCCGATGTCAACAGGTTATTATTATAAAGCGGTTTTAGGCAATAACAATGGTATTGGTAATTATGTAAAAATGCACGAGTATGGCCACGCCTTATGGGGAGGTGAGCATGAGGACATTACTCCGAATCCAGTGCTCTATCGGAGAGCATATCTGGGTACAGATGCCACTTGGGGGCAGTATGCCACTGTGATGGCTCAAGGGAACTTCGGTGGAGGTGTGAGAGTCTACCGATTTTCAGATGACGATCCAAATGCGGGTTGGTATTCTGAGCCCTTTGACCATACATTTTCTCCGGTCGGCAATGCCGATAGGGATATGTGCAGAAGGATTACCGAGGAGTGGAACAGACCTGGAATTGTTCAGGTGGTGACCATTCCTTCTCCAACGGTTACGACTCATCCATCGGATGAAACCGTATGTGAAGGAGGGGCCTTTACGCTTACTGCTGCAGGAAATAATGTAGATAGTTACCAGTGGTACAAAAATGGAACAGCAATATCTGGCGCCACAAGCGCAAGTTATACCGTTTCATCAGCTACTGCAGGAGACGCTGGTTCGTATTACTGCGAACTGAGTAATACTTGCGATGTTGTTAATA
This sequence comes from uncultured Lentimicrobiaceae bacterium, assembly GCA_964592595.1. GTDB lineage: Bacteria > Bacteroidota > Bacteroidia > Bacteroidales > F082 > UBA5536. The sequence continues at coordinate 22,030 of CAZQFH010000054.1, read as the reverse complement.
CCAACACGGCAACGGTTACCGTGAACTTGCAGGCTGTTGTAACCACACATCCACAGGATGTTACGGTATTTGTGGGAAACCCCTTTACCCTAACTTCCGCCGGAAACAATGTGACTGGATATCAGTGGTATCACGATGGCTCTGCCATTAGTGGTGCGACCAGTGCGAGTTATAGTGTTTCATCGGCTGCGGTTGGTGATGCAGGTGCGTATTATTGCGAGTTAAGTAACAGTTGTGGTTCGGTGAATACCAATACCGCAACGGTTACCGTTGAATCATATAGTTTAACTATTGATCCAACCAGTGTAACCGTGTCTGCTAGTTCAGGAAACACTTCGTTCGCGATCACTTCCAACGAAAGTTGGACGATTGTGACCAGCGACAACCTCGTGATAGCTACGCCGTCTTCTGGAACTGGAAACTCAACAATAAATGTTTCATATCCCGCCATTAATACAATGGCTGGAGAAACTTATACTGCAACCGTCACAAGCGGGAGTGGGATTGTTGAACTTTTCACCATAAACCAGGACGGAGTGATCGCATTTATTACGCTGACTCCGGACAATGCAAACGTACCAGCAAATGCTGGCAGTCTTCAGTTTTCTGTTGATTGTCCAGATGATTTGATCTGGGGTGTGACAGGATTGGCCGGATGGCTATCTGCTGCGCCTTTGTCTGGAATGGGACAGGGAACGGTGACCCTCAATTATGAGGCAAATACAGATCCTACCTCCAGATCAGATGACTTTAGCGTTTCTGGTTCAGGAGCGACAGATGTTTTCTCGATCACCCAGGTGGGAGCCAATGCGCCGCTTGAGGCTTCGGCTTCGAGTGATAAGCCAGTTTATACAACTGGTCAGCCCGCTCATTTGTTCGGTTCTGCCACAGGTGGCACAGGTTCTTACTCTTATGAGTGGACTGGTACTGGTGGATTTAGTTCAACGGAACAAAATCCAATTGTGGTATTAGGAAACGAAGGTCATTATACATTTACTTTAATCGTTAATGACGGGGAAAACACTGTTACAGATGATGTTGAGGTGGATGCATTTGATGTTTGGTTTACTCTTGAAGTTGAGCCGTTAGGCGGAACAACCGATGACATTATCCATCATCGCATGGAAATTCATCAGCGCGACAATGATCCCAGAACAGTAACATATAATTCTGGTTCTTCTGATTTTTATACAGAAGAAGGATCAGGAAATGTGCTGGAATGGGATTATCAATATCCTGTTGGAGTATATGACGTGGAAGGGTATTACGAACTTTCGGATGGAAGTTCTGCCGACACAACTTGGGTTGGTATTATCGACATAATTTTGGGACAGGAAGAAATTTCTTCTCAGAACATAAATATTTATCCAAATCCAACTTCCGGGAATTTGTTTATTAGCACAGGAAAGACAATTGAAAAATTGAGTGTGATAAACGGATTCGGAAGTGAGGTTTTCCATCAGGAAAATCTCGGGGAAATGACTCAAGTTAGCTTGAGTTCCTTCCCTTCTGGGTTGTACTTCGTTCGCATTTATGTGGATGCGGTATTCACTACTCAAAAAGTAGTGAAAAGGTAACCCACCCCAGCCCTCTCTCTATCAAATTGAGAATCCAAGTCCATTTTTATGCGTGTTATATTTTCCGTTTTCTTGCACTCATCGCACTTCAAAAACACAGCTACTACTTACCAATTCACCTTTGTTGGTAACAGCTCTGATAACTGCCTGATAGCGTCCTGGTGTGGCAGGTGTGATAAAGTGGAAGGATTGAATGTCAGCTGTAGGTATAATTATTGGATTCCAGTACAAAGTGTTTCTTGTATCAGGAAATTCTTGTGAATCGGTTTGTTGATCAATTTTAAATTGATTCGGAGAAAGGAATTGAAAATCAAGAAACAATCCATTTTCGGGCAGCTCAATATCAGCAAAATAGCCTTCCTGCGAAATCAGATGAATAATTCCGCCATAGGTATAAGCGCCTTTTATGTAGGGAGTGTTAATGATTTCAATGCGATCGAGTTGCTTTGGAGAAATGGCTAATACGGCTTCCGGATTATCAATAGCAACACCATCGATAAGTATAAGTGGTTCAAAAAGTGGTATTTCCGCATTATTGCTAAGAACCTTAAAGTACTTTTTACCCATTCGCTTTCTAACTTTTACCATATTTGGCAACTCATTGAAGTACTCTTCAAGGTTAGGTAACTCTACATAATTTTCGATCTTGACAATTTCAGTGGGAGTACCATAAAAATAGGAGTCAAAGCGCGGATTATATGCTTTTGATTGGACACTATCTGTGCTAAAATGGTCTGTTAGTTGTTTATTTTTGGCGATAACAAGCAAAACTGCTTTTTCTGTTGCTGTGAGATGAAAAACCGTATCGGGTAATTGAATCGGAATACGACAGAAATCATTGTCAATCAGTAATTGGGATTCCAAATCAGCCTGGTTCTCATTACACAAAAACAGATCTCTTCTGCCTTGGTAATTGGGTAATGCGAAAAGGTACTTCCCAGAGGAATCGGTTGTTGTAGCCATAAAGTCCTTCCCATGTCCTATAATGGAGAGCGTGATGCTGCTATTGGGTATTAAGGAATCATTAGGTTGATTTTTAAGCAAACCAGAGATAGATAGTCCTTTCGTTTCCGGGGGATAGTTCAATTGCTTTATATGTCGCTTGCCATAGCTTTCAACTTGTTTGTTTTGTAAAGCAAACTCATGAACAACAGAAACGCATGCACTTATAAAAGACTTGGATTTCTGCCCAAAATCCAGTGATAAAACAGCCCTGGAATTAATGTTGTAAAGGCTTTTATCAGTGTAAATCCTTAATTCAGCGTTATTTAATTCATGAATTGTTTTAAGCGGCAATAACAAATTGGAATCAATGGAATAATTTGTAGAAACTTGTTCAGGGTTGATTATTTTCAAGCGGTGATAAGTATAGGATTCCGGCCCGATATTGCGCATGTATTTGGTATAGACCCGCAAGTAATAATGGCCGGTTATCAGGTCTTCGGGGATTTGAATACTGCCAAAAGCTCCGGTTTGATCCATCAGAAATTTTCCTTGAGCCAGTGGAGCGGCCTGCGGGTCGATGAGTTCGCAATAAAGCACGCTGCTCAATTGGCTGATATGCTTTGGGTCAGGTATTTGTATGGCACTGAAGGCAATTTTTTCTCCTGCTAAATAAACACTGCGATCAGTAAAAAGCCTGAATTGCTCTGCATCGGGATATTGCGTCTGGCTTTGTGCCATAAGCCCTGTTTTAATAATCAGGACATGCAATACAAAAAACGTTATGAGTAGTATTTTTTTCATCTTAATAGGGCCAAAAATCAGGTTTAACAGTTACACCGCCCGAAAGGGTGCAATCTACACATTCATCATTGAGCCATACGGGATAATAGGTTAGCTCATCGCCCATCAGGAAGGCTGGAAAATAGCGGGGATCAATTTCACGAAGTCCAATACGAAGTGCAGTAGGGGAGCAGTTGGAATTATAATCAAGAATCAGGCCTGGGTTTGTAAGGAAAATCCTACGCGTCGTAACTTGTGAGGCTCCAAAGAAACCCAAAACCTCCTGATCGGTATCACTGAGATGATGCATATTACCTTTAATGGCGAGCGGTTGTGTTTCGTATAGACTGCCACCTTGTATGCTGTTTTGTCGCATCTGATCCCAATATATATAGGCAGCATTGCTTAGCGAATATTGCTTTACGAGCAGGCTGTAGCCATACTCCATGCGCACTGACCGGTTGTTGACAAAATGCAAAGGATACGAAACAATGGCATTTTCGACAAGATTGGAAGTGGTGAGGGTAAAAATTTCTGCAATTTGTGCCGTTCTCCAACAATACATAGTCGATGAGTCCGGTGGTACAATATGGTGTACTTCTCCATCATAATACCATTCACGTGCATACATGCTCTTGTATTCATAGGTTTCAAAGACTTTCCAGCGGTAGTTTCGGCTATCATTATTGCTGCCTTTCATGTCAAGGAAAAACTGAACTCCCGGAGTTTTATCATCCGGGTTGATGCCCTCTTGTACTTCAATTTCGTAATACACTGATTCAATTTCAGATACGGTAAGCAAAGTGTCATATGCTGATTCCAGTCTGCTGCCATCAGGCGTTGTGATTTTTACCTTGAAAGCAATTCCTGGTGTAAGATAGGCTTGATCAATCGTTGTTTGATAATTACCGCCACCAGCATCATAAAGCATGAAAGTATTTCCACGATCATCTTCAATACTAACCTCACAGCCAGTAACCGGTAATTGCTGCGGATTGCTTATTGATGAGGTTTGGGATATGGAAATTATTTGCAAACTATCGCCGGAATACACACCCCCATTAATAACATATTTTAGGGCATCGCTTCCCCTGATATTTGGGTCAAAAGCTTTTTCGCAGCCCCAAAAGCTTAATAAAAAGATGATTAGCGCTAATGTTATATTATTCCGAAGCATAATTTCCAATTTTAAAAATCCATGTTGCCGTAAATACCGGCACACCAATAATTGCGTATTGATAGCTTCTGATACGGCCATTTTCAACTTTAAAGTAGGCCGCATAGGGGTTGTCTCTTCCGGTAAGATTGTATAAACTCAAATTTAATGAACTGTGAATCAGTTTTTTCTTCTTGAGATTTCCTTCAAGAGTAAGTGACAAATCTATCCTGAAATAGTTGGGTAAGCGATAGGCATTTCGGTCGGAATAATCAAAATACGGCGTTCCATCGCTGTAATAGGCCGAAACGGGGTAGGTGATAGGTTTACCTGTTTGATAGGTAATGATTGACGAAACCGAAATACGCCGGCTCATATGGTAATTCAATACCATATTAAGTACGTGAGGTATATCGAAATTTGCGGGGTAGGTTTTTCCTGCGTTTATACTGTTCCAGGGTTGACCATTGTTTACCTGAACAAGCGAACGGGAATAGGTATAGGTGAGCCATCCCTCCAGCTTGCGGTTGCTGCGTTTCAGAAACAACTCGATACCGGCAGCCTGCTGTTCGCCCTGCAGCACAGTTGTTTCTACCTGTGGATTGTCGAGAAAACCAGCGCCATCCTTGAATTCCGGATAGTTTTTGGTAAGCTTGTAATAGAGTTCAGCTGAAAATTCCATACCAAGTTTTGGGATTGTTCTGAAAACGCCCGCCGAAAACTGATTGCTCTGTGACGGCTTCAAGTGGTAATCGGCCAGTTTCCATTGGGTGTTTGGAGCAATAGAAATGGTGTTGTTGAGCATAAATAAATTTTGATGCATTTGGTTAAAGGCCAATTTAACAGCACCATACTCATCGGTTTCATAATTAAGCGCAATTCGAAGGTCGGGTTGTATATACCATTTTATCACTTCGTTAGCGCCAAAGCGAAGGCTGTCGTCAATATAACGGATTTCAGTTGGTAAGCCATCAGCATAAGTGTAAACTGTTTTAGGGCCTATTGGGTTAAATAAACCCAGCCGCAAGCCGGTATTTAGCGTCAAACGGGGCATGAGCTCCCATGAATCGGCCAGATAAACAGCGCTTTCCAGTCCTTGTTCGTTACCTAATTCCAAAGATTTTCTAATTGATTGAAAACCAAAAGGCCGAACAGTTCCGCGGTTAAGTTTATACAGCACCAGACTTACGCCAAAATCAAGGCTGTGCTTTTCGTTGAGCTGATATTTAAAGTCAGCTTTCAATTCGTAATTTTGTAATTGATAATCATGCTTGTAGGCACTCGAAACCTCTTGTTTATCAATCGTATTGAAGCCATACTGAGCGCCAACTAAAGCAAAATCACCTCTAAAAATTCTACTGAAATTATATCCGGCGTTAATAGAAATCCCGCTGTTGGCATAGTCATATTCTGTTAGATCTGCTAATTGAAAACGGTCTTTGCTGTGATAAAAGAAGACGGATGACTGAGTGTTTTGATTATCGAAATTGATTCCTCCTGCCAAATCATAAAAGCCGGCTTTGCTATTGCGGATATCAGGATCTTTAATGCGTTGCAATATCCAGTCAGAATAAGTAGATCGAGCACTTAACAGCATTGAAACAGAGTTTTTCTTCAAGGGGCCTTCAACAACAATATTGGCCGAAATAGGGCTGATGCCGCCATGCGCTGTGAAGTTTTTTCTGTTTCCTCTTCTGGTAATAATATTAAAAACCGAAGAGAGCCTGCCGCCAAAAGCTGCAGGAATATGCCCTTTGTAAACCGAAAAATCTTTGATGATATCGCTGTTAAAAGCAGGAAAAAATCCAAACAGGTGAGTCGGGTTGTAAATAGGTATATTATTGATATAGAATGCGTTTTGATCGGCTCCGCCTCCTCTTACGTTTAAACCGGCATTTCCTTCACCTACGTTAACGATTCCAGGGAGTGTTGTAGATACCTTCAGGATATCACGTTCTCCCATCAGCATGGGAAGCTCCTTTACTGATCGCATCGAAATTTTATCCAGGCCAGGATCCTTTTCTTTCATGCTTCGCTGTCGGTCGCCATAAACTACAAATTCTTCAATCTGATAAACTGTTTTATTGAGTTGAATGCTGAAATTTCCATCGGAGAGCACTTCCAGCTGGTATTTCTTTTTCTCATAGCCCAAAAAATCAAAGACGATATTGTATTTGCCGGGATTAAGGCTCAGGGTAAAAAATCCATTGATGTCAGTTACAGCCCCTGACTGCGTTTCTTCGATATAAACTGTTGCATAAAAAACTGGCTCGCCTGTTTCCTGATCCAGCACCCTGCCAAGTACTTGCGCTTTTTTACCTCTTAAATGGGCTCCGGATTCGCCAACACGGATTGTTTGAATCACTTCTGCTTTTCGACCGGTGAGGTAGCGCTCTTCGCTGGCGGTAAGTGATTTAGCTTGCAGTTCCTCTGCTCCTCGGGTTTGATTAATTGATTCAAATTGAGGTAGTTCAGAAATTAAGACCTCATCTGGCAGAATTACAAGATTATCATTCCAAACAGAAAGCTTAAGATTTGTTCCCCGAATGGCGAGCGATACGGCATCGAAAACAGTTATGCTGTCAGCCTGTATGGTTACTTTGAGCTCATTAGTCCAGCGCGACTTGTAGTAAACCTTAACGCCACTTTGCTGTGTAATAAAAGCACAGAATTGATCAAACGACAGTTCGCTTAGGTGGCAGCTAATTAGCTGCTCTGGATCATTCGCATGAACATTTAACACGAATAGCGTTAAAATAATTAGGATGATGTGTTTCATTCTTGCAGCATATTTAATGTGCAGAATTCCAATAGATTGGCAATCTCCTGGTCCGAAGCTGTCTTAAACGAAAAACCTTGTTTGCTTAAGTATTTTTTAAGTTGTGACTTAAAATCTTCCGTAAACAGCTTAATAAACTGACGCTTGTTTTTGAATGGCTGAATAACTTGCTTCTGTCTTAAAAAGATCTTTTTCTGTGGCTTTGAGAATATGTGGTTTGTGGCGCCATATCTGGTATTGAGCGACAAATTCTTATTCCATAGTATAAGTATTTCAAAAGGTTGTTGGCCAATGCGTTGTGCAATTCTCCAGCTTGAATCACTCCATAACACATACTCAAAAGTCAGATCATCCAGGGTAAATCCTTCGAGCCAGGCATCTGAAACAATCAGTTGATCTACTGCTCCTATATGATTGGTGAAACGCAACACCAATTGCTGATTGTAAATATCGTAGTTGAGTTGTTGATTTTCATATACATTTCCGCGAATACGCACATTTCCGGGAACGAAATCTTCACCGATTAAAAACTGGTGTCCTCCAGTTTGTAAAGGCGGAAAGTAGCTGTATCGCTTTCCGTTGTAAAGCACTGGATCGGGCTTGTATAATGTTTGAGAAAAGGTGTTGTTTTTTTGAGCGACAAGGCTTGTAACATTACAACCGACCACAAAAAAGATCAAAAAATACTTTACTAATGATTTCATTGGATTAAGTATTAATAAACGAATCCCTGAAATGATTGTGAACAGGCATTTACAGGCTTTGGATTCGGTTATAGACAACAAATGTAACAATAGTTTGGCAGCAAATGCGGATTTGTTTGCTGTGTAAAGGCTTTAAGCAAAAAAAACAATAATTTACTGATCCAATGCCTTAGTTTTTTGTATTTAGTTAAAACACTTTTGCCTGTCAGGACAAAAAAGAAAAAAACTTGGAATCAATATTTTTATTTATCTTTGCACCGAATTCAGTATTTGAGTGTTTGCGTTCTCGTTTGTATTTTGTTCTAACCGATCATTTTTCACGACCCGCCCGCTGTTTAAATCCTGATTTTTTTAGAGCCTGAGAAACACTTAAGTTTCAAAAGGTTGATTTTTTTACTCATTTAATTTTTAGTTACATGAACATTTATGTAGGAAATCTTGATTACAATGTAAACGATCAGGATTTAGAACGTTTCTTTGCAGAATACGGAACAGTAACCTCTGCAAAAATTATCATCGACAAATACAACGGCCGTTCAAAAGGCTTTGGTTTTGTTGAAATGAACAATGATGAAGAAGCCCAAAAGGCCATCAAAGAACTCAATGGTGCTACCCTCGAAAACCGTGAAATGGTTGTAAACGAGGCTCGTCCAAGAACGGAAGCTCCACGTCGTCGTTACTAACCGATAAGAAGAACTCCGGCGGTTGGTTTACTGTTCGGTCCGAACAGTGAATCAACCGCTATTTTTTTTGATTAATTTTATCACCAAAAACATTTATGGGAAGATCACAGGAATCCATGCAAAAAAAAGCCGTAAGGCAGAAAAAAGAAAAAAAACGTAAAGACAAAGAAAAACGTCGTCTCGAAAGTAAGGATCAGGATAATAAAAGCTTTGACGAAATGATAGCCTATGTGGATGAGTTTGGAAATATTCTCGACAGTCCGCCTGATCCCTCTAAAAAAGAAGAGATTGAGCTTGACGATATCGCTGTAAGTGTAGCTAAAAGTGATCCAAATGAAGTGGTTGATACCCTTAAAAATGGTGTTGTGAGCTTTTTTGACGAAAGTAAAGGCTTTGGCTTTATTCGCGACTTACAGAATGATCAGCGTATTTTTGTGCATGTGAGCAACCTGAACGAACCTGTAAAAGAAAATAATATGGTCACTTTTGAATTGGGAAGAGGACCAAAAGGACCTGTCGCTATGAATGTTAGCGTAGTAAGGTAAGACTGTATTTTTTTTAATTCCCCCCTCAGCAAGCATGTTTTTCAGCTGAATTTTTATAATTTTGGACAAATCTGCTGTTATGTCCGAAAATTATGGTGAATCTCATTTGACAGGGAAAACATTTTATTTGTATTTTGATCGGAATAAGGCTTTTTTGGCTGATCATATGCTGTCGTTAGCCGACCTCGATTTTCCACCCACTATCAAAACTTTTGAATCGCAAGCTGTTTGGCAAATTATTGTAAATAAGCACGATGAACAGCAAAATTGCCTCTTTGCAACGGTATTGAATTATAATGAAACCCTGCTTCACGATAAAGCTAATCCGGCAGATTTACGAAGTCAGTTGAACAAAATAAGGCAGATTCGTTTCCGAAAGCTGGATACAAGAAGTCTTTTGCGAAGCGTAGCAGGCCAACGTCCACCACGAAAATTAGTTGACTTTACTGACGTGTCACATGCGCCAACTACGGATTTGGAAGCTGACTTGAAGCAACCAAGAACTATCCGGGAGCGTTTCAAGGTTCCTGTCAAATCATTGCGATTTCAGCTTGGAGCGGTGAGTTTCGACCGTTATTTCTGGTTTACTAATCAACCGCTTAAGCTTTCTATTAAAAATTATGAGCTACGGGAGGAGTTTGATGCGGTAAAGAATTATTTTATCAATGCATTGAAAACACAGCATATTAATGTGATTGCTGATTTTGAACTTCAGGATGATGAAGTGAAAATTCTGAAGCTTGAATCTCCTGAAATTGCCCGCATTGATAAAACCTTGATAGAGACGGTTCGCTTTGAGTTTGTTTCCGGTATCGGTCGAAAGAAGAGCATGCTGGATATCGACCAGTCTTTGTTCACGATGGAAGAATTATTGGCGCATTATGCTGATGAAGGTTTCAACTCCAATGCTTTTTATGATTCGGATAGTGATTTTTTTAGCGATCTGCTGCAGATAACCGACACCAAACATTACCGGCATTTGCGCTTTTTATCTTCCATACACGCGCATCACATCATGAAACTCAGGTTTGTTCTTAATCCTTTTTCTTTTGTGTTTTTGGTTGAAGGCTCAAAATATTACCATCTGGTATGGGAAACACTGAATACAGAAGAAGCAACCTACATCTGGTCTTGCGATAAGCGACTCGATGAACTGAAGTTGGCAACACGCAAATTGGATGATATCCTCAATGTGATAAAATCACAGGGTAAAACGGCTTATTTGAATACAGTAGCAGATCCTTTTCGTCGTGTGTATCACGATTACAGTGATTTACAGGATGGATTTGTGAAATGGAAGGACATGTTGGAGCAATACCTGGCCTGATCAGCTTTCGATGCCCCTCAAATCTTTGTAAAGTTGCATCGCATAAAGATCTGTCATGCCTGAAATAAAATCCAAAACCGATTGAATTTTGCTATAAGAATCAGTAAATTGTGGTTTAAATTGATCTGGCAAGAGGGATTGTAGTTTCCGGTGATAATGGGTATCAGGAGCCAAAACTGCCCGGATAAATTCTTCCATTAGGGTTCCAAGTATATGGAAACCTGTTAGTTCAATTTTAACAACTTCAGGATGATTGTATATGGCTTTAACCGAAAGTTTGCGGCATTGATCCATGGCAGCTTTAAGTGTTGGGTGGAGATAATCGACCAGACTACCCTTAAAAACACCAGCACGTATTTCTTCTTCACGCTGCACGAAAATGGTGCTTACTTCCTTAACAAGTCTGTTAATAGCGGTAGCACGCAAAAATGCTATACGCTCATTTGTATCAGTAACTTCCTGGTAGATACGGTTTTTATAGGCTGAAAATTCAAGGTCTTCTTTATCGTGAAAGGCGGTTAGCATCAGCTCAGTTTGCACTGTTGAAAGGATACGGAGCTTGTGTGCATCCTCCATATCCATAATCAGGTAGCTGATATCATCTGCTGCTTCCACAAGATAGACAAGCGGATGGCGCGCATACACAGGTCCCTGGTCGGCTATTTTAATCAGCCCGCAAGTTTGCACAAGTTGTTCAAAGCTTTCGAGTTCGGAATAAAAGATGCCATATTTTTTTCTATCACCCTTGTTATAAGAAGGATAAGGATATTTGACTAAGGAGGCAAGGGTAGCGTATGTTAATGAAAAGCCTCCCTTTCTTCTGCCATTATATTGGTGTGTAAGCGTACGAAATGCATTAGCATTACCTTCAAATTCAATTAAGTCGGACCATTGATGATCAGGTATTTGATATTTTAATGCTTTTCCTTCTCCCTCTTCAAAATAACTGCTGATGGCTTTTTCGCCAGAATGTCCAAAAGGCGGATTTCCTAAGTCGTGAGCCAGACAGGCCGAAGCAACTATGGTATCGATTTCGGCAAGGGCACTATGCGCAAGTGCAGGTATTTTGTTGATTAATTCACGCGAAACAATACGTGCAATCGACCTTCCTACACTGGCAACTTCGAGGCTGTGCGTGAGTCGGTTATGCACAAAAACACTTCCCGGAAGTGGAAATACCTGGGTTTTGTTTTGCAGCCTGCGAAAAGGGCTGCTAAAAATAATGCGGTCGTAATCGCGCTGAAAAGCCGAACGAATATCCTGTTGGTTGGACGAGGACGAAAACCTTTTGGTTGAGAGTAGCTGTTGCCAGTTCATCATGGCTGTATGTTATTTTTTATTGCTTTGCCTGGCATAAGGCGTGATATTATGCTGTGCAAACTGTTTTTGCTGGTACTTAAAATATCCTGCAACGGCAATCATTGCGGCATTATCAGTGCTATAACTTATTTTTGGAATGTATATCTCCCAGTCATTTTCATCGGCAGCTTTTTGCATTGCCTTGTGCAATCCCGAATTAGCTGAAACACCGCCTGCAATGGCCACCTGGCGAATGCCGGTGTGCTTGCTGGCTGCGATGAGTTTCTTCATCAGTATTTGGATGATGGTATGTTGAATACTCGCGCACAAATCTGTTTTGTGTTTTTCGATAAACTGCTCATCTTTTTTCAATTCATCGCGTAAAAAATAGAGTATGCTGGTTTTTAAACCGCTAAAGCTGAAATTCAAATCCGGAATTCGTGGCTCGGCAAATTGAAAAGCCTCCGGATTCCCAAGTTGGGCCAATTGATCTATCACGGGACCGCCAGGATAGGGGAGTCCCATGATTTTTGCTGCTTTATCAAAGGTTTCGCCGGCTGCATCATCAATGGTGTGTCCTATGATCGTCATATCAAAATAATCTTTTACCAGTACGATCTGCGTATGACCTCCGGATACTGTGAGACAAAGAAATGGAAATTCCGGTACTTTTAATCCCCGCTCATCAGTGATAAAATGAGCCAGAATGTGGGCATCCATATGATCTACTTCAACCATTGGAATATCCATTGCCATTGCAAAAGCCTTAGCGAATGATGTGCCCACCAATAGCGATCCAAGCAAGCCCGGACCCCTTGTAAAGGCTACTGCGCTCACCTCATTTTTATGTATATTTGCCTCTTTAATCGCTGTGTCGATTACCGGTATGATATTTTGCTGGTGTGCCCTTGATGCGAGCTCTGGAACTACACCTCCATATTTTTCGTGAACCTTTTGGCTGGCGATAATGTTGGAGCACAATCGGGTACCGTTAAGCACTGCTGCAGAAGTTTCATCACAGGACGATTCGATACCGAGGATATAGGTGTTCATGTTGTAAATTTAAGAAGCAAAACTATTAAAAAAAAGATCAGAAATAGCTTTTTGGCTTTACTGGTAGTGCTCATTGCACTACCGGTTAGTATGTATGTTTCTCTGCGCGATCCTTTTGTGCAAAACTATTTGGCGCGCATGGCTACTGGCTACCTTACCGAGCAACTGGGTACGCGCATCATTGTTAAAGGCTTTTATTTTGACCTTGACCTTTCGCTAACTATCAAAGGATTTGAAGCTTATGATGAAAAAGAAAATATAATATTTGCTTTACCTCATTTACGATTGAGCCTTTTTCCCTCCGATTTCAGAGAAGGGTTGCATATGAGGAAGTTAGTGATTGACAAACCTTTCGTTTCACTTGTGAAATACGAACAAGAGGATCACCTTAATCTGGATGTTATAACAGCTTATTTTTCAGGGGAAAATGATACTGGCACAAGGAGTGCTGCAAATAGTTATCCAATTACGGTGGATGAATTACAAATTATTAAGGGACAGTTTCAGTTTTGGGATCAAAATAAAGATGAACCCGGCGAGGAGGGGATGGATTACAGTCATCTTTTTATTCAAGGTATCATGCTGGCTGCAACAGATTTAAGTATAATAGGAGATAGTATAGAAACTACTATTCGTAAGCTTAAGGCAACCGACACAAGTGGTATTAATTTAGAACATCTTCATGGTCAATTTAAAACAAATCCAAAAAAAACAAAAATCTCAGATCTCGAGCTTGTTACTAGTCGATCCAGCCTCAATTTGGATTTGGAGTTAAACTATGATACCTATGCTGATTTTCTCGATTTTGTTGAGCAAGTAAAAATTGAAGCAAAGATCAAGCCTTCAATGCTTTATATGGCGGATATTGGTTATTTTGCTCCCTTAATGTTTCAAATGACAAATGTGGTAAGTCTGGCTGGTGAGGTGGCCGGAACAGTAGCCGATTTTAGCACCCGCGATTTTAGCTTCCAATTTGGTAAAAATACCGACTTTGTGGGTGAGTATCATATTACTGGTTTACCGGATTTTTTTGAAAGTGATATGGAATTGACCATCAATCGCTTGAGATTGAATGCCGAAGATATTAGCAATTTTGCACTTCCGGGTGGGATAAAAATTCCTGTGCCTGATCAGCTTATAGCTGCCGGTAAAACCCTAGTGAAAGGAACATTCAAGGGAAAACCTGACGACTTTTTAGCTAAGGCAAATATTAAAACTGAAGTTGGTACAATAAATTCAGATTTAAGGCTGTCAAGAGATCTGAAATCAGATGAAATTAGTTATGCAGGGCACTTAATTACTAATAAGCTACATCTTGGTCAACTGCTCGGTACAGATGGGATAGGCGAACTAAGCATGAATGCGCGTGTCAATGGAAGTGGCGTGAGCCAGGAAACGGCCAATGTGCGCGTTGATGGCGTATTGAATAGCATAGAGCTGCTCAACACGCTTTATCAGGATGTGGAATTGAATGGTGAACTGTCAGGGCAGCGTTTTATTGGTGTTTTAAGTGTGGATGATGAAAAATTAAAGCTTGATTTTAATGGAAAAATCGATCTGGAACCTGCTATTCCTGTGATGGATTTTATTGCAGAGATTGACCATGCAGATCTTTTTGAAATGAAATTGCTGGATTCAGACACCCTTATGAGAATCAGAACCGGTATAAAAGCAAATCTCTCAGGTCTGAAACCGGATGAGTTAATTGGTGACTTGCGGATAAGTAATACAATTTATCGCGACAGCAGAGGAAGCTATCAAATGGATTCATTGGTTTTAAAAGTTACAGACGAAGCACTGCTTGGAAAGCGTTATGAATTGTCAACCGACTTTTTTGACTTTGAGCTTGGTGGAAAAGTTCATTTTGCAACTTTACCTGATGCAATAAGCAATTATTTGAATCATTACATTCATATTCCGGGAGTTATTCAATCGGAAATTGGTCTGCAACAACAGGATTTTTACCTGAGTCTGACTTTAAGGGAAACCGAGACACTTACACGGCTATTCTCTCCAAATTTGGTGGTTTCACCCGAAACTTCGGCTAGTGGCGTATTCACGACAAGCCGCAATGATTTGGATTTAACGCTTAAATCGCCATACATCTCCTTTGGTGATTTTAAAATGAAGGATTTAATGATTAAAAATTCCAGCGATCTTGATCAGGCACACCTGGATTTTACTTTGTCAGAATTTGTTTTTCGCGATAGTACAGCCCTCGATACCACTGTATTGGGTATTGAGCGGCCGCGCTTCAGAGTGGAAGTTAGAAATGATAGCCTGATGGCTTATCTAAGGTGGAATGACAGGTTGGTTCCAGCCCGAAATAGAGGTGATATTATAGCTACTTTTTTGCCCGATAGTGCCTATGGAGGAACTTTACAAATCAACAAGGCTGATCTGGTTGTTAACGACTCAGTATGGTCTGTGGATGCAAATAACCGGATTTATTTTAGAGAAAGTTACACTTCGATCGATAAGCTTAGGCTTGATGTAGGCCGGCAATTTATTAGTTTAAACGGTAATGTTCCAATAAATGAACCCGACTCATTGGATATCATTTTTAATAATTGGGATATTTCTAATTTTGATCTCATCACAATGGGATATGGGGTTAATTTGGATGGGATAATTTCCGGCGACCTGCAACTGGCCAATTTGGTAAACAGACCCGCATTTTTCTCGAACCTGCACCTATCAAACCTTCATCTTAATGCAGAAAAATTAGGAGACGCAAGAATTTTAAGCAGTTGGAACAATTCTGATGAATCCATATACCTCAACGCTCAAATTATCAATGTAGGAAATGTGTCAACCAGTCGCATGCTAAACTTAACTGGTTTTTACTATCCGTTGATCAATGCGGATAATATGCATTTTGATTTGAATCTTGAGAATTTCAGGCTAAAAGCCATTAATCCTTTCCTCACGGGAATTTTAAGCAGGGTTGAGGGTTTGGCAAGCGGCAATTTTAAAATTCGTGGTGCTCTTTCTCAACCCGAGCTTACAGGTGAACTCGATCTTTACCGCACAGCTTTCAGGATAGATTACCTAAATACGGTTTATTCGCTGCAGCATAAGTTTGTATTCGAAAAGGACAGAATCGTTTTTCAGGATATGATGCTTTATGATACCACCGGAAGCAAAGCTGTTGTTAGTGGCGAAGTGAGTCATAATTATTTATCAGATTTTCGCTTTAAGGTTAGCATGGATCCACAATTTTTTATGGCTTTAAACACCAATCGACAAATGAACGATTTGTTTTATGGAACCGCTGTAGTGAGTGGTGATGTGCAGATAACCGGCCCTTTAAATGATGTGAATTTAACGATAAATGCTGCAACAAATCGCGGAACACGATTATATATTCCATTGAATAACAGCGCATATGTAAGCGATCACGATTTTATTATTTTTGTTAATCCCAACCAAAAAGATTCAAATACTAAGGCAGTTAAGCCAAGCTTGACCAAGCCGGCTCAAAATTTTAATATCAACCTCAATGCTGATGTTACACCCGATGCAGGCTTGCAAATATTTTTACCCTATAATATGGGAAACCTGGTGGCAAGGGGAAGTGGAAATATCAGATTGGGCGTGAATGCACTGGGCGATTTTACGCTTTTGGGCGATTACAGGGTGCAATCAGGGCAATTTAATTTTGTTTTCGAGAACCTGGTGCGTAAGCGTTTCGATCTGCTCGAAGGTGGCCGCATTTCATGGACTGGCGATCCGATGGATGCCGAGCTAGACGTAAAAGGTTTATACCGGGTAAAAACGTCCCTGGCCTCTTTGGGTATCGTGCTCGACTCAAGTTCTTCAATACGAAACCGCGTGAATGTGGATTGTATCATTCAACTTAAAAATCAATTATTTAATCCGGATATTAGTTTTAGTATCCGTCTGCCAAACTCTGACGATGAAACGCGTCAGATGGTTTTTTCGGTCTTGGATACAACGAACAGCGCCCAGATGACACAACAGATGATTTCACTACTTGTTTTGGGTAGTTTTAGCTATGCAGGTGGCAGCTCAGCAAATTTGGGAAGCTCCTATATTAATGTCATCAGCAATCAGTTGAGTAGCTGGTTGTCGCAAATAAGTAAGGACTTTGATGTGGGTGTACATTATAAACCCGGCGACGAATTGTCAAGCGAGGAATTAGAGGTGGCTTTGTCAACTCAGCTTTTTAACGACCGCGTTACAATTGATGGAAATTTTGGAATGATTAGCAATACGGCTACAACTCAAAATGCCAGTAATATTGTTGGTGATGTGGATATTACAGTAAAAATCACCAAAGATGGCAGGTTGAGGGCCAAAGCTTTTAACCATTCCAATGTTAATTCTTATTACTACTACAGTAATTTTGACAATTACGCACCTTATACACAAGGGATTGGATTGTCGTACAGGCAAGATTTTGACAGTTTTGGCGATCTGTTCCGGAGAAAGAAAAAAAGAAACACCAATTAATATAATTATGAAACATTTACTATTCCTTTTTATTTCGGTATTTATCTGTAATCATGCGGGAGCTCAAATTACGGTCACTTCAACTGATATGCCTTCGGTGGGTGATACTGTTAGAACCAGCATAGCACTTAACCCAGAAGTGTTTGATTTTACGCAAACCGGTGAGAATTACTCCTGGGATTTTAGTGGTTTGAATCCTGTAAATCAGCGGGTAGATACTTTTCTGGCTGTAACCTCAACACCAGTGGTTTTTTGGCCATTTTTTTTGACCAGCGCCGATTTGGTAAACACTTTTAATCCCGGAGGGATTTTACCTGGTTTACCTGATGTGCTGGCCTACCGCTTTTTAGAGAGCAGTAATAATCGCTATCAGGATTTGGGCTACGGCTTAATTTTTGAAGGAACACCTATTCCACTGAAATACAGCAATGCCGATGAGATTTATCAATTTCCGATGAACTTCGGGCAAAGTTATAACGATGATGCTTTTCTCGAACTTGCCCTGCCTGGTGTGGGTTATGTGTTGTTGGATCGTAGCCGGCAAAATACTGTTGATGGATGGGGTACGCTCACAACGCCTTATGGCACTTTTGAGGTGCTGCGCTACAAATCGGTAGTAGCGGAATACGATAGCTTGTTTATTAATGGAACAGGCCAGGCTGTTGTGCGAAATTATACGGAGTACCACTGGCTGGCTCAGGGAATGGATGTGCCGCTGCTTCAGGTTACGCTTGATGAAACGCTTGGGAATGTTGTAGTTTATCAGGATTCTGCACGTGTAATCAATGTTGGCCTGTTCGAAAACGAGCACCCCCAAACGGCACTTCAAATTTATCCTAATCCGGCAAGGCAGAGCAGTAAGATCCTGCTTGATGTTGCAGCAGCTACATTGGCTGGCTTAAGCATTTATAATCAACAGGGCAACTTAATTTATCAGGAACAAAGGCAATTGCAGCAAGGTCAAAATATGATTTTATTGGATGCTAATCAGCATTTTACCGGACCCGGATTGTATTTTATTCAACTTACAGGCAAAGGCATTCGTTCTTATGGTAAATTACTTTTGCTTGAATGAAACAGCTTAAAGTTTATAAGTCGTCGGCTGGTTCGGGAAAAACTTTTACCCTTGTGCTCGAATTTCTGGCACTTGTTTTAAAAGATCCTTTGAATTACCGGCGTATTCTGGCTGTTACATTTACTAACAAAGCCGCCTACGAACTTAAGGAACGTATGCTTGATGCTTTGTATGCTATTGCCAATCACAAGGATGACGGAGCTGTTAAAAATGTGGTTTTGCCTTATCTGTTGCGCGAAACCACCCTCGAAGAGCAGGTTTTAAGGCAGCGTGCAGCAATAGTTTTTCATCATATTCTGCACCACTATAACGAATTTGCAGTGAGCACGATTGATACTTTTGTGCAGAAACTGGCACGAACTTTTACGCGTGAGTTGCAACTTCCTGCTCAATATGAAATATTGCTTGAGACAGAAATCCTGATCAATCTAACGCGCGATCGCATAATTGCATCGGTTGGCAGGGATAAATTTGTAACGCGTCTGATACTCGATTTTATCAAACGACAATTGCAGGATGACGAAAACTGGCGCGTTGAGCGAAAGCTGGGTGAGTTTATCAGGCTGCTGCTCGAAGAGGAAGCTTTTTTAAACGGCAAGGGAAACGAACTAACTGATCTGGAAGCAGTTCAAAAAGCAGGGAAAACCATCAGGGATTACCGCTACAAGGTTTTGCAGCACGCCAACGATTTAATCGATCAGATCGAACAACTGCTAAAGCAGCATGATGTAAGTGTTGAAAATCTGTTCAAAGGCAAAAATGGCCTGCCTGTTGTTATCAAAAGAATCCGCGAAGGTAATTTTGCGCACGCATCGGATGCTTCAATTTTTAAGAATCCACCTGAGGCCGGAAAATGGGCTAAAGCAAAGCTTCCAAAAGAATTTGGTTTTGCTATTTCAATCATTGATAAGGAGCTTACCCTACTTTTTGATGCGTTAAGGACTCATGTAGCAAAGCATGCCTCGCGGCTTACTTTGTTTAATATGCTCGATGCCAACTTGCTCACTTTTGCTTTGCAACAGCGTATCAATGAAGAAATGGCGCTCCTGAGAAACGAACGCAATGAGGTGCATATTTCAGAGTTTAACAAACGGCTGTCAGAAACTTTGTATGAAGCATCGGTGCCTTATATTTACGAGCGACTTGGCGAACGTTACAGACACTTTATGCTGGATGAGTTTCAGGATACTTCGATACTGCAATGGCAGAATTTTTTGCCCCTGCTTACCAATGGGCTTTCGGCTGGCAACTTAAGCTTGCTGGTTGGTGATGCCAAGCAAGCAATTTACCGATTCAGAAGTGGTGAAGTGGAACAGTTTATTCGTTTGCCAGAAATAAAGCTCGCTCATGATTCAGCGCTTACGAGTGATATGGCGGCAACGCTCAGGCAACAATATGAGGGTTTTTCATTGGATACCAATTACAGATCCTTGTCCGGAATAGTGCGGTTTAACAATGAATTTTTTAAGTCGGCAGCATCTTTTCTTTCCGAAGATTATCAAGCAGTTTATGCCCAAGTGGAACAGCAGTTTGTTGCAAAAAATGCTGAGGGTTATGTGCAACTCGAAATGTTTTTGGAGGATGGAATAAATAAAGAGAATGACCCGCATCAAGTGAGGGTTTTGGAGCTTGTAGCAGAAATTATTGCAGCTGGATATGCACCTGGCGATATTGCCATACTCACCCGACGGAATGAGCATGGCGCCAATATGGCCCGGTTTCTGACACAACAGGGCTACAGCGTGGTTTCGCCCGAATCCTTGCTGGTAAAAAACTCCAACCTGGTTCAGCTTCTTGTTCATGCCCTTTATTTTGTAAATCAGCCTGCTGATAGTGTGATAGCAAGCGGACTCAGGTACTACAATGCCCTGGTGAGAACTGCAGCAACGCATCAAAGTATTCAACACGAGGCTTATTTTATTACAAAAGTGGATACGCCTTCCGAGATGGAGCAGCATTTGGGCTTGCCCCATGGATCGCTGAATCCAGTCAGGCTAAGCCACTACAGTATTTATGATTTTTGTGAGCATTTGGTACGCGTTTTCAGGCTCGAAAATGCTACAGATCCCTACCTGTTGTTTTTCCTGGAGGCAGTTTATCGCTGGCAAAATCAAGCTCAGGGTGGTTTGGACGATTTTTTACAGTATTGGGAAGAACGCAAAGATAAACTTGCGGTTTCATTAGCTGACGATGCCACATCAATCAAGGTAATGTCCATCCACAAAGCAAAAGGTTTGGAGTTTCCGGTGGTTATCTATCCTTATGCTTTTTCAAGACTTGGAAACCGCAACACAAAAAATCATGCATGGGTTGATCTGAGTGATTATGAAATACCGGGCTTGAAGCAAGCGATGGTCAGCGTTAACAAATCATTGGCAGGCTCAGATTTTGAAGCTTTGTACGAGGTGGAGAAGCAAAAAAGCCAGCTGGATAATATGAACCTGATGTATGTGGCCTATACGCGGGCAGTGGAACAGCTTTATGTTTTAAGCACTATAAAAGGGGAGGTAAGTAATACATTGCATTATTATTTTCTTAACCAAACATCGCGTTGGGTTGATGGGCAATACGTTTATACCTTTGGAAGTAGGCTGGGATTGCCGCTTCAAAAATCGTTTGATCCATTGCCCGAAAAGCAAGCATCAGGTGCGATTGTTTCCAGAAACTGGTATAAAGCATTGAAGATAGCACAAGCTACTACTTTTCAAAAATCATCAAAAGCGATTCAATACGGCAACAAAATGCATGCCTTGCTTGCTCAGCTTCGTTATGCTGATCAGCTTCAGGGCGTGCTTCAAAAGAATTACCAGCTGGGCTTTATTGACCAAAAAGAAACAGCTTCATTAGCAGCTGTTTTTGGACAATTGACTGTTCATCCAAAGCTGAGAGAGGCTTATATTCGTCCTGCCAGGATAAAGAATGAAGTGGATTTGTTTAGCTCAACGGGTGAATTGCTGCGACCTGACCGTATAGCTATTTTACCTGAAAAAGTAGTTGTAATTGATTACAAAACAGGCGAGCCAAACGAAAGCAATATTTTGCAGATCACTAACTATAAAAAAGCCCTTCAAAAGCTTTTTGATCAGCCTGTTGAAGGGTATTTGGCTTACCTTAAAGATGAAATTGAAGTAATTTCAGTTTGAGACGCTAAGCCTTTTTTCCAGTGTTAATTTTGAAAGGAGTATAAAGCGGGCAAAAATTTATCAAAGCAGTTAAAACAGGAATTAGCCCAAGCAATCCCCACCAACTTTGGTAGTAATAGCCTATTCCACCAATGGCCAGGCCAAGGATAATACGGATAATACGATCAACAGATCCTACATTTTTTTTCATAAGCATTTATTTTTTTTGAATGAATCGTAAAAGTAAACGTAAAATTTCTTTTTGTCAAATAAAATTACCAAGTAGGAATGGACAGGTAGAAAGAGCCAAAAAATGAATAGTGAAAAATGAATAGTGAAACCTGCCTTCCTGCAGTAGGTAAACCTGACTGTGTCAGCAGGCAGGAATGAAAAATGAAAAACAGTTGTCTTTTGCTGCTTAAGTTTCAACGAGCCAACCGCCCCCGATAGCGGGGCCAAAGCCAGATCAATCCCTTTGATTTTATAACAGAACCCCTTCTGGGTTCTTC
>CAZQFH010000053.1:0-23380 GCA_964592595.1 uncultured Lentimicrobiaceae bacterium | reverse complement strand
ATTTCCCTGTATGCTCAAGACTCACACTCACACTTCTTCAATTATCCGCTGTTTTGGCTGCTGTGGGCGGATAGCATCGCTCACACTTGTTTTTTGGGAACTTTTGACCTGTCCCGCCGCTATGCAGGCGGGAACAAGCAAAAGTTCCATCTATTTAAATATGAGTTGTTTACATAAATTATAGAGTCCTTTCCGTAGCCGCTCATGCCATTAAATAAGACGTTCGAGCCTTTGCATAAGACGTTCGAGCCTTTGCATAAGACGTTCGAGCCTTTGCATAAGACATTCGAGTCGTTGCACAAGACGTTCGAGTCTTTACATAAGACGTTCGAGTCTTTGCACAAGACGTTCGAGTCGTTGCATAAGACATTCGAGTCCTTGCATAAGACGTTCGAGTCTTTACATAAGAAGTTTGTCTCTTTGCAGAAGACGTTTGTCTCTTTGCAGAAGACGTTTGTCTCTTTGCATAAGACATTCGAGTCCTTGCATAAGACGTTCGAGTCGTTGCATAAGACGTTCGAGTCCTTGCATAAGACATTCGTGTCTTTGCATAAGACGTTCGTGTCTATGAAGAATCAACTCATGCAAATTTGCGCATGCGCAGGAAGTATAACGCTAAAGGTACGAGCCTTTCCGTATTTTTGCCTTCGAAATCATAGCATAGGACAATAAACCCATTACTACATGGAATATGACAGACTAAAATGGAACGCTAAGCATGCTGCAAAAAGTGGATTACATCAGGCAGATAGTTTTTTGTTGAAGCATTTTGAATTGCTCAGGCCTGGCAAAGCACTTGATATCGCCTGCGGAAGGGGACGCAATGCCTTGCTGCTTGCTGAAAAAGGTTTTAAGGTGTCTGCCGTGGATTATTCTGATGTTGGATTGAATATTTTGGCCGAACAAGCCAGAATGAAGCAAGTAACAATCCATCTGATTGAGCTTGACCTTGATCAGCCAAATTCGTTGGCAGCATACAGCCCTTTCGATAGTATCGTCTGCATAAACTTCAAGCCGCTTCCTGATTTACTGGATCTTATCCCAAACTTACTATCAAATGAAGGTATTTTTCTATGGAGTTCCTTTAACGAAATCCAGGCAGCTCAAACACCATTTCCGATGGAAAAAGCACTTACCGAAAAAGCCTTCGTGGATTATTCTGATTTAATGGAAACGCTTATTTACGAGCGTTTTACAGATATTACTGGTGAACGGGATGGTTATGTTTTTAGAAGAAAATGAGCGCTAAAATCAAAACCGTGCCAACAATTGTGAAAACAAAATCATAAGCACCAGCGCCAATGGATATACGGCAGCGTAAGCTACTGAGGGTGCATCTGTTTCCGTTTTGGAATCAATAGCAGCCAAACCCGGTGTGCTCGTCATAGCTCCTGTGAGTGCACCTAACAAACTAAGCATGTTCATCTTAAAAAACCAATGCGCGATCAACGCTGCAAAAAACATAGGCAGTATTGTAATTACAGCACCTATCGCAATTAAGCTCAAGCCATTTTGCTTCAGTACCTCTGCCATTTCTGCGCCTGCTGATGTGCCAACTGTTGCCATAAACATCAATAATCCTAACCGGCGCAACAACTGATTACCACTACCCGACATCGACCAGAGAATGGGGCCTGTTTTGCCAATATTACTTAGCACCAAAGCAACAGCCAGCACGCCTCCTGTAAGTCCCAGACTGAAATTAAAAAGACCGAAAAAAGGAATACTTATTGCTCCGACGGCAATACCAAAAACTATCCCCAGTGCAATCGGAAGAAAATTGGTTTCCGAAAGCCGACGGTCATCATTACCCAATAATTTCTGCACCTGAAACATTTCCTGACTGGAACCTGAAATCAACAACTTATCCCCAAAGCGCAAGCGACTGTGCGGATGCGGTGTAAGATCAATTCCTGAGCGCCGAATCCTTGTAATGGTAGCATTCAAGGCAGTAAGGTTGAGCTCGCGAATACTTTTATTCACCACAGATTTGTTCGTTACCAGCATCCAGCTCACCTCAAAACGATCATCAAAGCTTAAATCCTCCTCCACGGTTTCGCCCACCAATAATTCCATGCGCGAAATGGCTTCTTCATTCCCTACAACCTTCAGGACATCACCCAGCCGAAGCACCGTTTTGGCAGTAGGCGCAAATGTAAGTCCTGCCTGCTTCACCCGCGAAACAACAGCTCCAGTCATGCCACGTAAATCAAGCTCACGAAGACTTTTACCCGCAATATTCTGATTGCTAACCTTTAATATTTTGTTGATAATTCCCGGGTGATCCTCCAGTAACTGATCACGGTATCGCTTTTCTTCCTGATTAATTTGAATTCCAAACAGACCCGGAAAAATATTCACAAACAAAATCACACCAATCACACCAACTGGATAAGCCACGCCATAGCCAACTGCCGTTACAGCAGATCCGGTAGCTTCGAATGCTGCTGCCAAACCAGGGGTTGATGTTAATGCTCCATTGAAAACACCAATCGCCAGATCAGCAGGCAATTTAAAAAAGTACATTGCTCCTAAGCTTAACAATGCGGCTGAAGCGATAAGGCTAAAAGCAATTACAAAAAGCCGATGCCCATACTGTTTAAAAACTTCAAAGAATCCCGGGCCGGCCTGAATGCCGATAGTAAAAATAAAGAGCAACAATCCCAGTTTCTGAAAAACCTCCGGAATTTCAAATCCCCAGTGTCCCATCAAGAGTGCAACAAAAATCACTGCACTGGAATCGAGCGAGAAGCCTTTGTACTTTACATTGCCCAACATCAAACCAAGGGCAATGATCAAAAATAATGAGAAATAGCCTTCCATTAAGAACCCGGGCATGGTAGTTGAATTTAGCTGCAAATTTACAGTTTCTATTGGTTAGTCTTGCTAATAATTTTTGCTATAAAAAAAACCTATTTTAAAGTACTGGAAACACGAGCTAAACTTGTATTGTTTTTTGTCGTAAATTTGAACTGATCAAAGGACTAATCTCAAATTAGTTGATCCTGTCATTTTTTATCAAATAATTAAAACCCAAAAAATGAAAAGCCTTTTCTTAACAACATTATTGATGCTCACCCTAATCGCTGTTCAGGCCCAATGGAGCAGCAATCCGGGTGACAACCTGCAGCTGACCGATTTGGGCGGCGAAGATGTGATCTCAAAAACCGGAATTTGTCCCAATGGGGATGTGTATATTGGTTTCTTTGCATCCCAGCTAGGGAATTATAATGTGCGTTTGCAGCGTTTGGATCATCAAGGCAATTTGCTCTGGAATGATAACGGAATCCTGGTAAGTGATCACCCATCCATGACCTGGCTTACTGACTGGGATATGACTGCTGATGCGGAAAACAATGCCATACTCACCTGGCAGGACATCCGCAATGGCGGCAATAATAATATTGTCATCTACAAAATCTCTCCCGATGGAGAATTTCTCTGGGGCGAGGATGGCATCAGCCTGAGCAACAGCAGTGCATTTGATGTGGCACCCAAAGTAACCGTAACAGCGCAAAACAACGTTGTGGTAGCATGGCAGTCAGATAATACAATCATAAGACAAAAGATTTCACCAGACGGATCACTGCTATGGGGATCTTCGGGCATTGTGCTGAGCGGATCAAACAACTTTACCTGGCCTCAATTGATGCCTGTTGGCGATGATGATGTAATTATGAAATATTTTGAAGACAGCGGCCCGCCCAATGCTCCTACCCGTCATGTTTTTGCACAGCGATTCACTTCGGATGGCAGTCCGGTTTGGGGATTCCCGACTGTAATCTCAAACGCTGGAGGAATAAGCGCCTGGACGCAAATTTTTCCTTTCATCAATGATGGAAACGATGGCTTTTTCATTGCCTGGCACGACGATCGGGATTTTAACAACAGGTCGTCAGCTTTTGTGCATCATATTGATGCTGATGGCAATCCTACATTGCAGGCAAATGGCGTGGAAGTATCGGGCAATGCCGGCATGAACCACTTCTACCCTGCCTTGTCAAAACCCGAAAACGATCCACATATCTACGTTTTGTGGAATGAGGTGAACGGAGATCAAAACCAATGGGGCATTTACGGACAAAAAGTGTCTGCCGCAGGCGATTTGAAATGGGGAGCCAATGGTAAAGCGATCATTCCGGTAACTACACATGCTGTACTGCCACAAATGGGGCTGCAACATGGTGATGATATTATTTTGGTGTATGAAGACTATTTCAATGGCGTTGAAACATCATTAAAAGCTTTCAGGCTTGATGCTGAGGGAGATTTTGTTTGGGAAAACGAAAGTGTGTTTATTTGTAGCGTTCAATCTTCAAAGGTACACCTTGATGTTTCTGAATGGCATCAAAACCAATGGGTTATGAGCTGGGAAGACGATCGCAGCGGTGGCGTGGATATATACGCACAAAATCTGCTTCCAACCGGTGAAATAGGCCCGGCAGCGGCTGAAGGCACCCTGAACGGAACAATAACCTTAATCAATGGAACAGCCGATTTAAGCCTCACCGAGATAGCTGCCGGAGATGTTAGCACTTTTGCTGAGGCCGATGGCAATTACAGCCTTTCGCTGCCTGCCGGAACCTATGAAGTTGCTGCTACGAATCCCTATGCTGAAACCCTTATTGAAAGTGACGTGGAAATTCTTGAAAACGAGACTACAACGCTTGACTTTGAATTGAATGTAAACCGCACAGACATGATAATCAAAGCGTTGGATCAATATGGTAATCCAGTATTTTATCCAGGTGCAAACCTCGAAGTTGCCTTCTCGGGTCCTGAAGGTAACTACGATGCCATTTTCAATGATGAAGTTCTCGTTTATGAACAAATGCTGTATGGTGAATATACTGGAACTGCCACACTGGATTTATTGGAACCAGTTGAAGCTGAAGCAACTATTGATGCTGATAACAATGAATTGGTGTTCGAATTTATTATTGGCGGCTTAAATGAATCGGCCGCTGCCATGAAAATAAGTATTGCGCCAAATCCTGTCACAAACCAAAGCTGGTTTAATATTTTCTCACGGACAAATCAGAAATTTTCGGTTTGGCTTACTAACAACAAAGGCCAACAAATAGGAAATGTACAAAACCTTAAGATTCAACAGGGTGAAAATCAGTTTTTAATCAATGAGTATTTTCCTTTAAGCAAAATAAAAAACGGCATTTATATGCTACAGCTTCAATCGCAATCCCAATTTAAAAACATCAAGTTGATTATAAATAATTGATTTTGAGTTTTTTTTAAAAGTTAAAGCAGGAGTAAAAACAAAACTCTTGCTTTTTTTAGCTATTCGGTTTGATACAAAAAGAGCTGAATTGAATTATCTTTGAAGCAAATTATCGGCAAAATGCATTGTTCTACCAAAACCAAACTTTTCACCTTTTTACTGGCAATAGTATCAGTTGGAATACATTTGGCTGCTTTGGCAAGCAAACCCGATAGTCTGTTAAAAAAACTTGAGGCTACCACTACTGATTCTGCACGAATTTACATTAACGTCGATATTTCGCGGTCATACAGCGACAGCGACCTGATCATGTCGATCAAATATGCCGAAGATGCGATCGAACTGGCCGAAAAAATTGACGATCAGGATTTGATTGCTTATGCCATTTTTAATGCTGCCAATGCCTATTTCTTCCAGGGTATTTTCGACAAAGCCATTCAGTTTTATTATGATTACCTGAATATTATGCGAAAAAAAGGCAGTAAAAAAGGAATTGCTTTTGCACGATCAAATTTAGCCGCCGTTAAACTCAGTATGAGATCCTTTAGTGAAGCCAAGCTCGACCTGCTCGAAACCTTAAAACTGCTTGATGAAGCCGATCCTTACAAAAAAGATTCGTTGATTCAGCAACAAATACCCTACTTATATAACAATTTGGGCATTACACATCAAAATGAAGGAAATGCCGATTCAGCTTTGTACTATTATTACAAAGGAATTGAAATAGCCTCCGAAATCAAAAGTAATGAATATATTTTTGGTAATCTTTACAACAATATTGGCAGCTTATACCTAAGCATCGACGCTGTTGCAATGGCCAGGAAACCAATCTTGAAAGCCTTAAAAATCAGACAACTATCAGGAAATATAGCTGGGCAGGCTTCATCACACGAATTTCTTTCAAAGTATTTTCAACTTACAAACCAACCCGACAGCGCCCGCTATCACAGCCAGAAAGCTTATCAGCTAGCTGTGGTTGTTGCCAGTACCGATCTGAAATCAAGAATTGCAGAAAACTTGTACCTTTTATACAAGAGTCAAAAAAATGCCGATTCCGCCTTAAAATATCATGAACTCTACAAAGCACATGACGACTCGCTAAATCACGAAAATACCATCAAAGAAATTACCCGAATCGAACTCACAAGTCAGTTTCAGGAGAAAGAACAACTACAGCTGCTCGAGCAAAAAAAACGGGAGCTTCGCTACATCATCTTAGGCCTTGCACTCGTTTTGTCGCTCGTAATTTTCATCTTACTTTTTTTGCTTTCTCAAAACCGGCTTAGGAGGATGCGTCTGGCCAAAAGCAACGAGGAATTACTCAGAAAAAATGTCGAACTCGAACGTAAAAACCTGTCCAGGGAACTCGAACTAAAAAACAAAGAACTCACAACCAATGTGATGTATCTTATCCGTAAAAATGAATTCATTAAACAAATTGCCGAGGAGCTAAGCTCACACAGCCAGACTTTTAAAAAAGAAAATCAGGATTTAATCCGCAGAATCGTCAGGAACCTCGACAAAGCGCAGCAAACAGATATCTGGGACGAATTTGAAATCAGGTTTCAGCAAGTGCATAATGCATTTTATGAAAAACTGATGGAGATAAACCCTGAACTATCGCTCAACGAACGCCGCCTTTGCGCTTTTCTGCGCCTCAATATGACCACCAAAGAGATTGCTTCTATCACCGGACAAAGCCCCAGAAGCATAGAAGTGGCACGTACACGCCTGCGTAAAAAACTAAATCTGACCAATTCCGACATCAGCCTGACAGATTTCCTTTCGCGTATCGATTAAGCTATTATCCTATTATTTAATGTTTTATATCTTATTGTAGTGCTTTTGTAGTGCTTAAATTTTACTACGTTGTGCTAAAGTGCAGCCAAAAAAATTGTCGCTAATGTCTGGCATGATTAATCTTGCACAAAAAAACTGATGCCAGCCAAAAAACCTAAAACTAAAACAGTCAAAAAAGATGAGCTGCAAAGCCTAATCGAAAACAAAAATAACGAGGCTAAAGCATTAAAGAAAATTTTGGATTTCATTGAAAATTCCTCAAACACAAATAAATCTACCTAAATCAACATGTCATGAAGAAAAAATTTACTTTTAATTTCCTATTAACCACAATGCTTTTTATAGCTGCACTACTTGTTCAAAACAGTTTGCAAGCACAGTTCAATAATCCGCAAACAGACCTCAGGCTTTTGCAAAAGACTGCTGTTCAACCCACAAAGGCAAACGATCTGCTGCCAAATCAGAAAATCGTTGCAGGTTCGGCAACCTTGACCGTGCTTGTTAATGATTACCTTTTCCCCTACGACATTTCAACCAATGGCGATTATATTGCTATTTCGGGCTTTGGAAATGGTGCAGGATATTATTGGTCCTCAGAAGAAGGATTGATTCCAGTTTCAGATTATATCAACGGCATCAGCGATAACGGTATTATCACCGGAACTTTTGAAAACCCTGATTATCAATCGGGAGGACAAAACGTTAGTACTGCGGGCACATGGAATTCAACCTCCACTTCGTGGGATTTTCTGGGCATAAACCCAATCCATCCAAACATCCTTTTTACTGATTACAATGGAGGTTGGGGGATTGATGCTTCCGGTGAGACCGTTGTGGGGATGCAATTTTATGAAGGATACGCTTACGAGGCTTTTAAGTGGACCAGCACCAATGGATACGAAATGCTTGGCGATCCCGCATCAGAAGGATCCCGCCCGAATGGTATCAGCCGCGTTGGAGATGTAATCTTTGGTTGGTCATTTATCAATGGTATAAGTCGCTCACCAATTGTTTGGGCTAATGGTACATTTAATTACATCAATCCTAACCTTGGTGGCGAAGCATTCGCTGCATCATATGATGGAACTTATGTGACAGGAACAGTAGGTCAGGACGCCTTTATCTGGGAAAACGGAGGTATAACAACTACTTTTTCGAACTCCCTCAATCCAGGTTTGATATCACCAACCTGTATCATGGAAGATGCCACTGTATTAGGATATACCAACGAAAGTTTTCCTCCTTTTCCGGATGCTCGTCGTGCTTTTGTGCGTCATCCGGATGGTATGATGGAAACCTTTAACGATTACGCCCAAGCCAGAGGTATGGCTGACGCTCAGGATTGGATATTTTTTAGCATCAACGATGTTACACCTGATGGCAATAAATTTATAGGCGCCGGAACAGATCCGAATGGTGACTGGGTAACTTTTTTACTTGATTTTGGTGGTTCAGCTGTTACTTATGCACTTGATCTGGAAGCTAATCCCACAGCGGGCGGAACAGTTTTGGGTTCAGGCAATTATGAAGCAGGGACGATGGTTACAATCAATGCTTCTCCGTCAAATGGATACAATTTCATCAATTGGACTGATGAATCGCAAAGCGTAATTTCTGAAGCGGCTGAGTTCGATTTTGAAATGCCGGAAAATGATGTGCTGCTCACCGCTAATTTCCAACTGATTACTTATGAATTAACATTAAATGTAAACCCGGAAAATGCAGGTGAAGTTACGGGTGCAGGCGTTTATGCGGCCGGAGAAACCGTGACCATAGAAGCTGTTCCGGCAACTGATTTTGCTTTTGTAAACTGGACCGACGAAAACGAAACAATTGTTTCAGAAGAAGCAAACTACAGTTTTACTATGCCCGAAAATGATTATGTACTCACAGCGAACTTTACCACAACAGTTGGTTTGGATGAGTTGCTGCTATTCAGTAAAGCTTTTCCAAATCCAGCTTCAGACTACTTGATTCTTGAATTGAGCAAAACAGCCGATCACATAAAATTAGTAAATAGCGCCGGACAGCTTGTTTACGATATCCATGCCAGCAGTCTGCATCAAAAGATTGATGTAAGCGGATTCAAAAAAGGGATTTATCAGATAATTATCACTTCAAATAAACACGTCTATACCCATCGCGTACTTGTTCAATAAAATCGCCTTAACACGCAAAACTAAACCCGACAATGTCTCCGTGCTTGTCGGGTTTTTTAAGTCCCAGTAATTACCCTATTAGCGAAAGTTGTATTTTCGTATCCTGCATCGATAAAGCCTCGTTTAAGCAACAAAATATGAGTATTTCAAAATGGAAAACAAATTGGTTCAGAATAATCTTTAGGCACGACACCAGAGCCGGAAAGCTTTTTGATGAAGTATTACTGGTTTTTATCTTGATGAGTGTTGCTGTTGTGCTACTGGACAGCATGCCTCGCTTTCACCAAAAATACGGAGCATGGCTATACGCTTTTGAATGGTTTTTTACTTTGGTTTTTACACTGGAATACATCATTCGTATCCTTGTTTCGCCCTTAAAACGAAAATACATTCTCAGTTTCTATGGCATCATCGATTTTATCTCTGTAATACCTACTTACCTGAGTTTACTTATGATTGGTTCACAATACCTGATCATTATCAGGATATTGAGACTGCTCAGGGTTTTTCGTATTCTGAAGCTTGTCCGCTTCACATCAGCATCCTTATACTTGTTGCACGCCCTAAAACATTCACGTGAGAAAATTCTGGTCTTTTTTGGAAGTGTGCTTATTTTAGTTACCATAATCGGCACTTTTATGTATTTAGTCGAGGGTCCCGAAAATGGTTTTAAAAGCATTCCAATTGGTATTTATTGGGCCATTGTTACCATCACAACCGTTGGATATGGCGACATCAGCCCTGCCACACCGCTCGGACAATTAATTGCTTCCCTGCTGATGCTTACTGGTTATGCCATCATAGCAGTGCCCACCGGAATTATCACTTCAGAAATGGCTCGCCGACATGATGTTCTTAAAAATTCGCCCACCATGGAGTGCCCAAATTGTGGTGAAAAAAACCTGAATGAAAACGCAAATTATTGTCACAATTGTGGCAGTTCGCTCAATTCTTATGATTAAGAAATAACTCTAAGTTAAAATAAAGTCACTTCAAGTTTGAATGATTAACACTTTGGATAAATTAAAAAGGAAACTGGCAGGAATCTATTGCATCGAAAACTTAGCTGATAGTAAGAAATACATAGGTTCAACCACTTGTTTTCAAAAAAGATACACAAAACACTTTTTTGAACTTAGAAATGGTATACATTCTTCACATCATTTACAGCAAGCATATTTGAAACATGGTGCTGAAAATTTTCAGTTTAGTATCTTAGAATTAGTTGACAAGAAAATACCAGATTTTGAACAAATATTATTAGTTAAAGAAAATCAGTACATTGAAACATTCAAATCTAACAATAAGAAACATGGATATAACCTGAGAATCTCAGCTATTAGTAATTATGGGATATCTCACTCCATTTTTGCTAAGACAAGGATAAAAGGAAAAAAACTGTCAACCTCTACCAAAAAGAAAATGTCTCTGTCAAGGCAAGGCGAAAAACATCCTTCAGCAAAATTAACAGAACAAACAGTGAAAGAAATCAAAATACTGTTAGCAAAAGGCATTAGAAATACTAATATTGCTTCGTTTTTAAAAATAAACAAATCCTCTATAAACGATATAAAAAATGATAATAAATGGGAATGCGTAACACCAACAAAGGAAGAAATTGAAATATATGATTTAAATGCTCTTGACTTAAGAGCTCAAAGCAGGTTGAACGACTCTCAGGTTTTAATTGTCAAATTTCTTCTACGAAAGAAAGTTTCAAATTACATAATTGCTGAATATTGTAATCTATCTCAAAGGATTATTAGTGAAATAAAAAACGGGAAAACATATGTTCAAGTTGTATTAAAGGATAAAGTGTTTGAGGAATTAGATCACGATTTTAATTTTAAGCGATTAGATTATATCAAAAAAAAACATCAGGAAAAGAGACGAAGAATTAATAAAGAAAAAGCCCTTGTTGGAGAGTTAAATCCTTCATCTAAACTGACAAAAGCGAATGTTTTGCAAATAAAAAATATGATAAACAACAAGTTGACTATAAAAGAAATTGGCATGATCTTTAATGTCTCAAGCGATTGTATTGCTAAAATTAAAAGTGGTGACAATTGGTCTCACCTTACTGGATTTAAAAAACAAAGAACAGGACTTTTAAGTGGACCAAAACATCCAAATTTTAAACATTCAGACAAAACAGTCCTTAAAATTATTGACTTGACAAAAAAAGGATTGTCAACTAAAGAGATTTGTAAAGAATTGTCTCTTGAAAAAACTTTTGTTAATAGAGTGAAAAGTGGAAAAATACGTTCTCAAATAACAGGAGTAAACCAGCTATTAAAACTTTAAACATGTAATGGTAAACAATTTGCTAAATATTATCTAAACAACATGTTAGCCCATTCAATATGAATAGCAGTTTGAAAGGAAAGAGACCTATAATAATCTTTCACTACTCATACAATTTACCAATTAAACAGATTTCAAGCTAAAAAAGGTATTTTTGCAAAAAATATAAAAATGTCGGAAAACTATACGGATGATAGCGTAAGGACACTTGACTGGAAAGAGCACATCCGCCTGAGGCCTGGTATGTATATCGGAAAATTGGGAGACGGCACTTCCCATGACGATGGAATTTATGTTTTACTCAAAGAAATTATCGACAACAGCATTGATGAATATGTGATGGGATATGGCAAAACCATCGAAATTTCAATTCAGGATGACCTGGTAACCATTCGTGACTACGGACGGGGAATGCCATTGGGAAAAGTGATCGACTGTGTGAGTAAAATTAATACCGGAGCCAAATACGATAGTAAAGTTTTCAAAAAAGCCGTAGGGCTCAATGGCGTTGGGTCGAAAGCCGTTAATGCCATGTCGTCCTATTTCAAGGCGCAATCCATTCGCGAAGGCCAAACAAAAATTGTTGAATACCAACAAGGTGAAATCATTGCTGATCATCCCCTTCAACCAAACGATGGCAAGCAAGGCACCACGATCAGTTTTATTCCCGATAGGGCTATTTTTGGACAATACCGCTACCTTCAGGAATATATTGAGGAGATGATGTGGAATTATGTCTTCCTCAACAACGGGCTAACCATACTGTTTAATGGCCAGAAATTTCAGGCTAAAAACGGCTTGCTGGATTTGCTCGAACGCAATATTGCCAGTGCCGAAAGGATGGTTTACCCGATCATCCATATCAAAGAAGAAGATTTTGAATGCGCCTTTACACATGCTAATAACGTTTACACCGAGGAGTATTATTCATTTGTCAACGGCCAGCATACAACACAGGGTGGCACACATCAAAATGCTTTTAGAGAAGCACTTGTAAAAACGATAAGGGAATTTTACGGCAAAGATTACGACACTTCAGATATCCGCACCTCGCTGGTTGCTGCGATTAGTATTAAAGTGCAGGAGCCTGTTTTTGAGTCACAAACCAAAACCAAACTTGGCTCTACACATATTGAGCCGGATGGCCAAACAGTTAGAAATTTTATAAGTGAGATAATCAAGCGCAATCTTGATAATTACCTGCATATGAATGCAGAAACTGCCGAAGCTTTGCATCGCAAAATCATGCAAAGCGAGCGGGAACGAAAAGATATGGCCAATATCAAAAAACTCGCCCGCGAGAGCGTAAAAAAGGCCAGTCTGCACAATAAAAAACTACGTGATTGTCGTATTCATTTCAATACCAATCACGAAAAGCGCCTCGAAACTACACTGTTCATTACCGAGGGAGATTCAGCTTCCGGAAGCATAACCAAAAGCCGTGATGTGCAAACACAAGCCGTTTTTTCACTGAAAGGCAAACCGCTTAATTCATATGGATTAAGCAAAAAAATTGTTTACGAAAACGAAGAGTTTAACCTCTTGCAAGCCGCGCTCAATATTGATGAATCACTCGAAAACCTGCGCTACAACAATATCGTGATTGCCACTGATGCCGATGTAGATGGCATGCATATCAGGCTGTTGTTGCTAACTTTTTTCCTGCAATTCTACCCCGACCTGATTAAAACCGGTCATGTGTATATCCTTCAAACGCCACTTTTCAGGGTGCGTAACAAAAAGGAAACCATCTATTGTTATTCAGAAGATGAGCGCGTTAAGGCCGTCCGGAAATTAGGCACAAACCCCGAAATCACCCGCTTTAAAGGTTTGGGCGAAATATCTCCGGATGAGTTTCGCTTCTTTATCGGACCCAGTATCCGACTCGAACCTGTTATTCTGAAAAGAGAGCTTTCAATCCCTGAAATTTTAAGCTTTTACATGGGTAAAAACACTCCTGATCGGCAGCAATTTATCATCAACAACCTGAGGTTGGAAGACGAGCTTACCGAGGACAAAATCAGCGCCTGATCACGCTCTTATCCGCGCTATGGCTTTGGGCAAGTGACTGATGATATCAGAAGCCAGCATGCTTTCCATACCCAATTGTTCAGCTGCCAGATCTCCGGCCAGGCCGTGAAGGTAAACGCCTAACAACGATGCTTTTGCCAGACTGTATCCTTGCGCGATAAGTCCTGCGAGAATCCCTGTTAAAACATCTCCGCTTCCGGCTGTAGCCATGCCCGGGTTTCCGGTGGGATTAAAATAGCATTTTCCATCAGGCATACTCACGCAGGTGAAAGCACCCTTAAGAATAATTATTAAACCAAACCTCACCGACATTTCCTTTTGCAGCTCCATGCGTTCAAAACTATGCTGCCATTTTCCGGCAAGCCGCTCAAATTCCTTTGGATGAGGTGTAAGTATAGTATTTCTGGGCAGAAAAGCCAGCCAGGTTTTATTTTCAGCCAAAATATTGAGGGCATCAGCATCTAATACCAGAGGCAGCTTGCTGTTTTGAATTAAAAGCTTAAGTCCCTTAACGGTTTCATCCTCTGTGCCAAGCCCTGGTCCGGCGGCAATAACATTAAACAATGACAATTCAGGAAGTTTGCTAAACCAAAGTTCATGTGGATCAGCACTGATCATAGCTTCCGGCAATGCCACCTGAATCGGAAGGCGAGCCTTTTCGGGCAGATGAACATGCAGCAGTCCGGCACCGCTTCTCAGGCTTGCTTTGGCAGCGAGTATGGCAGCTCCGGTTTTTAATGCAGATCCGGCCAGCAATAGCACATGCCCGTAAGTTCCCTTATGAGAAAATCGCGCCCTGTTTTTCCACCAGGGTTTTAATAAATCAAGCTCCAATAAATGATAAGTCGTTTTTACTTCATTGATAAAAACTGGATGCAAACCTATTGGCAACACTTCCCAACGGCCCACATACACATCGTTTTCGGGCCAGAAAAAAGACAATTTGGGAAACTGAAAACTCAAGGTATAGTCTGCTTTAACAATTGCATCCGTTTTATGATTAACAGCTTTATCGGCATATAATCCCGATGGAATATCAACAGCAATTACCACATTATCAGCCTCATTAATCGTTGTGATACATGATTCGGCCAGCCCGGATGCCGGTTTGTTCAATCCGGAACCAAAAAGCGTATCCACAACAATAGCGCCCTGTCTGATCTCAGGAAGCTCAGCCACTTCATTAATTTCAATCAGCAGTGTTTCATCCATTTCGCGCAAACGTTCAGCATTTATCCAACAATCATCACTCATCTTGTCCGAAAATTTGATGAGGTATGTTGTCACCTTATAATTATCCTGAGCCAGCAAACGTGCCAGCACTAAACCATCTCCGCCGTTATTACCAATTCCGGCAAAAATTACCACTTCCGTTTGTGGTTGTAGCCTTTTGCGAATCCATTCGTACAATTTTCCTGCTGCTCTTTCCATCAAAGCATCCGATGCAACAGGCTCGTTTTCTATGGTAAAGGCATCTGCCTGCCTGATTTGATCAACACTGAGAATTTTCATAGAAAATGATTTTCTACAAATTTAAAGTCTATTGCACAACTTTGCAAACAATAGCTTTTCATTGGAACAATCAAAAATATTATCATCTCTAAAACAACACCCAGCCTTAACTACTTACCCGAATCTAATCCCTCATACTTAGCTGAAAACAAAAGCGTTTAAGGGTTTTGTCGTTTCCAAAAAAAAAACTCAATACACATCATCAAAAATGTTAAATATTTCTTAAATTAGCAGCTCAAATCAAACCACATAAACAATGGAAAAAATAAAATTACTGTCCTTGTTATTCATGCTGGTTATAGCCGTCAGCAGCTGTAATAATCAGTCATCCGAAGAAGAAAAAGTTTCAGATGCTGATCAGCTTTTAATAGAAACTGCCAACCGCTATTTCGCCACCCTACCCGATCCGGGAGATCCCAATTCACCAAAAGCAATCTTAGGAAAAAAACTCTATAACGATAATCGCCTTTCGGCTAATGGAGAGATAAGCTGCAACACCTGCCATCCAATTGCCAATTATGGAGTGGATAACTTGCCAACTTCGCCCGGACATGACGGCACATTGGGAACTCGGAACAGCCCTACGACCTTTAACGCATGGTTTCACACGACGCAATTCTGGGATGGCAGATCTCCCGATCTGGCTGATCAGGCCAAAGGCCCAGTGTTGAATCCTATTGAAATGGGTATGAAAAGTGCTGAAGATGTCATAGCTATTATGAGAGCTGATGAGGAATACCAGCAACTTTTTGCTGATGCCTTTCCGCAGGATGAGGAACCCATTACCTTCGACCGTTTTGCTGATGCCATTGCTGCTTTTGAAGGCACGCTGGCTACTCCGGCTGCATTCGACAGCTTTCTTTCTGGTGTTGCAGATGTGATGACAGATGCTCAAAAAGAGGGATTGACACTTTTCATCGAAACAGGATGTATCGTTTGTCATATCGGTCCTGGCCTGGGTGGCACAATGATGCAGCGTTTCGGACTCGTACATGGCCCATACTATGAATATACCAACTCTGAATTGCATGACAAAGGTGTAGCCGAACTTACAGGAAAAGAAAGTGATGAAAATGTTTTTAAAACACCTTCTTTAAGAAACATCGAAAAAACTGCTCCTTATTTTCATGATGGCAGCACAGAAAGTCTGCATGAGGCAGTAAAAATAATGGCATATACACAATTAGGCCGCGAACTTACTGATGATCAAACCAATAAACTGGTAGAATTCTTTAAAAGTTTAACAGGTAAAATACCTGAACATGCATTATAAGTTAAAAATCAAGCGATAAAAAAAACGCCCCAATTCCTCAGAGCGTTTTTTTTTGTAAGTAATCAACAGGTTATTGTACAGCATCTGCTAATTCGCTACCTGGTTTAAATTTAACCACTTTTTTAGCAGCAATACTGATTTCTTTACCAGTTTGTGGGTTACGTCCTTTTCTGGCAGCTCTTTTCGAAATTGAGAAAGAACCAAAACCAACCAGGGCGACACGGTCACCTTCTTTTAAGGCTTTAGTAGTAGCATCGATGAAAGCATCAAGTGCTTTTTTTGCATCTGCTTTTGTCAATTCGGCACCTACGGCCATTGCATCAATTAATTCAGCTTTGTTCATCTTCTTGGATTTTAGTTAAAAAATTGGTCGAACACCGCACAAATATAAGGTATTATAATATCAGCGCAAGTTTTCAGCTGGAAAAGTACAAAAAATGTTGATAAAACATGCTTTTTGTTGATAAATTTCAATTTAAGCAGTACTTTTTCAGCATTTGCAGGCCTTCAGGCGAGCTTGTTCACGCAAAAAAATACCTCAAAAGGCAATTTGCCAGTTTCCCGTCAACTGAAAACCATTTAAAAAATCACGCACCTGCATCACTTTTTTCCCTGGAGCCTGTATTTGCTTTAGTATTAAAAATCCTTCCGGATGACTCACCTTAATAAAGCTCTTATTGTCGGTAACCAACTGAAATTTTTCCATCGCTGATGGTGCTTGAACGATGTCAGCCTCATAAACCTTCAACAACAACTCTTCGCCCAACCCCTTGTTAATAAGCATAGTAAAGGCAGCAGGATAAGGCGATAATCCCCTGATTTGATTGTAGATCGTGATTAAATCATTGTTCCAGTCGATCCGGCAGTCTTCCTTAAAAATTTTTGGTGCGCTTTGAAGCTTTCCGGCCTCAGCTTGTGGCTTTGGTGACAAGCCATTGTTTGCCAGTCCTTTAACAGTTTCAACTACCAACCCCTTGCCTAGCTCCATCATCCTGTCGTGCAAACTTCCAGCCGTTTCGTCCCTTGCAATGGGCATGCGCTTTTGCAATAAAATATTGCCTTCGTCAATTTTATCATTAAGCAAAAAAGTGGTCAAACCTGTTTCCGTTTCGCCATTCATTATAACACGGTTGATTGGTGCTGCTCCCCGATATTGGGGCAGCAAGGATGCATGCAGGTTAAAAGTTCCCAAAAGAGGCATCTTCCAAACCAGCTCGGGCAGCATTCTGAAAGCCACCACCACAAAAATATCTGCATTAAAATGCGCAAGCTCCGTAAGGAAAGCCTGATCCTTAAGGTTACGGGGCTGAAGAACGGCTAATCCCTTTTCAGCAGCTAATTTTTTTACAGCAGATTGCTGCATTTTCTTACCTCTTCCTGCTGGCTTATCGGGTGCTGTGACAACAGCTTTAACGGGGATTGCTGCCTCAAGTATGGCCTTGAGCTGTGCAGCAGCAAATTCAGGTGTGCCAAAAAAAATTACCGAGGGTGTTGTTGAGATTGCATTCATTGAAGCAAAATTAAACTATTCTTTTTCACTGTTGTCAGGGAAAATTATAATGTCGTCCCTACTGGACTTTTTCCTGAATTCTAACGCTCTAACTACCCACATTTTGTCCCTAACGGGACAGTCCTGTTAGGGACAAAATATGGGTAGAATAAAAAATTACCCCTGATTATCCCAAATCCCGTAGTGACGGCATTAATACAGCTATTGAGTGACTTTATTTGTGTTTTACCGGACAACAATGATTCTTTTTCAAAACATGCTTGTCTGCTAAAAGATTATATGCCTCCATACATGGATTTGGGCACGGGTAAATCATCATATTTTTTTGTTACCACACAACAAGAAATCCCAAAAAAAAACCTGATCTCTTCCGAAATCAGGTCTATTTTTTCTCTTCAATAAAAACTATTTTTTTCCTTCTGCTCTTGCAATGAAACGCTCTGCATTACGCCCTTCAGTGGTATTGGGGAAATTAATTTTTAAGTCGTTATAAATTTCAACTGCCTTTTTTACATCACCGGTTAACTCATAAGTTTCGCCAGCTTTGAGCAAATACATCGGACTGGTTAGCTCATTGGCTTCATGACGCGC
Organism: uncultured Lentimicrobiaceae bacterium; assembly: GCA_964592595.1. Lineage (GTDB taxonomy): Bacteria > Bacteroidota > Bacteroidia > Bacteroidales > F082 > UBA5536. The sequence continues at coordinate 4,964 of CAZQFH010000053.1, read as the reverse complement.
AGCTTTAAGATACTGGGCAGCAGCTTCCGATTTTTTATCCAGTTCAAGGTAAGCATCACCAATGGCTCCCATTGCCATAGCAGCAACAATTTGATCTTTTCCTTTAAAACTCTTCAAGTGGTCCAAGGCTTCCTCATATTCACCCTGCTTTAAGAAAGATATGCCGGCATAATATTTAGCCAGGTTTCCAGCCTTGGTTGAACCGTATTCGTCAATCACATCCAACAAACCTAGATTGTTGCCATCGCCATAAAGTGCCTTGTTCAATGAATCCTGCTCAAAGTAGGCTTCAGCCATGAAAAGCTGTGTTTGTGCTTCTTTTTCAAGCGGTTCAAGATAGTAACGGTTCACACCAAAATAACCCAACACAATCACTACAATTACAGCAACCACGACAACCAATGATTTTTGGTTGTTTTCAATGAATTGTTCTGTTTTACTCAGGGAGCTCTCTACCGCTTCCAGTCTTTCGTCGCCTTTTTCCAAACCTTTATTATTCGTCATAGCTGTTGAAATTTTGAAGTGCAAAAGTAGTTTTTTTCCTGAAATAAAAGACACTCAGCCAGAATTTTTTACATTTGAGCCCAGAAGTACTTCACATGAATATCAGACTCTTCCTGACGGTTTTATTTGTTGCTGCTTTTAGCATGAATCTTAAGAGCCAGCAAACGGGCTGGTTTATTATCGAGCAGCAGGAAGATCGTTTTGGTAATTTCTCGAGCCAGTCGGTATTCATTCAGGATCAGCAAATAAGAATTGAAAATGCCGAATCGGTTTTTCTGCTCGATCTTGTCAATGACCAACTCACGCTGATTTTCCCCGAGCAAAAGATTTTTTGGCAAGGACAGCCTGATCAGTTGCGCGAGGCAATTGTAATCCGACTCAAACAACAAGTAGCGGAAATCCTATCGCGGCTGCCCGAATACAGCCGTGACGAAGCTGACAGCAGTTTCAGGAAAGACCTGGAATTATTTGAAGCAGGTCTTCCACCAACTGATAGCTTGATCCCAGTAACAAAAGAGAAAAAAAACACCGTTGACACCATTCTCGGTCAACCAACCATTCAATACGCTTTTTACCTTGATAGCGTTTTACTCGAAACCATTTGGATCGCCAAGGAAATAAATCCTTATGCAGGAATCGACAGGAAAGCACTCCGTGAAATGACAAGTATTTTTCATCCGCCTATTCGCGTGGCAGCACATCGAGAAAGCACTCAATATCAGCAACTCATCGAAAATGCTGTGGTCATGCGATCAGTAATTCCAACACCAATTGGGGAGAGCACCACCGAAATCAAACAAATCAGTTCGATCCCTATCCCAGAAGCATTTTTTCTGCCGCCTCCCGATTACAAAAAAGCACTCATCGAAGAGGTAATTTCCATTACCATGGATCAGGATGCACCTGAGCCTGTCAATACAGGAAAAAGAGAAAAAATCCGTCCGGTAAATCCTTTTGAGCAGCCTCAAAACACATTTCCACCCCATTAAGCCATTTTATGCCCTGAAACAACGCAATTGTCTGCTGTTTTTTGGTTATTTCCTGTATTTTTGAAGGTTAAAAAAAATTGGCTTTAACCAAAACCACTGCTTCATGAAACAGATTCAACATTCCTTTCAAAACAGTTATTTATTTTTTGTTACACTCATCCTTTTCACACTTGCAATAAGCTTCAAGGCCTTAAGTCAGGAAAAAAATGATATTTTCTATGCCGATCAATGGCTCGTCCTGCCTACCCAACCTTATGAGCCTCCCCTATTCTATCAGCAAGAAGACACCTATGGTGATACCCTGAGTTTGAAAAATATGTTTGATCAACTCACTTTACCAAATGAAATCAATCCAAACGCGGGTAGTTTTTTTATCTCCGATCAAACTGGCTCACCCAAATGGGAAAAGCAACAAGCATCCAAATCAGGTGAGTTAATTCTAAAATCCACAAAAAACAGTACTTATAGCTGGTCCCTGGCAGCAGGATACTTTGAAACAGATCGTTTTGCTGAAGTTTCCTTCACTTTAAAATCAACAGCATTAGCTGCCTTGTCGGTAAATGGTCAATCAATAATTGAAGCAGGCAATAAAACAGGAACTGACAAAACCGTGACCCACAAATTTGATCCCGGCAAACACCTCATCGTTTTAAAGAGTTTGTATGCCCCATCCATTAATGACGATTGGAAGCTAAGCCTGAGCTACAAAATTAAAAGCGATGGTGAAGCCTCTTGGTCAGTCAATCCAGAAAGATACATGAACATGGACTTATTGCTCAACGGCATCCGGTTGACCAACAGCAGCATACATTCCAGTGGCAACTACCTGATGATCAATTACCGCTGCACACATGCCCCTGAAGGCAAAACCGAAAACTGGACAGAGGTGCTACAAATTGAGGATAAACAGCTGGTTTTCAGCAGCCGTCACAGCGACAAAAAGCAAATACAATTTCATCCCACAGCAGATGCAATCAGCTATACGGTGAGCAATAATGACGCAATTAGCCTGTGGCAGGAAGATTTGCTCACAGGCAAAACAAAAATACTGGTTAAACAGCTCAAAGATGCAGGTGCAATCCAGTTTTCGCCCAAAGGCACCAGCCTGATATACAGCAAGCAATTCAAAGAAAAGGAAGACAAAAGCGGCGTAAAAAAACATGAAGGCATGCCCGATCGCTGGCCATGGTGGCGCAACAGAAGTCAGCTTTTCCTTGTTGAATTGCAGGCTGGAACGCATCAGCAATTGACTGCCGGCAACCTCAGTAGTCAATTTCAGGATTTTAGCCCGGATGGCAATATGATCCTGTTCAGCCAGTCGAAACCCGACTACGCTGAACGCCCTTACAGCAAATCATGGATGATCTTACTCGACCTCAAAAGCCGGAAAGCAGACACCCTCTGGATTTCCAATTATGGCAGCAGTGCGCTTTTTTCGCCCGATGGCAAACAACTGCTTGTAACAGGCGGCCCACTGCTTTTTGGCCAATCAGGCAATGCCCTGCCTCAGAACGACATCCCCAATGATTACGATACGCAGGCCTATCTTTTCGACCTCAAAACAAAAACTTCAAAACCATTATCACTTGACTTTCATCCAAAAATTCTGGATGCCCAATGGAACAAAGTAAGTGGAAATCCATTTTTTTTGGTGCAAGAGGGTTCCTATCAGCGCATTTACGCGCTCGATTTAACAACAAATCGCTTTTCACTCCTGCCTCAACAAGCAGATGTCATCAAGCATTTCGATCTGGATGATAGCGGACAATGGCTTATAGCTGATGGGTCATCCGTGAGCAGCCCGGAAAAAGCCTGGATCACCAACCTCAACACCCGACAAACCAGCTTGGTTAGTGATCCTGAAGCAGAGCGTTTTGAAGCAGTTAAGTTCGGTGAAGTAAAAGACTGGGATTTCATTACCAAACAAGGCGATACCCTTGACGGACATATTTATTACCCACCTGATTTTGACCCGGCAAAAAAATATCCGGTTATCATTTATTATTACGGCGGCACTAATCCCATCGACAGAAGTTTTAGGGGGCGCTATCCGAAGAACTATTTTGCCGCACATGGCTACCTGGTTTATGTGATCATTCCTTCGGGAGCAACAGGTTACGGACAGGAGTTTTCGGCACGCCATGTAAACAACTGGGGCAAAACCGTTGCAGATGAAATCATTGGCGGAACAAAGCATTTCTATCGCAGCCATCCCTATGCAGATAGCAATGCTATAGGCTGTATCGGAGCTTCTTATGGTGGATTTATGACAATGCTGCTTACCACACGCACCGATATTTTTTCAGCAGCCATTGCCCATGCCGGCATCAGCGATATTTCCTCCTACTGGGGCGAAGGCTATTGGGGCTACCTTTACAGCTCAACAGCCACAGCCAACCAATTTCCGTGGAACAGTCCGAAAATTTACATCGACCAAAGCCCTTTGTTTGCTGCTGACAAAATCAATACACCCCTGCTGTTGCTGCATGGCGGCAGCGACACCAATGTGCCGCCAGGAGAAAGCATTCAACTTTACACAGCCTTAAAACTGCTGGGCAAAACAGCCGAATACATTGAAATTGAAGGCCAGGATCACCATATTCTGGATTATAAAAAGCGTCAGCTTTGGCAAAAAAGTATCATGGCATGGTTCGATCGTTTTTTGAAAGACCAGCCAACATGGTGGGAATCACTTTATCCCGAACGCAAGCTTTGAGGTGGGATATGAAGGAACAAAAGCTACTGAACTTCCTGCTGGAATACATTACCCCAGAGCGAAATGCCAAGTTTGAAGCCGTTTTGAGCAAACGCACCCGCCATCTCACGGTCTTGCTCGAAGACATCTTTCAGCCGCACAATGCCAGTGCCGTATTGCGGAGCTGCGACCTCACAGGCGTGCAGGACGTGCACATCATCGAGAACAATTACGTGTACGATATCAACCCCGATGTAGTGGTTGGCAGCACCAAATGGCTCAACCTTTATAAAAACAACGAGCAGCCCTACAACACCATACAAGCTTATGAAAAGCTACGCAGCAAAGGATACCGGATTGTAGCCACCAGTCCGCACCAGGAAGGCTACACACCCGAAACGCTGCCCCTCGACAAACCTTTAGCCTTGGTTTTTGGCACCGAAAAAACCGGCCTTTCCGATTACGCCCTGCAGCATGCCGACGATTTTGTACGCATCCCCATGGTAGGCTTTACCGAGAGCTTCAATATCAGCGTATCGGCCGCCCTGCTGCTCTATACCCTCAGCAGACGACTACATAACAGTGATATCACCTGGCAACTCAGCCAAAACGAAAAAGACGAAATCCTTTTGCAATGGTGCCGCAATACCATTAAAAGAGTTGCAGTGTTAGAGGAAACGTTTCGGAAGCGGTTTGGATGAGGCTTTTGGCTGTTTGAAGAGGCTGTTGGCTTTGGCGTTGGCTTTGGCTCGTATTGACTTAATCAGCACATTCAT
>CAZQFH010000052.1:0-24181 GCA_964592595.1 uncultured Lentimicrobiaceae bacterium | reverse complement strand
TAATCCCATTACTTATCAGCAAATTAAAATAAGTAATTAACTAAACACCTCAAAAGAAATATACATGTCATGGTTAATGATCACAACGAGCTTCCCCTCGCTTGCATATCTCATGCCTGATAAACTTTCTTAGCTTATTTGGTATCATTTAAAATTAGATAAACCGGATTGACTCAACTGAGATCGTTGATTAAAAGCCTAATAATTTGCTTATTTCAAAACAACATTTTCAATTTGAGATAAAATGTTATATTTTTGTAAGGTATGGCAGAAAAAGCTTACATAACCGCAAAAGTTTTTAAATGGGCAAGAGAATCAGCCAAAATAACTGAGGAAATTGCTGCTTCTAAAGCTGCTGTTCCCATTGAAAAATTTAGAGAATGGGAAACTGGGAATGCTTATCCTACAATAAAACAGGCGCAAAAACTTGCTAAAGTATATAAAAGGCCATTTGCTTTATTTTTTCTTCCAGATGTACCAACCGACTTTCAACCATTACAAGATTTTAGAAAAACAGGCTCAAAAGAATTAGGTACGTCCTCTATTTTTATTATCCGCGAAATTCAGCAAAAACAAGCATGGATAAGAGAGGTTAATGAAGAAAACGATGAAAATAAGGTGCCATTTATTGGTAAATATTCCATAAAAGATAATCCCAAAATTGTTGCACAAGACATATTAAATGAGTTAAATATTAATCCTTTATATTATAAATCGAACAATCCAATTTTAGAATGGATTGAGAAAGCGGAATCCAAGGGAGTTTTCATTTCAAGGACTAGTTTTATTCATTCAAGACTAAAATTAGATTCAAATGAAATTCAGGGTTTTGCAATCGCTGATGGGTATGCACCTTTTGTGTTTATAAATTCAGAGGATTGGAATGCCCCTCAGCTATTTACACTTGTTCACGAGCTTGCACATCTTTGGATTTCTGAATCTGGTATCTCAAATGATATTGAACCCGCTATAAAAAACTCCAACGATTATAATCCTATAGAATTATTTTGCAATGAAGTTGCTGCAAATGCTTTAATTCCAATTGATTTTATTAACAACCTTGATAAAGATGCCTTTGATAATGCCAAAGAAGTTTTCAAAAACGCAAAATCAATTGGAGTTAGCTCTTTTGCTTTTTTGGTAAGGGCTTTAAATCTAAATATTATTTCTTTAACGGACTTTAAAAAATTAAAGCATCAATTAGACATTGAGTACAACGAATTTTTAAAGAAAGAGGAAAATAAAAAACTAGAGCAAAAACAGAATAAAAAATCAGGTGGGCCAAATTATTATCTGTTACAATTAAATAAAAATAGTCGATTATTTACACAAACAGTAATAGATTCTTTTCGTGGGGGTATGATTGAACCATCATTAGCAAGTAACTTACTAAATGTTAAAGTTAACAATTTTCCCAAACTTGAATCTCAAATGTATAGATGAACATGACTGACAAAATATTTTGTTTAGATGCAAATGTCTTGATTCAAGCTTGGCAAAAATATTATTCACCTAAAATATGCCCTAATTATTGGGATGTACTCGATTATTTAGGAACTCAGAATATAGTTTTCATTCCTGAGATGGTGTATGATGAAATTGTTAGAACGGATGATGATTTGTCAAAATGGTTGAAAACAAGTAAAATCCCAATAAGAAAAATCGATGAGCAAACTACAAAATGCTTAAAAGATATATATTCATCAGACCCAAAGCATAAATTTTTAGTTGATAATACCAAAGCAAGGTCGTTGGCAGATCCTTGGGTTATTGCTCATGCATTAAGAGAAAATGCAGTCGTTGTGACTAAAGAAGAAAAAGTAACCGCACTAAATTCTAAGAAAATAAAAATTCCTAATGTATGTGACAAAATGAATGTACCATGGATCAACGATTTTCAATTGATCGAATTGCTGGGGATTAAATTTAGCTGCAAAATGGAAGCATGAACCGTAACCATAAGGCTTGGCTATTTTTGCTTGTATTCTTTTGCAAATCATAATATTAAGAGGGTGTTATCTGGTTAATTTCTTCATCTATTTTATCATTTTATCCCCTAGAACATTAAATAAAACCCTAATCAATAAAAACCAGCACATATGTCAAAACTATTTCTCATTCCCACGCCCATTGGTAATCTGGAAGACATTACCTTACGTGCTATTAGAACCTTAAAGGAAGGAATAGATGTGGTTTTGGCAGAGGATACCCGCAAAACAGGCATTTTGCTCAAGCATCTGGGAATTTCAAAACCAATGTTAGCTTTTCACCAGCACAACGAGCATCAGCAAACAGACAGGCTAATCGAGCGACTGCTCGCCGGAGAACGCATGGGCTTGGTTACTGACGCCGGAACTCCGGGCATTTCCGATCCCGGTTTTCTGCTTGTGCGGGCTTGCGTGCAACATGATGTTGAAGTAGAATGCCTTCCCGGTGCTACAGCTTTTGTGCCAGCACTCGTCAATTCAGGATTGCCTGCTGATCGTTTTGTTTTTGAGGGATTTTTGCCCCACAAAAAAGGCCGGCAAACCCGTTTAAACGAAATCTGCGGGAACAAATACACTTCAATCCTTTATGAATCGCCCCACCGCCTGATTAAAACCCTGCAACAGCTGGCCGAAATAGCAGGACCGGAACGCAAAGTAAGTGTATCGCGCGAACTCACAAAGATTTATGAAGAAACCCTGCGCGGAACTCTCGCCGAGCTAATAAACCATTTCGAGAAAGCAGGTGTAAAAGGCGAGTTGGTCATCGTGCTCGAAGGCAAGCCTGATTGATGTCCGATTGTTCGCTTGCGTACATTTTTGTTTGCCAGCGGACAATTTCCTGACCTGCTGATTTTATCAATTCAGTTATTAATATATTTATTTATAGTCTCTTACAATTCATGGCACACTTCATGATATTTTATAGACATGAAAGGGAGTGCCCGCTCCCCGTCGTTCTTTTTCTCATACTACATGTAATTTTGTGTTGGTTGAACTCAGATAAAGTCCTGTATCAAATGATGCAGGACTTTTATCATTTAAAGCATTTGAGTAATAAACTTTTCAAATCCCGAGCCTCACGAATAAAATCTATTCTTTACTGATTTTGTATCTTCGCACAAAAAGCACTTATGTCATATACCTATGAGTATCCACGTCCGATGGTAACAGTGGATTGTCTGCTATTCAACAGCCTGAACGAGCCCGCTCAGGTTTTGCTGATCCGGCGTAATAATCCGCCTTTTCAAAACATGTGGGCCTTGCCCGGTGGTTTTGTGGATATGGATGAAAGTCTGGAAGCAGCAGCCTTGCGCGAGCTTCAGGAAGAAACAGGATTACAGCTCAGTAATTTGGAACAAATGCACACTTTTGGTAAGCCGGATCGCGATCCAAGAGGAAGAAATATTGCTGTGGTTTTTACCGGATTTGTCGCAAAAATCATGCGTCCTAAAGCTGATGATGATGCCGGCGATGCCCAATGGTTTGCTGTGAATGATCTTCCTGAATTAGCCTTTGATCATGCCGAAATGATTACCATGGGTCTAAATCGCTTCAACCTTAAATGATAAAGTTATGTGCGGACGATTTCAGCTTTCGGTAAAGGGAAAAACCATCAGCGAACGCTTTAATGTAGCGGTGTTCGACGAAAAATACAAACCTTCTTACAATTGCGCCCCGGGACAATATTTACCTGTCATCACCAACGAAAAACCCAACCTGCTTCAGTGGTTTTTCTGGGGATTCACGCCTGCATGGGCTGCAAATCGTGCCGATATCAAGCCGCAAATCAACAGCCGCAGCGAAAGCCTTGAAACAAAAGCCAGCTTTAAACAAGCCGTTCAACAGCGTCGTTGCCTTATTCCGGCAAGCGGTTTTTATGAATGGCAAACCAAAGGCCCAAAACAACCCTTTCATATTTTTCTAAAAAACAATCCGGTATTTGTATTTGCAGGTATTTGGGAAAGTTACCAAACGGTAGAAGGAGAATGGTTAAACAGTTTTTGCATCATCACCAAAGCAGCAACAGAGCATATGTCAGCCATTCATCACCGCATGCCTGTGATACTGGCGCAGAATAACGAAAACGATTGGCTGCTGGCCGATTCGGAAGAAAAACGACAGCAACTTGTAGAATCAATTTCTGATGATGATTTGGGTTTCATGCCTGTTTCCACCCGGGTGAATGATGTGCGCAACAATGATGAAACGCTCTTGAAACCCTGGAAATTTCCAGAACAGCAAAGTCTTTTTTAAACGACCATCAAATTACAGCCTCTGATTTGTGCCTGATCGAAACGACCCAACACTTCAAATCTGTTTTCATCGTGTAAGCGGCCAATGTCCTGAATGGCAATAAAAGCACAGCTGTGCACATTGGCCAGATCAATCACATTAATACCACCACTCACGCCTTTTTCTGCCAAACTCAGCGGATCATTCATTTCGCGGATCAAAACCCGCATCCAGGGCGGACAACTGTATAGCCCATCACCACTGGAATAGGCCTGCGACAGTAGTTCGGTCATGCCATATTCAGAATGAACAGAGGTCACCCGAAACGCATTTTTGAGTTGAATATGAACCTCCTCCCTGATCATTTCTTTTCGACGCCCTTTCATACCCCCTGTTTCCATAACGATGAGCTCAGGAAAATCAAGCGTATATTGTGCTGCAAGATCAAGTAGGGCATAAGTTACTCCCAACAAAATGGTCTTTTGTTTTTTGCTTTTCAACACCTGAAGTTGCTGATGCAGCTTTTCCAATTCATTCAAATAAAAGCCACTTAATGGATGAGCCGAGTCTCTATTCAATTTGTCGACCATAAAAACCAGTGAAGATCCCTTCCGTTCGAGGTAAGAAGGCAACAACGCCAGAATGCAATAGGTTTTGATATCGCCATAAAAATGCTGAAAGCCTTTACTAAAGCTGCTTTCGTAAATGGCTGGGAAGGGAACTTCGTGATAGCTGGTGGCTGAACCTGTGGTTCCTGAACTCGAAAAAATAAGCTCAGGACTGGTTTTTTGATCACTAATGCGGTGCGAACGAAAAAAATCAACCGGCATAAAAGGAATGTCTTTCCAGGAGTTTATCTTTTCGGGTTTGCGTCCTAAAAAATCACAAAAACGTTTATAAACCAGCACATTATGATATTGATAGTAAAATAGTTCCAAGGCAAGAGATTCAAAATCCCGAGCCGTTTTCACATTAAAAATATCCTGAACAAAAGCAGCACGTAACTTCATAAACGGCAAGATTGTTGTATTTTTATCCCGCCTATCAAGCGAAAAATACATGACAAAATTACGCTTTATTCTGTTTATCATCCTGGGATTAATCCTCATCATTAGCTGCCGCAAAGAAGAAGAATATCCGCTTGAACCGATAATTAATTTTGAAAATTTTGTGTTTTTGCAAAATACTCAGACAGGCGAAATAAACACGGGCTTATTGCAGATAGGTTATACCGATGGAGATGGAGATATTGGTTTAGATCAGGGTGATACCTTGTCTCCGTACCAAAAATCGGGTGAATATTACTACAACCTCATCATCCGCTATTATGAGCAGCAGCAAGGCGAATTTGTTGAGGTACCACTTGTTAGATATAACCCTGAAACACAAACCTATGATACATCCTCGTTTAGTGCGCGCATCCCGCCACTCATTCCAAAAGACCAAACAGAAGCCATAAAAGGGGTTATCGAGTATGAGATCTTCGTCAACAATCCCCTTTCCATTTACGATACTATCAAGTTTGAAGTGCAACTTATTGACCGTGCACTCAACAAAAGCAATAGTGTGAGTACACCTACTATCATTCTGGATTTCTGAGGACTGATTCCTGACAAAAGCTTAACATTAAGTTAACTCATTGCTAAATCAAAGTTAATCTTAAATTAACATTATCAGCCACAGCCTGATACTACCTTTGCTGCACACTAAAAAGTAAATAAATATCATGAAAAAATACCTCATTGTTTTAATTTTTCTCGCCTTTGGAAGTATTGTTTTATTGGCTTCAAACACTAAAGATGGTGTTGGTGTTGCCAAAGAAACCCCTGTAGCTGTAGTGATGATGACCGGATCTGTTCTGGATGCATCAACTGGAGAAGCGTTGGTAGGTGCAGTAGTTGAAATAGAAAACACTGATGCAAAAGCATATACTGATCTGGAAGGCCGTTTCACAATCGAAAATATGCAACAGGGAGAATATACTGTTAAAGTAAACTACATCTCCTACAAAGAAGCACTGATTACGAAACTTAGTCTTGATAACCACGCTAACAGCGTTGAAATCAAGCTTAATCCTGAAGGAAATTAAAAAAGCATTTCATACGTAAAACATTAAAGGCAAACCGTTTAAAAGCGGTTTGTCTTTTTTTGTTTTAGAAAAGCTTTTTAATATGTGATTAACTTTAAATATTTCAATCCAACAAGTCAAAAATTGTAGTAAATTTGACTGACTTAATTGGATATAAGTATCAAGAATACGACAGCTATGGAAAAGTTAAAAACCAAATTACTTTCAACAGTCATTGTTTTTCTGATAACAATGGCAGGTATTTTCGCACAAAATTTAGAAAACAAGCAGGATATTTACTACAAAGAGGGTAAAGTATTCACCGGTAAACATTCCACTTATTTTGCCTCAGGTCAGCTGGAATCGGAGCGAAATTTTGTAATGGGAGTGGAAGATGGACTATCTGTTTGGTATTTTGAAGACGGACAGCTGCGTGAACAAAGAGCCTGGAGAAACGGCAAAAAACATGGTACTTGGACCAAATACAATCCAGCAAGAATAAAAACAGCCGAAGCCAATTACCAGAACGACCAAAAGCATGGAAAGTGGTTTATTTGGGACGACAAAGGAATCCTGCGTTATGAGATGACCTACAACAACGGACAAAAATCAGGTACCTGGTATATGTGGGACGAAAATGGCAAACTTACCGCTGAGAAGGTTTTTGAATAATAAATTTTTTACCGCTTAGTTCGTTGATTTACAATCCATAAATAAATACCCGCATCTTAAAGACAGTCTCCATCAGGAATGCTTATTTTTGCCGTGGAAAGCTGCAATAATGATCAAACGAAACCTCTCAGGACGCAAAACTGTTATACTGTTAATTTTTAGTTCAATAGCCCTTATATTTATTATCAAGCTATTCTTTTTGCAGGTTATTGACCACTCCTATAAACTCTCCTCACAAAATAATGTACTACGCTACATAACCCAATATCCGGCGCGCGGAAAAATATTGGATCGAAATAGCAAATTGCTTGTGTATAACGAAGCAGCTTTTGATTTATTGGTGATTCCTCAACAGGTAAAAGCTTTTGATACCGCTGATTTCTGCGAGCTGCTCAATATTGAAAAAGAAGACTTTAATGCCCGCTTGAACAAAGCCCGAAAATATTCACGCTATCGGCCATCAGTTTTTCTGGAACAAATCAGTAAAGAAGATTATGGCTATATAGCCGAGAAGCTCTATCAATTTTCCGGATTTTATTTTCAGGCTCGCACACTCCGTCATTATCCACAGCCTATTGCGGCACATGTTTTGGGCGATGTAGGTGAGGTAAATCAACGCAATATTGATGAAGATTCCTACTATAAATCAGGTGATTACATTGGAAAGTCGGGTATTGAACGTTTTTACGAAAAAGAATTGCGAGGCAACAAAGGACTTAAAATTGTTTTGGTGGATGTGTATAACCGCGAAAAAGGCAGCTTTCAAGAAGGTCGTTATGACACACTTCCAATAGCAGGTAAAGATTTGGTACTAGGTCTGGATGCTGATTTACAAGCTTATGGCGAGGCTTTGATGCAAAACAAAACTGGCAGTATTGTTGCCATTGAGCCTTCGAGTGGTGAAATCCTATCGCTGATAACAAGTCCTTCATTTGATCCCAATTTGTTGGTAGGCAGGATAAGAGGAAAAAACTATAAAGCGCTTCAGCACGATAGTCTCAAACCACTCATTAACAGAGCTGTAAGTGGCAGTTATCCACCTGGTTCCACCTTCAAAATGATCAATGCACTTGTAGCCCTTAACATTGGTGCAATAAACGAACACACCCAATTCACCTGTCAGGGAAAACTCAGCAGCCCAATCAAGTGCACGCATAACCATAAAAGTCCACTGGCATTGCTCGAAGCCATGGAAAATTCTTGCAATCCCTATTTCTGGAACACCTTTAGAAGCACCTTGTACAGTTCGCGCTACAAAAATCATAAAGAAGCTTATGACTATTGGTTCGACACCATGCATAAGTTTGGATTAGGTGCACCATTTAATACAGATATTCCCTTTGAACTTTCGGGAAATATTCCTTCAAGAGCATATTTTGATAAACTTTATCGCGGTAGCTGGAATGCACTCACAGTGCGCTCACTTAGTATTGGACAAGGGGAAATTTTGGTTACACCCCTCCAACTGGCTAACCTGGCTGTTATCATCAGTAATAAGGGTTTTTATTATAAACCACATTTACTTAAATCGGTTGTTGGCGACAAAAATCTGCCTGAAACATATATTCAAAAAATTGAAACGGGCGTTGCTACCGAGCATTTTGAGATTGTAAAAAAATCAATGCTGGATGTGTTTGAAGGCGATCACGGAACAGCTCGTTACTATAAAATTGACAGCATACAGGCAGGAGGAAAAACCGGAACGGTACAAAATCCACATGGAGATGATCATTCGATGTTTATTGCATTTGCGCCTTACGACAATCCACAAATTGCTTTAGCCGTTGTGGTGGAAAATGCTGGCTATGGATCCACCTGGGCTGCACCAATTGCCACCCTGATGATTGAACACTACCTCAAAGGAAAATCAAGTCGTCCGGCATTGGAAAAAAGAATAATGGAAACAAGTCATAATAAAAAAACACCATGATCAGAGAAAGCCGTGTAAGCTCGATCGACTGGCTTAGTCTTTTTGTTTACCTCCTCCTGATGCTTTTGGGTTGGGTAATGATTTATTCGGCTGTGTATGATGAAAACCATAGCAGTATTTTTGATATGTCGCAACGCTACGGCAAACAATTGCTTTGGATCATGCTTTCGCTGCTTCTGGGTGCTGTAATTTTGCTTATTGATGCCAAGTTTTTTAATGCTTTTGCATATCCTATCTACCTCATAATGATGTTGATGCTGATTGGTGTTTTACTTTTTGGATCAACCATCGCCGGATCAAAGTCCTGGTTTCAGATTGGAGGTTTCGCAATTCAACCGGCTGAATTTGCTAAGTTTGCAACAGCCCTTGCATTGGCCAGTTATCTCGGAAAACTCAATCGTGACCTGAGCCTCTGGAAAACGCGTCTCACAGCTTTTACGATAATCGGATTACCTGCTGTGTTAATTTTGGCACAATATGATACAGGTTCAGCACTTGTATTTGTAGTTTTTATATTGGTTTTGTACCGTGAGGGTATGTCGGGAGCCTTGATGATAATTGGCGGAATAGCTGCTTTCCTTTTTGTAATGACACTCTACTATAGTCAATGGTATGTAATTGGCGGTTTGGCAGTCCTGTTCGGAATCAGATTGCTTATGGTAAAAAGAAACCGGTCAAATATCACAAAAATGATAGCTGTGCTTGCGGTTGGAGTCGCTTTTGTTTTAAGTGTTGACTATGCCTTCCAAAACATTCTGGAGCCACATCAACGCATACGCATCAATGTATTACTGGGTCTGGAAAAAGATTTAATGGGGGCTGGATACAACGTAAATCAATCAAAAATTGCTATCGGATCGGGTGGGCTTACAGGAAAAGGATTTCTGCAAGGCACTCAAACCAAATATAATTTTGTACCCGAACAAAGCACTGATTTTATCTTTTGTACCGTGGGCGAAGAATGGGGTTTTATGGGTACTACAGCGGTGATTCTACTTTATTTGTTGTTGTTTTCGCGACTGATTGTCTTAGCCGAGCGACAACGATCAGCATTCAGTCGTATCTATGGCTATGGCATTGCCTCAATACTATTTTTTCATTTTGCCATTAACATTGGCATGACGATCGGTTTGGTTCCTGTAATTGGTATTCCATTACCGTTTATAAGTTATGGAGGATCTAGCCTTTGGGCTTTTTCGATTATGTTTTTCGTTTTCTTAAAACAAGATGCTAATCGCTTGAATATCCTTTAACTCAATTCAGTTATTTAACTCACTTATTAACTCATCAAAAGAAGCTGTTGCCGGCCGGCATCCCTGCCTGTCGCAGAGATAAAAATTTGCATGATCATTGGTTGGTTTGTCATCAACCGCCGGAATGCCTTTTTCTGATGAAGCAAGAACCGGAATTGATGATGAGATTTTCTGCTGCAAACTAAGCGAGGAAGGCAAACATTTTGAACCCTTTACTACAATGATGCTTTGTTGCTCAAGACGCTTCAAAGCTTGCAGCCAATTGCTGTGAGCTGTAGGAAATTGCTGCATGCGTTCGAGCTGATTATTGATCATCTGTTCTGCTATTTTAAGATAAGCAGGATTCTCAAACAACAAACCTAAACTTATCAGCACATGTGCCATAGCAGCATTGGAAGAAGGAATTACATTGTCGTAATTCTCAAAAGTAGTCACGGCGAGTTTTCTTTGATTTTTTGCCGTGTAGGCAAAGCTTTGCTGAGATTCAACATAAAATGATTTCAACACATACTCCAGAACCGACTCAGCAGCTTTGGCATATTTCACCTCCGCTGTTGAATAATATAGTTGCAGCATAGCCTGCGCCAAAAAAGCATAATCATCCAGAAAAGCATTGACATTTTTCTTGCCATCTTTCCAGCTGCGATAGTAAGCACCCTCATTGGCAAGCATGTTTTGATGAATAAAATCATAGGTTTTGATGGCAGTTTGGCGCCAGTCATTGCGCTCGAAAATTACTGAAGCTCTGGCCAACGACTTAATCATCAGCGCATTCCACGAAAGCAGACGTTTATCATCTGTTGCCGGACGAATGCGCTGTTCGCGATAATCAAAAAGCTTTTTCCTGCCTTCAGCCAGTTTTTGCATCCAAACGTCCAAATCAAGTTCGTTTTGAGCAGCAAAAACTGCATCTTCCTCCGGACGAACAAGCACATTGTTACCATCTTCCCACAAAGCTTGCTGATCAATCTGAAAATAGTTAGTGAAAAGCGCTGCATCCTCTGCTAAAACAATTTTAAATTCATCCTTTGTCCAGACATAAAACTTGCCTTCAACTTTTTCGCTGTCAGCATCCAGTGCTGATAAAAAACCTCCTTCAGGGCCAAGCAATTCATGCTGACAAAAAGCAACGGTTTGTTCCACAATTTCTTTAAACAAAGGCTTTCTCGTCTTTCTCCAGGCTTCTGTATAAAGTCCAATCAATTGTGCATTGTCGTAAAGCATCTTCTCAAAATGCGGCACATGCCAGCGAGCATCTACCGAGTAACGGGCAAAACCACCGCCAATCTGATCATAAATGCCACCACGTGCCATTTTTTCGAGCGTAAGCAGTGCATGATTTTCAAGTGTTCTATCCTTCAGCTGAGCCGAAAGCTCAAACTCGAGCATCAACAAATCCGGCATCGGGAATTTTGGTGTACCACGAGTTCCGCCCTGTTCATTATCCAGATGATTTTTCAACGCCTTTGCAGCCTTTATAAATGTTGCTTCAGTATTAGTTTCCTTAACCACTACGCCGGATGAAAACTGGCTTTGTTGAATGCCTTCGGCAAGTTTTCGCGCTTGTTCCTCCAGGTCGTTCTTTTGGGTTTCAAACAACTCCTGCAACTGTTGTAAAACGCTGATCCATTGGTATTTTCTAAAATATGTTCCACCCCAAACAGGACGACCATCTGGTAAGGCAAAGCAATTGAGTGGCCAACCCCCTCTGCCGCTGAGCAATTGCACCGCTTCCATATAAAAATGATCTACATCAGGATGCTCCTCCCTATCGACCTTGATACAAACGAAATATTGATTCATAAGTTTGGCAACAGCTTCATCTTCAAAAGATTCATGTTCCATCACATGACACCAATGGCAGGCGGAGTAGCCAATGCTGACCAAAATCATTTTGTTTTCATTTTTGGCTTTTTCGAGGCTTTCATCATTCCACGGTAACCAGTTTACCGGATTGTAGGCATGTTGCAAAAGGTAAGGACTGGTTTCGTTTATCAGGGAATTAGGATTTTGTGTCATAGCGTTGGCATTTACTCTTAAACGAAAAAAGGCCGGTTTTGTTAACCGACCTTATGAGACATTCTCTTATAAAGGCATTATTTTTTGAGGTATGATGAAAGCATCCAAACGGTTTTTTCCTGTTCGCGGATATAATCGCTCATCAAGGCGTTTGTTCCTTCATCATTAAGTTCACCAGCCAAATCAAGAATTTTACGCTCTTTGGTGATCAAAATCTGAAAACCATTCAACAGGCTTTCAACACTTTCGCGACCATCGCTCACGTTTTTTACTTCTTTTATTTGTGATTGCTCATTATAATCGCTGTAAGCATGCACGGGAGTTTGCCCCAGTGTGAGCGTGCGCTCTGCGATTTCATCAATTTTTTCCTGAAGATCGGTGTAGATTTCTTCAAACTTAAGGTGAAGCTCAAAGAATTTCTCACCTTTTATATTCCAGTGAAAACCTCTAACATTCATATAATAAATCGAGAAATTGGCCAGCAAATCATTTAGCATATCTGCCAGGTCTTTCGATTTTTCTACATCTAATCCAATTGCATTTAATTTAGTCATAGTGATAATTTTTTCATATTTTACTAAGATATCCTTTAATCTAAACAGTAAAAACACGAAAATGTTCAACAAAACAGCCGGCTTTGGAGCCGGCTGAATTTTACAAAAGTTGATTTTTTTAGAGGCTTCTTTTTGCAAGGTAAAAGTCCACCATTTCATAGTTTGATTTGAGGCGTTCCTCCAGCTCGTCAATAGTTTTTGGCGGAGGGACAATTGCTTTTTCTCCTGGTTTCCAGTTGAGTGGAAGGGCTACTTTGTGCTCATCAGCTGTTTGCAAAGCCTGCAAAGCACGGATGATTTCGTCCATATTACGCCCAACATTGAGCGGATAGTACATGATCAAACGGATTTTGCCATTAGGATCGATGAAAAATACGGCACGAACAGCAGAAGTTTCACTTTCACCTGGTTGCAACATTCCATATAATTTCGCTACCTTCATGTCGATGTCAGCAATAATGGGAAACCTCATGAAAACACCCGTTTTCTCTTTTACGTTGTTTACCCATGCTACGTGTGAGTGAATACTATCAATACTTAAACCAACCAGTTTGGTGTTCATTTTTTTGAACTCATCTTCCAACACGGCAAAGCCAGACATTTCTGTTGTACAAACCGGAGTAAAGTCGGCAGGGTGTGAAAAAAGAATGGTCCAGCTCCCTTTGATATGTTCCGAAAACTGCATCATTCCGGTAGTAGTCATTGCTTTAAAATCAGGAGCCTGATCGCCTATGCGCGGCATTTGAAATACTTCTTTTTGTTCTTCCATTTTTTAATGTTTTAATTCGGTGAAAAAATTTGAATTGATTAATCGTGCAAATTTACCTTGTATTAGTACATTTGTCAAATTGATAATATTTAAGAAATCATAAATTACCTCTATGATTACTTTAACCCAGCTGTCCTATATTGTTGCCATAGATACTTACCGGAATTTTGCCAAAGCAGCAGAGAAAACTTTCGTAACACAGCCAACTTTGAGCATGCAAGTTAAGAAATTAGAAGAACACTTTGGTGTAAAAGTTTTTGATCGCAACAAACAACCTGTAATTCCAACAGACATAGGCCGCCGGATCATTGACCAATCGCGGGTAGTACTATCAGAATCTGGTCGTTTAGATGATATGGTCAAGCAATTTTTAGGTGATATTCAAGGTGAATTGAGCATCGGAATTATCCCAACACTTGCTCCTTACCTACTGCCCTTATTTGGCGGAAACTTCAAGCGCAATTATCCAAACGTTAATCTGAGGGTAGAAGAACTGGTAACAGACCAGATTGCCGGTAAATTGAAAGACGATCGGCTGGATGCAGGCATTTTTGTTACGCCCTACAATGATTCTTCCATCCTGGAAGAACCCTTGTTTTACGAAGAAATGCTCATTTATGCGCAAACAGGACATCCGCTTTTGCAACAGCACAGCATCAAAGTGATTGATGTGGCCACTCCGGATATATGGCTGCTCAGCGATGGCCATTGCTTTAGGTCGCAAGTGATCAATTTATGCGAACTGGAGCCTGCCAGCAAGCACGAGCTGCCATTTGAATTAGAAGGCGGTTCAATCGAAACCCTGATGCGTATCATCAATCGCGAGGGAGGTTTTACGATCATTCCTGAGCTTGCAGTATTAGAAATGACCGAATCACATCTAAAAAATGTTGCATATTTCAGCGAAAAAAAACCTTTGCGAGAAGTAAGTATTTGTTATTCGCGTCATTTTGTAAAACGACGCCTGATTGATTTGTTGGCAAATGAAATCAAACAAAGCATTCCGACCCATATGAAAGACCGCAGCCGGGGCGAATTGGTACTCTGGAAATAATTTCCTCAACCCTGATGTCCTTTAAAGTGATTCATGCTATTATAAACACCCATTCCCTTGCCAATCAGCACATCGAACCAGCTGGCTGGCAAAAGTCCTTTGAGCAAAGGCAATGCATAAACGAGCGCCGGCATACGTACAAATCTCTTGTTTCGTTCGACTCCTCTGATGATTTTGCTGGCCGCTTTTTCTGGTTTCAGATTAGGTAGCAAAGGATTTACTTTAGCTCCGGCAAACATACCCGTATCAATAAAACTAGGCGTTACAGTTGTGATATGGATGTTGTGCTTTTGAGACTTGAGTTCCAACCGCAGCGATTCGCTCCAGCCGTAAACAGCCGATTTTGTGGCTGCATATACGGCCATGCGCGGATTCGATAACATACCGGCTGCTGAAGCAATTGTAACGATATGTCCTTCGCCTTTTGCAATCAGCAAGGGCAATAAAAAATGTGCCGGAAGAATAACACCATTAATGTTTACATCCAGCATTTTACGACTTTGTTCAACAGTTTGATCAACAAAAAACCCACCCGAAACCACACCGGCATTCAAAATCAAAATATCCGGAATCAAATCTGATTGCTGAAGCTTTTCAACTGCTGAAGCCACCTGCTCTTGCTTACTCACATCAAGTTGCTGCCAGAAAAAGGAATGATTTTCCGGCGCCGGACTCAAATCCCAAATGATAAGATTTTTAGCGCCTTTGGCCAGGATTTGATCTGCCATAAGCTTACCAATACCGCTTGCTCCACCGGTAATTAAGACATTCTTTGCATGAAATGAACTCATAATAAAGCTTTCGTATTACATTTGCCCCCTGAAAGGCAAGGGTTTATTTGTCAAATATAGTTGTTCGTAACCAAAAATATCGCAGACAATGAAAAAACCAGTAACAAAATTTTCTGTTTCTGAGAAACTAAAATGGATTATCCCTTTCATCTTGCTACTTATGAGCTTTACGACAAATGAATTACGAGCACAGGAAATCAATCAAACAATTTATGATTCAGTCAGAAACAGGGAAGTATTGATAGATTTTGTAACAAAAGAAGGCCTGCAAACCGGCGAATTTGCCGAGTATTTTCAAGATGAATACCAAGCCTATCAACCAGAAGAAAAACTGATCGCTTCATTAAATAAACAGCTGAAACAATTTGAAATAGTAATTGTATTAGGCAGCTGGTGTTATGATAGCAAAATACAAGTGCCTCGCTTCCTAAAAATCCTTAAAGAAACAGATTATCCCGAAGAAAACCTGCTGATGATAGCTGTTGATTCTAAAAAACAAGCTTCGGGACTCGACATCACCGCATACGATATCGAACGGGTTCCTACTTTTATAATTTATGAGGAGGGTCAAGAAAGGGGTCGAATAATCGAAACACCAATCCAAAGCCTGGAAGCTGATCTACACAAAATACTGCAATGATGACCGCTTGATTTTCAATGCTAAAACATGTAACTTTATATTTTAAAACAGGCTTATGCAAACTTTCACAACAATCCTGTCGCTTCAGCAAAGAATTGCTGAGCTTAAACAATCCGGCAAAAGCATTGGATTTGTCCCCACAATGGGTGCACTTCATCAGGGTCATCTGGCTTTGATGCAAAAGGCCAGACAGGAAAACGATTTGCTGGTTGTAAGCATATTCGTTAATCCAATCCAGTTCAACAATCCTGCTGATCTGGAAAAATATCCCCGTACGCTTGAAAAGGATAAACAATTATTGCAAAGCGTAAACTGTGATTTACTGTTCGCTCCTGATGTAAAAGAAATGTATCCTGAGCCTGATAAAACGGTATATCATTTCGGAAAACTAGCTACTGTTATGGAAGGGGCTTTCAGGCCGGGCCACTTCAATGGCGTTGCTATCGTGGTAAAAAAGCTCTTCGAAATAGTAAACCCTGACAAGGCCTATTTTGGCGAGAAAGACTTCCAGCAATTGGCTATTATTCAGTCGCTTGTCACGCAACAAAAGTTATCCGTCACAATTGTACCCTGTCCTACTACCCGCGAGGCTGATGGCTTGGCCATGAGTTCGCGGAACATGCGCCTCAGCCCTGATGAAAGAGCCATTGCTCCGAAAATTAACAGCATTTTGCAAAAAACAGTCTCACTTCGTAATGTGCTTAGCCCGAGCGAAATGGAGCAATATGCCCAACAAGCTTTTAATGAAATCCAGGCATTCGATCTGGAATATGTTAATATTGCCGATGATGCTGAATTACAACCATTTGAACATTGGAATGATGTGAGTGGTGCACGAATTTTTGTAGCCCTGCAATTGGGTAAGGTGAGGTTGATAGACAATGTGAGAATATTTTAATAATTTTGCAGCCCATTCCGACACTTTCGGAATCAAAACCTTATGTGATGAACATTGAAGTTTTAAAATCGAAAATACATCGCGCCACCATCCTGCAGGCTGATCTTGATTACATCGGAAGCATTGCAATTGATGAAGACCTGATAGATGCTGCCAACCTGATCGAAAACGAAAAGGTAAGCATTTACAATATCACCAACGGAGAAAGGCTCGACACATACGTAATAAAAGGTGAACGCGGAAGCGGCATTATTTCACTAAACGGAGCAGCTGCCCGCAAAGCTGCTGTTGGAGACAAGGTTATTATCGTTTCATACGCCAGTATGGATTTTAATGCCGCAAAAACTTTTAAGCCTGCTATCATTTTTCCCGACGACTTTAATAAACTCAGTTTGTAAGCCTTGAAAAAGATATTGGTCAATGTACTGAAATACCTTTTCTTTCTGGCGCTTGGATTGGTTTTGCTTTGGCTGAGTTTTCGTAACATCAACCTGCAAGCCTTGTGGGAAGACATCCAGTCGGCCAATTATATGTGGATGGGGCTGGCTGTAATCTTTGCAATTATTTCTCACATTTTTAGGGCATTACGATGGAATCTACTTATTAATAGCATGGGGTATGCTACCCGAACCAGCACTACTTTTTCGGCAGTGATGATCGGATATCTCGCTAATACTGCTGTGCCGCGTATGGGCGAGCTAATGCGTTGCGGTGTGCTTTCGCGAAAAGAAAAAATTTCTTTTAATGCTCTCTTTGGTTCAGTGATTTCAGAACGCCTTTTCGATTTAATTATACTCGCTTTTCTATTGCTCTCAGTAGTTGTTTTTCAGTGGGGACTTCTGGGAGATTTTGTGCTGGATATGACCACACCTTTTATTCAATCAATAAGTCGTAATGTCCTCACATTAAGTATATTTAGCTTATCAGTTATTGCTTTGACTGTACTTTTGTGGTGGCTTCGCAAACGTTATCATAACCACCTCGAAGAACTTCCCGGGTATCCTAAGGTCAAAGAATTAATCAAAGGCCTGCTTGATGGCATAAAAACCATCAAACGTATGCGCCAGAAGTGGCTGTTTATGTTTTATACTGTGATGATTTGGATTTTTTACATCCTGATGACCTGGGTGCCTCTATACATGCTCCACGAAACTGCTCATCTCGGTCTCAGAGCCGGTATAACACTGCTTGCCATTGGAAGCCTGGGAATTGTGGCACCTGTTCCGGGAGGTATCGGAGCTTATCATTTCATTGGAAAAGCCGTATTGGTTGAGCTTTTTATGATAAATCCCATCGGAGCAGGATCTTTTGTAGCCATAACCCATGCCGGACAAACCTTACTCAATGTTACTTTAGGCGGATTAGCTTATCTTTGGATGTTCTTTATCGACCACAAAAAGCCAAGTAATGACACAGCTGGAAATCCTTCAAAAGAAAATCCTTGATATCAATACGCTCGAAAGCCTTTTGGCGCTCTGGCACTTTCAGCAAAAGAAAATAGTTTTCACAAACGGCTGTTTTGATATTTTGCACAGGGGGCATGTTGAATACCTTTCAAAAGCAGCTGATCTTGGCGATGTGTTGATAGTCGGCCTTAATACCGACTCCTCCGTAAGTCGCATCAAAGGGCCAAAACGACCAATTGTTGATGAACACTCCAGAGCCCTGCTGCTTGCTGCACTTCATTTTACTACCGCCATTATTTTTTTTGATGAGCCTACACCCTACGATCTCATCAAAAAAGTGCAACCCGATATTCTTGTAAAAGGAAAAGACTACCAGGCAGAAGATGTAGTAGGCTATGATATTGTTATGGCCAAAGGCGGAAAAGTGGAAACAATAGCACTTGTAGCAGGGTTTTCAACCACGAACCTCCTGAATAAAATCACAAACGCCTCTTAAGGATTTATTCTTTTTGCAATTTCCTGCTTAGGATATTTTTATCCAAATTTGGGATAATATCCTACAAAAAAAATTCCTATATAGCATTGATTATAAGTATCTTATCGCGTTAGGCATTAAGATTGTTGCTGAAATTTTAAGATTACAAAAAAATATATAAGAGGATCTATTGCTTAGTTCTTTTTATTTTTATTACCTTTAATGCTGAAAACCAAATAATTAAAACAATGGACTGGAAAAATTACTATTTACTGGTCGCTGGTCTTTTAGTTTCGTTAATTCTCTTTTCGTGTAAAAAAGAATTTCAAAATGATGAGCCTAAAACAGCTATCGAAAGCTTAAACATTCCGGCAGGATTTAATTGGGAAACAAGTTTGTACACCAATTTTGAAATCTACTCAGATCAAGCTTCAATAATCGACATTCGTTCGGCAGGAAACCAAACTGTTTATCACCGTGGTTTTTATAACCACACAGAGGATTTCTACAGCATTGCACTTCGCATTCCAAGTTACGAAACAGCTGTGTTTATTAATGGCCAACTCGTTAATTTACAAGGTTCAACAATAAGCCTAAACCTATCACAACCTCAGCAAAAAGCCGTTCAAAATACCCAAGAATTTCCGGAAGGCCTGATAGCCTGGTGGCGTTTTGACGAAGCTGATGGAAATCAAGCCATTGACGAAGCAGGCAATTTTAATGGTACGCTTAATGGATCCACACGCACCACAGGAATCAATGGTGGTGCTTTACACTTTGCCGGAGATGGGTCAAATGTGAGCATTAACAGCAGTCCTGGATTAAATTTAACCGGAGACGCGGTAAGTATGTCCATTTGGTTCGCCAGAGATGACCTGGATGCTCCAGGGACCTTCTTTTTCATCAATTCCAAAGTCATCTTTCGGATGTCAGGTACGGGTAAAATATCACTCAATATTTACAGCCCTGCATTTACCTCTTTGGTCATTGATTGGAGCGATCGGGTAATTGATCAGGACTGGCATCATTTGGTTGGTGTTTATGACGGATCTCTTATGTACATTTATTTGGATGGTGAACTTTTGAAAAGCAAGGCCGCTTCCGGGAATCTGAATAGCAGCTCGGCTGATCTTTTACTGGGCAGCCAAAGCTCGGTTAACTTTTTAAGCGGTCAACTGGATGAAGCCATGATCTTTAACAGGGCACTCACCCAAACAGATGTTTCCTATTTGTATGCCAATAATTACAATCCTTCGGATGGAAACAGCGCCTTAACCAATCATTGGCCGCTTGATGAGATAAACGGAAATCAAATTGTTGATATCACCGGAGGTTTTAATGCCACTCCTACTGATCTATCAACAGTTTCCGGCATGATTGGAAATTGTATGGATTTTAATGGAAGCACCTCAACAGCCATTGCTCCACACCATCCTGATCTTAATCCCGGAGAAGCCTTTACGATGATGGCCTGGGTGAATACCAGAGAAAACAAAACCACAAAAATCGTTCAAAAAGGCGATTGGGATGGTCATGGCATCGGACAGGGGAAATGGGATGGTTGGAATGCTCATGTACGATCAGCCGACCAGGTAACCCATCAGGTGAAATGGGACGAAGGATTGCCAATTTTTGGCGAATGGTATCACCTGGCCATGACTTATGATGGCAGTGCCTTAAAACTTTTTGTGAACGGCCAGTTTAAAAATGCCAATATCATCAATAAGCCCCTGAATGTGAACACACGCAGCTTTTCAATTGGTTCGGATAATGGTGCTCAAAAACACTTTAATGGTTTGATTGATGAAGTGAAGTATTATAATACTGCCTTATCCGCTATCGAAATACAAACCGAAATGGCCGCTGCTGGAAATCTAAACGATACCGATGGAGATGGTATTCCCGATGAGGAAGATGATTTTCCAAATGATCCGGCAAGAGCCTTTGTAAATCACTTTCCAGCAGGCGGTTTTGGCAGCCTGGCCTTTGAAGACCTTTGGCCGGGAAAAGGAGATTATGATTTTAATGACCTTGTTGTTGATTACCAATTTAATATGTTTACTAATCAAGCAAACAAACTCACCGAAATAGAAGCTGTTTTTGCTGTAAGAGCTAATGGTGCTGGCCTGCGCAATGGCTTTGGTTTTCAGCTTCCTGGCACAATCGCCATGCCTGACTATGAGGTTTCGGGCTACCAAATTGATGAAAACTACATCATCCTCAATGATAATGGAACGGAATCTGGTCAGTTAATTCCTACAATTATTGTTTTCGACAACATAAAAAATGTGCTGCAATCTACAGCAGGTTTTGGCGCCAACGTAGTTCCGGGATTACCCTTCATTGATCCCGATACAATTAAAATTGTAATGCTGATAAAGCCCAATCAATATGAGCTTGCTGATTTTCAACCCGAGAATTTCAATCCCTTTTTAATCGTAGATATGGAACGCGGAAAAGAAATTCACCTTCCTGATTATATGCCAAGCTCACTGGCTGATGAACAATATTTTGGACAATTGGACGATGCTTCCGATCCAACTTTAGGACGTTATTACAAAACAGAAACCCAGCTTCCGTGGGCCATCAACATCATCGAATCATTTGATTATACTATTGAACAGGCGCAAATCGTTCAGGGTCATCTGATGTTTGCCCAATGGGCCGAATCCGGAGGCACACTATTTCCTGATTGGTATAAAAATCAGAGTGGTTATCGTTCTCCCTCAAATATTTATGTTGTACCATAAACATATTTATTAGCTTTGTATAAAAACACAGCATCATGATTAAACATTCTATTCTTATTGTAATTTTAGCGCTGTTGATCGCTATTCCGACAAAGGCACAAAACAACGAAATCCGTGCAAATGTTGGTTTACTCACCACTGCTGATGTTGGTAACTTATTCGGAGACCTGATTATCAGCACTATCACAATTGGAGGTTACACAACCAATAATTCAACAAGTATTGGAGCTATTGGAGTGGAATACTGGCATTTTCGATCGGACCGTTTCAAAATTGGGGGACTTTTCAGTTATCAAGCCATCAACAAAGAAGTATTTTTGGCTGGCAATAAAGTGGGTGATTTAACTGATAATTACTTTACGTTTTTACCTCAGATCAGCTACGAATATTTGCAGGCAGAATGGGTTCAACTATATTCCGGTGTTGGACTGGGTGTAACCATTTGGGAACAACAACTCGAATCAGGCGACCCCAAGTTATCGGGTAAAAATGCTACCGAACTCATGTTTAATTTCCATTTAAACGCTATCGGCCTCAGGATTGGAAAAGCTCTGGGCGCTTCTCTCGAATTAGGAGTTGGTGCAAAAGGGATTTTGAATGCCGGACTGAGTTATCGCTTCTGATTTTACGCTGCACAGGCAATTCCATTATTTTTGTAAAAAAATACATCATGATTTCAAACATTTTCACCTTAAGTGGTCAAATCGTTGATCTGCTTAACAAAGAGATTTTTCCGGGAATCATTAAAGTAGAAAACGGAAAAATTCAATCCATCACAAAAACTGATTCAGCACCTGAAAAATTTATCCTTCCAGGTTTTATCGATGCACATGTACACATCGAAAGTTCGATGCTTGTGCCAGCTGAGTTTGCCCGTTTGGCAGTAGTACACGGAACAGTTGCTACCGTTAGCGATCCGCACGAAATAGCTAATGTCTTAGGAATCGAAGGCATTGATTTTATGATTGAAAATGGCAAAACGGTTCCTTTTAAATTTTACTTTGGTGCTTCGAGCTGTGTGCCCGCAACCGGATTTGAATCTTCGGGAGCCAATCTGGGTGTAGATGACATGGAAAAACTGCTCTCACGGCCCGAAATCAAATATATGGCTGAGATGATGAATTACCCCGGCGTGTTGTTTCAGGATGAAATGGTGATGCAAAAATTAGCCGTAGCTAAAAAGTACAGCAAACCCATCGACGGACATGCACCCGGGCTAAAGGGTGAAGAGGCCCGGAAATATATTGAGGCAGGAATTACTACTGATCATGAATGCTTTACGATGGAAGAAGCACTGGATAAAATTAAATATGGCATGAAAATCCAGATTCGTGAGGGCAGTGCCGCCAAGAACTTTGAAGCACTGATTGATCTGATGAACGAACATGCCGACAAAGTGCTGTTTTGTAGCGACGACAAGCATCCCGACGATCTGGTTAAAGGGCATATCAATCAGCTTGTTAAACGTGCTGTTGACAAAGGTTATCCGGTGATGGATGTGCTCAGAAGTGCTATCTTAAACCCCATTGAACATTACAAACTGGAGGTGGGAACTTTACAAACAGGTGATGCGGCTGATATGATTGTAGTTGATAACCTGAATGATTTCAATGTGTTACAAACATTTGTAAATGGTAAACTGGTTGCCGAAAATGGCCAAAGTTTGATTGAAACCGAACAAGCTGGCGCACCCAATAATTTTGTTGCCGATCCTGTTGCAGCAGAAGACTTTTTTGTAGCACATACAGGAAAAGCCATAAAAGTGATTGAAGCCCTTGAAGGTCAGTTGATCACTAATACTATTATTGGTCAGGCTGTTGCAACAGGAAAAAATTTAACGAGTAATATTGCTGACGACATCTTAAAAATTGCTGTAATTAATCGTTACCAAAAAGCCAAACCTGCCATTGGTTTTATTAAAAATATCGGACTTAAAAGCGGTGCCATTGCTTCAACAGTAGCACACGACAGCCACAATATTATTGTTGTAGGTGCTGATGATGCTGCTATGGCAAAAGCAGTAAATCTATTGATCGAAAGCAAAGGAGGTGTAGTAGCCTGCGACGAAAACAATGTATGCTTGTTGCCGCTGCCAGTTGCCGGACTGATGAGTAATCAAAATGCTTATGATGTTGCCAGAGCCTATGAAAAAACCGATGCTGCAGCCAAAGCTCAGGGTTGCAGTTTGCATGCACCTTTTATGACGCTTTCGTTTATGGCACTGCTGGTCATCCCACAGCTCAAACTGAGCGATAAAGGCTTGTTCGATGGCGGAAAATTTGAGTTTGCTGATTTGTATGCTGAGGTGGAATAGTTATTTCACGCTTGAATCTGTTATTGGAAATTGGTGATAAAACTGCAACAAACTCAAAATCTCTGATCTTAGTTTCGTTTTGACAAACTTCTTCAATTCCGGATCCATCAACTCACCCAAACCATCTATAAGAGGTGTGTGTTTTTTGCTTTCCAGCAAATGAATTGCTACTTCAAACTGATCCTCCAGGCTCAAATTCATGCGCGTTTCAACAATTTTTCTGAGCGAGCGTTTTCCAATAAATCGAAATCAAGGTCTATCGAAAATTGAGGTAGGTCATTAAAAAACATTAAAATCGTTCCATCCTTAAATCCTAAGTAATTAGAGCGTTCGGTATTGCCATAAATCGTTTTAAGCAATCGCGTAAG
>CAZQFH010000051.1:0-25312 GCA_964592595.1 uncultured Lentimicrobiaceae bacterium | reverse complement strand
ACTAGCTCAAACAACTCGTCTTTATAGGCTGGAATCGGAATGCGTTGGTTCAAACTATCTCTTTCAATTTTGCTGGCCATTCGGGTAATGATATTTACTGGCTGAATACTTTTGCCGGCTAAGTAACGGGCAATAAAATAAAGCACAATTAAAAGAAACGGAAAACTCAATAGCAAAATAGTGCGCAGCAGGCTGATAGTTTGCAGTTGCCCGGCAATGGGAAGTGCAGCCATGACGTAGCCTTCAATAGCGTTGTTACGAACGATTGGGAGGATTTTAACGCGGATTTGTTGATTATTGAGAAAGGTGTTGTAAGCTTTCTGCCCCCTTGTTTGATAATCAAAATAAAGACTTTCGCTTTTGAGGTTGGGCGATTTGTCGCTAAGTTGTCCGTTTTTGTCCCTCACTTCAATAAAAATCGGAGTTACATCTGCTTCAAGGTGCTCGCGCTCTTCCCACTCCGATTTATTGATGAAACGAATGTTTCCATTTTCGATGACGACTTCCTGGGTATGCTTAACGCACGCTGAATGCAATTGCCTGTCGATGTTGTGATAAATTGAAGCCGCTATGATCAGGTAGATAAAAGCAAAAACCAAAAGTATGAGGCTTGCTGTTGCACCAATATAAAGGAGTGCAATTCTGTTTCTATAAGATATAGCCGTCATGACTCCCGAATGATATAGCCAACACCTCTTATCGTTTGAATATAATTTTCATGTTGATCGGCATCTAATTTTTTTCTTAACGAATTAATAAAGACATCAATCACAGAGGTATTGTAGTCAAAATGGATGTCCCAAACCTTTTCTAAAATTAGGGTTCTTCTACAAACTTGATTTTTGTTTTTTAGTAAATAGGCCAGAAGCGTAAATTCCTTCTGTGTGAGCACAATTTCTTCGTCTCCTTTGTAAACCTGATGGGTTGACATATTCAAGGCAATATCTTTAAACCTGTATATAGCGTGTTCTCCTGTTTTGGGTCTTAGCTGTACCCTGATTCGTTCAAGCAATTCTTCAAAATGGAAAGGTTTTTTGATGTAATCATTTGCTCCTGAATGCAGTCCGTCAAGGGTGTCTTGCAGGGTGTCTTTTGCTGTAAGAAAAATGATAGGAGTATCAGTGTTATAAATGCGATACTGGCGGCAAACTTCAATACCGTTTAAGCCTGGAAGTAGCCAGTCAAGTAAAATCAAATCATAATTTTCTGATAACGCCATATCTAGCCCTAATTGACCATCAGTTGCTATTTCTATATTGAAGGCTTCTTCTTCTAAGCCTCTTTTTAAGAAATTAGCAATTCCTGTAGCATCTTCAATGATTAATATTTTCATCTTTTTATTATATATACTTTTGTATAGCAAACAGACAGATTAACCTAAACAAGTTCATAAAGTTATTGCATTGTAAAATTCAGATGAAAGGCTAAATTAGCTTATTCGCTGAAATGATTTCTTTAGAAGTGGCTTCATTTGGCAAAGGTAGGTCACTTTCACTTTAATTCTCCTTAGCGTTTAATTAGGATTTTCTTAAGAAGCATGGCTGTCAAAAGGATAAATTATTTATTTTCAGAAATTTAATTC
Organism: uncultured Lentimicrobiaceae bacterium; assembly: GCA_964592595.1. Lineage (GTDB taxonomy): Bacteria > Bacteroidota > Bacteroidia > Bacteroidales > F082 > UBA5536. The sequence continues at coordinate 23,730 of CAZQFH010000051.1, read as the reverse complement.
ATACCTTTGCCGCTCATTTCCAATACATTTTATGCCTACATTTAACGATCTCGGGTTGAAGCCCGAACTTTTAAAAGCCGTCGAAACACTCGGCTTTAATGAACCCATGCCGATTCAGGCTGCCGTAATCCCCGAATTGATTCAAACCCCCACTGATTTGGTAGGGCTTGCTCAGACCGGAACTGGGAAAACAGCGGCTTTTGGGCTGCCATTGCTGCATCATATTGATAGCAATAGGGCAGAAACACAAGCGCTAATTTTATGTCCAACCCGCGAGCTCTGTGTGCAGATCACCCGCGACCTGGATGGCTTTGCGCAATTTCTTCCTTCCATAAGAATCACCGCTATCTATGGTGGTGCCAGTATCGATGGCCAGATAAAATCCTTACAAAGAAAACCACAGATTGTGGTGGCCACTCCCGGCCGTTTGCAAGACATGATGCGGCGACGTAAGATTGATATGACGAAAATCAGTTGGGTAGTACTCGACGAAGCCGATGAGATGCTCGATATGGGCTTTCAGGAAGAGGTGGATGTGATTTTGTCGTCGGTGCCCGACGAACGCCATATTTTACTTTTTTCGGCTACCATGCCGGCTGTTGTCGAAAGCATCCTGGCACGTTATATGAAAAGTCCCGTTGTGAAATCAATGGGCAAACGTAACTCCGGAACGGCTAATGTGCGTCACAGCTATTACCTGGTGCATGCCAAAGACCGCTACAAAGCCCTCAAACGTATCGTCGATTTTCATCCCGCGGTTTATGGAATTGTGTTTTGCCGCACACGTGCCGAAACCCAGGAAATTGCTGATCAATTGATCAACGACGGCTACAATGCCGGTGCTTTGCATGGCGATCTTTCTCAGGTTCAGCGTGATCATGTAATGAATCACTTCCGCGAAGGAAACCTGCAAATACTTGTGGCCACTGATGTTGCTGCACGAGGGCTCGACGTGAACAACCTCACCCATGTGATTAACTATAGCCTGCCCGATGATCCCGAAAGTTATGTGCACCGCAGTGGTCGTACAGGCCGTGCCGACAAAACCGGCGTATGTATCAGCTTGATACATATGCGCGAAAAAGGCCGCATCCGTCAGATCGAAAAACAGCTTTCGCAGCCTATTGCTCAGGCAAAGATACCTACCGGAATGCAAGTATGCGAAAAGCAGCTGTTCAACTACATCGACAGGCTCGAAAATGTTGAAGTAAATCACAAAGAAATAGATGCCTATCTGCCTGTGGTTTTTCGCAAACTGGAATGGATGTCGCGTGAGGAGCTGATCAAACGCTTTGTTTCACTGGCATTTAATCGCTTCCTGGATTACTATCGTGATGCGCAAGATTTGAATGTGGACGAAAGCCGCAGCCGCTATGAAGATGAAAGACCTGGCAGAGGAAAGAAAAAATCTTTCCGCGAACGCAGTGGCGGACAAGAATCTGGCTTTACAAAGTTGTTTTTCAGTCTCGGCAAAAAAGATAACATCAAACCCAATAACCTCATCGGATTGATCAATCAGGTGACGCGTTCACGTGATGTTCGTATAGGTCATATTAAACTGATGGATAATTTCTCTTTTGTGGATATCGATGACCAATCTGTTGAGCTTGTCATGAGCGCTTTTGCCAATAAGAAACTTAATCCCGACAAGGTGCGTGTTGAACGCAGCAGCGAGCGGGATATGTCGTCGGGTGCTTCAGGAAAGTATTCCGGTTCACCTTCCGGCAGACCTTCATTTAAAAAGGATAAAAGGAAGAAACGTTAAAGTTTGAAAGAGAATTGATTGGATATATTTCAGACCTTCACGATTTTTAAAACCTTGAAGGTCCGAATATTTTATTGGACGGTAGTATTATATTTTGTGAAAACCTTTTAATTTTATCCAATATTTTCTTATTTCCAACCTAAAACAACAGAAAATGACTTCCAGAGTAGTACCATTGGAATACGGAAAGTTCTACCATATCTATAACCGTGGAATCAATGGTTGCAACCTTTTTCAGGAAAATGAAAACTATGAACATTTTCTGCATTTGTATGGCAAATATATTTCGCTGGTAGCAGACACTTTTGCCTGGGTGTTGATGAATAATCACTTTCATTTTTTGGTTAGATTTAAAACTGCTGAGCAGTTAAACCTTCAAGGTTTCCAAAACCTTGAAGGTTTAAAGGGAACAAACAGAAATTTTGCAAATCAGCAATTTGCCAATCTATTCAACGCCTACTCCAAAGCAATTAACAAGCGATATCACCGCACCGGTAGTTTATTTGAACATCCATTCAGACGGATTCAGATCACTTCAAAAGATCATTTGCTTTATCTGATTTATTATATCCACCACAACCCAATTCATCATGGTTTTTGTAACCATTTTCTGGAGTATCCCTGGAGTTCTTACCTGACCATTTTATCGCCGGAAAAAACAAATTTAAAACGAGATGAAGTACTCAAGTGGTTTCATGATAAAGCGTATTTTAAAGCATACCATAGCAAGGAACAACTTGAAAAATATGGTGAATTGCAGATCAATTCTAATTTTGATTTATAGACCTTCGAAGTTATTAAAACATTATAGATATGAAAACTATTTACCTAAGATAATAAATGAGAGTTTAGATTTTCTTTATTTTTGTAAATCATATAAAAAGCATACAAATGTCCACCGTAACCATACGCATAAATACCCGCTCAAAGGCAGGTCGAAATCTGATTGAACTTGCACGAAATCTGGCAGCAAAATACAAAGGGATTGAGTTTTTACTGGAAGATGAGGATGAAGATTTTGCAGCGATGATCGATGAAGGTATGAAAAGCGATACGATGTCTGATGCAGAATCAGAAGTTTTTATCGCTGAGATGAGAAGATTGGCCGAAAAATGAAATGCATCTTCAAAGCAAGTTTTCGTAAAGACTTTTCAAAGCATAAAGATCCTAAACTTGCTAAGGTAATGCTCGATGTGATTGATGATGTTGCTGCTGCTGAAAAACTTTCTGATATTAACAGTCTGAAGAAACTTAAAAATCACAAAACAGCGTATAGAATTAGGATAGGAGATTATCGGATAGGCCTGGTGATAATAGATAAAACTGCAATTTTTGCTGCTTTTGCTCATCGAAAGGATATCTACAAGAAATTTCCGTGAAGAAATTAAAGACTTCTATCACCCCTTCCTCTTCAAAAAATGCTGCGAATTCCCGGGTTCAAAATAGCAGATTTTTTCACCAATGGCTTCGATTACCTGGTTGAGGCTGCTGGTGCTTAGTGCGGGGTCTTTGTCCAGATTGGGTTTGTTGTTGTAGAGCTGGTAGTTTACCCTGTTGATTACGGGTGTAAGGTTGGGCATCACAACATTGGCTCCGGCCAGCAAACCGCTTTGCCGGCCAAGCGGGTCGAGGGTTTCCAGCGCTGTGGAAGAAGCCATATTGATATCAGGCATCAGCAGGCGCAAACTTGCAAGCATCAACAGGCTCATCCTGAAACGTTCGGCAGCAGGCCAAAGCAACATAAACTTCTCAAAAAGTGGGGTTTCGGCATGTTCGATATAGGGACCCATACCAACCATGTCAATATCTAGCGATTTAAAGAAGAGCAGGTCATCTGCCAGATCAGCAATGGTTTGTCCGGGCAGGCCTATCATCACGCCGGTGCCCACCTGATAGCCAGCTCTCCGCAAGTCTTCCAGTGCTTTGATACGTTTTTCGAAAGCATGAAGCGCGTTTTCGGGATGGATTTGGTAATAAAGCTTTTTGTTTGTCGTTTCGATGCGTAACAGGTAACGATGTGCTCCGGCTTCGTGCCAGCGTTTGAACACTTCGTATGGCTGTTCGCCACAAGAAAGCGTGATCGACAATTCGGCATTGGTGCGTTGATGGATACCTTTTAGCAAGCGTTCGATGTGATTGACAAATGCCGGGCTGCTTAGTTCTCCGCTTTGAATCACCAATGAGCCAAAGCCTTTGCGCCAGGCAAAGTCGGCTGCTTGATATACCTCTTCATCCGTGAGGGTGTAGCGGTTTACATTTTTGTTCGACTTACGGATGCCGCAATAGCAGCAATCTTTGGCACAAACGTTTGACAGTTCGATTAAGCCACGCAGGTATACCTTTCGTCCAACTGTAGCAGCTTTTAGCTCGAGAGCGCGATCAAGTACTTTTTGGGTATCGTCGCCTTTTACGGATAACAGCTTGATCAGATCCTCGCGAGAAAAAGTTTGCTGTTTGAGCCATTGATCCAGCATATCAGCTACTAATTTTGTTTTTGAAAGGTTCCATCACACGATCAAAAATGCCGTTTATCCAGGCAATGGTCATCCCATAATTACTTACTGCAATATTAGCATTCACAGCAGGGCGAAGTCTGTTGATAAGCTGTTTGCGTGTAACAACGCATCCGCCGCATTGAATAACCATTCGGTAGTTGGAGATTTCAGGAATATCTGAGAGGCCTGCTACAATATCAAAGTCAAGCTTTTTATCACTGAATTCGCTGATCCAGCGGGGCAATTTTTGACGACCAATATCTTCGCAGCTTACCTGATGCGAACATGATTCGAGAATTAATATTTTATCCCCATCATTCAGCTCCGAAAGTGTGGGTGTTCCTTGCATATAATGTTCGAAATCACCTCTTAGCCGTGCAAATACAATGCTGAAACTGGTAAGGGGAACGTGCGCCGGTACGATGCTGTTAACAAAACCAAAAGCCTGACTGTCAGTAATAACAAGTTGAGGTTCAGGTTGGTGTTGTTCGAAATATTGTTTCAGGTGGGTTTCTTTGAGCACTATGCAAATGTTATCATTATCCAGCACATCGCGGATGGCCATTACCTGCGGGAGGATCATGCGTCCATCGGGAGCTTCTGAATCTATTGGCGTTACGAGCAGCACTACCCCATTTGGCTCAACAACACCTCCCAGCAGCGAAGGTTTTTGAAAAGAAGTTTCCGGAATGGTTTTCTTTAGAAGCTCAACCAAGGTATCAGTTTGGGAGCGACTGGCAACACTAAAATCAATTACTTCAGCTTTGCTAAATGTTGCGATTTTTTCGCGGGTGAGTTGTTCAAGTGGTTGTAAATCGCTCTTGTTGTGAAGGATGAAATAGGGGATGCTGTAGTCACGAAAAATTTTAATCAGCTCTTTTTCGTAGAAGCCGAATTCGTTTTTGGCGATTACCAATATCGCGCAGTCGATGGTTTTGATGGCATCGTAGGTCTTTTTAACCCTTTTCTCGCCTAACTCGCCACTGTCGTCAATTCCGGCTGTATCCACAATAATTGCCGGCCCGATGCCGAAAATTTCTATAGATTTTTTCACGGGATCGGTGGTTGTTCCGGCTTCTTCCGAAACGATAGCCACTTCTTGTCCGGTCAACAGGTTGATGAGGGAGCTTTTGCCGTTGTTGCGCCGGCCAAAAATGCCGATATGTGGTTTGAGGTCTCTTCCTTTGGCCATGATAGTTTAGTTAGTTAAATTTAGAAATAGAGGTCGCGTTCACCTTGTTTGATGCGTTCGATACGGGAATTAACTTCTTTGATATAGCGTTCATCTCCCAAACTTTCCAGATTACGATCAATCACTTTCCAGCCTTTCACTGCGGTTTCTTCGGTAGCGTAATCCACAATATATTCAGCCAAAGTGAGCATGGCATTGGGTGTGCAGAATTTCTTGATGAAACCGGGTACGCTAAATTCCATGAAATGCTCGCCAGTGCGGCCTTTGCGGTAGCATGCAGTGCAGAAGGATGGCAGGTAATCGCTGTCGAGCAGCTCATCAATCACCTCATTGAGTGTGCGGTCATCGTTGATCTTGAATTGCTCTTTGTGCAGGTTTTGATCAATATGTGGGTTTTCGGAATAAGCACCAATCTCCAGTTTGGTTCCGGCATCAATCTGAGAGCATCCAAAAGCCAGCACTTCCTTGCGTATCTTTTCCGATTCGCGGGCAGTGAGGATAAGTCCGGTATAGGGAACAGCCAATCGCAGGATGGCAACAAGTCGCGTAAATTCGGCGTCAGTAACATAATATTTATCGTCCAGGTCATATTCCGAAGCATCCTGAATGCGTGGGAACGAAATGGTATGTGGCCCGACATTGTAGCAGGCTTCAAGGTGATTTACATGACGCAAAAGTGCCAGCACTTCAAAACGCCAGTCGTAAAGGCCAAACAAAGCGCCGATTCCCACATCATCGATTCCGGCTTCCATGGCGCGATCGAGCGAGGTGAGCCTCCAGTCGTAATCAGCTTTTCTGCCTGAAGGATGCACCAATGCATAGGTTTGATTATGATAGGTTTCCTGAAAAACCTGATAAGTGCCTATTCCGGCTTCGTGGATTGTTTTAAAGCCTTCAATATCAAATGGAGCAGCATTGATGTTGACGCGGCGGATCTCGCCATGGTCTTTTTTTACACTGTAAACAGTGCGAACGGTATCCGCAATAAATTCAGCTGAATAGGTTTTGTGCTCGCCATAAACCAGAATCAAGCGTTTTTGGCCATGTTCTTCCAGGGCTTTCACGTTTTCGATCAGTTCATCTTTGGTAAGGGTTTTGCGGATAGCACTTTTGTTGGAAGCTTTGAAACCGCAATAGCGGCAGTTGTTTGAGCAATAGTTGCCCACATACAGCGGAGCAAAAAGCACGATACGTTTTCCGTAAACTTTTTCTTTGAGTTTGCGGGCGCCGTTTTTGATGATCTCGATAGATTCGCTGTCAGTTGCCTTGAGCAAAATTGCAGTTTCGGCCAGACTGAGTCGGTTTTTATCAAGAGATTTTTGTACGATGGCCATCACCTTTTCGGGTGTGGATTCAGTTTGGTTGATGTAATCCCAAATCTCTTCATCATCAATGAAGGACTGCATGGGGACATCGGGTATTTCATAGTTTTCGGGAGTGAATTTCACGTCAGTTAGTTTTAAAATTTTAAAGTCGGGGCAAAGATACAGTGAAAGTAGTGCCCTTGTCAGGTTCGCTCTTCACTTCGATGGTGCCATTGTATTGTTCGATCATTTTTCTGGTGATCGACAAGCCTAGTCCGCTGCCGGTTATCTCTTTGGTTTTGGAGTTTTTGATGCGGACAAAATCCTGGAATATTTTTTCACTTTCTTCGGGGCTCATTCCGATTCCGTTGTCGGATACTTTTACCTCCAGATCTTTACCCCGATCGCAAATACACACATCTACTTTTCCGCCTTCTTTATTGTATTTCACTGCGTTGGATATCAGGTTGTTGAATACAATTTCCATTTCGTTGACATCGGCCAAAAGCTGGGGATCGCCCTGCACGTCGAGTTTCATCTTCACCGAACGCTGAATGGCATAAGGTTCCATGGTATCCATAGCCATTTTAGCTACTTCGGCAAGGTTTACGTCCCGCATTTTGCGTTCTTTTTTGCCTGATTCAATTTTGGTTAAATCGAGCAGGTCCATGATGAGGTTGCGCATTCCTTTGAGGCGGGTGAGCGAGCGGTCGATCATGCGATCGTAATCTTCTACCTTATCACCAAACTGTTTTTCCTGCATCATTTTCAGGTAGCCTTCAACCGCATTAATAGGCGATTTGAGTTCGTGTGAGAGTACTGAAAGAAACTGAAAACGAATCTGTTTGCCTTCCTCTTGCATTTTTCGTGTCATGCGTTTGAGGAAAAGATGCTTGGCTACATTTTCGATTGAGGCACGCAACTCCTGAGGCGTAAAGGGCTTTGGCATAAAGTTGTACGCCCCGTTTCGTGTGGCTTTGATGGCCAGGTCGAGTGAGGCATAGGAGGTGATCATCATCACAGCCACATCAAAATTTTGCTGCTTGATGTATTCTAAAACTTCGATACCATCCATGCCGGGCAGTTTATTATCGAGCAGAACCACATCCACCGGCTGGCTGTTGAGTATGTCGATGGCATCTTCTCCGGTGCCAGCTTCGATCAGATGAAAATCAAAGTCTTCATCCATAAAGGGATAGCCAACGGTATAATTGCCCAGTATGCGGCTTACGCCTGAGCGGATACCGGGCTCATCATCCACAACAAGCACGTGTAAGGTTGCCATGATTATTTAGCTTTAAAGTTTCAACAGTTTATTGATTTCGCGGTGAAGCTGATCGGGACGTATTCCTTTTTCGAGATAGAGGTCGGCTTTGATCCAGTCGCGATCGTTTTCGTTATACAAATCGAAATTGTAGCCCGTTTCGGCTGTAACAGCGGAAGCCAGGATGATTGGCATATCAGGGTATTTGCGTTTGGCTTTGTATGATAGGATAAAGCCGCTGTCTTCCTGCTCCATCATCAGGTCAAAAATAGCCAGATCAGGTTTCGTTGTTTCGAGCACCTTTTCGGCTTCGGCCTGGCTTTCGGCTGTTTTAACCCTATAACCAAGGTTTTTTACCATTGCCTCCATCTGATAGAGGTAATCGGCATCGTCATCGGCAATCAGAATCAGTTTTTTTTCGTTGCTCATGGTTTGCATTTTTATCAATTTTTTTAAGCCGGATTGCGAGGTAAACGGATGGTAAAAGTTGTACCCGTTGGTCCTTTTTCCGGATCATTATTCGATTTTACATCAATTTTTCCTTTGTGCATCTTCACGATGCCATAGCATAAGGGCAGTCCAAGGCCTGTGCCTTTTCCCACCTCTTTTGTCGTAAAGAAAGGTGTGAAAACCTTGTCCATATTCTCAGGTGAAATACCAGTACCCTGATCGCTGATGGCGATAATCACATCATCTCCTTTTTCGCTGAGCGATAGTGTAAGCTCGCCGCCATAGGGCATGGCTTCCACGGCATTTTTTTCGAGGTTTGTGAGTACCTGCATCATTTGGTCGGCATCCAGAAAAACATAGTGGTCGTTCAGATCTACCTGTAGTTTGATGGTTACATTTTGGGGGCAGATGATGCTTTGTATGCTTCGGCTCACAAATTTTTCGAGATGGGTTTGTATGAGGCGCACCTGATTTTTGCGGGCAAAATTGAGTAATCCACCCACTATCTTACGGCAGCGTTCGGTCTGTTCAACGATCAGTTTTAAGTCGGTTTTCGTAGTATCGTCGGCAATCTCATCCATCAGCAGATTGCTGTATAAAGTTATCACGCCCAATGGGTTATTCAGTTCATGGGCAATGCCGGCCGAAAGCTGTCCCATATGTGCCAGTTTTTCTGATTTTTTTAGGGCTTCGCGTGCGCTGGCCAGTTCCTGATTGCTGAGGTTCACTTTATCGATCGACTGGTGCAGTTTTTCGATGGTGTAGGGCAGGCACATTTCTGTTTCGGCAAGTCCTTGCACAATGGCGATGGCATGTTCCACGCAGGTGTCGTAGCCGCATGCGCCGCAGTCGAGGTAATCGGATGGGTCGTTTTTTCCCATACTTTTGAGCACTTCAGCAATATCATTTGAGGACGGGATATGTGTACGCCGATCCATCTGTTTGAAACTGGTAGATAGATCAACCTCTTTGGCTATATCCATATCGGCTTGCCATTGCTCGTAATCAAAGTTTTCGAGTTTTTTGGCAACATAATTTGAGATGCAGGAGCGGCGTAAATATTTTTTCCCTTCCTCACTCATTCCAGCACCCATGATGCATCCTTCGCAGCAGAGCAGCTCCAGATGACGCGCATTTAAAGCGCCTTGTGCAAATTCGTTCAGGGCATCTTTCACGTTGATACGGCCTTCGGCAACCACCACATCGCCTTTGGTAATGTCGGCTTCTACGTCCATATTTTGCAGTAAGCCATGGCTTACCGGGAAAATAGCTCCTTTGGCAGCAAATGGCGGATCAAAATCGCGAGCCAGATCTTCATCTGGTTTGATACGATTTCGGCTAAATAATTCACGCAATTCAGTAAAAGTGAGCGCGTAATCAATTTCATCCGACTCAGCTTTTTTGGCCACACAGGGTCCGATAAACACCACCTGCAGGTCGTTGCCATATTTCTTTTTCAGAAAACGTGAGCTGGCAACCATAGGCGAAACCAGTGGAGCCAGATTACCCACAAGCTCAGGCAGGTAATGCTCTACATAATAAACTATGGCTGGACAATCTGAATTAATGATTCCCTTTGAATCTTGTTGATGATAAAGTTTTTTATAGGCAACAGACACCATGTCGGCACCAAATGCTACTTCGGTAACCAATTCAAATCCAAGTTTTTTTACCATCCCAACCAAGATACGGTAATCATCTATTTCCGTAAATTCTGCCGGAAAGCTTGGTGCCAGACATGCTGCCGTGCGTTGCCCGCTTTTCAATAATTCACTAACCTCGTCAATTAATTGAAGATAAACTTTAGCTTCCTGCCGGCACACACGCACACAATTGCCGCAGCCAATACAGCGTTCGCTGAGCACTTCGGCCTGGCCATTAATTATTTTTATGGCTTTTACCGGGCATTCGCGCACGCAGGTATAACACACCCTGCAGCGATCCTTTACGGTAAAAACCAGTTGTTTATGTTTAGTGCTGTGTGCCATCAGTGGTTTTTGTTGCTAGTTTACATCCCTTTTTTGATAGTGGGTGTGGAGCAGCTCGTGGCTCTTATGGCTAAGAGGCTTACCCAGGAATTTATCATATAACTCGGTGATGTAGGGGTTTTTATGTGAAACTTTAATAGCATCTTTTTCGTCGATATCATAAAGCGACAGCATCCTGGATTTAACGGCTTTTTCGTCGGTGCCGATAGGTTGTCCGCCTCCGTTAATGCATCCTCCGGGGCAGGCCATCACTTCGATAAAGTGCAGGTCGCTGCGTCCGTTTCTGATTTCCTCCATCAGGATTTCAGCGTTTTTAAGTCCGCTAACCACAGCCACGCCCACTTCCAGATCACCAATATTAATTTTGGCTTCTTTGCGTCCTTCGAGGCCACGCACACCTTTCACCTGAAATTTTACCATTTCTTTTCCGGTAATAAAGTAATGTGCTGAACGAATTGCAGCTTCCATCACTCCGCCGGATGTGCCAAATATTTTACCTGCCGATGACCGTGTGCCAAGCGGTGAATCAGCCAGTTCGGGTTCCAGTTTGTTGATATCGATACCATAAAGGCGTATCAAGCGAGCCAGTTCACGGGTGGTAAGCACGGCATCAACATCGGAGATCCCGTTTTGAATCATTTCTTCGCGTTGTTGCTCAAATTTTTTGGCTGTGCAGGGCATGACGGAAACGGAATAGATGTTTTCGGGGGCTATTTTTTCTGTTTCGGCAAAATAGCTCTTGATAATGGCTCCCATCATTTGTTGTGGCGATTTGCAGGTAGAGAGGTTTTCGAGCATATCATATTGAAACTCTTCGGCATATTTAATCCAACCCGGACAACAGCTAGTTACCATGGGCAGCTTACCGCCGTTTTGAACGCGATGCACCAGCTCCGAGGCTTCTTCCATAATGGTGAGATCGGCCGAAAAAGAGGTGTCGAACACAAAATTGAATCCCATCAAACGCAGGGCAGCATTCATCAATCCGATCATATTTTGTCCGCTTGGCAAACCAAATTCTTCGGCCAGCGATACAGAGATGGAAGGAGCATACTGCACTACCACCGTTTTTTCGGGATTTGCAAGCATGTCTTTTACTTCCGAAATGTGTCCTTTTTCCTTGAGGGCGCCTGTGGGGCAAACCATGATGCATTGTCCGCAATTGACACAGGTAGAAAGGTTGAGGCCATGGTTAAATGAAGTGCCAATAAAGGTTTTGCTACCGCGGCCAACAAATTCGATCGCCGAAACGCCTTCAATTTCTTCACACACCCTCACGCAACGTCCGCACAGGATACATTTTTCGGGATCGCGTACAATACTTGCACTCGAAACATCGAGCTTGAATTTGTTCTTTTGCCCACTGATTCTTCTCTCGCGTATGTTGAGGTCTTCCGAAAGGTTCTGTAGTTCGCAGCTTCCGTTGCGCTCGCAATAGAGGCAGTCGTCGGGGTGATTGCTAAGCAGCAGCTCTACGATGGTTTTTCGTGATTCGATAACCCTCGGAGAGTGTGTTTTAATTTTCATGCCATCAATCGCCGGTTCTGAACAGGCTGTGACGAGGTTGCGACGTCCTTCGACTTCTACAACGCACATGCGGCAGGCTCCTGTTGGGAACAAACCTTTCATGTGACAAAGTGTAGGAACGTTCATCCCGTTTTGGTTCAGGGCTTCCAAAATGGTATCGCCCTGGTTGGCAGTAATAATATTATTGTTGACTTCTATCGTTAAGTTCATTGTTTCAGGTTTTAAACGTTTACACCCATTTAGCTTACCATTACGGCATCGAATTTACAGGCTTCTTCGCAGGCGCCGCAGCTGATGCATTTATCCTGTATGATAAAATGCGGTTGTTTGCGTCCGCCGATAATGGCTCCGGTGGGGCATTTTTTGGCGCAGATGGTGCAGCCCGTGCATTTTTCTACGTCAATGGTATATTCGCGAAGGTTTGTGCATACTCCGGCACGACATTTTTTATCAAAAACGTGTTCTTCATATTCTTCGCGAAACCATTTAAGTGTGCTCAAAACCGGGTTGGGAGCTGTTTGACCCAATCCACAAAGTGAAGTGTCTTTGATTACTTTGCCGAGTTTTTCGAGTTGCATCACACCTTTCATGCGAGCCAGTGGTTCGTGCGTTTCGCGGTTTTTGGGTTTGCTGGTAATACTTTCGAGTATTTCGAGCATACGGCGTGTGCCCTCGCGACAGGGGATACATTTGCCGCAACTTTCGCGCTGGATAAAATCCATAAAGAATTTAGCCACATCCACCATGCAAGTGTCTTCGTCCATCACAACCATTCCTCCCGAACCCATCATGGCACCTACTTTGATCAGATTTTCGTAATCTATCTCAATGTCAAGATTTACTTCTGTTACGCAACCGCCAGAAGGACCACCCATCTGAACCGCTTTGAATTTTTTGCCATTGGCAATACCACCGGCGATTTTAAAGATAATATCACGAACGGTTGTTCCCATAGGGATTTCAACCAAACCTGTAGTTGCAACTTTTCCGGAGAGGGCAAACACCTTGGTTCCTTTGCTGCTGGCTGTTCCCATGCTGCTGAACCAATCGGCTCCCTTGTTAACAATAGTGGGCAGGTTTGACAAAGTTTCCACATTATTGATAATGGTGGGTTTGCCAAATAATCCGCTCACAGCCGGGAAAGGCGGACGTGGGCGCGGCATTCCGCGGCGGCCCTCAATACTTTGGATAAGGGCTGTTTCTTCACCACAAACAAAAGCACCTGCACCTTTTTTGATAACGAGGTCGAGATCTACTCCTGATCTGTAAATATTTTTACCAATCAAACCGTATGCTTTAGCTTGTTTAATGGCGATTACCAGACGTTCGATGGCAAGTGGATACTCAGCGCGGATATACACATAAGCTTTGCTTGCGCCAATGGCATAAGCTGCAAGAGCCATTCCTTCGAGCAGTTTGTGCGGGTCGCCTTCAATAACAGCACGATCCATAAATGCTCCCGGGTCGCCTTCGTCGGCGTTACAAATAAGGTATTTTTGATCGGCTTCGGTAGCCAGGGCAAATTTCCATTTTTTTCCTGTGGGGAAGCCGCCGCCGCCACGACCCCGTAATCCGCTCTTTTCGACGAAATCGCAAAGTTCTGCGCGGCTGAAAATTTTTAAAGCATTCAAATACGCTTTATAACCATCGCGGGCGATGTATTCTTCGATGCTCACCGGATCGCTCACACCGCAGTTTTCGAGCACGAGGCGCAGTTGTGGTTTAAAGAAGAAATGGTCTTTGAGGGCTGGCACATCTTTCCAGTCAGTTTGATCTGTTTGTTCGGCAAATTGGCCAAGCACAGGGTGTTGCGGAAGTTGTTCTGCAAAAATACCTTCAAGGATAGCAGTCACATCTTTTCCGGTTACCTTCTCGAACGAAAGCCTTTTTTTCCCGGGTAGTTTCACATCCATAATCGGTTCGGAAGAACATAAGCCGATACAGCCGACGGGGATTACCTGAGCTTCAATATTTTTTTCCTGAAGGTATTTTTTTGCAGCTTTAATTGTTTCGGCTGCACCGGCACCAAGGCCGCAAGTGCCTGCACCTACAAAGATGACAGGTTTGTCGTTATGTTCTTTTTTTATTACCTGAAGTTTTTTGGCTGTCTCAGGATTGAGTGTGGCTTTCTCGCTTTGTTGCAACACCTGCTCAATTAAAAAATGCTGTTCTGTTTGCATATTTATTCCTCCCTGTTTCTGAAGTCATCAAAAATCGACTTGATTATATCGGTAGTTACTTTAGCGTGAAACTCCCCGTTGATGCTGATTACCGGTGCCAGACCGCAAGCTCCGATACAGGCCACCACTTCCAGACTAAAGAGTTTATCCTTAGTTGTTTGGCCGGTTTTGATCTTCAACTGCTTTTCTATTTCATCAAGCACAGTAGCCGATCCCAGCACATGGCATGCCGTGCCACGGCACACCTGGATATGATATTTTCCGGGCTGATTGAATCGAAACTGATTGTAAAAGGTTGCTACTCCAAAGATTTTACTGGCAGGCATTTTAAGGTATTTGCCTACTTCTATCACAGATTCTTCGGATAAGAAACCGATCTTTTCCTGCACTTGCTGTAGAATGGGAATCAGGCTGTCGCGGCCTGCTCCCGGATACTGGTCTAAAATTTCCTGAACAGTGGTTTTCATAGTATTCATTTCAATTAAAACTTGCTGGCTTTGGTTGCAGCATTGGTCTGCCACATACTTTCTCTATTGAAACAGGCTTAGTTAGTCGAACTAGCTGATTTTTGCATCAGCAAACGTTCCACTTCCGGAAGTACCCTGTTTTTATCGACAGGTTTGCGGATAAATCCATTTACCGGAACCCACATTGAGCGGCCGTCTTCGGCACGATAATCAATACCTGAATTACCGGTTACGATGTCGCGAATCAGAATCACCTGTAATTCTTTGTAGTTTGGATCATTACGGAATTCGCGCGCCATTGCCTGAACACTGGGTTTGGTGGTCATCAGCACTTCGATGGAGGTTTCCATCAGGGTGGGGATGCCGGCCAGTTCAGGATTGTCAACAAATTCTCGAGCCATTTCGAAGCCTTCGTAATGTGTGGTCATCATCACATCGAGGATGGCCAAATCTGGTTTTTCCTGTAAAGCCTTTTCCATTCCTTCTTCTTTATTAAAGGCGGAAACTACTTCGTATCCTTCGTTGGTGAGGATTTGTTCCAGCATGGTGATCACGTCCATGTCGTCGTCAACTACTAAAATTTTTGCTTTTGCCATTGTACTAAGTTTTTGGGTTTGACTTATTGTTATTTTATTAACAATTATAAAGCAAAAGTACTTTAGTTGATCAATCGAAAACAGGTTCATTGTTACTAATTTCACAATAGAATATTTGCTGATAAGCGCATGGTTTATCCTGTAATTTTACGCAAATGGTCTTGCTAAAAATGGTAATTGAATGAATTACAAGGATTCAAACAATATTAAAAAGCCACAATTTGTCGTTTTTTAAGGGTAAGATGTGCAGTGTTCGGTAATTTCATCTACAAAAAATGTATTTTTGTCTCAAATCCTTGTGATTATGCAACAAGAAGCTGAAAAAGACAATCGCCGACGACTTACGAGTTCTTATATTACCTCAGTTGCCAGTATTATGCTGGTGCTTTTTATGCTTGGACTCCTTGGTCTTTTGGTTTTGCATGCACAAAAGTTGTCGGAACATATACGTGAAAATATTGGTTTCGAGATTATTATGAAACCCGATGTGAAGGAAGGAGAAATAATCAGGCTTCAAAAAATGCTCGATGCAACACCTTATGTGAAATCAGCTGCTTATATCACCAAAGAAGAGGCCACACGGAGGCTGAGTGCCGATCTGGGTGAAGATTTTATCCAATGGCTGGGTGATGAGGAAAATCCTTTGCTGCCCTCTGTTGATGTACGTTTTAGGGCTGCCTGGGCCAACAACGACAGCCTGGCTGTAATTGCTGATCAGTTGATGCAACATAGCATTGTGAAGGAAGTGTATTACCAAAAATCACTTGTCCACCTGATCAGCCAAAATGTACGACGTATTGGTATGGTGTTATTTTTTCTGAGCCTTTTACTCCTTGTAATTGCTATAGCCTTAATTAACAATACGATTCGGCTTTCTATATATGCCAAACGTTTTTTAGTAAAGAGTATGCAGCTGGTTGGAGCAACCGAGCGTTTTATCAGGAGACCTTTTGTGTGGAGTGGCATTATACAAGGTTTGATTGGAGCTTTTCTTGCAGTGATTTCACTTAATATGTTGCTTTATGCAGCTGTAAATAACTTGCCAGAGTTGAAATTGTTTCAGGATATGCCAAGCGTAATTTTCTTATATGCCGGAATATTTGTGTTGGGTATTTTGCTTACCGGAATTTCTACTCATCTGGCAATCAACAAATACCTACGCAGCAAAATGGACAAACTTTTTGCCTAAACGGATTTTTAAAACCGGCTTATTTTAACACCATTTAAGAAGGAGCTATTTGGGACAGCCCTTTACGGTATTGTATAATGTTGTATTTTTGACCGATTTTTCAACCTATTTACTTTTCATTCTGAATAAATTAAGTCATGAAGAAATCAACAACACCAGCCTCAGACCCCAAGACTGATCAACTGTCGAAGTCGGAGGCCTTTGCTTTCACGCGTGAAAATTACAAATGGGTATTTATCGGCCTTGGAGTGCTGGCACTTGGTTTTTTGCTGATGATTGGCGGAGGCTCTGACGATCCGGATGTATATAGTGATAAAATATTCAATTTTCAGCGATGGACACTGGCTCCTATTTTGGTTTTAGCCGGTTTTGTGATTCAGATTTACGCTATCATGAAAAAGCAGAAGGAATAAGATATGTCATTATTCGAAATTATCATTATTGCGATCGTAGAAGGAATCACAGAATTTCTGCCGGTTTCATCCACTGGCCATATGATTATAACGCAGGAATTACTTGGAACCCAAATCGATGACTTTGTAAAAGCATTTACTGTTAATATACAGTTTGGGGCTATTCTTTCTGTTATTGTCCTTTACTGGAAACGTTTTTTTCAGTCGCTGCAATTTTATTACAAGCTTTTTGTGGCTTTTATTCCTGCTGCTGTTATCGGATTGCTTGCCAGCGACTTTATCGACAGCCTGCTCGAAAATGTAGTGGTTGTAGCCGTGATGTTGGTTTTGGGAGGTATTGTGCTGATATTTGTGGACAAATGGTTCGAAAAAACGCCTAAGATCAATACGCTATCCTATCCCTCTGCCTTTAAAATCGGGTTGTATCAATGTATTGCGATGATACCGGGAGTATCGCGTTCGGCAGCTACTATTATTGGTGGTATGACCCAGAAAATGAGCAGAAAAGATGCTGCCGAGTTTTCTTTTTTTCTTGCCGTGCCTACTATGTTTGCCGCTGCCGGATACAAACTGGTGCAAAATTACGAAGTGATCGAAAGCAGTCATATCACTAGCTTGCTGATTGGAAATGTGGTTGCTTTTGTTGTTGCTTTAATAGCCATAAAAACCTTTATCAGTTTTATAACAAAATATGGATTCAAAGTATTTGGTTATTATCGTATTGTAGTGGGAGCAGCCATTTTAATCATGTTGGCCCTGGGCTACGACTTAAGCCTGGTATAATGGATTTTCAGTTCGAAGAAGGCGAATTTATTTTAATCGATAAACCTGTTGGCTGGACTTCTTTTGATGTGGTTAATTTTATCCGATCGCTCATCAAACGCTTTTATCAGATTCGTAAGCTTAAAGTTGGACACGCCGGCACGCTTGATCCATTAGCCAGTGGCTTGCTTATTTTATGTACTGGAAAAATGACCAAGCGAATCCAGGAGTTTCAGGATCAGGATAAAGTATATACAGGCATCTTTTTGCTGGGTAAAACTACACCGTCTTATGATGGCGAAACAGAACCAGATGCGGAATATCCCATAGATCATATTGATAATGAAATGATTGAGGCTGTACGTAAGCAGTTTTTAGGTGAACAACAACAAATGCCTCCCAATTTTTCGGCCATAAAAGTTGATGGCAAAAGGGCTTTCGATTATGCCCGAAAGCAACAGGAAGTTAAACTCAATCCACGTACCATTATTATTCATCGTTTGGAGCTGGAAAAAAGAAATTTCCCCGAAATAGCTTTTGAAACAACATGTAGCAAAGGCACTTATATCCGAAGTTTGGCCTACGATTTTGGCAAAGCCCTCAACAGCGGTGCCTATCTTACAAGTTTGAGGCGCAAACAGATAGGTGAGTTTAATGTATCAAACGCATACACGCCCGAGCAAATGAAAGCACGTATTCTTGCTGCCTGCCCTAACCGAGAGGAATCATAAATTTTGCGAAATACCTAGCACAAACATTCTCAAACACTTGACTTCGGCACGATATTGGGTTACCTTTGCCATCCCATTTTCGAGCCATGCTTATTTCGCCTGAAGATTTTTATTAAGAAGGAAGTCGGATTTAATTAATTTAAACTAATGAAATTATCGCAATTCAGGTTTAACCTGCCCCAGAATCTTATTGCCAGTTATCCTCCAAAAAATCGTGACGAATCACGTTTGATGGTACTCAACAGAAAAGACAAAAGCATCGAACACCGCATCTTTAAAGATATCCTCGAATACTTCAAGGATGGTGATGTATTTGTTTTGAACAATACCAAGGTTTTTCCGGCCAGGCTATATGGCGAAAAAGAAAAAACCGGTGCCAAAATAGAAGTGTTTTTATTGCGCGAACTCAACCGTGAAAGTCGCCTTTGGGATGTGCTGGTTGATCCGGCACGTAAGATTCGAATCGGCAACAAGCTCTATTTTGGTGAAGATGAATCACTTGTAGCAGAGGTAATCGACAACACCACTTCGCGTGGCCGTACCCTGAGGTTTTTGTTTGACGGTCCTTACGAGGAGTTCAAAAAAACCATACAAACCCTTGGCAAAACACCTTTGCCCAAGATTCACGAAAGGGATGTGGAACCTGAAGATGCCGAGCGTTATCAAACCATTTTTGCCAAGCACGAAGGCGCCATTGCGGCTCCCACAGCCGGAATGCACTTTAGCCGCGAACTGATGAAACGCCTGGAACTTATTGGTGTTTCCTTTGCAGAGGTTACGCTGCACGCTGGTATGGGTAACTTCAGAAATATTGAAGTAGAAGACCTTACCAAGCATAAGATGGACTCAGAAGAAATGTTTATCACAGAAGACAATGCTATCATTATCAATGATGCCAAAGACCGCAGAAGCAATGTGGTGGCTATTGGCACAACTACCATGAAAGCGCTTGAAACAGCTGTAAACATCAACGGCAGGGTTAAAGAAACAAAACAATGGACGAACAAATTCATCTTTCCGCCTTATGAGTTCAATCTGGCTGATGCCATGGTCACCAATTTCCACCTGCCCAAATCACCTATGATGATGCAGGTAGCGGCTTATGCTGATTACGACTTTCTGATGAAAGCCTACAGGGAGGCTGTAGCTGAGAAATATCGCTTCTTCACTTATGGAGATGCTATGCTCATTTTATAGTACTTTCAAAAAAAACATTTTTAGGAGGTCTGCTACAGACCTCTTTTTTTGTGTTTTGAGGCATAAGGCATGCTTCAATTTCCTATTTTTGCGCCCATGATAAACCAGGAAGATTTTTTCAAAAAAATAACATCCCATGCCAAGGAATATGGGTTTGTTTTCCCTTCTAGTGAAATTTACGATGGATTAAGCGCTGTTTACGACTACGGCCAAAATGGTGCTGAACTGAAGAATAATATCCGACAGTATTGGTGGAAATCGATGGTTCAATACCACGAAAACATAGTAGGTATTGATGCAGCTATCTTCATGCATCCCACTACCTGGAAGGCTTCGGGGCATGTGGATGCATTTAATGATCCGCTGATCGACAACAAGGATTCCAAAAAGCGTTATCGTGCCGATGTGCTGGTCGAAGACCATATGGCTAAGATCGAGGGAAAGATCAATAAGGAAATCGAGAAGGCTAAAAAACGTTTTGGAGATACTTTCGACGAAAAACAATACCGCGAAACCAATCCTCGTGTGCTCGATTATCAGCAGCAGATCAATGATATCAGCGAGCGTTTTTATCAATCGCTCGAAAACAACGACCTGAATGATATCAAAAAGCAAATTGAAGAACTGGGAATTGTTTGTCCCATCTCCGGATCGCGTAATTGGACCGAAGTGCGGCAGTTCAACCTGATGTTTTCGACCAAGATGGGCTCAACGGCAGATGGCGCAAACGAGATATACCTGCGTCCGGAAACGGCTCAGGGTATTTTTGCCAATTACCTCAATGTGCAAAAGACCGGCCGCATGAAACTTCCTTTTGGAATAGCCCAAACAGGCAAAGCCTTCCGCAACGAAATTGTGGCACGACAGTTTATCTTCCGTATGCGTGAGTTTGAACAGATGGAGATGCAGTTTTTCGTTCGCCCCGGCGAAGAGATGAAATGGTACGAATACTGGAAACAGCAACGCATGCAATGGCACTTATCACTTGGCATTCCGGCTGAGAAATATCGTTTTCACGATCACGAAAAGCTGGCACATTATGCCAATGCCGCTGCTGATATCGAATTTGATTTTCCTTTTGGATTTAAAGAACTCGAAGGCATACATTCCCGCACCGATTTTGACTTAGGCGCACATCAGAAATTTTCGGGTAAAAAGTTGCAATATTTCGATCCGGAGATCAACGAAAGTTATGTGCCTTATGTGGTTGAAACTTCTATTGGCCTCGACCGTATGTTTTTGGCCGTATTGAGCCATGCATATACCGAAGAAAAGCTTGATGACGGCAGCGAACGTGTTGTATTGAAGCTTCC
The DNA here is from genome assembly GCA_964592595.1 of uncultured Lentimicrobiaceae bacterium. Classification (GTDB taxonomy): domain Bacteria; phylum Bacteroidota; class Bacteroidia; order Bacteroidales; family F082; genus UBA5536. The sequence continues at coordinate 2,897 of CAZQFH010000051.1, read as the reverse complement.
GCCAGTGCTTGCACCTTATAAAGCTGCTATTTTGCCGCTCATGAAAAAAGATGGACTGCCCGAAAAGGCCCGTGAAATTTTGTTCGAATTGCAGGAAGACTTTATGTGCCATTACGAAGAGAAAGATGCCATTGGTAAGCGTTACAGGCGACACGACGCTATCGGTACGCCCTATTGCATTACTATTGATCACCAAAGCCTGGAAGATAATACGGTAACGATTCGTGAAAGGGATACGATGCAACAGGAAAGGATTGCAATTGCTGAGCTGGCTACCATTATCCGGAAAAAAATCAAGCCCGTGAAGTAGGCCTTAATTGTGAAAATAATACCCCATTGTCATTTTAGGCAGTGGGGTTTTTTGTTATTTATTATTAAAAGCCGTCATTGTCCGTTCAATACCGATAGTAGTAAAACTCAGCACCATTTCTGTGGCTATATCGAGCCGTGGTTCAACCACATCAATTTCGGAAGGCTTCCAGCGTCCCAGCACATAATCTACCTGACGGCCTTTGGGGAAGTCGTCGCCAATACCAAAACGTAGCCTGGCAAATTCGGATGTGCCAAGGGTTTGGATGATATGATTGAGTCCGTTGTGGCCTGCATCGCCGCCTTTTTTCTTCATACGCAGGGTGCCAAGTGGCAAGGCGATGTCGTCAACAACTACGAGCAACCTGTCAACCGGAATTTGTTCGTGCTGCATCCAGTATTGAATGGCTTTGCCACTCAGGTTCATGAAGGTAGTTGGTTTGATTATAATGAGGCTTCGGCCACGGTGTTTGATCATTGTACTCTTTGCCAGCCGGCCGGTATTAAAACTCACTTTGTGTTGATCCGCCAAGCGATCGGCAACCCAAAATCCAATATTGTGGCGGGTATCTTCATAATCAGCACCAATATTTCCGAGGCAGGCGATGAGGAATTTCATGGTTTATGCAGCTTGTTTATATATATCAAAAGGCATAAGGCTTGAATAAACCCTATGCCTTATGAGCAAAAAAATGCAATGTGGGCTATTCTTTTGGAGCTTCTTCGCTTTCGCCACCTTCGGCAGCGCCTTCACTTTCTTCCTCTTCGCCTTCGATGGCAGCGCCACGAGCTGTTTTCACATCGATAATAACTGCACTGGCAGGGCTGAGTAAGGTTAGGTTTTCGATAGATAGGTCTCTCACTTTAATAGATTGTCCGATTTGAAGCTTAGAAATATCCACCATGATGTGATCCGGGATATCTTTTAATAAGCCTTTTAAGCGGATTTTGGTCATTTTAAGTTTCAACTTGCCTCCACGAATCACACCAGGAGAGGTGCCTTTGTGCTTAACAGGCAGATATACAGAAACTGGATTATTTTCTGTTACAAGCAAGAAATCGGCATGTAAAAGTTTGTCGGAAAGGGGATGATACTGCACATCCTGCAATACCGCATCATACTTTTTGCCATCTACATCAATTTTAATTAAAAATGTGTCGGGCGTAAAAATAATTGGTTTGAAGCTGGCAGCATCTGCAGTAAAGTGGATTTGTTCTTTACCGCCATAAAGCACACAAGGTACTTTTCCGGCATTACGCAATGCTTTAGCATCTTTTTTCCCTACGTTCTCTCTCAGAGAACCGCTCAATGATACTGTTTTCATTACACTTTAAGTTTATAAATGATTATTTAGTTGAAGACTTGAACAACGAACTGATCGACTCGTAGTTTTCCACGCGACGGATTACTTCGGCGAAAAGACCAGCTGTTGTCAGTACTTTTATTTTTTCGTGCTGTTCGTTCAGCGGGATGGTGTCGGTAACGATTACTTCGGTGAAAGGCGACTTGCTGATGCGCTCGTAAGCCTCACCCGAAAAAACGGGGTGTGTACAAAAGGCCCTCACGCTATTGGCACCGTTTTCCATCACCAGCTCACCAGCTTTGGTAATAGAGCCTGCCGTATCAATAATGTCATCCATCAGGATAATATCGCGGCCTTTTACATCACCAATCAGTGCCATTTCTTCCACTACATTGGGTTTTACCCGTTGTTTGTAGCAGATAACAAAGCCGGTGTTAAGCATTTTGGCATACGAAGCTGCTCTTCTTGTGCCGCCAGTATCAGGGGAAGCCATAGTGAGATTGGGCAAATTAAGGCCTTTGATATAGGGCACAAAAATATTAGAAGCATACAAATGATCCACGGGCATATCAAAAAATCCCTGAATCTGATCAGCATGCAGATCGATTGTGATGATGCGGTTTACGCCAGCTGTGTGCAAGATATTAGCGACCAATTTGGCTGCTATACTTACACGGGGTTTGTCTTTGCGATCCTGACGGGCAAAACCAAAATATGGAATAACGGCAATAATTTTACGTGCAGAAGCCCGTCGGGCTGCATCTACCATCATTAATAACTCAAAAAGATTATCAGAAGGAGCAAAGGTAGATTGCACTATAAACACATCTCTACCCCTTATGTTTTCTTCGAAAGAAGGCTGAAATTCACCATCAGAGAATTCTGTTACGATGGTCTTGCCCAAGGCAGAGCCATAGTTTTCGGCAATCTTTTGAGCCAAATATTCGGAGGCTCTTCCCGAAAAAATACTTACAATAGGCTCTGGCATAGCAACTTATGTTTTGATTAAAACTGTTTGCAAAAGTATAAAATTCCTTACTCTCAGCCAAATTTGTTTTCAATTAAATAATAGCCGCTTAAAGCAATGTTCTGCACAAAAATTTTAAAGGCATTTGTATCTCTAAAAAAAATCGTACTTTTGCGCCTCAATAAAACCAAATTCAATGCCCGGATGGCGGAATTGGTAGACGCGCTGGTCTCAAAAACCAGTGAGGTAACACTCGTGCCGGTTCGATCCCGGCTCCGGGTACAAAGGAAGCTCAAAGGCTTCCTTTTTTATTTAAA
>CAZQFH010000050.1:0-26001 GCA_964592595.1 uncultured Lentimicrobiaceae bacterium | reverse complement strand
AGAGGAGGTTTTAGAAGTGAGGGATTGTAGAAGGTCAGAAAGTCAAAGGTCTGAAGGTCGAAGGTCTGAAAGTCAAAGGTCTGAAAGTCGAAGGTCTGAAAGTCGAAGGTCTGAAGGTCGAAGGTCTGAAGGTTAAAGGTCTGAAGGTCTGAAGGTCTGAAGGTCAAAGGTCTGAAGGTCAAAGGTCTGAAGGTCGAAGGTCTGAAGGTCAGAAAGTCAAGTTGAAGGTGATCGAGCGGCTTGTGCTGCGATGCCCTGAGCCTGCCGAAGGGAGCGAAGTGGAAGTAAGCCGAGAGCACCGGAGTAAAAAGGCAAAAGAAAGCCAATAGCCAAAAGCTAACAGCCCATGAAAAGAGCCAAGTAAAAAGGCAAAAGAGAAAAGTAAAAAAAGAGCTAGCAAAAGCTTTAGAAATAAAATTAGTAAACATAACTAATACTAAGCACAGATGAAAGCAGAAACAAAGAATTTAGAAGTAATGGCCGGGAGAATGCTTAGTGCTTTCAGGAGTGAGACAGAAGCCTTTAATGCTGATTTGGATCAGACCAGTACGACCATATCGCAACGTAAAGCTTCGCGCACACAGCTTAAAAATCTGCTGGGTGAGTTGCATGATATGCTGCGAACGCATTTTGACAGCTTTGTGTTGATGCAGCAATCCGTATCGCCTGAGTTTGCTGAGCGATATCAAAACCTGCGCAGGCGTAAGCCACAGTATCGCAACCGTGATATTGTGATGCATCCGGCAGAGATTTTTGGTGTGGTGAAGGATAGTGTAAGCGGTGAGCCACTTGCCGGAGCTACCATCAATCTGCTGGATCACAGTTATGTGGTGCTTACAAATGAAGACGGCAGCTTTAGTTTTGATGAATTGCCGGCAGGCAGTTATACGGTGAGCTGTCATGCACCGGGCTATCAGGTGCCTGAAATGGTGACGGTTGAAGCCGGCAATAACAGTTTGCTTGAGGTGAACTTTGAGTTGCATGCTTTGGCTGCCACCGGCTGAGCCTTCCTTTAACGGATGGAAAAACCCGATGACGTTTGTTGTCGGGTTTTTTTATTGGAAACATTCAAGGTCTGGTGATTAAGATGTAAGGGTTACTTTTTTACAATAGCAGAACCCATTCTGGGTTCTATAGGTTGGGCGTGCGCATACACGATATAATTTCATCTTTTGTGCAGCCTCACTGGGGTTATCGTAATATCGCCTGCGAAGAAACCCTTCAAGGACTCTAAAAACCTTGAAGGGTTTTGATACCAATCCATGATACCGCTTATGATGTCAGGGCTCTGCCCCTACAATAGCAGAACCCTTTCTGGGTTCTTTACTATTGGCTTTGATTATTGCTTAGGGTAACTGGAAAATATGGTTGATCAAGCAAAAGCCTAAAGCTTTTATTTAATCATAAGTAACAGCAAACAAAGACGTTGCCGGCTGACCCCTTTTAGGGGAGCAGGGGTGTGCGTGGGGATGGGTTTACGATTTTACGGGTTCAAGAGTTCACTTAATCAATTCTTTTCTGAGGATTTCCAATACTGTAAGTGCGCTGCGTCGGATGGTTCTTCCGCGATGTTCGCCAAAGTGAAAAAGTTCAGACTTCACAAAATCCGGGCCGGCAATGGCAATCCATACAGAGCCTACAGGTTTTTCTTCGGTACCTCCATCCGGACCAGCAATGCCCGAAGTGGCCAGTGAATAAGTGGTTTGCAGTTTTTCGCGTGCACCCCTGGCCATTTGCTCCACTACCTGTTGGCTAACGGCTCCATATTGTTCCAAATCTGAAGGGCTAACATCCAGCTGTTTTGTTTTTACCAGGTTATCATATGCTACAATGCTTCCTGTAAAATAGGCTGAGCTTCCGGGAATACTGGTTAAGAGATGAGCTATATAACCTCCGGTGCAACTTTCTGCTGTTGATAATGATGCCTGATTTTCAAGTAATAATCTTCCGATGGCTGCTTCCAGTGGTTCATCGTCATAACCAAAAACAAAATCAGGGATGAGCTGAAGTAATTTTTCTGTTTGTTCTTCCAAAGTCTGTTTCAAAAGGCTTTTATCACGATGCCTTCCGCTTAACCTGAGGCGCACTATTCCGGGTTGGGGCAGATAAGCCAGTTTTAAAAATCCGGGAAGTTTTTCTTCCCAATCTTTGATCTTATCAGCCAGGAAAGATTCTCCCACGCCACTGGTCATGATGGTTTTGCGGAGGTAATGCATTTCGCTGAAAATGGCTTTGAAACGTGGTAGTACTTCCAGTTCCATCAGGCTTTTCATTTCGAAAGGAACGCCGGGTAAGGAAACGATTACGCTATCATCTTTTTCGAACCACATGCCTGGTGCAGTGCCCACGCTGTTGGTAAGCGGTGTGCAGGCTTCCGGGAGCCATGCTTGCTGGCGGTTGCGATCTGTCATGGGGAAGCCACGTTTTTTAAACAAAGCTTCAACGCGTTTTAAAGTGGGTTCATGAAAAACCAGTTCTGTCTCAAAAAAATCGCACAATGCAGGTTTTGTCACATCATCAGCAGTCGGGCCCAAGCCACCGGTGAGCAAAACAAACTGCGCCCTGCTGATCGACTCGGCAAGGGCTTGTGATAATTGATACGGTTCGTCGCCGATGGTGATAATGCGACACAGGCAAAGCCCGCTATCGCTCAACTGTTCTGCCATCCAGGAAGCATTGGTATTCACAACCTGACCAATTAATAATTCATCCCCGATGGAGATGATTTCGGCTTTGCCGATTTTATTTTGCATAACCAAAGGCTAAAATTGAATATATGAAAAGCCCAGATCTTTTGGAATGATCGACATCACCGGAACTGGGCTTTCGCGTATGATTTGTTGCGCCAACGATCCGATGAAATACTCTACCAGTCTGTTTTCCTGTTGCGTCATAATCATGATCAGGTCGATATCTTGTTGTTCGGCAGTATAGTTGAGTATTGCCGGAACGAGATCCTGCCCAGAGCTTCCGGTTTCGAGTAGATTGGCTTCGCAATTGATGCCTGCTTCAAGGATGAAATTTTTGGCTTGATTAAGCTGTGCCATAAGTTGCTGGCGTATGGCTTTTGAGTCGGCATCCCAGAGCACCGAAACTACTTTGATGGTGCTTCCGAAAAGGCGCGCCATCTGTATGGCATGGGTCACTTTTTGGCGGGTTTCTTTGGTTAGGTCGAGCGGGAGCAGGATGCTGCGGCAGCCATCGAAGTTGGTTTTGGTGTTGAAAGTGATTACTGGTATTTGCGACTGGCGAATTACTTTAGAGGTGTTGGATCCGATCAGGTTACTGCTTTTTTCAGTATCTGAAACAGCATCATTAGTACCCATCAAAATGAAACGACTGTTGTATTGTTTTGCAGTTTCGAGTATGGCGGCATGCACTTTTCCGCGCTTAACAACTGGCGAAACGCGTAATCCGGTTTTGTGGCTGACTTCACTGGCAATCTCTTCGAGGCGATGGTTGATATCTTCGGAGATTTGCTGTTTTTGTTCTCCGGAAAAGAGGCTGTTGATAAAATCTCTTTCCTCGTGAACATAAAGCAAAACAAGCTCAGTCTGCAACAGACGAGCCAGGTTATATGACTGTTCGAGTGCTACCAGCGATTGTTCGTTAAAATCGACTGGTATAAGCAATGATATGGCTTTTTCGGGCATGGTTGAAATTCTTTGTTACCTTTGCAAAGGTATCTAATTCATCATAAAATCCAAGCGTATTCTATGCGTCGAATTCCCGAAAGTCAGTTGGTGCTCGCTGCTGATGGCAGCGTTTATCATTTGAGGTTACATCCACATCAACTTGCTGATGATATAATCTTAGTTGGTGATCCTAATCGTGTTGCTTTGGTTTCATCCTTTTTTGATCAAATTGAGCATCAGGTAAGTAATCGCGAAATACATACGCATACCGGAACTTACAAAGGAAAACGGATAAGCGTGCTTTCAACCGGAATGGGGCCTGACAATATTGATATTGTCCTCAATGAACTGGATGCATTGGCCAATGTGGATCTGACAACAAGAACGATCAAAGCTGAGATAAAAAGCCTGAATATGATACGTTTAGGGACAAGCGGCGCTGTGCAGAAAGATATTCCGGTTGGCGATAGCTTTGTGGCAGCTCGTTATGCATTGGGTTTGGATGGGCTGGCGTATTTTTATGCCAAATCCGAAGAAATAATCAACAAAGATTTTACAGCAGCCTTTATCCATCAGTGCAACTGGCCTGCTAATTTGCCTCATCCCTATATTGTTGAAGGTTCAAAAATGCTGCGTGACAGGTTGGCTTTTGATTACAGGCAGGGTATTACGGCCACATCTCCGGGATTTTACGGGCCGCAGGGGAGAGCACTCAGGATGGAGCTGGCCTATAAAGATATGAATGATCGTATAGCAAATTTTGAATTTAAGGGAGAACGGATTACTAATTTTGAAATGGAATCGTCGGCTTTATACAGTCTGAGTCGTATGATGGGTCATGAGGCATTGACTGTTTGTGTGATTATTGCTAACAGGGTGACAGAAAAATTCAGCAGCGATTATGAACCTTATATGCATAAACTGATCAAGCAAATGCTGGATCGTTTGGTTGAGGATTAAGCAATTTGCAGCCTTTTTTACTTTCCACTCATAATCAGGAAGCAACGTTCGGCAAATGAACGAAGCGCATGCCTTACGATAAGCGGGGCTTCCAGAAATCCCATATGACCAACGCCTTGCAGCATTAATATTTCGGCATGAGCTGGAAGGCCGGCCTGAGCCATGATTTTTACAACCGGCATGCGGCTGTCGCTTTTTCCTAGCACAAACAAAACCGGCACCTTAATCTGTGTGAGCAACTCGATATGGCTTTCGCGTTCGCGCATTCCTGCCAAAGCAGCAACAATAGCTTTTTCGTTCTGACTCAGGGTGATTGCTTTGATTAGATTAGCTGCTTGCGGATTGTGTTTTAAAAACTGCGGATCGAAAAGGCTGTCAACAAGGCTTTCGAGGTAAGTTTTTTTATCATCAAAAACTTTGAGGATGGCCTCATCACGCATTTTGCGGGTGTTTTCGTCATCGGCAGTGGCATGGGAGTGAAGCAAAGCCAAACCATTCATCTTTTTGGGATAGCGCGCTGCAAAAGCCAGTCCCACATAACCTCCCATGGAATGTCCGGCAAAGACGCACTTAGCAATGTCTTCCTTTTCAAGGATGGCTGCCAGCACATCAGCCATCAGGCTCATATCATGCCTTTCGGCCAGCATTTCTGATTGTCCGAGGCCGGGCAAATCAGGGGCAATCACACAAAAATGAACAGCCAGCTCTTTGATCATTGCTTTCCACACCCTGCTGTCCATGGGAAAGCCATGCACCAACATCAGGCAATGGCCGCTGCCTTCTTTGTGGTAGGAGATTTGTTTTTGGTTGTAAGTGAGGGTTTTCATGTGTAACAGTCTTAATAACTATAGGTGCAGTTACGTGTTTATTGTTTCACGAAATTAATAAAAAAGCTGATTGGGTAGCTTTGCACACAATCAGCTTATTTGTTATTCCGGAAGGAATCTAAAAAATTTTAAAACACTCCGGGTATCTTAAGCCATGCGCGGGCTTCGGCGCAGGTAGCTTCCACATCGGCAATGCTTTTGGGTATTGGACGACCCAGGATGCGGTGGCCGTTTTCCGTTACCAGGATATCGTCTTCGATACGAATTCCGCCGAAATCTTTGTAAGCGTCTACCTGATCATAATTCACGAAATCTTTAAATAATCCTTCGCTTCTGAATTTGTCGATTAGTGCAGGAATAAAATAGATGCCGGGTTCATCGGTAAGCACAAAGCCGGGTTTTAGTTTTTTGCCCAGGCGCAGGTAGGCTGTTCCAAACTGGCTGGCGCGTTTTGTTTCTTCATCATAGCCCACATAGTTTTCGCCCAGACCTTCCATATCATGCACATCCATTCCCATCATATGACCAAGACCATGCGGGAAGAAAAGTGCATGCGCTCCGGCAGCCACGGCATCATCGGTATTGCCTTTCATCAAGCCCAGACTTTTAAGCCCTTCGGTGATAACTTTTGCCGCAATCAAATGCATCTCGCGGTATTCCACGCCGGGTCGAATGGCAGCAATGCTATCCATATTGGCTTTTAAAACGATCTCGTAGATAGCTTTTTGACGGGCACTGAATTTTCCGCCAACAGGCACCGTACGAGTAATATCGCTGGCATAAAGGGTTTGGGTTTCGGTGCCGGCATCCACTACCATCATCCGGCCTTCTTTGAGTACGTTGTGGTGGCTGTGATTGTGCAGGGTTTGTCCGTCAACACTCAATATTATAGGGAAAGAAACAGCCCCGCCATGTGCCAGTGCAATTCCTTCGATGGTGCCGGCAATTTCCTGCTCAATGATGCCGGGCTTGGTCATTTTCATTGCTGTGGTGTGCATCAGCCAGGCGATATCAACCGCTTTTTCTATCTCGGCTATTTCAAGCTCCGATTTGATCTCTTTCAGTTTAACAACGGCTTTGATCAGTGACACGCTTGCTTTGGCTTTTACATCATGTGCAGCAATGCCAAGCATACGGCCAAGTGTAATCATCATGGCGCCGCGATAAGGAGGCAGGTAATGAACAGTGCGGCCGGCTGTGAGTGACTTTTTCAGAAAGTCTTCGAGCTTGCTAAAAGTATAAACTTCATTGATGCCAACCTGTGCAGCCTGATCAGTAACAGAAGGCTGAGGCCCCATCCAGATGATGTCGTCAATTTCTACATCATCACCAAATAAGATTTCTTTTCCGTTGTCGAGGTCAATTACGCCGGCAAAACCAGGGTGATTTAGGCCAAAGAAATAGGAAAAATGGCTGTCCTGACGGTAAGCATAGGTATTGGCAGGGTAGTTAAAGGCCGCTTCCTGATTGGCCATAAAAAGGGCGATACCACCCTGAATTTCCTTTTTTAGTTTGAGACGCCTTTCGGCATACACTTCTTTTTGAAACATCTTTCAGGTATTTTTTAATTAATAATTACGTTGCATAAAGTTTTCTATATCATCTACTTCGATGGGTATATGAGCCATTAAGTTAACAGGATCGCTCTCAGTTACGAGAATGTCATTCTCGAGCCGGATGCCAATTTTTTCTTCACGGATATAAATGCCGGGTTCGCAGGTGATAACCATTCCGGGTTTTAGAGGTTGATGTTTAAGGCCGGGGTCATGCACATCAAGACCAACATGATGTGCCACACCATGCATCAGGTATTTCTGGTAAAGGGGTGACTCAGGATGCTGGTTTTTAACTTCTTCTGACGTAAATAAGCCAAGCCCAATCATTTCTTCTTCCATCATTTTCCAGGTGGCTTTGTTGATTTGATCGGTTGTATTGCCGGGCACATAAAGTTTGGTAGCCTGCTTCAAAACCCGCAGCACTGCTTGATAACAATCCTTTTGCCGATCAGTAAATTTGCCGTTTACCGGGATGGTTCTGCTCATATCGGAAGCATAATTGGCATATTCAGCACCAAAATCAAAAAGGAGCAAATCACCGCTTTCAAGCTGACTTTCATTATCGGTATAGTGCAGTACGCAGCTGTTGATGCCTCCGGCGACGATTGGCGCATAGGCGTGACCCTGTGCCCTGCGGATAGTGAATTCGTGATCGATTTCGGCCTGCACTTCAAATTCGTATTTCCCGTGCGCAACAAAACCTAGCACACGCTCAAAAGCTTTTCCTGTGATTTGGCATGCCTGCTCAATCAGTTTGATTTCCGTTTCTGATTTTATTACCCGCAGGCCTTCGAGCAGGGGAGCGGCACGCAAAAAGTCGTGCACGGGATACGCGGCTTTAATTTTGTCGGCCAGAAGTCTATTGCTGTCGGAGATAGCTGTGTGGTATTTGGGGTATTCGTTCAGGTTGAGGTAAACAGCTTGTGCACTGTGCATCAATTCGCGCAGCACAGCATCAAACTGATCTTCTTTATTGATTGTTTGAATACCACTTATATCAGTTGCTTCCTGCTGACTGAGCATATGGCCATCCCAGGTTGCTTTTACCGGATTGTAGGCTTCAATAAATAAAACTTCCTGAAGTTCGGGTGACTGACAAGAGGGATAAAGCATCAAAAATGCATTTTCTGCTTCAATTCCGGTAAGGTAAAAAAAGTCGGATTGCTGGCGATAGGGGTAAAACTGATCGCCATTTCGGGGCATTTTGGCAGCAGCAGCAAAAACAGCGAGGCTTCCTGTGGGTAAAAGTCCCGCAAGTTTTTTCCTGTTTTGTTTGAATAAAGTGTTAGAAATTAGTGGATAACGCATTCTAGAATAAATTAGACTTTATTTAAATAATTAGATTTGGCAATTTTCATATCTATAAAAGCAAATATATTCCTACATTTGTCAAATCAACTTTACAAAGGTAATTTTTTTACCATTTTAATCAAAAATGAAGGGTTCATTTGTTTTTCAACCAAACAAAGCATTATGAGCAAAACTGTAACGTATTCATCTGTCGCCAAAAAGATTATCATGTCGCTGGCAGGCTTGTTCCTGACCAGTTTTTTGGTTGTTCACTTAGGGATTAATTTGTTAATCCTTTTCGACAAAAGCCTTGAGCTGTTTAATCAGGCGGCTCATTTTATGGCTACTAACCCATTGATACAGCTGTTTCAGTATGTGTTGTTTTTTGGGTTTATCCTTCACATCATCTTAGGTGTGGTGTTGCAAATTCAAAACTGGGCTGCTCGTCCGGTGCGGTATCAGAAGAAGGGTTCTTCGGAGCAATCGTATTTCTCAAAGTTTATGATTCATACCGGGGCGATCGTATTGATTTTTCTGATCATTCACTTTGCCAACTTTTTCGTTAAAGCTAAGTTTGGCCACATTGATCCGATCACCTATGATTCGGGCACCTATGAAAACCTTGGCCATTTGGTGGTTGAGCTTTTCAAAGATGGAGCCTATGTGATCTTTTATGTGATAGCCATCCTTTTGCTGGGCTTTCACCTGGATCATGGTTTTCAGTCGGCTTTCCAGTCGCTGGGTCTTACGCATTCCCGTTACACCCCCATCATAAAGGGATTTGGGACGGTGTTTTCAATTTTGATTACACTTGGTTTTATTGCAATTCCACTGGTTATTTACTTCTCTTCTTAAGCATTTATAGCTATGGTAAAATTAAACGCAAAAATACCTCAGGGTCCACTGGCAGAAAAATGGACAAATTATAAAGCCCATCAAAATCTTGTAAACCCCTCCAACAAGCGCCGCCTCGACATTATCGTGGTGGGTACAGGCCTTGCGGGAGCTTCTGCAGCTGCAAGCTTTGGTGAAATGGGTTTCAATGTAAAAGTATTTGGTATTCACGACAGTCCAAGGCGAGCACATAGTATTGCTGCACAGGGTGGTATCAATGCTGCCAAAAACTATCCCAATGATGGCGATAGTGTTTACCGCCTGTTTTACGACACCATAAAAGGAGGTGATTATCGTGCCCGTGAAGCCAATGTTTATAGGTTGGCCGAAGTGAGTAACAATATTATCGACCAATGCGTGGCACAGGGAGTCCCTTTTGCCCGCGAATATGGTGGTTTGTTGGACAATCGTTCTTTTGGCGGTGCGCAGGTTTCGCGTACGTTTTATGCCCGCGGACAAACCGGTCAGCAGCTTTTGCTCGGAGCCTACAGTGCACTGAGTAAGGAAATAAAAAAGGGAAGCGTGAAAATGTTTACCCGTCGCGAAATGCTCGAACTGGTTGTGATTGAAGGCCGCGCGCGCGGCATCATTGTTCGCAATCTGATCACAGGCGAAATTGAGCGACATAGTGCGCATGCTGTGGTTTTGGCTACCGGCGGTTATGGTAATGTATTTTTCCTCTCGACCAATGCCATGGCTTCTAATGGAAGTGCTATCTGGAAGGTATATAAAAAAGGTGCTTTCTTTGGCAATCCTTCTTTCACACAGATTCATCCTACCTGTATCCCGGTGCATGGCGATTACCAAAGCAAGCTCACCCTGATGAGCGAAAGCCTGCGTAACGATGGCCGTATCTGGGTACCAAAACATAAGGAAGACGCTGAAAAAATCCGAAAAGGCGAGCTTAAGCCAACGCAAATACCCGAAGACAGAAGAGATTATTACCTTGAGCGTCGTTATCCTGCTTTTGGTAATCTGGTGCCCCGCGATGTGGCTTCACGTGCTGCCAAAGAGCGCTGCGATGCCGGATTCGGTGTTGGCTCGACAGGGCTGGCTGTTTACCTCGACTTTGAAGATGCTATCAAGAGATTAGGCAAGCATGTGATTGAGGCGCGTTATGGAAACCTTTTCCAGATGTATGAAAAGATAGTGGATGAAAATCCTTATGAAACACCCATGATGATCTATCCTGCAGTGCATTACACTATGGGTGGCATCTGGGTTGATTATGAGCTGCAAACGACAATTCCCGGATTGTTTGCTGCGGGCGAAGCCAATTTCTCTGATCACGGCGCCAACCGTTTGGGAGCTTCTGCATTGATGCAAGGACTTTCGGATGGCTATTTTGTGCTGCCTTACACCATTCAAAACTACCTGGCAGATCAAATTAGTGTGCCACGTTTTGAGACTAATCTGCTGGAATTTGAACAGGCAGAAAAAGAAGCTAAAGAGCGGATCGACAAATTACTCACTGTGAACGGAACAGAAACTGTAGATACTTTCCATCGCAAGCTTGGTTTGATCATGTGGGATTTGGTTGGTATGGGTCGCAAAAAAGAAGAGTTGGAAAAGGCAATTACCATGATTCAGGAGCTTCGTAAGGAATTCTGGAAAAACGTGAAGGTGCCGGGTAAGAATGAAATGGTAAATCCCGAGCTCGAAAAAGCCATTCGCGTGGCTGACTATCTGGAGTTGGGAGAGCTAATAGCTCGTGATGCACTAGTGCGTGAAGAAAGTTGTGGAGGACATTTCCGCATAGAGCATCAAACAGAAGAAGGTGAAGCCTTGCGCGATGATAAAAATTTCACTTTTGTGTCGGCCTGGGAATTCACAGGAGAAGACAAAGAACCAAAATTGAATAAGGAATCGCTCGTATTTGAGTTCATCGAAGTGAAACAACGTAACTATAAATAAGCCTATTATTCATCACAAAAACTGCTAAAAATGGATTTAACACTTAAGATCTGGAGGCAGGCCTCGGCCGGCGAAAAGGGTAAGTTTGTTGATTACCAGGTTCAAAATATATCTTCTGATGCGTCTTTTCTGGAAATGCTTGATGTGCTCAACGAGCGCCTCGTAAGGGAAGGAGAAGATCCGGTGGCTTTTGATCACGATTGCCGCGAAGGAATATGCGGTTCCTGTAGCCTCTATATCAACGGCAGACCTCATGGCCCCGAAAAAGGCATCACAACCTGTCAGATGCATATGCGCCGTTTCAAAGATGGCGAAACTATTGTAATAGAACCCTGGCGAGCTAAACCATTCCCAGTGATCAAGGATTTGATGGTAGATCGTACTGCCTTCGACGAAATTATTCAGGCTGGTGGCTATGTTTCTATCACTACCGGCGGAGTGCCTGATGCCAATGCCATTCCAATTCCAAAGCGTGATGCTGATACTGCAATGGATGCCGCGGCTTGTATTGGTTGTGGTGCTTGTGTGGCAGCCTGCAAAAATGCAAGCGCAATGCTTTTTGTTGCTGCTAAAGTATCTCAGTTCGCCGTATTGCCACAGGGAAAAATAGAAGCGCGTGAACGTGTTCAAAATATGGTGTCAAAAATGGACGAGTTGGGCTTTGGAAATTGTACCAATACGTATGCCTGTGAAGCCGAATGTCCAAAAGAAATTTCGGTATCGCATATTGCGCGTATGAACAGAGAATACCTCACAGCACGGGTGGTTAGCAAAAAAAAATAATGTTTTGACTAATATTTTAATTGAGTCTCAGTGTTGATGAAATTATTTTCATTAAACAGAAAATCAATTACTTGCCCCAGATTTAAAGGGATAGTTTGATTTTCTTTGCCTTCCTTAGGGACATGGATAACGAAGAAAATCATTATCGCTTCATTCGTAATTCCTAAAAATCAAAATATTTTATCTTAAAGCCGGCTTATGTCGGCTTTTTTTATTCAAAAAGAATAAGGTTGATGCCCATAGTCAGGCTAAAGATATCTCCTGGATGAACCTTACGGGAATTAAAAAAATACTGCACATACAATTCGTTTGTGGTAGTTGCTATGTAGTATTCGATTCCCCTGATCACATTGTCAGGATTAAACTTTTTGTGCAGGCTTGCACCGAGATCTAAATGCAGTCTGAAGGCATTTGGGGCATAATAACCTTCGGGGAAATTTTTGGGTAAACGTTCAAAAGTGCGATCTTCATCAGCTATTTGACGGCTTATTGCAAAAGCTGTATAGGGATTAAGCCATAAGTTTTCGCTCATCTTAATACCTCTGGGGTTGTATTTGAGTCGGGCAACCAGATTATGGATGGCCTTGCCTGTTCGATAAGGAGGCGAATAACCATAAACTGCATCTAATTGAAGATTTTTGCCCGGATTAAGGTAGTAACCTAAACCAAGTGATAATGAACCAATATTACCTGCAAATTGCAAATTGATACAGTCAGGAATGATGCCACGCGATTTTTCCTGTGTAAAAACTTTTCCTTGCTGCAACATTAAAAAAATGGCTATTAGGGCAAAAACGTGCTTCATTCTTTGAAGTTGATGGTTTCAAAAATTACAGTGTCGGCCAATACTTTTACCCGCCTGTAAACATTTTTTTGAGGTGCTCCAATCACCAGATTAGGCCCGATAGTAATTTCATCAGGCAGCGTATCGTTATGATATTCATAGGGGTCGTGATGGTGGCCGTGAATGGCTAAAGTTACCTTATAGTCATTCATGAGCAGGTTAAATACATAAAAATAGGACAGAAAAAACTGATCCGTCCAGGGAGGGATATGTGCCACGACAAAAACATGCTTAAACTGCTCTCGATCAACAAGTTCGTTGCGTAGCCACCTGAAATCCGGTTCAGCAAAATTGAGCTCCCAAACCACATTATTAAAGAAAATAAATTTACAATTTCGGTAAATAAAGCTGTAATTCTCCTGGCCAAACATATCACTGTAAATGCTTCGTCCGTTGGCCAGTAAATCATGATTTCCAATCACAGTAAAGTAAGGTATCGTTAGTTCTTTCATCATATCCTGAAAGATATCATACTCCTTGATAAGGCCACCATCGGTCATGTCGCCTCCATGAATCAGAAAATCTGATGAGTTGTGGCGATTGATGTGATTAATAGCATCTTGCAATTCATCATAATAGAGATGATTATCAGAGATAAGCGTAAACTCAAAAGGCTCAAAATGGCTGTGCTGATTGTTATTTAGGAGCTTTTCGAGATTTTGATCAGTGGTATTTTTTCTGGAATTTGGAACAAAAGCCGAATATGGAGAGAACTCAAAAACTTTATCGCACGACACGAGTAATGAGGTAAATAATAGCAAGACAAACTGCTTTTTAAAAAACATCGGAGTCAAAATTTACGGGCAAAATTAAGTATTCTAATCCTATCAGTTAATTTGAGAAATAGCTATTATGCTTATTTATTGTATATTTTACTTGGTTTTTCAACAAAGCTTCGATTTTTCTGTTAATTATCCGTGAGTAATGTTTGATAATACAGTGGTTTTTTCATGCAGATTAAGAATATTAGTTATAACGATAAAAAGGTTAAAAGCGAAATTGCTTCATTGGTTGGAGAGCCATTTAGCTGGGTCAAGCGTATCAAAATGGGAGGTAATGGATCGCCCCGTTTCAGGTTGATCAGAGCCAGTGCGCCAATCGAAGCCTTGTTGGCTGTTGATAACCGCCGGTGGCATTGCAATATCGAATTGCGACCGACTGGAATTCTCCTGGCTTTTCGTTCGCGGCTCGAAACCTACGCCTGGATTGTACCCTATCGCAACTTATCGCTTTTTAAATCAGAAGATTATCTCACGCTATATTCTGCACAGTATTTTGCTAAGCTGGTTTGGGACGATCGTGATAAAGGTGCGCAGAAGTTCTTGGCCAAGCTTATGAGTTACAAAGCCAAGGTGCATGAAGATGAGGCGATGCCTGCTTGAAAGCTGTTCATTTTGTAAGTTGAAAAGGTCAAAATGTATTTCATCCTTATTGAAATTGAGGCAGAAACACTTTATTAATCAAAAAGTTAAGGAGTGTTTCAAAAATTTCCAGCTAATAAATCTTGCCATATAGGGTTTGAAAGTAACGTAATAACAAAGCTTATTGATCGCAGTCGTTTGATTTGCTAACAATCACTTGTTTTTATATCTAACATATTGTATTTTTGTAACAAAAGCGGAAGCCAAAAAACTACAATGAACATGCACTTATTTCAAAAAGAATTAGGTAGAAGAATTGCCGGTCAGCGTAAGCAAAAGGGGTTCACTCAGGCTGATCTTGCCACACGCATGCAACTGTCACGTTCTTCGCTGGCTCAAATAGAGTTGGGCAATAGGAATCTTGATGCCGTTGAACTACAACAACTTGCAATAATTCTTGGCTTTTCGTTGGATGATTTTATGTCAGAAGATTTTAAGATTGATGAAAGCAAAGATTTAAAAGTACAATCCAACAAGGAAATTACTTATGAGCGTATGTCGAAACCTCACATGCAGCCAAATAAGATAAAAAACGTCTTGCTCTATATGCTCGAAAAATGTGCCGGCAAACCTAATGTTGGCGAGACAGTTTTGTACAAATTGCTGTATTTTGCTGACTTCAATTACTACGAACTTTACGAAGAACATTTAACAGGTGCTGCTTATCGCAAACTACCATACGGTCCTGTGCCTCAAAATCTGGATGTCATCATTAATCAGATGATAGCTGACAAACAACTACAAAGGTTCAAAACAGAATATTTTGGTTTACAACAAACACGTTTTCTGCCATTGGTAAAAGCCAATCTCAGCCAACTCAAGGCGAGTGAGAAAGAAGTAATCGATAAGGTACTTGATCAGATGAGTGATTGGTCTGCTGCTGCTCTTAGTGCTTATTCGCATAAGGATATGCCTTGGCTGGCCACCAAAGAAGGTGATCAGATCAATTACGAATTAGCTTTTTACAGAGAGGCGCCTTACTCTGTGAGAAACTATGATGAAGAAATAGAAGAGCAATGATCTTTGAAGAGCTACCTGCCTGGGAGAAAGACCTAAAGCGCCTGTTGAAAAAATACAGGTCGCTCATTGATGATATTGAGATTGTGAAGCAAGTACTGGAAATAAAACCTGACGAACGTCCTCCATTTAGTTATCGAATTGATAATCGTGGAATTGAAAACTGTGTGATAAAAGTAAAAAAGATAGGTAGCAAATCCCTCAAAGGTCGTGGGGTCAATTCAGGATTACGCTTGGTGTATGCTTATTTCCCTGAAGAAATAAGAATAATCTTTATTGAACTCTATCACAAAAATGATAAACAAAAGGAAGACCGTCAGCGCATTTTGGATAATTTCAACTAGCAATTTCAAATTTTTCGTTTGTCTTATTCTTTATCAACTTTTT
Source organism: uncultured Lentimicrobiaceae bacterium (assembly GCA_964592595.1). Classification (GTDB taxonomy): domain Bacteria; phylum Bacteroidota; class Bacteroidia; order Bacteroidales; family F082; genus UBA5536. The sequence goes on along the minus strand of CAZQFH010000050.1, from coordinate 10,473 downwards.
AAGTTCAACTTGTGTCGTTTGCATGATTAGCTTTTTTCCTCAGAAATTTCGTTTTTGACTATTATGTTTTTATATGTAAATCAACGATTTGCAATTTATTGTTTGGAGTCAGTCAAGCATTATTTCTAAGACTGTCTTATTAGTAGTTATAAAAAGGTGACTTTTCAGGCAAAAATAAAAGTGTATTTTTGACAGACAAATTATACCCTATGCTCTTTTCGCAAGTCATTGGTCAAAAAGCTGTTAAGCAAAAACTTATTCAATCTGTCAAACAAAACAGGGTGAGCCATGCACAGCTTTTCTTAGGAAAGTCTGGCTCAGGAAGCATGGCTTTGGCATTGGCTTATGCGCAGTATATCAACTGCAAAAACAGAACTGAAACCGATAGCTGTGGTGTGTGCCCATCTTGTGTGAAGATGCAAAAGCTGGCACATCCCGATTTACATTATGTTTTTCCTACCACTACAAATAAAAAAGTGAAAAAGGATCCGGAATCGGAACTTTTTATGGCAGAATGGCGTTCATTTTTAAGTAAAAATAATGGCTATGGAAGCGATCAGAATTGGTACGAACATCTTGACGTAGAGAACAAACAGGGTACTATATATGTGCGCGATGCCAGTACCATCATGCGAAAACTAAGCCTAAAATCCTACGAAGCGGAATACAAGGTGATGATTATTTGGATGGCCGAAAAACTCAATGCACAGGCTGCCAACAAACTGCTTAAGCTTATAGAAGAACCACCCGATAAAACCCTTTTCATCCTTGTTGCCGAGCAGCAGGATCAGCTTTTAACTACAGTGCGTTCCCGTACCTATTTGGTAAAGATTCCAAAAATAAGTGAGACCGATCTTACACAGGCTGTTTGCAGCACTTTCGATTGCCGCGAAGCAGATGCCCGCAATGCCGTAATGATGGCCGATGGCAGCTGGCCACTGGCACAACATTTTTATAAGCATGCCGAAGAAGAGAAATATAATTTTCAGGTTTTTCAGCAATGGATGCGCCTGTGTTTTAAAGTAGCCATGATCGAACTGATTGATTTTGTGGATACACTGCGTCCATTGGGCCGAGAAAAACAAAAGGCTTTGCTGGCTTATGGGCTGCAGGTTTTTAGAAATAGCTTGTTATCAAACAACAACTTGATGCAGCTTGTTATGCTGCCTGAAGAAGAAAAATCCTTTAATCAGAAATTTGCTCCTTTTGTCCATACTGCAAATATTACCTCTATGATCGCCCTGATGGAGGAGGGGATTCGGCAAATAGAACGCAATGGCAATGCTTCACTGATTTTTATGGACATCAGTCTTAAAATGATTAAGATGTTAAAAATGAAGCCTGTAACAGCCTAAAAAAAGCTTGCTTGAGGATATATTTTGTTTAATTGATCACATTTTACTTTTTGAAAAAGCTTTTGTGATACTGATTTGCTCATTGCAACAGCCTCCTTGAATTTGTTTTATCTTTGCCATTTAAACTAGCTGTAACCTAAACTCAATATATAATCCCATGAATGAAGATCAACAAGCCAAAGCTGCGGCGAATTTTATGCCAAGAGGCTGCTGCAGGGCTCCCCGCGTATATAATCCCAAAGACCGTATTTTTCAGCACAGTTGCTGTAAACTTGACGAGCACAACTGGTTGAAAGACTATAAAAACCCCAATCAAAAAGAAGGGCTTCAGGTAGCTGAGGTTCGGTTTAAAAATGGACGCAAAGATTTTTTTTCTTACACAGCTGACCTTGACTTAAAAGAAGGTGAGATCATTGCAGTGGAAGCAACTGCCGGTCACGACATCGGAATTGTAACGCTTGTAGGCGAAATTGTTGATCTGCAGATGAAGCGCAAGAAAATTAATGCAACTGTTGATGCTTTAAAAAAAGTTTACCGCCATGCCAAGCTTTCGGATGTTGAAAAATGGGTTGGTGCTATCGAACAAGAGGAGCATACTTTATTTCGTAGCCGCGAGATTGCACTTGATCTTGACCTGAATATGAAGATGAATGACGTGGAATATCAGGGCGATAAAACCAAGGCAATATTTTATTACACAGCCGAAGAACGTGTCGATTTCAGAGAGCTGATCAAAAGGCTGGCCGAGGAGTTCAGAATAAGGATCGAGATGCGGCAGATCGGGATGCGGCAGGAGGCTGCCAAGCTTGGCGGAATAGGAAGCTGTGGCAGAGAGCTTTGCTGCTCGAGCTGGATGGCTGAGTTTCATTCGGTGAGCACCAATGTGGCAAGGCTTCAGCAACTTTCGCCCAATCCACAAAAACTTGCCGGACAATGTGGTAAGCTTAAGTGTTGCCTCAATTATGAATACGAAGCTTATGTGGATGCCCTCAGGGCTTTTCCCGACGATCGTACGGTACTCAAAACCAAAAAGGGAGATGCCTATCATCAGAAAAGTGATATTTTTAAGGGCCTGATGTGGTATGCTTATGCCAACGACCGTAACAACCTGATGGCCATCCCGATTGATAAGGTAAAAGAACTTGCCCAGGGAAACAGAAAGGGACAAATACCCGAAAAACTGGAAGATTTTGCATTTTTAAAGGAACAGCATGCCGAAGATGAATACGGAAATGGTAACAGCGATCCGCAGTATTATAACTATGAATAAAAGCTTTTTCGAACAGAAATTGGTTTTAATAAGTATAGTTTTCTTGCTGCTATTCACAGCCTGCAATCAGCATGTGCTGATGGACGAAAACCTGGCTGTTGATGACGAAGGATGGGATTACCGCAACAGGGCCGGATTTGAGGTAAGTATTGAAGATACTTCAGCCCTGCATGCCTTTTACCTTAATGTGCGCCAAAATGAAAGTTATCGCTATGGCAACCTGTATATTTTTTTGCATACTACTTTCCCCAATGGAACGCTAACACACGACACCATTGAGTGTGTATTGGCACAGCCTGATGGCAAATGGCTTGGAAAAACTTCAGGAAGCTATATCAGCAATCAAATACTTTTAAACGAATCTTTGCGTTTTCCTTTGGCAGGCCAATATCGCTTTGAAATAGAGCAGGCCATGCGCGAGGAGAAGTTGCATGGAATCACAGATATCGGCATTCGAATAGAAACCTTAAAATAGTCTTACACGGTGAACGAATCTGAACAAAAAAACAGTCCCAAAAAGAGAAGCTGGTTTAATTATGTGTTCAAGCTTTGGCTACTGTTCTTCATTGGTCTGGCGGTCGTGATGCTGTTCTTTTATGGTATCACGAATGAATGGTTTGGCAAGATGCCTTCTTTTCAAGAATTAGAAAATCCTGAAACCAATCAAGCTTCACAGATTTATGCCGCTGATGGTGCCGTACTCGGTTCTTACTATATCGAAAATCGGTCGAACGTAAGTTTTGCTGAGCTTTCGCCCAATTTAGTCAATGCCTTGCTGGCTATCGAAGATATTCGTTTTGCTGAGCATTCTGGTATTGATGAGCGTGCACTGATGCGGGTTGCCTGGGGAGTGCTCACCGGGAATAGCAAAGGAGGGGGGAGTACCCTCACCCAGCAGCTGGCCAAAAATCTTTTTCCAAGAGGAGAAAACCTGAGTACGATACAGCTTGCAATCCGGAAATTTCAGGAGTGGGTCACAGCCACCAAGTTGGAGTACAACTATTCCAAGGAAGAAATTATGGCGATGTATCTCAATACAGTATCTTACGGGAGCCAGTCGTTTGGGATTAAGTCGGCAACACTTACTTTTTTTAATAAGCTACCCGATTTGTTGCTACTCGAAGAGGCCGCCCTGATGGCCGGTGTAGTAAATGCCCCAACGCGATACAGCCCGGTACGTAATCCGGATAATGCCCTCAAAAGGCGCAACCTGGTTTTGATGAAAATGGCAGACTATGGATTTATTACAAAAGAAGTTTATGATTCTGTTAGTCAGATACCCATTGATATGTCAAATTATGGCATTATGGATCATACCAGCGGACAAGCAACCTATTTCAGGGAGTTTTTACGGGGCGAATTGCATGAGTGGTCGAAGCGTCATTTTAAGGTAGATGGTACACCTTACAATATTTATAAAGATGGGTTAAAGATCTATACTACAATCAATTCGCGCATGCAACAATATGCCGAAGAAGCTGTGCGCGAACATATGGCTTTGGATTTGCAACCTGCTTTTTTTAAACATTGGGAGGGCTATACCAACGCCCCTTTCGATTTTCCGAAAGAAAAAGCCAAAGAGGAGGTTGATAAAATCCTTAAGCAGGCCGTTCGTCGTTCCGATCGTTATCGCTCGCTCAGAAATGCTGGCGTTAGTCCGGATTCGATCAGTCTGTCATTTAGCACTCCTGTACGAATGCGTGTTTTTTCGTGGCAAGGCCCGATAGATACCGTGATGACGCCAATGGATTCGATCAGGTATTATAAATTTTACCTACAGGCGAGTTTGCTTTCCGTTGATTCGCATACCGGCTTTGTGAGAGCCTATGTGGGAGGAAACGATTACCGGTTTTTTCAATACGATCATGTAATGCAAGCCCGCAGGCAGGTGGGTTCTACCTTTAAGCCATTTCTTTATTCCCTTGCTATGCAGGAAGGTGAATACTCTCCCTGCTTCAAAGTGCCCAATATTTCATACAGTGTGCAGCTTTATGACGGCACCTTTTGGGAACCGCGAAATTCTTCGAGCGACAGGATAGGAGAGGAGGTAACCCTGAAATGGGCGCTGGCCAATTCAAACAACTGGATTTCGGCTTATCTGATCAAGCGCTTTTCGCCACAGGCAGTGATACAGCTTGCACGAAAAATGGGCGTTACCTCTCCGATTGATCCGGTGCCGGCTATTGCGCTCGGAACGCCCGATTTAAGTTTGCATGAAATGGTAGGAGCGATGAATACCTTTGCTAATCAAGGGGTTTACGTTAAACCTATTTTCATTACCCATATCGAAGATAAAAATGGCAATGTGATTGAACGTTTTGTTCCTGAGAAAACTGAAGTGCTGGATGAGGTATCTGCTTATAAAATGATCGAGCTGTTGAAAGGTGTGGTGGAATCTGGCACAGGAATTCGTTTGCGTTTTAAGTATGGCATGAATCATCCTATTGCCGGAAAGACTGGTACAACGCAAAATCAAAGTGATGGCTGGTTTATGGGAATTACTCCTGACCTAACCACTGGCATTTGGGTTGGGGCAGAAGACCGTAGTGCACATTTCAGAACCATCAGGCTGGGACAGGGAGCCAATATGGCCTTGCCAATTTGGGCGGTCTATATGCAAAAAGTATATGATGATCCTTCACTTGGAATTAGCATGGGCGATTTTAAAAAACCGCTTGCTGACATTTCAATTGAGTTTGATTGCGATAAATATGATGCTCAGCAAGCCAGAAAAAATCGTAACCAACAACAACAATTTGAAGATGATTTTTAAGGGCTGATTTTGCGGATGCGCAGCTCATCGAAAAAGACGGTGTCAGTAGTTTTATTCCACACATATACCCGATACTGTCGATGCCCGGCTGTATCAGGGATTGTTGCCATGAATCGAATTTCGCCCCAGCCTAAGCTATCAGTTTGGTTTACAGTTTCCTGTTGTATGTAAAGGGTTTTTGGATTAGGAGCGGCAAAAACTAAGGCTGCACGGGCATCAACCGGTTTTTTCCAGACGCTAACTTCATAAGTTTCATTTGCTTTAGTCCAAAAATCTATACCGCCAGCAAAGCGTTTTTCGCCATGCAGCATCGCAGCATGGCTGCCATCACGCCAGTCAAGACTGCTTTGTGTGTCAGGGAAGCTGAACGCATAACGCCGATCTTCGGCCAGGAATTTATTTTTGTATCTGTTCAGTTTTTCGAAGCTGGTGTAGGCTTCCGGCCCGATGGTATGCCGCACTTTTGGCAGCACCACATATTTTCCTGCTATGAGCGAATCGTAATCCATGGGTTCCAGTTTCTCGAAAAATTCCAGATCACGGCTCAGTTTTCCAAAAGCATGCCAGTAAGAAGCTTTCGACATTTCGGCATAATGTATGGCACCGTATTTATATTGTGCTGTTTGAAAGAGGTTAAGACCTGCTAAAACGACTATTAAAAGCTGCATTACCCACACAATAATCTTATGCTGTTTTGAAATAAAATGCAGCCAGGCAGCCAATCCGATAGCCATAAGCACATAGGTGTCGATAAGTGGTCGCGACCCAAAGCTGCCGCCGTAAGTCCAGTCCCACCACGAAAAAATGATCCACAAATTAAGGGGTACAAACACCCAAATCGCTATTTGGAAGGACTCGAATTTTTTTCGAAGGAAGAAAAGACCCGCCAGTGCAAAAAGCATCACAGGCGTATAAACCAGCCAGCCTTTGCGATAACTAAAAAGGCCTCGCCAGATCTGTGGATTATCAAAGAAAAAGCCTTCCTTGCCATAAGAATAATATATCCAGCTGCCGGTATTGAATTTCCAAAAAAGCAATTGAGGCAGTATGATGATGAAAGCTCCTAAAACCATCACCAACAGGAGTTTCCACGATTTGAGAAAATACAGTAACCGCGCTTTCAGGCTTTTGAGGTCATACAGCAAAAAGAAAAGGATAATCAAGGCATTGGTAGGACGTATAAGGCTGATAAGTCCATATACTATACCTAAGAGGAAAGTGTTTTTTAGATCGGGTTTTTTGTGCCAGGCTATCGTAGTTGATACAAAAAAGACAATCAAACTAAAATTATAGGCATGCGACATGGCCGCTTCCAATGTAGTATAAAAGAACAGATTAGTAGCAAAAAGTAAGGCAAACAGCACCCAGGCGGTCAGTTTTTCGTTAACCAGCTGAAGCAAAATTTTTCGTAGTGTAAAGGCTGCTATGGTCACATAAAGGAGCGCCCCAAAAAGCATGAAAAACATATAAGGTGGCGAAAAACCATGCATTGGAGCCCCACTGAACCAGGCATATAGGTGTCCCATCAAAAAGAATGGCAGGTAGAGCATCGCCAATCCCATGGTCATCTTTTGGAAGTGTCCGCCTTCGGTGGTTTTGGAATTGAACATCTTACCTGCAAAAAAAGCCGGATCTTCATCGATAAAGCTGAAGCTGAGGTCGTGATGAATAAAAGTGGCGGGCAGGTAACTGTAGTAGCTGATCACATCGTGCAGCACTACGCCATGATCACGTTTCCAGAGGTTGTTGTTGAGGTTTACGCCAATAACGACCACCACAAAAAGCCAAATCACCAGCCGTGAAGCTGCACGGTTCATAATGCTATTCCAATTTTCAGTCAGTTTACGGAAGCCTTTCATTGGGGAGATTTGTGCTGACAAAGATGGGAAAAATGTGAACAAAAGCGAGATTTAATCATAGGAAATCAATGAAGAAATGTATATTTTAGCGCACCAAACCAACACAAACCAAATGAAAATCTGGTCGAAGAGGATCAATTTTCAGGCTGTTTTGTTCAGTCCTTTTATTTTAGCTGTATTGCCGGCTGCTATACTGCTTGCACTTTTGCCTTTAAACTTGCCCAAATATGAGGCAACCATCGTTAGTGCAGGAAAAAACGGACAAGGCCAAAGTACATTGATGACAGTTTATGCAGATTTAAATGGCGATGAAATAAATGAAAAATTTGTTTTAGGAAGTCGTGAAGATATAGATTCATCTGTTTATTTTGTCAGGGTAAATTCAATTGATTTTAAATTTAAAGAGGAATGGGTTTTCAAACAAAAACCCGTCACTAAATCCTATCCCGGCTTTTATGACTTTGATCACAACGGTTTATTGGAAGCATATTTTTTTACGCAAAAGGAGGACTCACTTTTCATCAATCAACTCGATCCTTATTTAGCTCCCGAATATGCCCGTCGTACTTTTTTTGTCGATCTGATCAATTCTGATCGTAATGTTTTTGATATCAGTATGCTTCTGCTCGATTGTGCTGACCATGATGGAGATAGTTTGGACGAGTTGACTTTTGCAGCCTGTGGTGGCTATTGTCGGCAACCCCGCCGGCTCTATCGGCTGCATCCACGCAGTGAATTAATTGAAGCTTCAGAAAATACCGCAATAGGATATGATTTGATGGTGGCAAACGTGATAACTGACCTGGATGGGGATGGCAACAATGAATATTTGTTAGCAAATTCTGATGTCAAAAACTTCTCCGAAATTGCAGACCAAACCACCCTGCCTTACCTCGATACTTGTGCATATGTATTGGCAATTGACGATGATTTGCAGATGCTGTTTGAGCCTATTCCACTCAAAACCATGACATTCAAACCAGAGCTTTTTTTTAATAAGCAAAAACCTTTGTTCTATTATTGCGAAAAAGGCGAATCTTATCTTCAAAACAAGGTGGTTATTCGCAATGCTAATGGTAAGCTTATAAGCAGCTTCCCTCTATTTGATACTCCTGAGAGATTATTTGCTTTGCCTGACTTTTGGCGTACAGAATCTGAATTGTTGGCCATTACAGATGGACGTTCAGTATATTTATATAACCGTTTGGGAAGTCTGATGCGCAAAATACAGATTAAAGAAGGAACATTGAGCAGTTCAAAGGCAATCAAATTACTAACAGGTTCAACTCCTCAAATGGTTCTTATCTGTGGTAATATTATCGAAATTTTAGACCATAAGCTACGCTATCCTGTGCGCATAAGACTACCTGACTTTTCCGATTTGCCGGTTTACATATCTGTGATCAAAAACAACAAAAACAGCGCGCTATTTTCGATAAACAACCGCTTTTCGCAATTCGAGGTAAGCTATGGCTATAATTCACTTTATCCCTGGCGTCATCCCATTTGGTTTGCTGTTTACCTGAGTGTTGTATTGCTCTTGTGGCTCACGCAATTGCTACAGAAAAAACAGTCCCAACAAAAATATGAAGCCGAGCGGCAGTTGATGGCATTCCGTTTCAGGGCACTCAAAAACCAGGTTGATCCGCATTTTACACTCAATGCGCTTAACAGCATAGCCCAGATGCAGGAGCAAGGTCAACAGGAAAGAGCTGGTAAGTTTTTGGTGAAATTCAGCCGCATGATTCACCGCACACTAGAAAATTCTGAGAAAATTGAAACGACCCTGGAAGAAGAGCTGGATTTTGTGCGCGATTACCTGGATGTGCAGCAAATGCGTTTTCGTAATGCCTTTAGCTTTGAGATTAAGCTGGAAGATGAGGCACTATCAGAGCTGCTTATTCCCCGCCATTTGATACACACCTTTGTGGAAAATGCCATCAAACACGGTTTGCGACCGCTTGAAGTTCCAGGCAGGCTGATAATTAACGTTTATCGAGAGCGAGAAAATGTGACTATTGAAGTTGATGACAACGGCATCGGACGTGAGGAAGCCGCTAACAACAAAAGCCTGAGTACGGGAAAAGGCTTGAAGATATTGGATGAGCTCATCACACTTTTCGAAAAGTTAAGAAAAAGTCAGATTAGCTATGAGATCATCGACAAGAAAGATGAACAAGGAAAGCCTACAGGAACCAAAGTGTTGATAAAAATACCAGACCATGAATTATAAAAGCCATATGTTGTTGTTTGTAAATGGCTCAAATCAAGTAGGTTATAAAGATCACCAATAAACAACTATTTTTAAAGGTTAAAGGACTGTTGACGGATTTTAATAACAATCAAAAATATTCTTTAGATGACCTCCCAGAAGCTGTTAAGGGTTTATGTATTGGTTTGCTTTTCAAAAAAAAGTTTACTTTTGAACTCGAATTTCATAGCTTATGCCCATTCAAAAGCTTACTTTTAATACAAAAGCTGAATCGAAGGCCGAAAGTTTGAAACAAATCCTTGCACTTTCACCTGAAGAGCGGTTCAGGATTTTTATAGAATTGTCGGTGCTTTACCTTAACCTCTATCCGGATTTGCCTGCTAAAGAGGATAAAAATTTTCACATCTATCCAAATGAATGTAAATAAAGTATTGCCACTTTCAGCTGCTGAGTTGAATGCAATTATTGAGCAGTTTATTCTGGAATCCGCTGCTCAAAATGTGCGTATGATTCTTGTTGGTGGTGGAGCAGTTAATTTTCATGGTGTGCAGCGGCATTCTGCCGATGTTGATTTTTGGATTGAAACTACACAGGATAACCTTAAGCGCTTACAAAATGTAATTTTAGAAATGGGTTATGAAATTGATGCTTTTCCGCAGGCTGTTTTTGACAAAAAACAGAATATTAGTATTCATATTAGTCCTGTATTTAAAATTGAACTTATTACAGCTTTGAATTTTGGCCTTTCTTTTGATGAGGCTTATTCCCGAGCCGAAACAGCATTTATTAAAGTTAAACCAGAAGCACAATTTAAGGTGTTAAATTTTGAGGATTTAATTGACTCTAAGTTGAGTTCAGGAAGGCCTAAGGATTATTACGATGTATTGAGCTTAAGGGAAGTGAAGGAGCAACGAAATTCTTAATTGTTTTTCACTACTGATGCGTTTAATTTGAAATTCTTAAAACATTGTTTTACTCCAATTTTAATCGTACCCTATCAGATG
>CAZQFH010000049.1:0-27303 GCA_964592595.1 uncultured Lentimicrobiaceae bacterium | reverse complement strand
AGCCTAATTTTTTATGCCTAATTTTGTTCCAAACCTTTTTAGACTGAACTCATTATTTTAAATGATGTCGGGATTGGTGCATACAATTTAATTAATTACAAGAATATCAATTATTTACACCTGATCTAAATGGATCATTTGATTTTCTTCGCTCCCTTTAGGGACGGGGAAAACGAAGAAAATCATTATGGTTTTATTATTGATACCTAATAATCAAATTATTTTAAGTCAAATTCAACAAAACCAAGTGCTTCTATCAAGGGCAGTGTCTGTTGTGCATTGATCCTTCCCTGAATGGGTTTTAGTGAGCACGCCAATTTATTTTGCTGATCCACAAGCCGAATACTGAAGTTTTGTTTGCCCGGATTATCTTTAATCACGGCAATTAATTCCTGCATTTCTGTTTCGCTCATTTCATCAACTTTCACCTTGAACACAACTTCCTTTGAGGTTTGCTCAAGCAGATTATCGAGCAGCTGCATGTCAACTACCTTCAGTTCAAACTGCTCCTTATTTCTGAAATCAGGCTGTGATGTACCGTGCACAAGCACAAAAGCTCCGGGATCGATAAGGTGTTTGATCTTGAGATAAGTCTCACCAAACACCACCAAATCAATTGCATCACTATGATCTTCAATTCTGAAACGGGCATAGGGCTTCCCTTGCTGTGAAGTGAGGTGTTCGGCACTCATTACCTGTCCGGCAAAACTGATCCTGCTTCCTTTTAATTGCTCCAGTTGTGGCTTAAACTGCTGGATATGTGTATTAGAGAAAAAGCGGATAGGAATTTTATACATATCCAGTGGATGCGCGCTGATGTAGAAACCAATGCTATCCAGTTCCATCTGCAGCTCACGCATCTTCGACCAGGGTTCGCATTCCGGAATACTTAATTCAACAGTTTCGACTGATACCTCACTTCCGAAAAGATCAAACTGAGGAGAGTTTTTGGCTTCCTGTGCCTGATTGGCCAGTTTGATAGCACGCTCCAGAAAAGTTTGATTATCATTCTCCTCCCTGTGAAAAAACACAGCCCTGTGCACGCCTTCAAACGAATCGAAAGCTCCCGAGGTAGCCAGGGCCTCCAAACTGCGCTTGTTTACCTGCCTCAGATTGATTCGGGAAAGAAAATCAAGAACGGATTTAAACTGTCCGTTTTCTTTGCGTTCGGCCAAAATGGAAGCGACAGCAGCTTCACCCAGGTTTTTAACGGCACCCAATCCAAAACGTATTTCACCCTGATCGTTAACCGTAAATTTATATTCCGATTCATTGACATCAGGCCCTAAAACCTTGATTTTCATTCTACGGCATTCTTCCATAAAGAAAGTTACCTGCTTGATATCGCCTATATTATTACTCAAAACCGAGGCCATAAACTCAGCGGGATAATTGGCTTTGAGATAAGCTGTTTGGAAGGCTATAAAAGCATAACAAGTGGAATGTGATTTGTTGAAAGCATAATCGGCAAAGGCATTCCAGTCGGACCAAATTTTCTCCAGCACTTTTGGATCATGTCCATTTGCTTTGCCACCATCAATAAACTGGGTGTATAATTTCGCCAGCAATTCCCTGTTTTTCTTACCCATTGCCTTACGCAGCGTGTCGGCTTGTCCGCGGCTAAAGCCAGCTAGCTTTTGCGACAACAGCATCACTTGTTCCTGATAAACTGTTATGCCGTAGGTTTCCTCCAGAATTTCACGCATCTCCTCCAAATCGTACGACACCTCTTCCTGTCCGTGCTTGCGCTTGATATAATTGGGAATATACGCCATAGGTCCTGGACGGTAAAGCGCATTCATGGCAATGAGATCAGCAAATGCAGTTGGTTTGAGCTCACGCAGGTTTTTTTGCATCCCCACACTTTCATACTGGAACACCCCAATGGTTTCGCCTTGTTGAAACAACTCATAGGTTTTGGGGTCGTCAAGGGGAATATCGTCGGCAACAATGGTTTTTTTGTAACGCTGCTGAATTATTTCGATGGTATCGCGAATAAGCGAAAGCGTTTTCAGTCCGAGAAAGTCAACCTTAAGCAAGCCGGCTGATTCGGCTACGGCGTTATCAAACTGTGTGACCCACAAATGAGCGTCCTTACTGATCGTAACTGGCACAAGCTCACGCAAATCAGTTGGTGTGATCACAAAACCACAGGCATGAATCCCGGTATTTCTTACCAATCCCTCAATCTGAAGGGTGTTTTTGAGAATTTTACTTTCGTAACCTTCTTCCTCCATTTTCTTCTTCAGCAGCATTCCTGCTTCTACCTGATCAGGACGGTATTTTTTCTTGAGTTTTTCGTTGTCAAGCGAGAAAAAATGGCCTAGTTTCACATTTTGTGTTGATGCGGCCAGTTTATTCACTGATGGCAAATCAACATCCAGCACACGTCCAATATCTCTAATGGCTGATTTTGTCCCTAAAGTTCCATAGGTAATAATCTGAGCTACTTTGTTTTGACCATATTTGTTGGTCACATATTCTATCACTTTTGCGCGGCCTTCATCGTCAAAGTCGATATCGATATCGGGCATGGAGATACGTTCGGGATTGAGGAAGCGCTCAAACAGTAAGCCATATTTTAGCGGATCTATATTGGTAATTTCAATGGAATAGGCTACCAACGAGCCAGCAGCTGAACCCCTTCCGGGGCCAACCCAAACGCCCATCTTGCGGGCGGCAACGATCAAATCCTGTACGATCAGAAAATATCCCGGATAGCCTGTGTTTTGAATGGTTTCGAGCTCAAAATCAAGTCTGCTGCTGATTTCTTCCGTTATTTCGCCATAACGCTTCTTGGCACCTTCGTAAGCCAGGTGACGCAAATAGCCGTTTTCGCCACGCTTACCATGATCTTCGGCATCTCCTTCGTCTTTGAATTGTTCCGGAATTTCAAATTCGGGCAATAAAATATCCCTTTTTAATTCAAAAGGTTCAATTTTGTCAATTATTTCTGAAATCGTATCAATTGCCTCCGGAATATCACCAAACAAAGCCTGCATTTCCTTTGGCGATTTAAAGTAAAACTCATCATTCGGAAAACCAAAACGAAAGCCATGCCCCCGCCCTATGGGTTCGTCCTTTTTTGCATTATCCTTGATACAAAGCAGGAAATCATGTGCTTCAGCTTCTTCCTTTTTTAAGTAATAAGTATTGTTAGAGGCAAAATATTTGATGTCATACTTTTTGGCCATTTCGAGCAAAAATGCGTTCAAATGATCCTCTTCGGGTAAGCCGTGGCGATTTATTTCAAAATAAAAGTCGGAGCCAAAATTTGATTTCCACCAAACAATGGCTTCTTCGGCCTGCGCTTCTCCCACATTGAGCAACAAAGAAGGGATCTCTCCCGAAAGCGAGCCACTCGTTACAATCAGGTCTTCTTTATGAGCGCGCAACACATTTTTGTCGATGCGGGGCACATAATAAAAACCATCGGTATGCGAGATGCTGCTCAGCATAGACAGATTCCTGTAACCCTGTTTATTCTTTGCAAAGAAAGGAATCAAAAAGCCATTGTCCTTGTTGGTTTTGTCGGTATGATCGCGACAAACATAAATCTCGCTGCCCAACACAGCTTTCATTGCTTTAAACTCAATGCCAGCAGATTCAGCCTCTTTTTTAATCTTGGCATTGTGACTTCCAACAGCCGTCACAAAATGAAAAGCTGCCATGAGATTTCCGGTATCGGTAACACCCACAGCAGGCATTTTCATTTCCGCTGCTTTTTTTACAAGGTCGGTAACATCTGTTGTGGCATTAAGAATTGAGTAAGTGGTATGATTGCGCAGGTGTACAAAATTTTCGACCTGGGTTGCCGAAACAATGCCATCGCCGGCATCAGCCTGCAGAGCTTCATCCAAAACTTCTTTTTGATCCTGCGAAGCCGCATTGGATAACACTTCGATGTCAAGTGCAGGAATTGTTTTTGGATTGGAAGCCTTGAAAGCTTCAAAAAAGGTATAATCAACTTTAAGGTCATCCGGTCTGAAAACCTCTGTACGCATCAATTCCAGAAAACAACGTGCTGTGGCAGCCACATCAGCCGAAGCATTGTGTGCTTCATCAAAGCCTTCGTGAAAAAGGTGTTTGTGTAGTTCGGCCAGATTTGGAAGCTTGAATTTACCTCCCCTCCCACCCGGAAGTTGACACAAACTGGCTGTAGTTTCGGTACAAGTATCCAGCTTTTTAAATGACTTCAGCCTGTCTTCAGCATAGACACGAAAAAATTCGGCTCCGGCAATATTCAGGTCAAAGTCAATATTATGCCCAACCAAATACTTTGATTGGCTGTATGCTTGTTCAAATTTCTCTAAAACCGTTTCAAGCGGCAAACCATGTTTCATGGCATGATCGGTGGTGATGCCATGTACTTTAGTCGCATTAAAAGGAATCGTAAATCCTTCGGGTTTAATGATATAGTTAGCCTGCTCAACGCGTTTACCCAGCTCATCATGCAGCTGCCAGGCAAGCTGCACCATTCTGGGCCAGTTGTCCGAATCAGATACAGGAGCATTGTAATTCCGTGGCAATCCGGTAGTTTCGGTGTCAAAGATTAAAAACATGCTTAAGTTTTGTGATTATCAAGTGATTAAAACGGTTTTCATTTTTGGGTCAGATTGCACAAAAATACCTCAAAAATCCAGACAAATCCGGACTGTTGAAAACTTGTAGAAAAGAAGTTTGTGCCCGCTCCAAAAAGTCAATTTGCCCCTAAATTACCTTAGGGGGTCTTTCTAAAGCTCCTGATTTTTAGATTTTTGGAGCCTACCCTAAATCAGGGAAAGCTAAAAATCAGCAGTTTCTTTGACTTTTCGGAGTGGGCTCAAGTTTTGACTGATAAAATGTAAGATTCACTTCACAAATCAACATTTATTTAGCTAATTTCGTCCGAAAAATTGAATCAATGGATATCATCTGGATTATTCTTGCATTGCTACTCATACTGATTGGACTACTGGGTGCTATTGTTCCCGGATTACCCGGTCCTCCTGTTGCCTGGCTAGCCCTGATTGTGCTCAACCTGACAGAGAAAATATCCTACACAACGGAGTTTTTTGCTATTACAGCCCTCTTTGCCATAGCTATCACCCTGTTGGATTATTACGTTCCGATTTATGGCACAAAGAAATTTGGAGGCACCAAGGCAGGCGTTTGGGGAAGCACCATCGGTCTGATAGTGGGCATTTTCGTATTGCCATTTTTGGGTATTGTAATCGGGCCTTTTGGATTGCTGGGTATTATTTTAGGACCTTTTTTTGGCGCTTACCTTGGCGAAAAATGGGCTGGCAAAGCTGATGAGCATGCCTGGAGATCGGCATGGGGATCGTTTCTGGGTTTCCTGGCCGGAACCTTCATCAAACTTGCCTATGCACTGATAATCGGATTTTTTATGGTGAGAGACTTAATCACTGCTTAGTTTAAAAAGAATTCTAAAAGCATGAAAACCTGCTATGCACAAGCCTATGAGATACGAAAACTAGTACTGAAAAGCCTGGCAGAAGCTGGCTCGGGGCATACGGGCGGTTCGCTTGGGCTGGCTGATGTGTTTGCAGTACTGTATCACAAAGTGCTTCGCCACAAACCTGCAGAACCTAATTGGGATGAACGCGACCGGCTGGTGCTTTCGATTGGTCATGTAGCACCTGTGTTGTATGCCACATTGGCCTTTACTGGATATTTTCCGGTTGAGGAACTTAGGACTTTGCGCAAACTTGGAAGCAGGTTGCAAGGCCATCCCGGACGTGATTTCGGCTTGCCTGGCATCGAACTTTCGGCGGGTTCGCTCGGACAAGGCTTGTCAGTGGCTCTGGGGATGGCATTGGCAGATAAAATGGACAACAAAAACAGAAGAACTTACTGCATACTGGGCGATGGCGAGCTGCAAGAAGGTAGCGTGTGGGAGGCTGTTATGGCGGCATCGCATCATCAGGCGGATAATTTGTGTGCCATAGTAGATCGCAACGGACTACAGATTGATGGCCCAACAGAAAAGGTAATGAAACTGGAATCGCTCGCAGATCGCTGGAAAGCCTTCGGATGGAACGTAATTACTGTTAACGGACATGATCATGTAGCCTTGATACAAGCCTTTGAATTGGCACAAATCACAAAGAACAAACCAACAGTGATACTCGCGAAAACTCTCATGGGAAAAGGTGTAAAATCTATTGAGGATGATTACGGCTGGCATGGAAAGGCCCCCTCAAAAGAACAGCTAAAAGGCTTCCTGAATGAACTTAACCAAAGCAGGCGCTATGACAAAATGGATTAATAAAGGTTCTAAACCTACCCGAACAGGTTTTGGCGAAGGCGTGAAAGCAGCTGCCTCCAAAAATGATAAAATTGTTGGATTAGGCGCAGATATTACCACATCGGTTGGTCTGCACTTTTTTGCGGATGCCTTTCCCGAAAGATTTTTCTCACTCGGAATTGCCGAACAAAATGCTATTGGCGTAGCGGCAGGCCTGGCACTCAGCGGCAAAATTCCTGTTTTCAGCACCTATGGTGTTTTTGCGGCTCATCGTGCTGCGGATCAGATTCGTATTTCTTTATGCTACAATAACTTGCACGCTATTATTGGCGGTGCCCATGCGGGCATTTCTGTTGGCCCGGATGGTGCTACTCATCAGGCATTGGAAGACATCGCCAGTTTGAGGGCATTGCCAAATATGACCATTCTTTCTCCCTGTGATGCCACTCAGGCTTTTATCGCTGTTCAAAAAGCTGTGGAAGCATTAAATAATCCGGTATATATTCGTTTTGGCCGTGAAGCCGTGGCAGATTTTACGGCAGAAGATCAGCATTTTGAGATAGGAAAAGCCCAGCATATGCGCAATGGCAGGGATCTTTGTATCATCGCCACCGGGCACCTGGTATGGGAAGCCTTTCAGGCAGCTGAACGGCTTGCTGACAAAGGCATTGAGGCAGCAGTGATCAATATGCACACACTAAAACCGTTAGACGAAGATGCAGTAGTTGCCGCAGCCAGAAAGTACCGGAAAATTGTGACATCCGAGGAACATCAAATAACAGGAGGCCTTGGAAGTGCTGTAGCCGAAGTGCTTGCCGAAAATTATCCTGCGCGGCTGTTGAGGATTGGAATGAATGATCGCTTTGGAGAATCCGGCAAAGCAGAAGAGCTACTGGCAAAATATCAGTTAGATGCTAAAGGAATAGCGCAACAAATAGAAAGGTGGATTAACAGCTGATTTAATCTTTGCCGGCAATCTGATTTTCATAAATCCAAACCGCATCCCTACGGATCATTTCGTCAAGTGGCAATTGCTGATCTTCAGCCTTTTGTTTCACCTGATCGAGCCAATTAGGAGTTTGCCTGATACTCATCATCAAAATAGCAATCATCGCTTCGCGATGGGGTTTGTATTTTTCGGGATTTAACTGGTAATCCTCATAAAGTAAAAATTCAGCTTCCTTTAGAATTCTTTCCGGAAGTTCCATCCTTTTTGCCTTTGCATCATCTACCATCCGCATAAAATGGAGGTTGTTGATGCGAACCTGATTCGCAAAATACTGGATAGGGTCTTCCGCCTCAGGGAAAAAATAATCATACAACTCCTCATCAAAATTCCAGGCAAAATTATGGTGAAAACGCTCTGTGATCATGATTGCAATCACATCAGCAGCCGCTATTGAGGAAGCAAAATTCTTAAAGTCAACACTCCCGTCTTCAACGCCCTGCCTGTTCCAAACGGTTTTGTTGTAATACCAAAACTCCACATCCGAGAAGGCATTATAAAGAATTAAATCGCTTTGCCAGTTAAAATAGAAGCTGTCGCCAACAAACAAAGCTTTTGGTTTTTCGAGGCCTGCTGGCTTAAACTCAATCTCAGGATAAGCCAGATTCTCGGCAGGAGCAGCTGCAAGCACATTCATAGCCAGCCACATATCATCATCCGGATGGCGGATTGGCAGGTCTGTTTTAAGCTCAACAAGCTTAATTTGAGGCACTCCTCCCCCACGAATTTGATTGAGATATTGCAACATGGTATCGGCGGCAAGGGCAGCGCCATAATACGACCAGTGTGTACCCGCTTTCGGAAAAAGCCGGTAAGGCTTCAACGGGCGCCAGGATTGGAAAACAGCACTCAGATCCAAACAATTTACATCATTAAATGCCAACTGTTTGCTTAACACTTGATAGTTCGAAATTCCAGCCTCCGATGCCCTGTATTTCGACGGAAAACGATCAGGATAAGTGCTGCCTTTTCCTGGTTCCAAAATAACGAAAAAGCTTTTCCCAAGCTTTTCCAAAGTATCCTGAACAGCTTTTATTTTCATTACTTTGTCCTTCCAAACAGCTTCCCCAACATAAAACTCGCCCATAAATGCCCGGATGTAATCCTCTTCGAACAATTCTCCTGCTTTTCCTACAATTACACCTTCGGCATTAGCTTCCCGAAACAGACTGTATTCTAATTGATTAAACAACTGCAACAGGGTGTTATGAAAGCCGATATGGGATTCGAGTCTGCTCGAAAAGTCTGTCTGAAAACTACCATCCATCCAGCTAGTAAGGGTAATTTCATCGAAACTGGGTGGTTCTCGTTTTACAAATGCACCTGACAGTGGCTTTTCTGCAACGAGATTAAAATGGCGTTGCAATGCCGGCAAAACCAATAACAGCATGACCAGCAGAAATAAAACTTGCTTAACTGTCAGTTTGTTCATCCTCAGAATCTTATCAACTGTTTGACCATTTTTTGTGATTTTCCTGCAACAACTACTGTATAAGAACCTGATGGCCAAAGGCTGGCATCAATTTTTTCGAAAGCATTTAGGTGCCCTCCGTGCAGCTGTTTACCAAAAATCTGTCGGCCGTTTTGGTCAAGAATCATGAGGTGTAAGGTTTCTTCAGCCGGCCATTCAATAGCAATATTAAACCAATCAGCCGTTGGATTAGGATTTATTTGAATAATTGGATCAGCATTTGCAGGCAGCATCGCATTGCCGGTTACGACTTTTCGCGCCGGAAAAACGATATAATCCAGCCAGGCACAGTCGGAGCCGTTCGAAACGCTGTAGTCTTTCTCGTAAATCCATTTGAAAACATACTCACCAGCCGGAACCGGGAATTTAGCAGCCGTCCAGTCGTGTTCGCCGGAAATATTGAGCAGCGTTTGATTATTCAGCATAAACTTAAAAAAGTCGTAATTAGCTTCAGATGAAACCTTATAGAAGAAGCTGATACTATCGTCGTAAGGCACTTCATAATCCAATACCAAAGCTGAGAAATAATCATCACCAATTACACCCGAACGTGCTGAGAAACTTCCTTCATAAAAAACCTCATCTGTAATAAACCAATCTTCCTGTCCTTCAAATTCCCATTCAAACAACTGGAAATTAGCCGTTTCGAAATTCTCCAGTATCAGTGATGTCATCACAGGAATCGTAAGGTTCACTTCATAATTTTCAAGCGTAGTGATATCCAAAACCAGTTCGAGCAGCTCCATAGGGATAGCATTTTCGCTTAGTTCAACGCTAAAAACCGCTTCCCAAGTGCCATTGCCATCCATATAGTCGGCGAAGGCAGTAGCTTGTGTGATCGTTAAATCGGGATTTTCGCAACTCAGAACCGCTTGCAGTTCATGCAAAGGAGCTCCGCCCGTATTACGCAATAAAACAATTAATTCAGCCTCATCACCCGGATCCAGGATACCGTTGTCGCCATCATCAACCAGTAAGGAAGCGGCTTTAAGTTCAGCGTTAAAAGCTTTCAGTGTAATAGCTCGTGTCCAGCTGTCTTCTGCGGTAGCTAAACTAAGGGCAAAGTCGGCCTGATATCCGTCTGGAATATCATGATTCACATCCACCGTAAAAACTTCTGACAGTTCAAGTGTTTCTCCAACAGCAAGAGCCTGAACAGCAAACTCATCCTGAATGATCGTAAATTGTTCATCATTGGAAGAAAGGGTCAAAACACCAGCCGACAAATCAAAATTATTTAAGTTTTGTAAAGTAAGATCCAGTGCAAAAGTTTCACCAAAATCTATCTGCTGATCATCGCCTGATTGCGTCACAAAGTCGAGCCGAACACCTGCGACAGGAACTGTGAGGGTTGTTCTGGAACGCAGGCTGTTTTGATCCATGGCCTGAATATCAACAGCTAATTCAGGAGTGAAGTCCTCGACAAGCAAACTCAGCATTCCGTCTTCGGTAAGGCTGATACCTGAGTAGTTTTGCTCCTTTTCAAATTGATAATGCGCATTCGTTTGGGGTATAAAAGTTCCAACGGGATTGAGATCGATAAAATTTTCCCCATCGCCGGCAGCAATTCCGGCGTATTTTTTCACATAGGTAGCCGCCAGATGTTCGCCATAATAAAATTTGATTTCACCATTTGGGAAAAGGCTTGCAATCATATTTACATCGCTGGCGTCTGATTGCCCGTTTACCGAAACTTTCCACCTGAAAGTTACGCTATCTGCTTTGGCATCAACCCACAAACCATCGCCATTAGCAGGCACCACATAAAATGGTTTTGACAAAGCAGGAGCAATTAACTTATTCTGCTTTAGGTAGGTACGACCATTAATATAATAAGGCCAGGGCGACAGGCCTGCTTCAAAACGCAGAAATCCATCAACACTCATATAGGTAGTTGAATAATTCTTGCCATAAAAAGGAAACTCAAAAGGCAAGTTCACTTCTACTGTTCCGTCATTGTTGTTGGAAGGATTTAGCTGTACCTCATCAGTTAAAACGGGAAAAGCTGCCTGCAATTCCTCATAGTTATAATCCTGCACCAGCGACCAGTAATAAGGCGCCTCACCTCCGTTTGCATTGAGCTGGGCTTCAAAAGGTTCATAAAGCTTTAATGCTGGCAGTGATTCTTCATCAATCACAACCGGATCAAAGCTAACGGCTGCGTCGATGGTTAGCATGGTAACGCCATCATTAACTAGTGGCACATCTGAATCCTCGCAAATCACTTCGGTTGGAATTCCGGTATAATCCATTAGCGAAAAGGCATTTACTGCGCCCACACTCTGGCTAAGGGGATCATTCTCGTAAACGATTAAAAAATACCTGGCTTGCTGTCCGGGCTCCAGGTGCATCAGAAAAGCGTTCATATCCAGCCCAAATTCGAGGCCAAGCACGCCATTGTTTCCCTGCATGGCCATGCAACCGCCCTGAAAATCAAAAATGGGATAATCCAGCACAAAATCTGGCTCGGTGGCTTGCATATCCGTTGACATGCCCAAGCTCACTTTCAATTTATTACGGCAGTTATGATTGAGGTGCACTTTAGCTGCAAGCTTTGGTTCGTGGTTTTCCTTCACATCAACAATGGCCACCAGGTTATCCCAGATACCACCCTGTTGAAAACCGTCAGCTACTGATTTATAGGTCATATAAGAGAAGCCATCGTCACCCCAACCTGAAATTGATCCATAGGTATTGGCCATTTTAAAGCCGCCAATTTCCCAGTCCTTTAAATCTATCACACCATCCAGGTTGATATCGATATGGTTAGTGTATTGTCCGTCGTTGTTGTAATCCCAGCGGATAGAGTCGTTATAGCCAACGATGGTCATGGCATGATTTGGCGAATTGCCCCATTGGATGATAACGTGTTTGCCAGCTTCGGGCGTTCCTTCGGGAAGCGTGAGCGGAGGATAACTAAAATTGGCATAAAATGTAGCCATACCTCCCGGAATTTCGCCGTTTCCGTGATCGTAAATCCAGTTTTTAAGCGTTTGCAAACCGGCTTCAGTGTTTGTTTTGATGGAATAAACCTGATGAATTCGGTTGTGCATACCATCATGATAGGCCTCATATCCGCTGATCCAGCGCGAGGGACCACCCTGAGACATACCACCATAATCTGCCACGTTAGGCGTTCCAACATGACGCAAAATTTCAAAGGTCTCATAATAGTTTACACCAGCATCACTGCCATTATTTAAGAAGTTATAAGCAAAATGCGTTGGATATTGGTTCTCTGGCAAACTACCGTTCACATTTCTGATCCTGTTGATCTCATAAGTAAACATGATGCCAATACTGGAAGCCTGACCACATTCGAGACCTACTTGTGCTATCAAAGGCCTGAAGTGATTATATACTGAATTATCCACCACACCGGGAAGAGTCCGGCGCAAAGCCTGCTGATTGAGCCTAAATTCGGGCAATTGCGAAAGCATGGTTTTGTCGTATTCAGACATTGGCGGCAACTGATCTGCCAGGTGCTGCGCCGTGATGTTGATACTTGCCATAAGGAGCAAAAGGCTATAGAAATATTTCATAATTTTATCAGGTTAAGGTTGAAAAATGAGCTCATTATAAATCGTTGACTTGTTGGGGAGCAAAAATATAACTAATCATATTAGCTCCCATACGCAACGCTTTCAAGCGGGTTTCCTCCGAATCATTGTGCACCCGCTGGTCTTCCCAACCATCGCCCAGATCAGTTTCGTAAGTATAGAGGCAAACCAGCCGCCCTTCGTAAATCAATCCCAAAGCCTGGGCTGCTTTGTTGTCGTGCACATGAATTTTAGGTATTCCATTAGGAAATTTAAAGGCTTGGTTATAAATGGGATGCGATGTAGGAAGTTCGATAAAATCCAATTCCGGAAACACTTTTTTCATTTGGGGTCTGATATAGGGGTCCATCCCATAATTATCGTCGATATGCAGAAATCCACCTGCAATCAGGTAATTGCGGAGGTTTTGTGCTTCGTCGGTATCAAAAATCACATTGCCGTGCCCTGTCATATGGATAAAAGGATAGCTAAAGATAGCTTGATCAGCAGGCTCGACAGTGGCTATTTGTTCCGAAAAACTAGTTCCTATCTGTTTGTTACAAAATTTTACCAGATTAGGCAATGAGGTGGGATTGGCATACCAATCGCCTCCACCGCGATATTTCAGGAGAGCCAGCTGTAGGTCCTGAGCCTGACTGACAAACGAAATAAATACTAAAAACAAAATAGCGAATACCCTCATTACAATTGATTTATAAGTTGAATGGTGTGAACAGCTGCCACGCCAGCCGTTTCGGTGCGTAAGCGGGATGATCCCAGACTTACAGGAACAAAACCGGCAGCTTTAGCCTCTTGAACCTCTTCGCGGCTAAAATCACCTTCGGGTCCGATCAGCACAAAGGTGTTATGCCCGGGTGAAGCAGCTTTGACAAGTGTTTGCATTACTCCCTCATCAATCCAGGCGATAAAACGATGACCATCAAAAGAAAGTTTTAAAAGCGAGGATAGCTTTTGAACATCATATAATTTTGGCAATCTGGATTTAACAGACTGCTTCATTGCTGCGATCATCACTTTTTCGAGGCGTTCCAGTTTAATTTTTCTGCGCTCGGAATGGAACGACTCAAAAAGAAAAACCTCATCCACGCCTATCTCGGTAGCTTTTTCGAGAAACCATTCCAGCCGGTCGCTGTTTTTTGTTGGAGCAATGCCAATGCTAAGCTTAAACGACCAAAAATCGCTGCCTTTTGTCCCTGCAGCTAATTCGGCTTGAAGTTTTTTGGGATTTGCATCAAGAATAGTTGCATCGAAAATTAATCCTGCTCCATTGGTAATTTTAAAGGCATCACCGGGTTTCATCCTCAGCACTTTTATACAATGCCGCGATTCTTCCTCTGGCAGACTGAATAAACCCGCATGAGCTCCTGGATCAAAGGCAAGGTGCATAGCAACAGATAATTTTCAGACAAAGTAAGTCATTTTTTTGATAGCATCAGAAATGAACTGAGCATGGAATTTGGGCTGTTGTGATAGAACTGTCGTCGGCCTGGCTGCGCTCCCGATGTCAGGAAATAAGTTGAAAATATAGCATCATGGTGCAGCCCTGCATAAATGATGAAGAGATTACCTGTGCGCTCTCCTAAAATCATAAGAAATATGGCAAGAGCAAAACCGAAAGCCAATAAAAACTACACCAACAATAAAGGATTGGCCTCACCAACAAGATCAAACAAATACACTCACCTAAAAACGGCAAGTTGGAAGAAAGCAAAAATTTTAAAGGAACGATTCTAAATCCACGAGTAAAACCATAATTTTTCAAATTAATTAGTTATTTTTCAATTTTTATTAAAATAATCGTAATTTTACCGAATATATCACAAAATACACAATTATGTTAGTCAGATTCACGGTCAAAAACTACAAAATCTTTCATGAGCAAGCCGAGTTGACTATGATCGCCAACAACTACGACAAATCACGGGCTCAGGATAATATCCACGAATGTGATAACTTCAACCTCAAACTGTTGCGCAGTGCTGTTGTATATGGCGCAAATGCCAGCGGAAAAAGCAAACTTATGGAAGCTTTACAGTTTATGAGGTTATTCGTAATTCAGTCATCTCAAAACACACAAAAAGGCGATCCTATTCAGGTGCAGCCTTTCCTTTTTGATAGCAGGGCAGCCAACGAGCCGTCCGAATTCGAAATCATTTTCGTTCATCAAAACGAAATGTACCGCTATGGATTCGAAGTAAATAAAGAACGTATATTATCTGAATGGCTTTTTCATCGACCAAAAACAAAAGAGGTCGAAATTTTTTACCGACAAAACCAGGAATTTGCAATTCACAAAACACAATTTCCTGTTGGTGATACCTTATACCGCGATCAAATGGTACGCGAAAACGCATTGATGATTTCTGTTGCCGCGCAGTTTAATAGTACGCTTGCCGGTCAGGTGCTGGATTGGTTCAATGGCTTTCGTGTAATATCAGCGCTGGATAATGCAGGCTACCGCGGGTACTCAATGATGAGTCTTGAAAATGATACGCTGAAAACCAAAATCCTAAATCTCTTGTCCAAGGCAGATATGGGTATTCAAGACATGGCCCTCAAATCGTTTGAACCGGAAGAGCTCTTAAACAGCGGTAAACTGCACAATGAATCCGACAAGCTTGTTGAGCTGATCAAAAGACGTAAACTGCGCTTTGCTTCTGTGAATACTTTTCATAACGTTTATGATGATAACAAAGTTGTTGTTGGCAAAGCAAGCCTCGATCTTGAAACTGAAGAATCTTCAGGTACCAATCAGTTTTTTGCCCTTACCGCCCCCATTATTGATGTACTCGAAAAAGGATGGGTACTAGCCGTTGACGAACTGGATTCAAAACTGCATCCAAATTTGGTTAAACGCATCGTTGAACTTTTCAACGACCATAACATAAACAAAAATAATGCACAGCTTATCTTTAATACACATGATACCAATTTATTGAGCACTGATTTGTTTCGCCGTGACCAGATTTGGTTTGTCGAAAAAGACCGCTATGGTGCTGCTAAATTATATTCACTGGCCGATTTTAAAGCACGTAGTGATGAACAATTCGAACGCAATTACCTCAAAGGCAGGTATGGCGCAGTCCCTGTGATTCACGACCTAAATCCTTCTTATAATTCTAAAATTGATAAACATGAATCGTGAAGGACTAAAAAAACGGCGTGAATCTGAAAACAAACAACGGCACAGGCAGCAAATGCTGGATGCCAAAGCCCGTCGCAAACAAGAACCTGTTTTAACCCGTCGAACAGCATCAAAGAAAATTAAGCCTGCGATTTTAATTGTTTGCGAAGGCGAAAATACGGAGCCTTCATATTTCAATCAATTCAGGCTCACTTCTGCTACAATCAAAGCTGTAGGAAAAGGCTACTACACAAAAGCAGTTGTGAGGCAAGCCAAACAATTGGCAAAACAGGATGATTATGATCAGATGTGGGTAGTTTTTGATAAAGACGAGCATAGTGCTCAAAACTTCAACAATGCCATAAAAATGGCCGAAAAGGAGCGTTTTGGGATAGCCTATTCTAACCAAGCCTTTGAATATTGGCTTATACTTCATTTTAATGATCACCAGGGCATCCCTCTGCACCGTTCGCTTTACAATGAAATGTTAAACAAATACCTCACACCTTTTCAAACACAATACGATGGTGAAGGCACAAAAATAATTAGCCCGGCTTTGTTTAACCTACTACAAGGGACAGACCCTCAAACAAAAAACCTCCGTCAAACACTTGCCATTAAAAGAGCTAAGAAAATTTACAACCAATATTCACACACCAGCCCTGCCACAGAAGAATCCTCGACAACTGTTTTTCGCCTGATCGAAGAAATTGTGAAGTACCTATAAATCATTAAATTACTATAGCACTTCCATAGAAACCGGAGTGCGATCTTTGCCTTTTATGATTTGAAGCATTTCTTGCCCTTTGAAAGACCAAAGGGCGAAAGACCTACATCCTTATAATCGGCAGGAAAACGCTGATTGTGTCCGCAGAAAGGATTTCTTACCCGCGCTACCAAAAATAATTTTGCCTTGCTAAATGATCAAATTAGCTCACTCCGGAAAGCGTTGACATTTGCTCACTTCTTCCAGGGCTTCATCCCAACTGGCTTTGTTTGACATGAAAATATGTGCATCTGGCCGTTTCGCTAATTTGGTGTCCAGACTTCCTGCCGGAACCACAAGTAGTTTTCCTTCCATCTGCAAATTTGGCAAAGCTGAACCACAATTGGCACAAAAGGCTTTGATATGTTTGCTTTTAGGTGGTTGAAAAATCCTTATCGCTGTTTCCCTTTTTAGCCATTCCAGCCTGGCCGATGTTGAAAATAAGTTTGCCGCATGTGCCGAACCCGTGTCTTTTTGGCAATAGCGACAATGACACAGGTAAAAATGTTCAAACTCACCAATGACTTTATACTTTATTCCTTTGCACAAACATGATCCCTTATATTCCATTAGATTGATCTTTTAATTGCTTTTCAATAGTAGATTGCCAGTCCATCCAAATCTCAAATTGCCGCATCTCTGATTATTAATTGCCATCAGACTTAACTAAATCACCAGGGTCTAAAACAAATCATATTGACATACACACTAAACATTTAACTGACTTCCCGTCTAAATCCATAAATCTTACATAAAAATCCAATCGACTAATTCTCATGCCATAGGATTTTCCTTGCAAATCACTAAAGCAGTACCACATGCTTACAACCCAGCAGTCAGCTCATCTAAAAACCAACCAAACTATTAAACCAGCTGATATTACCATAAGCTTTTGAAATTCATTTTTAAAGTTGAATTTGCTTTTAAATTGCTGTGGTTTTGTTTATCCAGCTAAAGTAGTAAAAAATGGTTTTACCAGCATTTTTAGCGCTTAGCTTTTGGAAGTTGGCTTTTAATTTTCCGGGAGCCAGTGTGCTGGAATGGCATGAAAAATTAATATGATGAATTAAGTAGTTTAAGGGTTTAGAATCACCCGGAATATCACTTAGAAAATCATTATTGTCCGGTAAAGGATACTGTATTCCCTACGTGACTTTTTCCCGGCCTGTAACATACTTACTACCTTTAGTCATTAGGTACTACATCATGCCAGCAATTGAGCGTTTTTGTGTGAATTTATCCAAACAACAATAAACGCCCCAATCAATACCTCATGCCATGTTCAATTTAAAAACATGATCAAGTCGTTTTTACCTTTTGTTCGGTCAACAGTAATATGAAAATATTTCAAAATATCGCTGCCAACTTCAATACCCATCGGAAGTTCAGTGTCTATATTGCGGTTTATCTCTCCAACTCGTGGATAATAAATTGAAAATGAAAATACTCCAAAATCTAAATAAACAGTACCCGGATAAAAACTTCCGCTTTTATCACTTATAATTTTAGCTTTATCAACCAGGTTTTTGTTAATGACGGAGTAGTTTTTACCTGTATCAAGGTAAATTACCGAACGTATTTCATCAATATTTCCACTAAAATAAACTACCGAAGGATGCAGTTCATATTTTTCCAGGGCAATAACAGCATCATCAGGAATGTCGCAGGTTTCGATAATGGAATTACCACTTACAGCCAGCTGCTTTCGAGCGTAACTAATTGAAAAACAATTGGATTTCAGGTAATTCAATCCAACAAGTCCATGAATAGGTTCTGTGGCAAAAATTTGCCAATCAGCCAAAATTGCAGTTTCGTTTATAAATTGCTGTCCAAAAACTTCAAACTCAGGAATAACAATACTATAAACGGTTCCCCGTATTTTGCCATCTGGTGTATAAGTAAATGTAGTATCCAGGATATGATACTTCAATTTCTCGCTAATGGCAGTGGTTAAAACAATATCACTGTTATTCCCAAAATCGAAAAATAATGGAATCTTTGTCGTGTCGGACTTTAGGTTAATTTCCGGAATGCCAAAGACCTTGTGCAAGCTAATCGGAAATGTTTCCATTTGATTGTAGTGCGAAAAGATAAGTGCGTCGCTTAAAGCATACTCATTTTCGGGAAAAATAAATCGTGTACTATCCCTAAGGTATTGGGCATTAGATATTTTATAGCTGACTAATAAAACAGAAAGCCAAACAAAAATGCTATAGTGCATTCTTCTCATTGCTTAAATTCTATTGTTTTATGTTTTTGCTGAAAACCTTATATACGTTTAAAAAATAATTCCTTGTCTTTGACGACCAGGTAGCCAGAAACAATTAAAAGCAAACCGGTTTGTATGACTTTACTCATGGGGTGGGTGGCAAATATTTCATTAAAGAACACTGCCGTGATATGAAACACAATGGTAAGTAGAATATTTCGGTTGGTTTTATAATATATCCAGTTCATAATCAATACAAATGGTATCATGCTAACAATGAAATTAAGCGAATAAATCCAACCCGACTCAACCAAATTACTGTGATAATATCCCTTGATGGTTGATAAGGGAAAATGCCAGATTGCCCAGTAAAATGCAAATAAAAGTGAAGCTTTAAGCAGGTTAAAACGCGAAACAAGGCTATCGGTGCCGTAGGAATGCCAGGCGAGTTCTTCAAAAACCGGGGCTGCCAGCAGCAAAAACCAAACAGGAAAAAGTGATGAGGTAAAACTAAAGCCTCCCCTTAGCGTAAACTGTTCAATCGGGTAACCCCAGAAAAGGGAAATGGCTTGTGCTGCCAATATGCTGATAAGCATCGTAAAACAGGTAATAAGTAGGTACTCACCTTTTATGGTTTTGAAATTGAAGAAGCGTCCAAGAAAATCGGTGCGCAAGGCTTTGTTGGGCAACATGAAAAATAAAGCAATAATGGCCGGTGCCAAAAGCCCCAAAATACTGCTGATGCCAACAACCCATTCCAGAGTTTTGGTAAAAGGCTCAATATGACTTATATATCCGGCGAAAAACCACAGTGACCAGGGAATAGCCGTACTTAATAGGTAAAACAGGAAAGGACTTTCGTATCTCCTGATGATTTGTTTTTGTGCTAACGATTCCATAATGCTTAAGTTTTTGATGAAACAAAAAATTTTAAGCAAAGGAAAAGCGATTCCCATTGGCAATCGCTCCATCGTGAAGGTTTGTACCATCTGCATGTCCAAACCTATAATTTCGTTCGTTCTAAAGCCTCATATACAGCATTTTAAGATTCATCCAAAAAAAAGTATCAAAGCTAAATTTTTTGCTGTTGGCGCTTCATTTGGGATAAGTATTGTGAAGGTGAAATACCTTTTTGCTTTTTGAAAATGTAGTTGAATGATGATTTGGAATTAAAGCCGGCATCAAGGGCCAGGGCAAGCAAACTGTAGTTTTTATTGCTTTTGGCGTTTTGCAGGAATTCTTCCACCCGGTATCTATTTACAAAATCATGAAAATTAACTCCGCCCTGCTGATTGATGATTTGCGAAAGCTGGTTGGATGAAATATCGAGCTGCCGGGCTAAGTCGGTCAGGCTTAGTCTGGGATTCAGGTAGGGCTTTTGCTCTTCCATTAATTTCATGGCTTTTTCGTACAATTTGGTTGCTAATTCAGCACTTATGCCCGAGTTTTTGTACTTCACTGAAGATAACTTCTGATTTGCCTCATTGTTTTCGGTCAAAGGCATATTAACAAAAATGTTTTCATGCTTAATACCGAAATAGCCGATATAAAAGATGAAAACAATCAGAATGGCATAAAAAATATATTCGGGATTGAATGGGAAAACAAAATTCAAGTAATCACGCAGCACAAAAACAACAACTGCTGCTAAAAAAAACAAGCCAACACTTACGATACAATAGCGAAGCCATTTCAAACTTATCCCTTCGCTGAATGAGAGCCGGTTTTTCAATTTATCCCTGTATTTCAAAGTAAGGCGATAAGAAATAACGGCATAGGCAATCCCTGAAAACAGTATGCCTGTTAGCAATACAACCGAAAATGCTTGATAGTCATTTACCTCGCCCCGATCTACTTGCAATTTTTCAGCAGCGCTGTAAAAAAAGAAAAACTTTAGCATATACAAATAAGCAAGTATCCCCGGCGCTAAATGCAGGTAATCAACAGTGCGAATTTTATTTTCGCCCCGAAGGGCATACAGGCAATATAAATAAAGCAAAGGACCGTGAAACAGCGGGACTGGAGCAGTAAGGCCTATCAAATGCGGAAATTTATCCCAATAGCCTATCTGGTTGAAATAAAAGCCCAAAAGATGAATTGCGATAACTGCAATCCAGGCTGCAAGTATCTTATCGGTTAACGACTTTCCTTTCTTTGTTAAAAGTAAAATAACAATGAAGAGCGACATAAAAATACCGCTGATGAATATCACCTCCATAAATTATATCTTTTAATTAATGTATTCATTCACAAAGTATTGTCTTTATGCTTACATGGGTTTATCCTTATCCTGCTTGCAAAGAGCTGTTTTGGTTAATTTATTTTCAGTCCAAGTGAAACCATTTATTTCCTTGTGCTTTTTTGCTGTTAAATCTATTTCTCCATCGCTTTTCTTTTCATGTCAACCGGCATTTTCTCAATGGCATAGCGCAATGCTGTGCGGGGCATAACAGCTTTGTTTTTTATCACATAATCAAATATGTCGCCTTGGTTTGCTTCACTGGCAGCTTTCAACATCCACCCATAGCCTTTTTGGACTAAATCGTCCTTGTCGAGCAGTAAAATATCAGCAATTTCCAATATCTCTTTCAAAAATTTTCCCTTCCGGGCCGGTATGATCAAACTTACTGCAGCGGCTCTGCGCATCCACCTGTTAGCTGACTGAGCCACGTCTTTTAACTGAGTTAAATATTCAGGATACATCTCGATAAAAGTTCCAATCGTATGATTGCATAAGGTGTCACATGAAGCCCAGTTGTTTACATAAACTTTAATCCACTGCTCAAATATTTCAAAATCGCCGGGTTCGTATTTTTTATGCAAATAATACGACCAGTTGCAGGCAATAAATGACTCTTCAAGAATCCCTGATTGCCACAAAATCTCGCAGCAGCCAAATATTTCTGATTTTGGCCTGAATTCAATCAGCTTAAAATATTCCTTGCTAATTTTATTTACAATTGGAATCCGCACCCCATAAAACCTGATTTTTTCCTTGAAAAATTTTTGACTTGTAGCCTTAGTTTTCTCGTCGATATGCTGCGTTAATTCGGCGCGGATTTTATTTATTACATCTTCCATTTTGTACTAATTTTTTAGCTGTAAACTAGTTATCGGCTGCCTTCAACAATCGCAATCTCCTCTTCCGTTAAACCGTAAAGCTGGTAAACTAATTGGTCGATTTGGGATTCCAAGGCAGTTGTTTCTTTAGATGGATTCTTTGCACATTCAGATATAATTTTCTTAACTAATTCTGATATTCGATCAAACTCCTTCAGTTGATTTGGAATAGGCAACTCTTTTATGTCATTAGGGTTAAGTTTTGGAAAAACATCCTTGCCAAAGTTTGACATAATATGTCTGCTATACCAACTTATTAGTTTTGAATTTACTAAACCTAATATGTACTCTATATTACCTTCTGTTTTTTTAAAAGGTTTAAATGGAGAAATACTATGACCATAATAATATACTTCACTAACAATATTTGCCTGAATTCTTTTCCCCTTGCCTGGAACTTCTCTAAATAGAATTCTTTTACCTTCAAAAAATCTCTTTTCCCTTGGGGCAGCCAACCAATCACCATAACTTAACCAAACTCCATTCCAAGTGATTGAATATCTGTTTAAATTTTTGCCGTCAAGCCACTTACCACAAGTTTCGTCTTTTTTGAAATCAAAATGATAAGCTCTGCTCTTTATAATTTCTTTTGATTGCCCGCGATAACTATCATAAGGCGTTATACCTTGAATAACCTCCCCAAACTCAATTAGTTTTGTTGAATTCGATTTAATTTTATCAATTATTGTTTTTATTGTTGGTGTGAGACGATATTCAATTTGTAAAGAGTCTTTATCTATCCACTGTGTTTTAGAAAGCTTAGTAAGCTCATTTCCTTTTAACAAATAAAATACATTTCCAGGGATAGTCTTAACAACCTGAAAAGAACAGGTATTAACAACCGCTTCTTCAAACACACCTTCACCATGAATAAATACTCTTGCTAAGTCATTTTGCCTTACAACAATCGAACGTAATAAGTAGTTATTTTCTAATGTGAGCCATAAAATAGGAGTAATAAAATCGAGATGTCCTTTGGATTTTATTAATTCCAATCCCTTTTCGATGAAATATATATAACTTTCATATTTATACTGATATGACTTGAAATTTTGCTTTATATAAGCCTTTTCAAATTTGTCAAATTCAACTCCATACGGCGGATTCCCAATCACCACATCAAAACCCACAAAATCGCCTTCTTCGTTGAGTACTTCCGGAAATTCGAAGCGCCATTCAAAGGCATTTTCAAAAATCTTGTTGGCTTTGATGGCTTCAATCTCGGTTTCCAGCTTTTGGATATCGGTGGTGAGCTTTTGCAGTTGCTTGTTCCAGGCGGCCTTTTCCTTTTCGTTCATTTCAAAAAGCTGGTGCTGGGTGGTCATGGCAAGCAGCTCGCCCTTGAGTTTGTTAAGCTTTTTCAGCTTGGGGTCGTTGCCCGAAATTTCGCTTCTGAAATTGGATTTGATGTCGGCAATCAGCCGTTCCATCTCCCATTTCTGTTCTTTGTTTTGGGCGTTGCGGTAAGTATCCACAGCCACCCGATAACTGGCGATGGACCATTTACTTTTCTTCAGGGCTTGTTTCAGGTCAGACTGTATATCGAAACGGCTCACGAGTGAATTGCCGCATTTGATGTTGATGTCGATATTGGGCAGGGTTTCCAATACCCTCATTTCTTTGTTCCTAAAATCATGAGGTTCACTCACCTTATAATAAGCGTTTTTTAGCAGCTCGATCCATAAACGCAGGCGGCAGATTTTTACCGAATTAGGATTGATATCCACCCCAAAAAGGCAGTTTTCGATAAGGGTTTGCTTTTCGTGAAAAAGGGTTTCCTGTATGCGCTGACTTTCCGGGCTGTTGGGGTTGTAGTCGAACAATTGTCCTTCTTCGTCGGTCACGATCAGTTCGTCATTCACCACTTCCACCTGGTATTCCTTTAGCCGTCTGCCACTGCGATCCTGTAGTATTTTCAGGTCGTGCTTGACGGCAATCATCTCGTTGAGGGCCGAAACCAAAAAATGCCCTGAACCCACGGCGGGATCACAAATCTTGAGGCTGTTGACAATTTCATTGGCTTCGCGGCGATCGTCTATCTTATCGTAAAGCTCGTCCAGATCGTGGCAATCCCAGTTTTTCGTTTCATTGAATTTCTGCACAACGGCTTTGCGGATGGTTTGGCGGCACATATACATGGTGATGAAACCCGGCGTAAAGAATGAGCCGTCTTTGTAGCCGTTTATTTTCTCGAAAATAAGTCCAAGCACCGAAGCGTTGATAAGGGATTTATTTTCTTCCTGTATTTCTTCCTGGCCTTCGCTGCTGAAGTCGTAAGCATCCAGAAATTCAAATAGGTAATTGAGGGTATTCAAACTTCCGGTTCGCTTTTTGCCTTGTTGGTCTTTCAGCACCGTAGAGCCAATTACAGGGATGGTTTTGTCGTCTTTGAGGTTACTGATAAAGATGGTTTGCTGCTCAATTTCGGTGGGTTCAAACAAGGAAGAGTTGAGGTAGGGAACTTTGGCAAATGCCTTGCTCACATCCTCGTTCCGCTTGTCGTACTGCCGTGCCAACACCTGAAAAAACAAGCTGTTCAGGTCGTCGTAGTCTTTAATTTTTTCTGCATTCAGAAAGGCATACGATTTATCCTCCTTGCCGGCAGTGAGCTTGTCGCCTTTGTGGTAGGCCACGAGCTGCGCTTCCAAAAGCTTCAGAAAGAGTATCCTGTTGATCCAGGTAATGGAAAGTTCGAGTGCCACATTGAACAGCCTTTCCTGATACGTATTCCCAAAGCTGCCGGCATTTTCAAGGCGGTTGATCTTGCCCAGGCTGTCGAGCTGGATGATGGCGTCTTCGAGTATGGAACCGCTATGTCGTTCGCCCGGCTTGTTGCGCCCGATCAGTTTTTTGCTTCCTTCCTTGGTTTCAGTGAGGCCTATGATGTGCAGCAATTCAGAGTAGAAGCGTTTGTCGAGGCTGTTGCTGTCGTTGGCGAACGGCAGCTTGAGCAGATGCTCGGGCGAAAGCACCTTGAACAAGGCTATCAGCTTATGATCATCGGAATGCTTGTCGGGATGGCCTGCTGATTCAGCCTTATGCAGCAGCTTTTGATAGTCCTGAAAATCGAAATGCGTAAAGGCTATTTCGCTTTCGAGGGCGGCGACAAAAGGCTCTGCGATTTGTTTGTAGAAAAAGTCGGTTCGGGTGTCGGCCAGGCGCCCTTCGATGAAGTCGTTGAACTGCCTGACAAGCGTTTTGTTTTGGGCAAAGAGCCGGTCGAAAGTGCTGGCATCAAAAATGAACCATTCGTAGCTGTTTGTAACAATCAGGTGTTTTACTTCAAGGTTGTTCAGGCTGATTCGTTCGTGCAGGTAATACAGCATCAATTCGTGAAAAGCCTTGGCATTGAGCTTTTCGGTGGTGATCATCTCGCTTTTATTGGTAGGCTTTTTGGCTTCGATGATTACCCCTACCCTGCTCTTGGCATCATTGCCATTGTGAATCACAAGGTCGTTTCGGCCTTTGGTATTGATGAAATGTTTGGGTTCGTACCAGGTTTTTTTCAGGAAATCGCTGACCAGATTTTTATGAAACTCCTCCGATTCGGTGTCGTTGGTTCTTTCGAGCAGTTGTATGAGGTTGGCCTTAAAAGCCTCAATGGCAGTACGGTTAGGTTTCACCTTCAAAAAAGCCTTGTTCAATGCCTTGCGTGGTTTCAGTTTGTTGAGCTTCATCGGGCTTGTGCGTTTTTACGGTGCAATTTAAGGGTTTTTAGTGGATGGTGGGCATCGGTTTTTTCGTAGTACTCACCTTTAAAGCAAAAAAGCATCATATCAAACAACAGTTAAAATTTTTGACGTTTAACACTTAGCTTTTGGTTTTAAAATTTCTTAAGGGGGTCAGTATGCCGGAATGGCAGATCAAGCAAGGTTTTCATTTTTGGGAAGTTGGACCAGGCTTTTCAAGCCTGCCTTAAGGGAAGCTAGGCAAAATTTAAAGAATATTCGTTCCACTCTGTTTTATGTCCTTTCATTCCATATTTCAGGATTTCTGCTTGTATGGAAGATGGCAATTACCTGTATCGATACATCAACAATTCGGTAGTAAATCACAAAAGGGAATTTAATTACAACATATTTTCTCACATCTTTGTAGGCAATTGGAAATGATGATGGGTTTAGCCTGATATGGTCAAAACCCATGTTGACTTGCTTGTAAAATGTGTCTGCAACTTTTGGACTGTCTTCAAAATAAAATTCATATGATTTATCAAAGTCAGCTTCTGCCTCGTCTGATAACGTCAGGCTAAACCGCTTTGCCATCATATTTTTCTTTAATCAAGTCCCATTTTTTAAATGTTGTTTTACCGCTTTCTATCCGTTGCAGCCGTTTATCGAGTAAATCCTTATGCTCATCCGGAAGTTCATACAATACTTCCTTAACATTAATAATCTCAATGTAATCCATTTCTTTGATCAGGTTAAGAAATGCAGCTATTTTGCTCTGCTCCTTTATATTAAGCGTAAGTTCCATACCAAATAGTTTGAGACAAAGATAATAATTTAAAAATCGCTTATCGACTTTTAGAAGGGTTAATGTTTTTGCCCCCAACCTTTAGTCCCACTAGACTTTAGCTTTTAGATTTTTAAGGGGGCAATATGTCGGAATGGCATGATGGATTGAACAGTTCAATGGCTTAACATCATCCTGAATTATTACTCAGGAAATATGCAGCTTCCGGATTATAAAACAAAGAGTTGTGTTGTAACGGTTACAGCTAAGAAATGTGGGGCTTTTCGGAGCATTTTTCTGTCCACCCATGACAAAGTTAGCTACGAAGAACAATCCTTTCTGAACTAAATGTCCGCCCCATATTTTCTTAGGTGCTGTTACCTTGCGTATTTATTTTATTTCACGTTTTTTTAAATCTCTTGCTGAATGATGAATTGTCAAAATATCAATGCGATTATATTTCACTATTCTATAACTTCCTTCAATTAATTCCCTAATATTTTCTTTGTTAATTTCGGGAACAATCTTTCCTGAACGGACTTGAGTTTTTAATATTCTTGTCCGGTTTTTAAGTCTGAAAACTTGAAGTTTTGCATAATGCTTAGAATCTTTTGAGATATATTCCGCGATTGCTTTTAAATCGTCTTTTGCTTGAAATGTCCAATTTATTCGAACCATTTTCCCATTTCATTTTCCATTTCAACTTCTGAGATTATGTCTCCGCTTTCTGATTGTTTGTTCCCATTTTCAATTTTTTCCATCAAAATTACATTTTCAATTAATTCTTCAATGGTAAATTCTTCTGGAAGTCTTTCAATGTGTTCTTTCAGTCTGGTTTTTGTCAACATATTCTTTCAATTTAATATTTATTCCAAAGATATGAATTTTATAATATTGATGTTGCTTTTCTTTTATCTTCTCTTAATATGCAATGCAACGGGAAATTGTATGAGTAGTGGCAGATTGCGTGGTAGTTACCTGTCGAACCGCTACGCAGTTTGAGCGGGCTACAAACCTTGATATTATGCACTTTACCTGCCATTACTTATACAAAATGTTGTGTGCCCGTGCTTTATTTCCCTCAGCCTGTCCGTGTGAAGGGAAGCCATACTCTTTGGCAAGTTTTGGTCAGTGGGGTGGCTCGTGTGACTTGCCAATGTGTATGGCTTTTGCGCTGGCATTTGTTCTAATTATTATCTGAGAAATTAATTTCTTCCGTAAATTCTTCACTCAAACCATAATTGTTAAAATCAATAAGATAATTCATTTGTTTTGGAAACTGAGTTATTATGGCTCAACAGAAATAGCCGGTGGGGAAAAAGAAATCCATCACGCAAAGATT
>CAZQFH010000048.1:13030-27902 GCA_964592595.1 uncultured Lentimicrobiaceae bacterium | reverse complement strand
AGGTAAACCTGATATGGCCAAGAGTTGTATTCGTTTCAAAAAAATGGATGACGTTTATAATCGCAAAATCAAAATGTACAATTTTTCAAAACGAAATGTACATTTTTTGACGCAATTTACAATTTATAGTTAGCAGTGAACACTTCTGTTTTCTTTTTTTGCCTGTAACGCCTTTATTTACGCTCACATTCATCTCGCGGCTGGTTTGATGCCAGCCGTTTGCTTTTGTGAATTCAGATAGCACAGGGCTTGGATAGCTGCTGAGCAAGAACTTACCTTCGAGCTTTGTAAGTGCTGTTAGTAGCTGTGTAAAGTCTTCATTGTGTAGCCATCGTAATGGCCGCAGTCGCTGTTGTAATAAGGCGGATCGATATAAAAGAACGATGTTGGCGTGTCACGGCTCATCATGATCCTCAGCGCATCTGTACACTCAACCTGGACGTCTTGAAGCCGGTAAGCAAATTCCTCAGTGAATTGCTCACGTTTATTCATTACCTTCTTACTGGTAGTGCGTTTCTTCTTGTCATAGCCCCAGGAAGCGTCTATCATGCTGGCGAAGCCTTGTGTGGCTGTTACCCACAACGCCCAGGCACGCTTTACTTCGCTAAACATGTGTGGATTGTTGTAGATGACTGAGGCATCGGTAAACAACCTCCTACTGTGTAAGCTGATGCGTATCTCTTTTTCTAGCGATACAAACTCGTTTTGAACTACCCTGAAAAAATTGATTATCTCAAGGTTTGTGTCGTTTAATACTTCTACCTGGCTCATTGCTTTGTCCTTATGAAAAAAGACTGCAGCACCGCCGCAAAATGGCTCACAGTAAAGATTATGATCAGGAATAAGTTTAACAATTGATGGAGCTAAAGTTTGTTTGCCGCCGTAGTAAGAAAAAGGTGGTTTCATTTGATTTATTTGTAATTTTGTTATGTCCAATTCTTAAAAATAATAAAGGTGCGGTAACACCTGAAAGGCTTTTGTTGCCTTTGCCTTGGTGTTACCGCACCTTAACTTTTTGATCCTGGACAGATCATTAAGAGGCAGAGGCCTCTTTTTTTTTAACTAAACATATAGCCTCTCTTTGTTCCTGATTTAAATGACAATATTGTCGTTTTAAACGGGAATGTAATCTCCGGATGTTCTAACATGTTAATGATTCGAGTACTGCCTGTGAAAACAACTTTTTTAGTGCCGTCTATCTCTATACGCATTAAATGGCGCGATCCGTTTACGGTTTTTACATTACGCTTAAATCCAAGCACTACTATTTCCTTGTTCACGGTATCTGCAATGCTAATTTTTTCCTCTGTATAATCAGCATTCTCAACTTCAAAGCCAAACTCTTTAAAATTTATCATGCAATTGCGTTGTTTAAGCAGTCGTTATCAACTGACATTTTTATGGCCTTACGCTGATTCAAGAAATCAATGTAAGGCTGTTTACTTGCGCCTTCATCAATACCCTCAACAGCTGATGTATATTCGTTTTGAAGCTTCTGCTCATAATCCAGCCCGTATTTTTCGGCCATAAGCTGGCGAAATACAGAGTTTGCCGTTAAGGGATACAAACAGATCAAGCTGTCGTACAAATAGCCTTCAACGTCATCTTCATTGTTGTGTGGGCGTATGTTGTGGTTATACACAACAGTTTGCTGCTTATCGTTTAGCGGCACAAATGTTTCAGGGAGATTCTCTGAAAACAAGTCTTTTTTAAATTTTTCCATTTTTATGAATTTATTGAATTGTGAATTATTAATTGTCGATGTTGATCGCTGATGTGCTTGAGCCATCCATAATGCGATGGTAAGGCGTGTTTTAAGTCATCCTCTGAGCTTAATTGACCTTTGTGTTTTCGTAATTTTTTAAAATAATTATACAGGATGCGCCTCCGGAGCATAATACCATGATGGTTTACGCGATACCCACAAAAATCAATGTTCCGTTTATCAACTGGAAATATTTGCCAATTGGCTTTTATATCAAGTTTTAAACGCTCTTTAAGGTATGTTTTAATGTTATTTAAAACATCGTGCAAATCGGCCTTATTACTGCCTAAAACAACAATATCGTCCATGTAACGATAGTAATATTTAAGCTTCAAATCCTCTTTACAGTAATGGTCAAAATAAGCTAGGTAATAGTTCGAGAATTGCTGACTGGTATAGTTGCCTATCGGTATTCCGGGGGCAGTGCTGTCTATTATTTGGTCGATTAAATTAAGAGCTTTCTGATCTGCTATTTTTCTCCTGATCAGCTTTTTTAAAACTTCATGATCTATGCTGTCATAAAACTTCCTAATGTCGAATTTTAAGCAATACTGTATATTGGCATAATTCTGCCTCATATCACTGTATAGATCATTTATACATTTATGGCCTCCTCTGCCTTTAATGCAGGCGTAGGTGTGATGAATAAATGTTTGCGCGAGGATTGGTTCAACAACATTCATAACTGAATGATGAACAATTCTGTCTGGATAAAATGCAGCTATCTTAATTAACCGCTCTTTCGGTTCATAAATATATAATTCGCGATAGGATGAGGGTGTATAGCTGCATGATGCTAATGTGTTATGAAGCTTATGAAGCAATGTTTCGCGATTTGAAACAAAATGCCTGATTAGACCATCTCGCTTGCCTGAAACTGCCTTGTCAGCCGCCCTAACAAGGTTTTCTGGCGAGGCAATTTGTTCATATATGTTTTTCTTTTTTTTCATGCTGGGTCGTTTTTAACCAGGGCTTTCAATAGCTTACTAACTCCGGTAACTAAATCACTATTTTGGCAAGTGCCAGGCTCATACAGTTTTGCAAAAAAAGAAACGATTAGGCGAAACCCATTATTCGCATTCGCATTCGAAATACGGTTATTCATATTCAAATTCCGTGACCCGCCATTCGTAGAATTATTAGCGGACCCCGCGAGAAAAGGCTCAAACTGTAGAAGCTTATTTTTCATTTTTTTTTAGCGCACCGCTCTCCGTTATTTACGACCCAGGCGAAACCCAGTAAACGCAGACGCATACGAAATACGGTAATTCGTAGTCAAAGACCGTGACCCGCCACGCGTAGAACCAGAAGCGGGCCCCGCGAGAAAAGGCTGATACCACCCGTCCGCTGAGGAGGGGAAGTAAAAGTAATCACATACACCTGTGTTAGATGATCCACCTATTTCACTTATCAATGTGTCTCCATATAGGTTAATAGTTTCCTTAAGTCCATATCCGCCTGCACGAGGAAGTTGCGCACGCTCTACATAACCTGCTGGCACAGCAGGATTAGTATCAGATAATGGCTGGCCAATCAAGGCTGGGTCATCGCATACATAAGCACGCGAAATACCGCCTTCGGCGTCTGTTTGATGATGTATCAACAGGTCGGATGCCATGAGCCAGTTGTATAAAAATGGTTTTTCAAGTCCACGCCAGCTGCTCACATGAACTGTTTTATCAACGCCAGCTCCGCCCCAGTCCTTAATTACATAATCAACGACTCCTGTACGGTTACCAAGCTTGGCTGTGATGCCCTCCGGAATGAATCCATAATAGCTGTTAAAAACATTCCACTCCGTTGATAATACTGATGTGCCTATGCCCAGGCCTCCTTGCGCAAAGCCATTTTCATCGAGCGTGGGGTTAAATGACTCTTGGCTATCGTAGTTGGCGTATTCCAGCGTCATCAGGTTCATTAATTCACTAAATGCTCTGTAAACCCCAATGTGAGCGTCTATTGCGGCAGCTTTTACAGTGGCATCGGCAGGAGTTACATTCGTGCGTATTTGGCCAAGCATTGATCTGATAGTGCCATCCAGTGCCGGGTTATTGCTTCCGCCGCGGTATTGCGCGGCATTAGCTGCAAATGTGGGCAGGCCGTTCCCGTCTCGAATGATGTCGCCGTTTGCATCAAACACAAGCGAGCACACAGCGGCTGCGCGGTTGTTAATGTTATCGTACGTACCGCCAACCCAGCTTATAGGTTTCTCGGGCTTGAAAGTGAAACCCGGGAGAGGCACTTCGCTATACATTTTACGGTATTTTGTGCCTTCAACTTCTGCACGAAAATAGTAAGCTGGCTTTAGCAACATTAAGTTGCCATCAGTTCCATCCAGCTTGGCCGGAAGGCCATTATCCCAGCGTAGGAGCGAGTTATTTGGATGAAGCCAGTAATTAACTGTGCCGTCCAAATTTTCCACATACCTGGCTATTTTGTTTTGAATTGGAAGGCTGCGGTGCAGATCGCTGTTACCGATTCTTGTTACAAGCTTTGAACCGCTGGCTAAATCAACTTCGTAGCCGTACCACAGCCCGCTGGTGCGCCAGTTGCCGCCACCACGCAGGTTTATTGTCATTACAGATCCTATGTTACTCATTGCTCAAAACTTTAAGGGTTAACAATGTGCCGGTGCAGGTTGCAGGCTTTAGGTTTACGCGCAAAAAAGCGCCTCTTACAAGCCCAATCACGTTCCAGCTGTGTGAGGGCTGCCCTGTAGCAAGTGACTTAGTGCTATCAGGTACAGTTCCCCAGTTTTCGCCGTCAATAGATTGCTCCAGTTCAATGGTTGCAGAATCGTTGCTCAGATCACTGAAAAGCACACTTGCTATCAGGTTATGACCGTCTGCCTGTATGGCTTCTGAGGTATAATTACCGTTAGTTAGGTCGTGGTTTAATGCCTTTGAAATTAAGCTCATTATCTTAAGGATTAATGTTAAATGAAGTATTAATTGTTATGAATAAAACACCTTGATATAGGTTATAATCACCAGGGTTTACATATTTTACAAGCACATCACCGTTAACTTCGATGCGTGTGCAAAAAAGTATATTAGGATCGTTAGGTAAATAGAGGGTTGTGACTGCGCTAAATAATTCAATATAGCTAAGTGGGCGATACCCTACCGGCAGTGTTGTTAATTTGATCCAGTTATTGCCAAGGTTTAAATTCACGTTAAACGTGAACCCGGCATCAAGATGAATAACATTTTGCTGTTTGGTTACCCGGCTTGGCATTGTACGGTTTGCACGCTCACTCACTCCTGCAGCTGTGTTTGGCAGCAAATTAGCTTTGCCTGTACTCATGCCCTCGAGCCGGATTGTATTTTCCCATAAAATGCTATTAATAGCACTAGATGTTGGAGCTGTGGCTGCCTTGGCAATCCTTAATTCATAAGTTTGCCGCATTTCTCCATCGTAAAAAATCTTATCTCCAGACGGATCGAAGCTGCTTTCTAAATTCCAGTAGGGGCTCTCCTGCATCGGGATAGGACTCGAAAAGCTATGTGCCGGTATGTACCAAATTTCAGCATTAAAATAGAGCGCTCCCTCGCTTATCGTTACAGTGTCGCTTCCATTATTGCT
Source organism: uncultured Lentimicrobiaceae bacterium (assembly GCA_964592595.1). Lineage (GTDB taxonomy): Bacteria > Bacteroidota > Bacteroidia > Bacteroidales > F082 > UBA5536. The sequence continues at coordinate 22,552 of CAZQFH010000048.1, read as the reverse complement.
TACAGCTGCGCCGTATAGAATTACAGGAGTTTCCTTGCCGCTGTAGCTTACCAATGCTCGCGCAAGGCTGGCCAGTGCACGTTCGTTTGCCGACTGCAGCCATCTAATGTCATCAAGCGAAAACGGAAAGCCGCCATCATATGTGGTTATTAGTTTATTCATAAGGTTGTAATTTATAAGTGAATCCGGCAAGTTTATATTTGTTGATCAATGCCTTAAAGTGCCGTACATCTAACTGTAGTGAGGCTTTATAATTAATAATGAAATCGCTGAATGAATTATCATTTATGCTAATCAGATAGATCTCGAATGCTTCATTATTGTTGCCAACGAATAAAGGCTTTTGCTCCGCCTTGTTATACAGGTATGGCTTAACGAGAGGATCAGTTTGTTCGATGTATATAGGCAATAGCTGTGCAGGACCCGTTTTGTGAAAATAGGTTGCAGGTTTGTAGGCCAAAATCTTATCTGTTATGCCGCCAAACTTTCGGTTGAGCAAATACTCAAGCGCGATAACCTGTCCATTTTGGTTTGTTTCTGTAATAAACCCGTCTCTGGTCTTAAGCCACAAGGCATGTAATTGCTCAAGTGGTTTATGCTTTGCAGATGCGTACGCAAGTAATTTATCACCAATAAAGCTTGGTAATAATCCTCGTGTGAGCTTATGCCAGTTGATGCTATACATATGCCTGATAGGTTATGTTTGTGTTCAAAGGATAATCCGGATCGATTGCAAAATAACCACTCTCGGCTATGTGACTTGTTACGATTTGCGCGTAAGGTTCGTCAGCAAATTGATGAGCAATCGCCGTAATTGCTACATCGCGCACACCCTCAACAGCTCGCATGGCGGCAATAAGATCGTTCACCTGCAGGCGGCCATCAAATGGCAATTGCTGCAGGTAAGCTTCAATAGCCTGATCAACTGTGCGTGTGCCGCTTTGAAGGCTTAATCCATTAGCATTAAGGAATAATGCGTCATAATAAACCACTGCCTGAAGCTTAAGTTTATTGCCTTCGCTGTTGATAAATCTGAGCGGCGTACCGGCATACTTGATCAAGCTCATGTAATATACAAACGAATCAAATTCACCTGAATCGAGCGGCGCAAGTTTAGCGCCTAAAAGCTTTGCTACTTTTATAACCAACCCGGTGCCGCTTTCGCGTACGCTGCACTCAGCCAGCAGCTTGGGTGTTTCGTCTGCAGCTGCATAAAACACGCCATATCCGTCAACCAACACATCAGCTCCATGCCGGTAGTTGAGGGCTTGCTGGCGATACCATTTTAAAGTGCCTGGCTTTTTGCTCTCTAACAGATCCATCAGCTCGGCACGAAACATATACAGCTGCTCCTCAACCACCCACACGCCTGCCGCTTCCACCCATAGCAATAGCTTCCATATAGCTGCCAGGCTACTGCTAGTGAGGCTAGACAAACGGCTGTCGGCCTGCTTAGCCGACAGCATTTGCTCGTATATTTCATTTATTGTGCGTGCCATCGTTTAGGTGGTCGGTTGTTCAGGAACAACGACGTTAGCAACACATAATGGAGATTCGGCCACGTAGCATCCGCTTGAGAGGCTTGCGATATCATTTTCGATGCCTGCATTCAGCGACTTTACATAATTAACAAATGCTTCCAACCGTGCATTGAATTGTGTACTTGTAAGCCGTGCGTAATCAGTTGATGTGATTGCGGCATAATTGATAGAGCTTACCGGATCGGTAAATGCTGATAGTATGGTATATTGGACCGGATAACCGGATACATTATTACCGTCAGCATCTGTTTTGCTAACCTGGAGAATTGTGCGGCGACCTTCGCCTGTTTGAACGTAATTTGACATTTGATTTAATGTTTAAGGTTATTACTAAGATTCGTCTAATCGTTGAATACATGTTGTGTCTTTATCGTACCAAAGCATGCTTTATGTATCATCCGGAGTTTGAACACAAATATTTTTGTCCCATATAATGCTGTACACTTCTGCCGGTGTTTGCACACAAGCCGTCACACTCCATAGAGATGTAAAAGTGTCAGCCGGTTCTTGCACGCATACATTAACGCCCCAGAAATAGCTAAAGGCAGCTGCCGGTTCCTGCACGCATATATTGTTATTCCAGCTCGAGCTGTAAACATCTGCCGGTGTTTGCACACAAGCCGTCACACTCCATAGAGATGTAAAAGTGTCAGCCGGTTCTTGCACGCATACATTAACGCCCCAGAAATAGCTAAAGGCAGCTGCCGGTTCCTGCACGCATATATTGTTATTCCAGCTCGAGCTGTAAACATCTGCCGGTGTTTGCACACATACATTGCCAACCCATAGCGCCGAAAAAAGATTGGCTATAGTTTGCACACATACGTTTGTTGACCATTGTATGCTAAACTGGAAATCGAGCCTTGAAACACACACTGTATTTTGCCAGCTGTGGCTGTAGCTGTCTGCTGCCTGCACACATACATTCCCGCTCCAGGCGCTTGTAAAGTTTGCCGGTAGTTGCTGCCTGCAAACCACTCCGCTCCACATCGAGCTGAACGCACCTGCAATGATCTGCACGCAAACAGCATCCATCCACTCCGATTCATAGAACTGCATCCGGACTGGCGATTTGATAAGGCCGCGCCAGTCGGTTACAATAGGATGCACCTCGAGCACCATGCCGGGTTCCAGATCCTGCGTTATGCTGTGTAGTTTATCCTGGTTGTAGGCAAGCAGTGTGTACACGCCACGCACGGTTTTATACTCCTGTATAGCGATGTCGATGAGGGATTGGAAAGGCTTTACGAATATGGTTTTTACTTTCATTGTGTTAAGTTATTTAACCTTTACTACTATTTCACCATTCACTAATGCACAATAACTCACCTTTTGCCCATCTGCACGCAGATTTTTGCGTATCTCACGTAACAGCTCATCAGGTTCATCATCGTCCAAGAAGGAATTTACTCCAACACCCAGATCCGGCGATGATCTTATTTCACCTTTTTCGGCCATGATGATTATCTTTTGATTTTGCTCGAGTGATAACCCCAAAATAAAATCACCATCTTTTACCTGCACGTCCATATTTTCATCTAACAAAATATCTGTCATGGCGATTAGTGTTTAATTTTTTCGTTTTCGAGTGCTGATCGTTGCGTTTCCTCAAGCTGTGTGTTTGACCAGGATGCGGACAATGCTTTTAGAGCTGCGCCGCCGTCAGGAGCAGCTGGTGGTGTCCATGATTTTAGCACGTTTTTTAAGTCATTAATTGACTTTTCAATTGCATTTAAACGCTTTGTCAACTCGATCACTTTCACCATTCCTGCATTCTCGCCACCGTCTATTTTAATGCTTTCAATTTCTGAGAACATGGCAATAAATAGCTCATCGCTATCACCGATGCGGCTTACCAACACGCTTGAGCCGTTTGTGGGTGTTATAAGTATACCAGCCGCGGGTTTTCCAACAGCTGCACGCTTGCGCACATCAATGTACATCGTTCCTGAGAGGTCGCGAACATCAACTATATCCTTATCCGGATAGTTGTCCTCAACTACAGCTACAAAGGTTTTTTCGTTGCCTTTGCCCAGTGCTTTAATTGCCTGAAGTATTTTCGTTTCTGGTAAACTCATAGTTTTATAGTTATATCAATGATTCTTCTACCTCCGGATCTGCCTGCCGTTACTTTCGATTTGCTAATATAGTAGGTGCCTTTGCGTTCGTCATATTGAGGATCTGAGAGCTCTGCCTTCATGCCGGGTTTGGCAAATGGTTGTAAAAATGTGGTGATTTTGCCCTCGTAGCCTGAGTATTTGTATTTTACTATCTCCTCCTGAGCGCGGGTTTTTAGCTCTTCCAGGTTGGATACATTGTAAAAGAACAGTGTACGCTGGCTGCCTTCAGGATCTCCTACCTCAGCCTCAACTTTGGTGTTATCAGGCTTAATCCATACTGCCTTTATTTTTAAGCGTACGTCATCAGCATTACGGTATTTGAGCTTATCATCCTTGACGGTGTTTGTGCCTATTTCGTACTTCACAGTACCATTGTCAATTGAATAAGCAAGGCCTGCATAAAGCTCATTTTTCTGAAAAAAAATGGTGATGCCATAACTTTCCTTCAACTGCTGTAAAGCTTCAAGCCGGTTGATGTTTGCTGGTATTATGAACTTATCAAATCCCATGTCTGGGATGTTTTCGTTTAAAACAATATCAAGCCCTTCAGTCAGATAGTTAAGCACATCCAACAGCGTTGTGTTTTTCCATGTTTTTGTCGCGATAGGCGCTCTTAACAAAAACTCGTAGCCTTCGCACTCAATTTCGAGTGGGCGTTTATAATTTATGCGGTAAATAAAGCCTTCAAATTCGTCTCTCAAATCATTGCCATAGCCCAGCTGTATTTTTATTTTGTCGCCCCGGCTAAATTGTTTCGCTGTTTGCACACTTTCTGTTGCTTTTTCTCCCTTGAGTGTAAGGCGTGCTGATGTGGGAATGCGCACAATTGCAGACGAATTTATCTTGAAAATGTCGTGCTCGCACTCGACATAGTTAAACGCGTCAAAAGTCAGTTTTTTGCCGTCCTGACGTAGAATCTCTATATGCCCTTTGAGCTGTACGTACATTATTCAATGATTAATTCAAAATTCAAATCGCTAATCAGCTGCATCTCGAATGCCTGAATGTTTTTTACGCCTTTTATTTCCCGAAGCTTTAGATTTTTAATTACTACCATTTCATCGCCGTCCAGAACAAGAGAGGTGCGTGCGTTTTGTATGCCCAGGGCAGTGCCAAGATCGTAGAGCTCGTTTAGCTCCTGCACTTGCGCATCCGGGTAATTTACATCAGCAGAAACAATTATTCCCTTTACATTAATCACCCAGTCGCTTACTGATATTTCTTCTTTAACCGTGCCTTTACGGTTAACAAGCGGTGTTTCTACGATGTTTTTTTGGCTAGTCATATCGCTAACCGTATTTGATAATAAGAGCTTTGAACCATCTTCTTTAATCAACCAAATAGGCATAAACACCTCGTTGCCGTTGTTGTTTTTTGCGTAAAAAGGCACACCGTTTAGGTTTACCTCTCTGCGCAATGACTCAGCATTAAAATTAAACGACTCCTCGTTTCTGATAACATCAGCATTGCTAAGAAAAACGGGCAAAGCAGTGTATCCCCAAATGCTTTGAAATATATCGCCTAGATTATGTTTAAAAGTGTATTCCATTAGTCTAAAGCTATGCGGTTTGCACCATTAAGCACTTGCGCCAATGTCTCCATTATCATGTTTTTGATATCACTTACGCCTTCTTGCATGGTGGTTGGATTTATTGTGATCTGGCCGACCATTTCTTTGTTCAAATTAATGTTTATATGTGTTTGCTTTGCCCCTCCGGAAGTGATGCTTTGAAGGCTTTCGTTAACCTCATTGCCATTCTTAGCATTAACTTCTTCAGGATTGTTCTCTTCTGCTTCTTCCGTCTTCTCCTTTTTGAATGTAGCAACACCAGCCTTTTTACCTGCCTCATATCCTTGTGATATAGCCTTTCCATATTTGGAAGCGGCATTTTTAATGCGGTCAAGTGCTGCACCAGTTTGATCCTGACCATCAAACCAGTTTGCTGGATTGAAAACTGCTTTTATTAAGTCCCAAACTCCGCCTAAAACTTCTAACATAAATTCACCAAGCTCTCCAAATATTACCATGGCAGCTTCCCCCATTCCCATTAACACGCCTCTAAATGTTTCACTGGTTCGATAAAAATACGTGCCAAGCGCAATCAAAGCTCCTATTATTGCAAAAATCCATCCAAGCATCGGAATGTTATATATCGCAATTCCAATCGCTTTAATCGCAGGGATAATGGTTGAGTATGTAGTTGCCGATGTTAAAAATAAAGCTGTCCTGTATGCACCCCAAACTGTAATAGCAGCTCCTATACCAGTTGTAATAGCAATTAGTGTTTCTTTGTTATCATCCAGAAAATCTAATAAACCTACTAATCCGTCTGATGCTTTTGATAGCAGGGTAATTGCTGCATCAATCAATGGTTTAAGCCTTTCGCCCAAACCAACTATAAATAGATAAAGCGTGTCCTTGATATTACTAAGTCTGCCCCATATACCTTCTGCCAGCTTATCCATCATGCCTTCAAAATTTTTGGCATTCATAATGCGGGGTAAAGCTGCCAGCATTTCTTCGGTAGTAGCCATAAGCTCACCGCTTTTTGAGACTCCTTTACCGGTTGCTTTTACCCAATCGTCAGTGGTTATGAGTAAATCCCGAAACATGTCAACAGCAATTCCTTTTTGTCCTGAAGCTAATTTTGCATAAGCTCCGCGCACTTGATCCAATGGTTTGTCAGCTGCAGCAGCCAAATCACCAAGCATCATTACATTAGACTTTGAATAACGGCCAAGTGCTTGTAACCCATTACCGAGCTCAACAACATCGTTAATTTCAAAAGGAGTTTTAGCAGCAATTTTCAAATACTCTTTCATACGCGCATCAGCTGCATCTTTGCTGCCAAGCATATTCTCAAGTGTCAGTTTATACTTTTCAACATCTGCAGTAGCTGTTACGATACTCTTACCGAACTGAAATACTTTTTGCACAGCAAAGGCAATTCCAAAACCAGCCCCAATCATTCCCAGCCTTCCAGGGAGACTTCTCATTCGTTGCATAAATGAAGCCGGAGGAAGGTTATTAAGCCTCCTAAGCTCAACCTGCGTTTTCCTGATATACGAATTATATCGTGCTATGGATTTATCATCAAATGCCCGTATTTGGCGGTTCTTTAAATCAATCAAATGATCATTGAGGCGTTGTATTTTGCCGCTTATTTGCGATGTGCCGCTACTTGCAGTTGCGGAAAACTTGCCGGATGCCTTACCGGCCTGGTCAAATGACCTATTAATGTTGTTTACACTTCCCTGCATGGCCTGCGCCTGCCTGGCGGCATTTTGTAGTGTGCCGCTAAGCATGTCGCGTGCCCTTAATAGATATTCAACACCTGAACTCATAACCCGTTTGATTTTGCCTCTAAGCTGCGTATGTGATTTAACTGAAAGTATTTTGCAAACAACTCCTGGTCGCTCAAATGCGAGACCTCATAGCCCAGGTAGTATTCAACCGTAGTGGTTATCAAACCGATCCAGTTGTCTTCTACCCGGGCTTCGGAAGCCTCGCTCAGAAGTTTTTTAGCTCGGCCTCCTTCATTTCGATCAGCTCACCGGCTTTCATGCAGGCAGCTGTCCAAAGCTCGGCTTCAGCTTTTATTTCCTCCGATCCGCCCAGCCAGCAATTGGTCATCACAGCCTCGCCCTGCTTCAATAGCTTGCCCATGTTCATTTCGAGGCTTTGGCCATCATCGGAACCTTTTTCGGTTGACATACGGAATGAAAGCTGGCTAAGGGCATAGCTCACGGTTGCACGGTCGGGTTTGCGCACATAAGCTATGTGGCCATCAACCACCACGCCATGTACCTTGCCATATTTAGCCTTCCATTTTTCAATTTGCTCAGTGGAAACTTCACCAATAAGTTTAATTACTTCTTTCATAATCTAAAAGGGATTAGTGGTGTCGTACTTGATTTTTTTTGTAAATACCGGAATAGTTATTTCCATGAATTTTGCTCCCTGTTCCATTGCTTTCTCAATCTCCATGAAATGACAATCCTCGCACACATCGGTAATGATCCTGCCGGGGCCATTTTTAGGGGTGTAGGAGTGTACCATTGTAAACTTGACCCTGTGTGGGTCTCTGCCGGGTGCAGCTGCAATAATTGCTTCCAATTCGTTTTGCAGCAGCTTTATTTCAGATGTATAGGTTTTGTTTCCATAACCCACATCAACAGCTTCGTCACCTTCGGCATAAATTGCCTCAATCTCGCGCGATGTTTTGTATTTAAAACCCCGAACGCCTGTAACAAAGCGACCACCCATATAAACTCTGTATTCTGACCAACTATAAGCCATATCTGTAAATTTTTAATTGTTACTACTCGTTTTTAAAGCCCAGAACCACACGGATATTACTCAGGTAGCCTTTTGGAATAATGTCCAGATAGATCTTCTGATCATTGCCCGAAACAATGTCAATAGAAGTGTCAATTGTTGCCGTAAAGCTCGAAATCTCTCCGGCCATTACGTTATTGATCTGATTTTCTATTTTCTGCTTCAGGTAAGCCGCAACAGCACGATTTAAGGTGCCATCCTCATTCACATCAACATCGTCATCAATCTCCTCTACATAGGTGTTGTAAGCGATTTTCAAGGCTTTGTCGATGGTTCGCACCCTGGCAATCAAATTAAGATCGTCAGTGGCTGCTGTGGCCGTAAAATCGCCATTAAAGAAGTATCCGCTCCTGTTTGGGAAATTTCGCAGGATAATAAAGCGTTTGCCGTGTATGGTTGCCAGATCTTCACGATCTGCCACAGCTTCGCCATCTGTCAAATAGCCATATTCAATGGGTAAGCTTCCGTTCTTAACGCGGCTAATCTTGCGTTGCACCGGCAGTGCGGCAATTTGTCCAAGCACCAAACCAACTGATGCACTTCCGTCATTTTTAGTACTGGCCAGCACAATAGCAGTGCGATACTTGTCTTCTGTTCCCAGGTCGCGCAGTTCATCTGCCGAGGTCATACCTCTTCCTTCAATAAGGATTACTGCAGGCATAATTTTAGCAAGAAAGTCCTCTGCTAATGCCTGTGCTTTTAGCATGGCTGTATATACTTCGCTATCCAGGCCGTCAACAGTTGTTTCAGCATCGGCTTGTGCCGATATTGCTAACACAGCGATTTCGCCCTGGGCAGCATTTAGCAATACCCTTGCAGCTGAGGTAGCAACTTCTACATCTACCATTTCGGATAGCTTAACAGTAGCTGCAACCATAATAATCCAGAGTTTTGCGCCTGTACCGGCGGTTGAGTAAAACTCTGAAATATGCCGGTAAGCAGAAGCATTGTCGCCCGTAGCTTCAATGCCTAGCTCTTTAGCTCCATCGGTACTGTAAATGGCATATGCTTTGCCCAACTCGAGTTTGTCAGCTACAGCTACACCGGTAAGCACAAGGCCGCATGTGTTGTCGTTTGTTACGGCAACGAGGCCGAGTCCGTTACGGACTAATTCAATTGTAACATTAGGTAGTGACATCTTTTAAAGATTAAAGGTTTGTACACTTTGTTTAACTTTCTTTTCATGCTCACTGGCATAGTCGCTGCGCGTGAACCAATACCCTTTCACGGGGCAACGGTATATCTCCTTAATGCCTAAATCCTGCATCAATTTTTCGGCTTCCTTTTCAAGCTCAGTTTTAGTTTCAGCTTCAGGAGCTTTTGTTTCGTCCGGAGCTTGGGTATTTTCAACTTCAGCTTCAGGAGCTTTTATTTCGTCCGGAGCTTGGGTATTTTCAACTTCAGCTTCAGGAGCTTTTGTTTCGTCCGGAGCTTGGGTATTTTCAACTTCAGCTTCAGGAGCTTTTATTTCGTCCGGAGCTTGGGTATTTTCAACTTCAGCTTCAGGAGCTTTTGTTTCGTC
>CAZQFH010000048.1:0-12930 GCA_964592595.1 uncultured Lentimicrobiaceae bacterium | reverse complement strand
TTTCGTCCGGAGCTTGGGTATTTTCAACTTCAGCTTCAGGAGCTTTTGTTTCGTCCGGAGCTTGTGCGGTTTTTTGTTGTGTAGCCTGTTTTACTACAGGAACAGCAGTTTTCTTTTTTGCCATAACAGTATGATTAAGTTTATGATTACTAATACTCTGAACCCATGAATCTGGAACCATTGCCAGGACGTTGGTTCATTGATTACTTTTATGTCTTGTTGGCTTAAATGTTCTTTAAGCACTATGTTTTCACCTTTTAAATGAAATACCTCGGTGCGAAGGCTTTCGGTTAATATAGTCAGGCTGTCGCAGTTGGCTTTAAAAATAAATACGCTATCAATACGAGTTACAGTAGCTGTTGCGTTATCGCTACGTGATTGATACATTGCACCAGGCGGAAGTTTATCAAGCGCAGATTTGCTTAAATTCAACTGAGCCAGGGATGCCGGAACAAAGAAAGGGATAACATCACGCTCTGTGCGTTCTGAAATGCTATCGTTTTTTTCAACAATAGTATCCTGCTTGTGGTCAATCGTCCGCTCAGTTGTTTTACAACTCGACAAACTAATTATTATGAGAAATATGAAGCTCATCTTTGCTTTCATTTTTGATCTCCTCTTTAATTTGTTCTACAATAGTCTCCATATTATCAGGCGTTATCTTATCAAGCAGCTTCATAATTCGCGTGTTGATACGATTAAGCCTGTTCACTTCTTTTCGAAGCTTGTCAAGCTCATGAATTACTTCATCGTATTTATCAGACATTTGCTCGGCCATTTGTCGCCATATCTTAATTGCTGATTCAACATTTTGAATTTCATTTGTTTTGTATTCGCTAACAGCTAACTTAGCTTTAGCATCCGCTTCTGATCTGGCCGACTTCAAAGTAACCAGTGTTACGATAAATCCGGTACCAAACACCAGATTCAATACAAGCGATACAATTTCGAGTACATTCATGCCTTTTACTTTTTACGAATAATACAAATCTGCCTCGGCCTTACGGCGCAATACAAGGCCTCTCTGAACACGTCCGTCAGCATATTTCCACTTCATAAACTCGCTTCTGATAAGTGGGCTGTTGGGTGTTTTTTTTATGATCTTTAAAAGTGTGCTTGATTGTAAATTGCCTAATCCCAGGTTGTAAACAAATGATACGAGCGCATCAAATTGTCCTTGAGTAAGGCTAAGTTTTAAGCCGTTAATCATGCTTTCGCGCAACTTCACATCAGCAGCTAAAGCAATTTCGGCTTGTGCTATGGTTTTAATTTTGCTGTGCTGGTAAGCCTTTTCTTTGTTTGCCTGCCCTTTTATTTTGCGGCCAGCGGCATCCAGAACCAAAGCTCCATAACCTTCCGTCCAATATCCTGCCGGGCACATTTTAGGTTGTAAACCAATCCTGCTTAAGTCGCCATCGTGCAGGCTTTCGAAGTGTTTTATCAAGTCAAAACATTTTTTGGAAGCTTTCATTCAAATTTGTATTTAGGGTTTAAATCAGGGCTTGGTTTAGGTGTTGTGGCGTTATTCTGATCTTGAGCATCATCTACAACGGTAGTAAAATCAACCTGGAACATGATAAAACCTTTACCATATTGCGGTTTAAATTCGGTAGTACGGATCAATGGCGTACAATTTTCGATTGCCATATCCTGGAATGTCTCAAAGAGCGTATCAAAATGATCAAGCAGTTCGATGCTGTGGTCTTCATTTTCGGCTCCGGAAAAACTATCAGCATTATTGTTTACATACAGATAAAATGAAATAGTTCCGGCACCCTTTTGTGCATTATGCAGTTGATTAGTAAATGAAAAATTGCCAATTTCGACAAACAAGGCAGGCAGTGGAACCGGGTAGTTTTGACGTTGGTTATTCATCTGACCTTTTTGCAGATCGATAAACTTCAAGCTACCGAGTTCCAACTTAGCTTTGTCACGAATTGCCTTGTATATTACTGATCTTTTCATTTTTTTGTTTTAAACAAACCCAGGGGCTTGCGCCCCCGGGTTATCACTAACCATGCACACAAAAAAACTCTAAACCTTGCTTAAATATATCAGTCCGCTGTAGCGTTTAGCCGACATTTGGTGGTCAGCTTTAAAGCGATGTTGGAATCCGAACTCTTCGGCACGACCTTCGGTATTTTCCGACTTCACCTTGCGGAACATCTCAAACATACCATCAGCTCTGAACACTTCGCTGTTCAGGAAGAAAAATGCTGCCGGGACAATATCGCCTGTTATTACAGTGCCCTGAGCTGCTTTTTCAGATTCAACCAAATCATACCCAACATTGATAGCCTGAATTGACTTGTGAATCTTGATACCGTAATATTCAACCAGCTTAGGTTCAATTATCCCGGTATGAGGAGTTCGCTCAAGCTGCCCCTTCAAAATGCTGTTGTTATTCACTAAATCCCACCACATATCTGAAGGCAAAACAATGTTGCGACCTTTATCCGGAAACTGATAATTATCAGCTGCCCTGGCAAAGTTTACAACATCGTCAAGTGTAAGCATCTTAAAGCCATTGCGGGCATTTCCGGAGGAGCCAATTACTATTTTTTTGTTGCCAGCTGCATCTGCAGCAAAAGCATGAGCTGCATCTTCAACTTCCTGGCGAACAATAGCATCAGCCGACTTTCGTGTGTAGTATTGAACTTTATCGAACGGTAAGGCGTGCAGATAAATATTTCTTAACTTGTAATTCTGACTATCATAAACGTCCAGCGGAACTTCATGTGTTGTTTCTGTAGGTTCAACGTTATCAATGTCAGTTACCCTGTTTTTATACACTGCAGGATCCGCACCGGCTTCCGGGAAAACCAGCGTTTGTCCGTCTTTCACAAACGAACTCAAATCTTCTGCGTTGGTCAACCAGGTGTCAATGGCATTATACTCCTCCTTTAGAGAGGTAAGAAACACCATTTTTTGTGTGTCGAGCACTACCGGAGCTGCAGCTACCATCGCAACTGCATCATGCCCGGTAAGCACGCTGATGCCAACTATGGCCAGCATCATCATAAAACTAAAAAATCTTAAAACATTTTTCATTGTTAAATAATTAATTGTTACTACTTTGTTTACTAGCCTACCAGGCCACTCTTTTTTGTGCTCGACTCAAAGTCGGCAACAAGTTTTTTGTACCGATCCGGATCGTTTTTCTCCATGAGTTGAAGTGCCTCAGGGTCTTTTTTGAAATAATCGTAATAGCCCCATGATTTGCGCTCGTCATCGCTTTTTTGCTGACCGTTTGAATTCATACCCTGCACAAACGAATCAATGTCGCGAACGCCTTTTTTTGCTTCCAGCTGTGCTTTTGTGCCATCGAAATCCAGCTTGGCTGCATTTTCGTAGAATGGCACTTCCGAAGGCAAAATTGCATTGCGGCCCAGGTGAAGGGCTACAAGTGCTTTTGCCTTTGCTTCCGGTGTTTCATCAGCATTTTCATTTTGCGCGGCAGGTTTTTGACGAGCATCAAGCATTTTGCTCACGGTTTCGTAATCGTTAAAGGCCAGTGTCTTCAAGGATTCAATTTCTCCATCCTGAACCACACCCCTTTCTTTGTGTCTCATTACAATGTTTTCGGCATTTAAACGCCTTTGAGCATCCAAGTCCTTTTTTAGTTGCTCAACAGTTTGTTCATTTTTTTCCATCTGATTATTAGTTATTAAATGAAGTTTATACTCACTGCCTTCCGGCGTTGATAGCCTTACAGCATTTTTTTGTCCTGGTATGGTAACCAGGCTGATTTCAATCATTTCGCTTTTGGTAAGTGTTGGGTATTTTTGACCTGGAAGCAGCAAGGCTTTGTCTTTGCTTTCTTCAATTGGGATCACATTAAGGCTCACGGCACTCATATAGCCATCCTTATATTTCCAATACAGCTTCACAGCGTCATCATCGTTTCTGTCAAACTCAGCCGTGCCCTTGAGCTCGCCATTTTCAATGCGCAGATTTTTCCAGCGGCCTATTGATACCGTAAAGGTATTATGCTGCATAATAAGCACTGGATTTTTAGTGAAGCCGGTCAAATCAATGCCGCCAACCAATAGCCGCCACCCATAGCGATTTACGCTTTCATCGCATATGATAAAATCATGCTCAAGCGTATCTGGTAATTTTCTTTTTTCTGTCATTATACTGCACTTTTCAAAAACGGTTTAAATGTTTGTTTAGGCTGCAAAGGAAAATACCTGATTCAATTATTCAAAAAAGATGTGCCATTTTGACAGTGATTTTTTTTTCTGGCCTTGTTAGTTTACATTTTTGCATTCTAATAATTAATCCCATGGCGCGATTTTCAAAAGCTGATAGAGACCAAAAAATTGAGCAGGCAAGCCGCATGTATTGCAAAGGCTTTGATGCTAAAACAATATCCGATATCATGTCGGATGTGAGTGAGCGAACTGTTGAAAAATGGATCCGCGATTACGAGTTCGAAAAAAAGAAAAAAAGCCAGGTTATCGCGCTTTCTGAAATCAGGAATTCAATCCTGGAAAGCTATGCCGAAGTGCTGGATGGAAAAGAACCGCGTATATCAGCTGACCAGGCTGTGAAGTATGCTAACGCTTTTGAAAAGTTTAGCAGCAAAAAGCAGGTTTTATCGTACATGTACGAAGCTTTTGAATTACTGAGTGAGGAATTTATGACCGACCTTCAGAAATCAAAGAAACCGGCAGATAAAGAAAAACTGCTTGTAGAGCTTAGAAGTTTAAGGGGCAGGATGGATAAGGTATTGACACGATTAACAAAAGAAGTACTGGGTGATGAGTAAACTTAACGACCTTTTAGTTGAATACAAGCAGCTGATAGTAGGCTGGTACATTACACGCCTTAAGCGTAAAGCTGAAAAGCTGAGACGTTCAGAAAAGTCTCAAATGTTTGTTGTGCGGCTCAATGGCCGTATCAGAATTGTATCGCGCAAATGGTTTAAGGAAAACAAACGCAAGGGTAAATTCCCAAAGCACTTTACTGTTGACGACCTGAAGCGTATATCATTTTATTATACCGGTGGATCATGACAAAACGAGAATACAAAGATTTACTTGAGCGGTTTCGCGAACGCAGTTTATTCATTAATAGAGCTACTATCGAATCTATCCGTGAGGAAACGCCAGAGGAGCAGGAGGCACGTGTTACGATGCTCATTAAGCCCGAAAACTATGGACAAATGTTTTCGTACTACTTCGGTGTTGGCACTCCAATACCAATGGCCGATAGCGAATGTGCCTGGTTTCATAACGCTGTGTATCGCGATTTGTATAACGATGCATTCCTTACACTTTTTAATTTAATATTTCGGGGCGGAGCTAAGTCAACTCATGCCAATATGGGCTATCCCTTTGCGCTCAAACAAAGTGATAAGGCTAAGTTTTTCCTAACCGTAGGAGCCAATGAAGTTAGGGCGGCCATGTTGCTGCAGGATCTGCAGGTGCAGTTTGAAGCTAACAATCGCATCATTAAAGACTTTGGGCTACAAAAAAGCTATGGCAACTGGGCTGACGGCCAGTTTGAAACGGTTGATCGCTGCACCTTTATGGCTTTAGGTATCGACCAACCATTTCGCGGGCTTCGCCAAAACGGCGTTAGGCTCGAATATGCCTCTATTGACGATGTTGAGGATAAAAAAAAGGCAATGAACAAACGCCTGGTTCAAGAGTATGCTGATAAGGTTACCGGCGACATCCAGGGAGCTTTCTCAACCAAGTCGGAGCGAACTATCATAAATAACAATTACTTTGTTGAAAAAGGGTTTATTCATACCCTGCTCGAAAAAAAGGGTTTCGACATCAGGAACATAGATACAAAACAAAATCAAATTATTGATAAAGATTTTGCAAAGCTCTACCTGATAAACCTTACAGATAAGTATTACGACCAGATACGGGTCGAAAATATTGGCGAATGGAATCCTTCATGGCCTGAACGTTATTCGCACCTTGCCTGCCTGCGCAAAAAACAACAATACCAACACGACAAAGAAGTGTTGAGCGGCGAATTTTACAACACACCTATCAATGTAGGTAAGCGCATCAAAAAGCATATGATTCGCATGGTGAAGCCAAAGGCTTATGATCAGTACTTGGTTATAGTTGGCAACTGGGACTTTGCCTATTCTGATGCTGCTTGCTACAAGGCAATGGCTACGCTTGGGATACAAGGGATGCATATGACTGTTCTTGATGTTTTTTGCCGGCAAACTGCCGATATCGATACGGCTCTGGACTATCATTATACCCAGGCTAAAAAAACAGTAAAACTAAATAGCTCAATGCTGTTTTATTACGATGCCTCAGTTGCTCAGGAAGCAATATACGAACCAGTGTTATACAGGGCAGCCAAAAAGCATAAATCGTACAATGTGCCTATCCCGCAAAAAAGCACGGTGGATAAGTTCATCAAAATTGATACAACGCTGGTGAGTGTTTTGATAACCGGACTACTCGATTTTTCAGAGGAATTACTTGAGAATCCGGATTGGGAGGAAGCAAAGGCTCAAATGTTGAACTTTGAAAAAGGAGGAAAATACCCGGTTGACTTCCCGGATGCACTTACAGATGCTATCATCAAGGCACAGGAGTATTTAATTGATGCCACAAATGATGATGAAAGCAATAAACCGGTGATTGGCAAACGTAAACTTAAAGGCTATTAAATTTCACTTTAAATCTAAATGAAATGGCATTTTTAACCAAAGATGAATTAAAAACAGTAAGCGACCTTGAGATCGTTGATATTATTATCAATCTTGACGACACCATCGTTGCTGACATCATTGCTGAAAGCATTGATAAGATGAAGGGCTTTATGAGCCGATTTTACGATACCGACAGCATTTTTGATCAACAGGGCGATGATCGTAAAAAAAGCATTGTAAAACGCCTGAAGGACATCGTAATTTATGAAATTTACGAACGTCACACCCGCAGCACAAACGATGTGGCAGCCCGCCGTTATGCCGAGGCTATGGACTGGCTCGAAAAGGTTTATACCGGAGAACTGGGCGACCGTACCCTACCACCAAAACCTCCTGTTGAAACTGATGGCGAAGGAACTACCGGCGACATCAGATTTGGAGGAAACACTAAATATAATTCAGCTTATTAAATTTCTACCCCCATGAAAAAAAGACGTCAATATCCTTTGCAGCTGGCAGCCAACAATCAGGGCATCCGAAAAGGCAAGCAGCCGCCAATTACAGATACAAGAGGAACCGATAAACTCGAAATCGACTATTTCCATTTGTATGAGTCGTTATACCGGAAGGAAGTAACCGATTGGCAAAATGCACGATTAACCAGGTACGATCCCTTCAACCCGGTCACTTATCCCATTCAACAGCTCTACAAAGATGCCATGCTCGACAATCACCTGCGCGGAGCCATCGAAAGCAGGATATTGCGCATCATCAACAAAGAATTTGTGTTTAAAGATAAAAGCGGCCAGCGCGATGATGAAAGATCAGCCTGGGTACAAAAACGCTGGTTCAGGCAATTGATCCGTAAAGCTATCGAAAGTAAGTTTTTTGGCTATTCAATGGTGTTCATTCAGGATTACAGCCCGGGTAACATCAGCGGATTCATCAACATCAACCGCGAAAATGTGATTCCTGAAAAGTATCTGCTACTTAAAGATGCTTATCAGCCAATGGGCGAATCAATTGATTACAGATTGTTTAGCAATAACTTGATTTATATCCAGCTCAACGAGGATGCAATTGGCATACTCGAGCGTATTGCACCCATGACAATTTTTAAACGCCACTCCTGGGCCAGCTGGGACGAGTTTGAACAAATATTCGGCGTTCCTATTCGTATTGCCCGCACGGCTATCAATACCGATAAGCATAAAAACGAACTGCAATCGTGGCTCGAAACAATGGGAACAGCTGCCTATGCTATTTTCGACAAACAGGTTGACATCGAGATTAAAGAAAATCAAAAAACCGATTCCTTTAAAGTTTTTGCTGAAAAAATCAGCATTATCAACAAAGAAATTTCAAAGGGAATTTTAGGTCAGACAATGACCATGGACGATGGCTCGAGCAAAAGCCAGGCCGATGTTCACCTGGAGATCTATCAGGATTACACCGATGCCGACATTATGGACGTGCAGGACTGGATAAGCGATGATTTTATTCCGGTGATGCGAAATATAGGGTACGACATCCCTGAAGGGCATTATGTGGAGCTGGTCGAAAAAACAGTAGTTAAACCCGAAAACAGGATTAAGATCGACCAGGCATTGATGGCCGGTGGTTGGAATATGACCGCAAAATACATTGAGGATACCTACGATGTAGAGCTGGATCCTGACAACCCCAGGAGCGAAGCAAAACCTGCTGTGGAGCCGTTGGGTTTTTTCGGATAAGCCCCTTGAGCCCGGGGGCGTTTGAAATTGACTTTGACCAAATCTATTTTGCAGGCGATTTAAACAACCGAAGGCTCACTATTAACGATTACCCCAGCCTGCAGCTGATTAGCCGCACAGAAGCCCTTAACCAGGCTGTGGAGGCTGTTTATAAGGGCGACAACTCCGAACTGATACCTGCCTTGTTCGAAACCTACAACAGCAATTTGCATAAAGCTGTCAGTGGCGTGGATCCGGAGGCGGCTAAGCTGTTAAAAAACAACCTCACACGCATGGCTGCAGCTAAAGCTAATTACACCGCTCAGTTGCTACAACGTGCCAGGGCTGATAAAAATGGTGTGATCCGTCCTAAAGCAGTGTATCAAAAAGAAGCCAAAAAGATCATCAGCCGTGCCAACACTACCCAGGCTGCCGAATACAATGCTGCTGTGCATCGCACGCGGATCTACAAGCAGATGAATCGTTTCCAGGAAACAAAACGACTGTTCCCAAATATCGAGTGGCTGCGTACCCGCTCAGCTTCGCCACGTGAGGTTCATTTAGCTTATGTGGGGCGCGTTTGGCCAATGGACGACCCTTTCCTTCAAACTAATCATCCGGGCTGTGTGTGGGGCTGCAAATGCGATTGGAAAAACACCGATAAGCCTGCAACTGATAACCAGGACCTGAAACCGGTTCCGGCTTCGCCAGGGCTCGAAGGCAACCCGGCAACAACCAATGAGATTTTTACGGATAAACATCCTTACTTTAAGCGTGTTGATAAGCATATACCTGACTTGGGTGTGCTGCATAATAGTGACGATATTGCTTACTTAAATAAAGAGACGAATGGCATTAAATACCAACTTCACTTTAATGCTCAGAAAGAGTTTAATGAAATCAATGTACGCTATTTACCTCTGATAAACAGGGCGGGATTTAAAAATATTAAGTTTTTACCACAAATCGACAGGAAAGAAACAGTGCTGAGGGAACGTTATTTTGGTCAAAAAATAATAAGCTCATCCAAATGCCCCGACACTTTATGCGATGGATTGTTTGTAGAATTAAAAGCTGTAAAAAACTCTGGCAGAAAAACAAGAAGAAATATCATTAACGAGATTGGTGATGCTGCAAAAAAATCTGATGTAGTAATTCTTATATCGGAAAAAGAGTTGGATTTTAATCAAATTGCAGAAACGCAATTTAAAATACATCCAAATTTACAAAGAATTGTTATTTTTTTTAATGACAAGATGTTTGACTTCTTGCCATAAAATACGAATGGCAAACACAACCGGAGTTATATTTGCCATAAGGCGTCCACGCGCGCAACGCAGACACCACAAAAGTAATACATTTTTAAACTTTGTCAAGTTTTTAATTATGGACGGACAAGAATTTGCAAACCACCTGCTGAACCTATCAACCGAGGTTGAAAACTTTATCAATAACGACAGCCCCGAAATAATGGGAAAAGAAGCCCGCGACCACTTTAAAGAGAGCTTCCAGGACGAGGGCTTCACGGATGCGGCTTTTGAAAAATGGGACGAAGTGAAACGCCGCCTGAACCCTAAAACCAAAGGCGCAAAAGCAAGCCGCAAAATACTCACCGGCGACACCGGCGACCTGGGCATGAGCATCGATTACAAAAATGCCGCCAATGGACAGGTTACCATACACAGCGACAAGGCCTATGCCGATGCCCACAATAGCGGAACCAGCACCGCCGGGCGCAGCCGCAACGTAAGCATACCCAAACGCCAGTTTATTGGCGACTCCGAAGTGCTGAACCAAAAAATAACCAAAAAACTGGCCGAAGGCCTGGATAATACCATAAAAAAAGCCCCCTGAAAACAGGAGGCTGGTTTGCAAATTAGTTTGCACCAAACGCCATTTTGTTTGCGTATTAGGCAAACTTATTCATTTTCCATTATCTCAATCACGTTGCCATTTAAATCAACTTTTGCTTTAACATACCCGGCAACCTTGCCTCCAAACGCATTGTTTCCTCTGTATTTAGTTAGCACTACCAAGTGATCATTCATGTCCCAGTAGTTAGTTGAAATATGCTCATAGCTACTCGGATCGTTCATGTTTTGTTTTATCAACTTGGTTAGGTTGATATGCGACCCATTCCATGCACTAAATTGAGCTTCTACCTTATCAAATCTCTCTTGTTTCGATTTTGCCAGATAATTACTTGCACTATTACGTCCAAAAGCAGCATATTCAATTATTTGAGTTGACCTGTTTACTAAAAATGAAGCATTTGCAGTATCTATATAGGTAATCAAATATTTGATATCAGACTCATCTATAGTAGCTGCTTCACCCAATGTATCTAACATGGACTGAGAAAACTCTTGACCAATTAGTGATTTTAAATTTTGACGGCCTATGTTCATAGGATCTCTTGGGTTTGCAGTGTCATTTTCCATTGTAGATTCAATAATGACACCAAGTATCATGAACACTAAAACAATTACAACAATAGGTAAACACCCAAATTTGAAAATCTTTTTGTTGATTTTTCTTCTTTTCATCATTGCCTCTTCGCTGATGTTTTTACCACCAACCCAGGCTTCTTTAGTTGAATTTTTCATAAGTACTTAATTTTTTATTGTTTACAAAACTATGAAAAAGCCTTGCCTGTTACAAGGCTTTTTTTTAAATAGGCTGCACCCTTAGCGCAGCACCTTCATTTTTGAATCTTTGAATCTTGAATCTTGAATCTTCGAATTGCTACTTGTTTCCTCAGCAGCCTTAAGCAGTGCCAGGTAGGCCTCGTTATTGGTTAGCATGGCGTGCAATAGCAGCTTATGCCCCTCGGCTATCTTTTTCATGGCGGCCAGCTCGGCCTGTTTGCTTTGGTTGCTCATGAACGGCCTCCTTCCTGTAATAGGATAGGTGCACCAAAATCCAATGGAAGCACGGGCTGCATCTCTTTAATTGTTTTGCGGTGGTTATCCAGGCTTTTATACATGGCCATCATATTGGCCATTTCTTCGGTGCAATACCATATTTTATCCATCTTAATAAAATGGTTTGGATAACGATGACGGCGGTAGTATAAACTTCCGCTGGAGCTATAACCAAGTTTTAACGACAGGCGCAAAAAAGGATACAACCTGCGCCCGTTTATCTCGCTACTTTTTACTCCTTTGGGTAATAAACGGCCTGTTTTGTAGGCATCCCGCATTTCGTTCTCTACGGCTATAAAATAACGCCGCACACGGCGGCCTACCTCGTTGCGCTCTATCATGGCCAACTCCTTAGCCATGTCGAGGGTGAGGTGATAGTCGTTTGGCTTTCTACCACCCAAGAAAGAGGTTTTTCCCAAAATTGGGTAAAAGTCTTTCCCTTCCTCAAATCCAAATTCTTCAATCCTTCGGGTTATCCAGGTTGCAAATTTTGATGAAACATGTAACTGTTGATGCAAAAGTCTTGCATCAATTAAAAGGTTGTCGCCGTTACGCGCAATAACCAGTTCATTTAATTTAGTCATTTTGTAGATATTTATGACATGCAGGCTAATAAAAAACGGCAGCCCACTTCCCGTTGTCAAAGTCCTCTACAGGGCTTGAACCGGCCATTATAACCGATTCACGGGGTTAGGCTGCCGTATATCGCAGGGGGCATAAAAAAATGCCCTACAAACGGTGTGCGGGCAGCTTTACTACCCTGTAGAAACTTTGACACCGCAATGATACGAAATAATTAACCATGTTGTCAAGGTTTTTTTTAAAAACCGGCAGGCAGTGTAGTGCTGCCCGTCCGGTTTATCCTACATTTGTGGTGCTAACCTTTAAAAAATGTAAGTAAAATGGAAAAAGAACTTTTTTTGCAGCTGCTTGCACAGCAGATCGTAATTTTAAGACGCCTCGAAAAGCTCGAACACGAAGTACGTGGAGGTATGCGTAGCGCACCAATCCAGTCATACGTTGACGAGCTAAACAAAGAAGCTGCTAAAATCATCCATCAAATCCGGGTTTGATAGTTGTTGTAAACTTTGCACCGCCAATGCTCGGGCAGGTACATCATTTTTTTAAACACCGGCACACCAAAAATCCGGTATAACACCTGTGTGCCTGTTACTTCTCTAACAAATTTTCCATTTTCGGTTCTTTCATCAAAAATGGGAGTGGTTTTTTTTGTGATCATTTTTTTTAAAATTTATTAAGGTTTATATTAAAAAAAAACAGCCTGATAACAGCCGTGTATATGCCACTTGGGGCGGCACATACACGGGCGTTAGGCAACATTAAGCAAATCCCATAAATCAGATGCAGTTTTTAACTCAAAGTCTTTATTATGTATTTTAACACAGCCTTTCGTGTATTTTAAACCAAAATCAAGTTCCCACATATAATATTCAATCCAACTGTGTTTATGATTATCATTCATTGCTAATTGCAATATTTTGACTAATTGATTTTGCAACCAATGATTATCATAATTTGAAACATAGTCGTTAGGTAGAATAACTCTAAAGGCTTCACTACATTTAAAATCGTGCCTATGTTGTTTTTCAATTTCATCAATGGTTTCAATAAATAAATCCTTTGAAAAAATAACGTT
>CAZQFH010000047.1:0-28013 GCA_964592595.1 uncultured Lentimicrobiaceae bacterium | reverse complement strand
ACATTGGATAAGAGAATTTACAAAATGGCGACTTTATGGACAGACTCTAATTAAGCTATCTTTGTAAGTGCAAGAAGCCAACATTAGTTAAGATGGAATCATCTGATTTAAATATTAGCCTGCATTTGAACTTCAATCAATTGGTTGAGGTTATTAGGCAATTGCCAAGAAATGAAAAGCTCAAATTATCCAGGATTTTATTAAAAGAAACCAGATTGGAAGATATTAATGATACTGTTTTGACCTATCAGGCAAGTGAAGATGTGTTGGCAAAAGATTGGCTCTTAGAAGAAGAGGAGGAGGCATGGAACGGGTTATGATGGGAATTGTTATTCCAAAATCCTTTGAATTTGTCTGATCATTCAAATAAATACTAAACTTGAACTTTTCAATAATAACCAGCTAAAATGGCCGATCACAACGAACTTGGAAAACTGGGTGAGGAACTGGCACGCAATCATTTGCGCGAAAAAGGCTATCAGATACTCGAAGTAAACTGGTATCACGGGCGCGATGAAATTGATATCATTGCCCGCGATGGCGAAGAGCTGGTGATTGTGGAAGTGAAAACACGCGCCACTGCGGATTTTGGAGAGCCTGAGTTTGCCGTAAACCGGCGCAAACAACGTACCCTGGTTCGCACAGCAGAAGCCTATATCCAGCAAAAGGATCTGGATGTGGAAACCCGTTTTGATATTGTTTCGGTAATCGTAACGCCAAAAGAAAAACACATCCACCATATTGAGGACGCATTTTATCCCACCATGTAAGCTATTCTGTTTTAATCACCTCGAAATCAAATAGAGAAATGAGCACATTAAAACCCGAGGCGTATCTTTTATTAATCCCTTTTATTTTAATCTGACCTCCCTTTCGCCAAATATCAGCAAAAAATTCTCCATCCGAAGGACTCGTAATAGTGTATTGGCCAGCTTTCCAGCCGGCGCTGATGTTTGCATTATACAGATTGAAAACCCCTGCCGAGATTACGATGCCGCTGCTGCCCGAGCCTGTAAGTTCAAGATATGCTTCTTCAGAAGTGACTTGATTGGTAAGCTCGCTGTCAGTATTAAATTCATGCAGCGTGGCTTTGCCTGCATAGGTTCCGCTGATTTCCTCCAAACCGCAATCGGCACATCTCTCCCAGGATGGCTCTTCTTCTTTTTTACATCCCGAAAGGGCGATAAGTACAATTGTTATCGACAAAAGGTGAAGAATATTTTTAAAATGGTTTTTCATCTTGTTTGTTACAAATGTTTGAGGGCTTCTTTTCTGCTGAGTGGTTGTAAATTGGTTCTTTCAACAAAATCCCTAACCTGTTGTGGAGCTGTGCGGGCATATTGCCGTAGCGCCCAGCCTATGGCTTTGCGGATAAAAAATTCTTTTTCGCCTGAAAGCCTGGTGCAGAGCTCAAAAAGCAACTTTTCGTCGGTTGCCTGTTTATACTTGAGCTGAAACAACAAACAACTGCGCTGTAGCCAGAAATTTCCCGAATCCATCCAATGGCTGATCGTTTCATCACGGATTTCGGGATATCGCTTAAAAAGCGGACCAACCAGGTTTGGCGCTATGAAATCGATCGTATCCCACCAGGATTTCTGTACGATCAGCTTTTCAAGCAATGAAATGGTTTGGTACGGTACCTTTTTTATGGATTTTTCTAGCACATTCATCGCATCATATTGCATTTCGCGATGAGGCAATTGCCAGGCATTGAGGATGATATCATCTAAAGGAGCAAGATCAGGGAAACCGTAACTTTTGATAAAATCCTTAAAAATTGTTGTCCTGACAGGCGAAGGGATGCCAAAAAATGAGTATTGGTTGCGCATGTATTTTTCTGCCCCGGCAGCTACTTCCGGATTGGCATGCGCTACGAAAGCGGCAATCAATGGCTTCCAATAGTTGTGTGGTTTGGTCATAACACTACAATTTTTGTCCAGGCTACAGCTTGACCTTTAGGATTTTTTTGTTCGATCAAATACAGGCCTTTTTCCCAGCGGCTACTGTCCACTTCAATCTGATTGGTATTTTCGAGGGGAATTACAAGGCTGATTTTTCCATTTTGATCAGTAAAAATCAGCGATCCTGAAAACTTTTGTTCCCATCGGAAAGTAATTTTTCCCTGTGTTGGATTCGGAAAGGCCTTGATTTCTGGTTGAGGCTTTGATACAGGGTTTTCTGACAAACCAACAATTTGGGTATCCCAAACGGCGAGCGTATATTGTCCGGGCAAAAGCTCCTCAACATAGACATATCCAATATTCCAAAGTCCTTCGCGGTATTGCGGGATGGCTTGCCATTCATCGGCAGGATTTTGACGGTAAAGGATTACAACAGAATCATTTGTGCTTTCAAACAGACTGCCATCCAGGCTTGCTCCATCGCTGTAGAAAAAACGTCCGCGCAAATCCTGCTCTGCCAGATTAATGCCACTTACTTCCCAATGTCGGTAGGGTGATAGCCGCAGTCCGTTCACTGGAATTTTTAAGCTATCGGGCTTGACCCAGTGGTGCGTGAGCCTGAACCACGCACTGTCAGTAAGCTGATCGGCATAGAGCCTGAAGCCGGCTTTTGGGAATGAATATTCACCCGTTTGATCAAGTGTAAATGATTCGTCTGTGGTAGCATCTGCCGTGCGATCGAAAGGGTCTGCAAGCACTAGGATTGGCTCAAACGGAAGCATTTTTGTGCTGTGTCCGTGCAAACCATCAAACTGAACAGTATCTGTAATGATATCCCAATTGGCATTCATAAAACCAATTTCAAACTGGTGGCTACCTCCAATATAATCAACTCCTTTGTGTTTCTTGCGGAGAAACAACTGTACTTCAAATTCATCACCTACTGTAGTTACTTGTGCAGAATCAATGCTGTAATGCGGCGTTCCGGGAGTGAAAACCCAGGTACCGAAAAAACCTGTCATATCACGGCCGGTATAATTGGTCAGAAAATCCCGCATATCTTCCGAACTGGCAGGTGCATAGGCAAATGCTTGTAAATAGGCCTTGATAGCATCAAAAAACACTTCCGCTCCAAGGTAATTCATCAAGCTGTGAACCACAGTAGCACCTTTGTCGTAAACGGTTGTCCCATAAGTATATTCTGTTGGAACTTCATCCAGCGACAGGTAACTGCCATCTGTAATATGGGCGTTTTTTAGGATGTCGTAATGATTTTCGTTCATCTCCTGCCGATAGGTTTCGGAGCTGTAGAGGTCATGTTTATAGAAATACTGACAAAAAGTTGCCCAGCCTTCGTTGAGCCACATATCGCCGGCATCGGCACAGGTGACCATATTACCAAACCACATATGCGACAATTCGTGCGTGAAGAGGTATTCATAACTCAGATTTCCGTTGATGGCAAAATGAGGATAAGCGATATTAGTCACGTGCTCCATCGCGCCAATGGCTGTGCCGGCATAGCCAATCCGGTCGAAAGGATAAGGGCCAAAACGCGCTTCAAAAAAATCCATAACTTCATGAAGATGAACAAAAGAACCGGCCACTTTTACTGAATCTGCAGGTCGTGTATAAATTGTAACAGGTATTTCCTGATTCATGCCCTGATAGGCATCGCTCACGAGGGCATAATCGCCTGCAGCAACAGAGGCAAGATAGGTTGGGATAGGCTGATTGATCTGCCAGTGCCAGGTTTGCAAGCCATTGCCGGCATCTGTAACCTCAGTAAGCAAACCACCACCAATCCCTTCAATCCCTTCGGGCAGGGTGATTAAAAATTCATAAGTAGCCCTGTCCTTAAAGTCATCCACACAAGGAAACCAGGCTTTACCCAGGTTATGCGGATCACTTTCGAAGCCTACACCAAGATTAAAAGCATAATCGCCGCTGAAGTGAAAACCACCCCAGGCTTCATGGAAAGGACTGCCTCCATAAGTAATTGTGATTGTTGCCGTATCTGTTTCCGTTAGAGTTTCTGCCAGATTAATATGCAGTAAATCACCGTTTTGTTCAAAATTATTTATGGTAATATCATTACTTGAAACCGATTCCACTTCAAGTGCTTTTAGCTCGAGCGGAATACGGTTTAAGCTCAATTTTGGGCGAATTTTAAGTTGCGTTTCTGCCTGAATGCTTTGATTTTCAAAATCAATCGCTTGCAGATGAATTTTATAATGAATGGCATCGATGGTATCAGCCACAGCCGAACGCGAAAAAGAAATTTTGTGATTGCAGTGGTGTTGCGCCTGAACAGATGCAGCAAACACAAAAGCCAAAAGGCAGAACATTAAGTGCTTCATAAGGTAGAGTTTTGCCCTGTAAAAGTAACAATCGCTGCGTTACGCTGCAAGTTTTGAATGACAGCAGCAGAATTTTGAATTCGCTGATTAACCTTGGTTTTAAATTGTACATTTGTATATTGCTTAGCAAACCTGTTCATAAACGTACAATTGCTGTCACAGAGTGAACAGTTCAAGGCTTAATCAAATAGATATATTAGATGTAATTAACAACTAATCAAATAGATATAAAGTTGGCATGTTTTTGGGTAATAGAAATGCCAGCAAAAACTAAATCAAATCATAGCATGAAGACACACAACAGCAACACTCAATTTGCCTATGTGAAATTCGTATTTCTGGTTAGCACGGTATTTTTATTGGTTTCTGGTGGGCTGATGGCTCAGAAATGGACGCTCGAAGATTGCGTAAATTATGCCCTCGAGCATAACATTCAGGTGAGGCAAAGTCAGTTGGATGTAGAGACAGGAGCCATTAACGAACTGGAAAGTAAATTGAATTTTTTACCCTCTTTCAACGCTCAGGCCTCGCATTCTTATGGCTGGGGACGTTCGATCGACTTAGCTACCTATACTTACGTCGATGATCAAACCCAACAAAGTTATTTTGATGTAAACAGCAGCCTGATGCTTTTCAATGGTTTTCAAAAAGTGAACACCATGAAACAGCGCCGCTCAGAGTATCTGGCAGCAAAATACAGCGCTGATAAAATCAAAAATGATATCGCTCTGGCCGTTGCCGGTTATTACCTGCAAATTCTTTTTAATGAGGAATTACTTAATAATGCCCAGCAGCAGCTGGAAGTAACCCGCCAACAGGTGAGCCGTACAAACAAACTTGTTGAAGCCGGAACACTTGCCAAAGGCAGTTTGCTCGAAATTCAGGCACAGCAGGCCAACGAAGAAGTATCGGTAGTACAGGCCGAAAACCAGCTTAACTTAGCTTATCTCGATTTGCTGCAACTGCTCGAACTGGAGGCTAACACTGAACTGGAAATTGATTTTCCGAAACTCGCTGTCAACAAAACACCAGAGCTGTTACCTGTCGAATTTATCTACAGCACTGCCCTCGAGGTAATGCCCGAAATAAAACGCGCCGAACTCACTGTTCAGGGCACGGAGCACGCACTTGCAATTGCCCGGGGAAGCAGAAGCCCAAGTATTTCACTTAATGCCGGTATGGGAACCAATTATTCCGATAAGATCACGCTTTCCAATAATCCAATCGATCCTGACTTTGGTGTAGTAAAACCTTTTGATGCACAATGGCGCGACAACCGCAATACAACACTTTCTTTCAGGCTGAGCATCCCTATCTTTAATGGTTATCAGGTGAGCTCCTATATCAGCCGAAGCAAGTTGAACCTGCTTAATGCTGATTATAACCTACAGCTGGCAAAAAATACCTTGCGTAAAAATGTGGAAACAGCTTACACTGATGCCTTGGCAGCCTACAAATCGTATCAGGCAAGAGAAAAATCTTTGAGAAGCCTGAATGAGTCGTTCAGCTATACCGAACAAAAATTCAATGTGGGAATGGTAAATGCACTGGATTATAATACTGCTAAAAACCAGTTGAATATTGCAGAATCTGACCTGCTCTCCTCAAAATATGATTTTATTTTCAAGCTAAAGATTTTGGAATTTTACCTCGGGAAATCACTCACCCTTGCCGATATGGAGGAATATCGGGATGAGTAGCATGGAGTAGAACATTTAATAAAAAACCTTGTTGCACTTTTGTGACAAGGTTTTTTTGCTGAGCGGAGTATTCTTTGCCACAGATAGCATAAAAAACGTAATTTTGAAAATCTGGATTTTTAGGCCTCAAAACCCACACACATGAAAAAGCCTGCTTCTAAAAACAAAAAATGGTACTGGATCATCGCCCTGATCCTGTTGATCTTAATTGTTGTTGTGATCGTCGTAAAGCAAAACAGGGATACTGCCGTTGAAGTAACGGTTGAAAAAGCGAGTACACGCACCTTGATAGAAACTGTAGTGGCAAATGGAAAAATTCAGCCCGCGCTGGATGTAAAAATCAGTCCATATATCTCTGGTGAGGTAGTGGAACTGTTTGTTCGGGAAGGAAATTATGTTTACAAAGGTGATATTCTGGCAAAAATTGACCCCACGCTTTATATTTCCAATTTCGAGCAAGTGGAAGCTTCTGTCAACACAGCCAAAGCCAATATGGCCAATACGCGAGCCCGCTTGGTTCAGGCTGAAGCGCAATTTGAAAAGTCTAAAGTCGATTTCAACCGTAACAAGCAGCTTTGGGAACAGAAAGTTATTTCCGATGCCGACTGGGAAGCTGTGCGCGCCACTTACGAGGTGAATGCCGCCGAAGTGGAGGCTGCCCGCGAAAGCTTGAAAGCTACACAGTATCAGGTAAAAAATTCGGAGGCTGCCCTCAAGGAATCGCGTGAAAACCTGAATAGAACAAATATTTATGCCCCAAATGATGGCACTGTTTCCAAACTCACCGTGGAAGTAGGAGAGCGGGTTACAGGTGCTTCTCAGTTTTCGGCCGGTACCGAAATTATGCGCATCGCCAATCTCAACGCTATGGAGGTGCTTGTTGAAGTGAGCGAAAACGACATCCCACGCGTAAAGCTCAACGATACCTGTTTGATTGAAGTGGATGCGTATCTTAACCGTAAGTTTAAAGGTTATGTGACCGAAATTGCCACTTCGGCAAATACTAACGGTGTAAGTACAGATCAGGTGACCAACTTTGATGTTAAAGTGATGATGCTCAAAGAATCCTACGAAGACCTGATCAACGAAAGTAATAAGATCAGTTCTCCTTTTCGGCCGGGCATGTCGGCCACGGTTGATATACAAACCAAAACAGTTTTAAATGCACTAACGGTACCTATTCAGGCAGTTACCACCCGCGAAGATACTACTTCGGGTAGTTATTTTGCTAAAAGGAAAACCGAAGCAAAGGAAGATGCAAAGGATGAAAAGGAGATCATGAAGGAGTATGTTTTTGTGGAGGATGGCGATGTGGCTCGCCTGCGCGAAGTAGAAACCGGGATTCAGGATAATACGTATATACAGATTTTGAGTGGCCTTGAACTTGATGAACAGGTAATTACTGGACCTTATCGTGCAGTTTCAAAAACACTTGGCAATGGGGATGAAATAAAAATTGTTGATCAAAATCAATTATTCGAGAAAAAGTAAATCCTGCCTGAATGTGAGAAAAATTTTGTTGATAGAAACCGCAACCAATGCCTGTTCTGTTGGATTAATAGTTGATGATGAGCTTGTAGCCATTGAAGAATCGCGTGATCAGCGTTCGCATGCCGAGATGATAACGATATTTAGCCAAAGGGTGATGCAGCGGGCAAGTATTAACTTCAATCAGTTGGACGCTGTTGCGGTGAGTAAAGGTCCCGGAAGTTATACCGGCTTACGTATTGGCGTGAGCACAGCCAAAGGTTTTTGCTTTGCACACGATCTGCCACTGATCGGAATAGAAACACTTTATGCGCTGGCTTCCGGAATGGTAGGTGCTGATGAGCGCATGCAGGCAAACGACTTGCTTTGTCCCATGATAGATGCACGCAGAATGGAGGTTTATACCGCTTTGTACGATCAAAACATGAACCAAATGCTGCCTACAGCAGCTGTTATCATCGACGAAAACAGCTATGCTGATCAGTTAAAAAAGAAAAAAATCTGGTTTTTTGGCGATGGGGCAGCCAAATGCAGACAATCTTTTGCCCAACAGGTCAATGCCATGTTTATTGATGAGGTATTGCCTTCCGCAGCTTATATGAAAGCGGCTGCCATTGAGGCCTTTGATGCAGGCGACTTTGAAGATGTGGCCTACTTCGAGCCTTTTTATCTGAAGGATTTCATTGCCGGAATACCACGCGTAAAAGGCTTACGCTGAATATAGTACACTATTTTCTCTCACTTTTTATCGTAAAGCTTACACTGGCTTCATTAGCATCTGAATCTACTGCTGTAATGGTATGAACGCCTTCCGGAAGAATTATAGCCAACTGATGTTTGTCTTTGGTTGTGCCAATAAAACGGTTTCCACAAAACCAATTAATTGTGCTGCGGTATTGCTCATGTGCTGCTTCCAGTATCACAGGGTTTTGCCTGCCATCGAAATCCACCGGAAGGTAAATCTGTTGTCCGGGAAGCGGATAGCTGATGCTGATTTTTTTCTCCTGCGCGCATCCGGGCATAAACGGAGGTAAAGCGTTTTCGCTGCTGTTCTTTGTAAAATAATAAATGCCGTATTCAGGTGGAACAACAAACCATTTTTTCGTACGCATCATTGCTGGTTCATAACAGTTTGAATTAACCCTGTACTTCCCATCCTGAGATAAATGTATGGTTTTGTGAAACGGGCACACCAATCCCGGATTAGCATGAAGTGGTATCAGAACAGTGTCTTTTTCAGCACAATCTGGTCCGGCTAGGTGTCCGCTTTTCTTGCAAACCACCACTTCCTTAAGCGCTTCATAAGGTAGTTCAGTGTGTGAATGATCCGGCGGGATAAGTTCGAACAAGCGAAACATCAATGGAGCTGCCTTGCTGGTTCCTGTGAGACCCGAAACGCCTTTTCCGCTTGCATTACCTACCCAAACGGCAACCAAATAATCCGAAGAAAGACCAACAGCCCAGGCATCTCGAAATCCGAAACTTGTTCCCGTTTTCCAGGAAACAGGTCGTGAAGACGAAAAAAAATGCCAGCCGGCTTCTTCATCCGGACGGGTCAGCTGTTTGAGTGCTTGCAACGTAATCCAGGCACTGCCTTTATGGATGTTTGTCAGTACTTTGTTTTCCGATGCGTTGCCTTTGATCACAATGGGTTCCGAAATACTGACATCATCGCTGTTCAGGGCATTAGCCATAGCACTGTAAGCCCTGGCCAATTCCCACAAAGTTACCTCTCCGCCTCCAAGAATCATGGATAAACCATAATGATCGGCTCCTTTTGAAAAAGATTCAAAACCCAGTTCACGTAATTCATCGTAAAACTTTGCCAAACCATAATGCTTCAGCAGCAATACAAAAGGGATATTAAGCGAGCGTATCAGCGCTTCATCAGCGGCTACCAAACCGTCGTGCTGTTTGTTGAAGTTTTGTGGGCTGAAACCATTGATATAAGTGGGAACATCGGGCAACAACATTTTTGGCAACAAGCTTCCTTCTTCCAGCGCTGCAGCATAAAGAAATGGTTTTAAAATACTTCCGGAGCTTCTTGCTGCCTGAATGATATCAACGGCTGCGCCCTGTTTATTGCCGTTGCCGATGCTATTACCAACGTAGGCCTTCACCTCATTGGCTCGAAGGTCGAGGATGAGTGCAGCCATATTGTGTATGCCCTGCGCGGAGTAAATGGCGTCGAACTCAGCGATTATGCTGTTAGCGTGCTGTTGTAAACCGGCCGAAAGCGTAGTTTGAAAACGACCGGCGCCATTTTTTTTTATCAGCTGATGCATCAGATGAGGTGCATGAGCCGGTGACGCATCTGGTGGTTTGGCAAGCGGCTCTTGCAAGACGAGCGTCAGGCTTTGTTCATCAAGCAAGTCTTTTTCGTGAAGCTGCCTCAAAAGCCGGTCGCGTTTTTCTTTTAAGAGCTGGCTGTTTTTGCCCGGATAAATCAGCGAAGGCGCATTGGGCAAAACCGCCAAAGTAGCTGCTTCGGCCCACGAAAGCTCATGAGGCGACCGGCCAAAATAGCGCCAGGCAGCTGCTTCCAAACCAACGGTATTTCCTCCAAAAGGTGCATGGGTGGCGTAAAGTAGCAGGATTTCTTTTTTGCTGTAAAAAAACTCCAGCTTGACAGCCATCAGCATTTCGATAAGCTTTTGGCTTATGTTTCTTGTTTTTCCCGATCTGGAAAGCCTTGCCAGTTGCATGCTGATGGTGCTGCCGCCACTCACAATTTGCTGCGCTTGAATATTCTGAATCAGCGCCCTGAACATCGCAACCGGATTCACACCAAAATGCTGATAAAAGTATTGGTCTTCAAAACTTAACAAAGCTTGTTCGTAGGCAAATGGTATGGAATCCAACGGCTCAAAACGCCATTGTTCGTCCCGGCTTACAACAGCATTTAAAAACACTCCTTCTTCAGAAAGTAGCAGGGTGGAATAATCATCAGAAAAATTGGGTAAAGGGATGAAAAGGAACAAGATTATAGTACTTGTTAGAAAGATTGCAATTCCCTTTGACCACTTATTCCATTTTGTTTTTTTCAAGACCTGAGCGGCGTATTTAATCCTTAATTACGGCAACTTTTTTACTTTGCGATCTGGCATAGAACTTATCGCTGTACATGGCTTCCACTGCCGCAGCAGGCAGGATGTAGTTGCCTTTGTAAGTGGCATTGAGCAGTACTTCAAAGCGTTTGGTCTTTTTTGGATGCAAAGCAAAGAAAAGGCTGACTCTATCGTCGCGGACATCCATAAATGCCGGCTGATCACCTGTTTGTTGATAACCCTTGCCATAAAGCCGGCTGTTGATGATTTCCCATCCGGAGGGGAAAACCTGATTCAATGCCATATTTGGGATGATACGTTGCCGGTCAATACCAGTATAGCTTACCTCAAAAACAGCCTTGAAATCGGTGCCCTGAACAATCGTTTCCGGATTAACAGTTTCGTCGTTCAGGCTGTAGTAGGATACTTTCAATTCAATATTTTTTTCTATTTTTTGGCTGTAGTCGTGTAGCGGCAAACCTTGCGAACGGAATGTGACAAATAGCATATTGTCAGAATGATTAGTCAGCTTTATTGAGCTATCCTTGTCGCTTTGCCATTGAATTAATTCGATGATTTGGTCTGTCTGCTGCTGTATAACATCTTGCTGCTGAATATGATAGCTATAATGGAGTTGTGTAGCCGTTGTTGAAAAAACCGGTTTTGCTTTGGCCACCGACATCAGCATCCATGCTGTGGTTTGCGTGCTTAGCCATTGATCACTGTCAGATAAAACAGCCGACATTTCTTTTACAAGACGGGCAGCTGCTTCCTTTTTATCAAGACTGATGAGTGTTTCGAGCAGCATGGCGTAGTCGCGCATTTTTGATCCATAGGTATGCGACATATCTTCATAATCTGCAAGCTCCAGTTGGGTCATATCAACAAGTTTTTCGGCCACGTCGGTTTTGCCAATAAGGGCATAAGCTGCTGCCAGTCTCCATTTACTGCGTTCGTCGGGTTTGTCTTTTTGACGGAGGCGATTCATCCCGCTCAAATCAGGATTACCACTAAGTGCCAACACATAAAGGCGGTAGGCCTGTTCAAGCTCATAGCTAAAATTGTCTATCTTAGTTGTCCAGTTATTGCTTTGTGATTGCAGGTATGCAATAGTTTTTTCCTTGAGACCGAAAGGCAGGGCATAGCCTTTGCGTTCGGCTTCGAGCAAAAAGTGCAGCGTATAAGGCGTTCCCCACGAAGAAGGATAGCTTTCTCCGAGCCAATAGGAAAAGCTGCCATCCGAAAGCTGGTATTGCATCAGCCGGCTGATTACCGACCGGATATTGTTAGCAATGGCTTGTTGCTGCTGCAAATCAGGGTCTATCAGCTGATCCAGATAGAGTTGCGGGAAAGCCGATGAAACGATTTGCTCCACGCATCCATACGGATAATTGATCAGTTCATTAAGTCGGCCATTGAGGTTTAAAGGTGGCATGGTTGATATTTCCACTGAAAAGGTATTACTGCCGGGCATTCCCGAAATGGTTGACAGCAAGGTTTTTGTCTCATTAGCTTCAAGCATGGTTTGTTGAATATGTTTCACAGGCGGATTGGGGTTTCGTACTTCCACATGTAAACGGTAATCGGCTTTTCCTTTAGCAGTTTCAGCCGTTACTAATATTTCGGCAGTGCCTGTTTTGGCTGCCACTTTCAAATTGAAAAAACTTGTGTGTTCCCCTGTTTCAGCGATCTGTATTTCTTTTTGAGTGTTTTCGGCGATAAGCAGATCATTGGTTTGGATGCTTATTTTAGCAGCTGAAATCTTTTCATCCATAATAAAAGTCGAAACGGGCAGGCTGATTTCATCGCCCGGAGCAAGTATGCGTGGCAAAGTGGCCAAGACCATAACGGGTTGTTTCACGGCCATAACTTTTTCTGTGCTGCCATATTGGTTCTGCTCTCCGGCAATCAACATGGTTTTTACGGACCCGATATAATTGGGCATCTCAAAAGTGTGTGTAGCTGTTTCGCCTGATTTAAGCTGATGAGGTCCGCTAAATAAAACCACGGGTTTAAAGCGGCTTTGTTCTTTTTTATCCAAAGCGGCAAGTGCTTCGTCTCCCCCTATGCCAAATACTTTTTCAATTTTTCCACCGTATGCACCACTCACAAAGTCAAACATATCCCACGAATTTACCATCAGCGCTTTGCGTTGGTAGAATGCATTATAAATGTCAGGTGTTTTGAAGTTGGTGATATCCAGCAGACCTTCATCAACGATGGCAAGGGTATAGGTCATGGGTTTGCCATTGCTTTCGTTCACTTCAACCCGGAATTCTTGTTTGGGTTCAACACTTTCCGGAAGGTGTAATTGAGGCATGAGTTTAGTGTCAGAATCTTCCACAAAAACAGGAATTACGCCAAACATGCGAATGGGATTTTCGTTAATTGTATTGGCATATGGCTGCAATAAAGAAACGCTGAGGTAGGCGTTGGGCGACATTTGTGGTGTGGCTTCCAGTTCAATCAGACCGCCATTTTCGGTGATATCGACCCAAAAATGATTTAATAATTGTGTGCCTGTTTCAACCGATACCAAAGCTCTTGATCCTGCTTCACCGGGTATATTCACCTTGATGGTTTCTCCTTTTTGATAGCTTTCCTTGTCGGTGCTAAAACTCAGGCGTGTGGCGAAACCGTCGCCTTCGTTCGATTTGCGGTATGGCCAGTCGAAATAGACAATTTGGCCTGTGCTGTGTCCGCCGGGCTCAGAAACACGCACAAAATAACGCCCCCAACTTTTTTCATCGATTTGAAGTTTAAAGGAACCTTTGCCCTTATGGGTCTGCACGGTTTGGCTAAAAACGGGTTTGTTATATTGCTGTTGCATAAAATATGCCAAATCATCACCCATTGAATGCCACCACCACTCCCAATGCAGCTGATACACTTCAACCAAAAGTTCGTCAGCAGATACGGGATTACCTTGTTGATCAACCGATGCCACCTCAAGAGTATAATCTTTTCCGGATTCATAATGCCAGCTGTTTTTGGGGAGCTCGGGCATGCGCAGGCCGATATAGGTTTCGAAAGGAGAATAGTCTTTGCTTAGCTGTGTGATGCTGAATTCGCCACCCGGCTCGAAGGCTTTTATGGTAAAAATGGCTTTGAGCATCGAAGGGGCAAAATCGCTTAGATTTTTTTCGAACGAAAAAACTGCTTTCCCTTTTTCATCTGTTTTGCCTTCGAAGACGGTCTCTTCACGCATATTTAGTTTTTTGCCCGGATCGCTGAATACAAAACCGGGATATCCCTTGAAAGCAGTGGTTGCAGCATTAAATTTTAAATCGGTTTTCACTTTCAGCTGCTTGCCCGGAGCTCCCTGAAGCCAGTTTACATCAAGATTTCCTTTGATAGGTTTTGCAGCACTGAGGATTTCTTCATCAAAATCAAGCTTTATTTTTAATCTGTTAGGATTAATGGTTTCAATCCGGAGGGTTTTGCTAAACCAGGCTCCTCCAATTTTTATTTTGGCAAGCCAGTTGCCGCTTTGATCTTGCTGTTGCGTTACCACATCAAAACGGTAAAACCCGCTGACAGCTTTGGTCTGCACGACTTTTTGAACCAGCTTGTTTTCGGGATTATAAAGGTGTAAAGTGGCGGGTTGGTTTTTGGGTAATGGATTTTCGGTATCATTTACAACCATCGTCAGGTGAATGGTATCGCCAGGACGCCACACACCCCGTTCGCCATAAATAAAGGCGTTTAAACCCTCAACAGATTCAGAACCTGTTACATCAAAACTGGCATACGACAGGGCAGAAGCTTCATCCACACGCAGCCAGGTTTTTTCGTCGCCTCGCTTTGCAACAGCGAGCCAGGGCAGCGCATCGAGCTTAAGATCTAATATTCCTTGCTTGTTGGTGCGTCCAGAGCTTATCAGTTGATTTTGAAAGTTATAAAATAAAACTTCAATACCGGCAAGCGATTGCGTAGTTTTGAGATCGGTTACAAAAGTCCTGAAGCCCTTTTTGCCGTTGGTTTTAACAATAATGCCAAGGTCAGATACCATCACATTGCGAAAAACCCAGCGGTTTTGGTAATAGCTGCTGTGGCAGGGATTGTCCTGCTGGCGCCAATCGTAATCGTTGGTGTATTCCCATTTTGGCCAATAAAGTCCTTTGTCCCAAACTTCGTTGTTGTTCTCCTCACTATCTGTTGTTAAGGCTGTATTATCCAGCGATTCGTTTGGACAGACATAAGTTGAATATTCTTTTTTAAAGCGTAACTCAATACGATAGATCGCTCCGGGATCGGACTTGAGTAGTTGCTTCAGGTCGAAGGAATAGGTATTCCACGAACTTGCTTCCAGGGCACGACCTGCTGTAAGGTCGATCTTTTTTTTCAGGACAAGCCGGCCAAAATTGGTAAGATCATAGTTGCCGTCAAGTTGGTTTTGTTGAAGGAAATAGGGAATATTTTGTTCAAAAATCTGAATCACATAAAGATCCACAGCATTTAGATTTACTGCCTGAAAAACAACATGTCCGCCCGAAGACACATCGGGCACAATTACACCGGATTGCACAAAACGCACATCCGGTTTGATGGGTTCAAAATTTACTTCAATGGTGGTGTCCTGTCCCAAAAAATAACCCGATTCGTTTTTTAGAGTACCACTCACGATTAATTTTTGTGTTTCATTGATACGATCAGTGGGATAGATCGTGAGGGTGTTTGCTGTTTTTTTTGTTCTGAGATTGGTGTTTTCATTCAGGCTGACAAGCCCTGTAATATCTTGTGTGGGATGAAGCGGATCAGAAAACTCAAGTGTTAAAAGCTGCGCAGGGGCTTGCTCAACAACAGTTCGTAGGAGTTTAAAATTGCTTAATCCCGGAATTTCAACTGTTAATTCTCCTTTTGTTCCTGCTCCAATTACTTGTCCGTCATAGCTTATTATCAGGGTTCTGTTTGTTTCCTGACGAGCAATACTGTCGATTACAAAACGATGATTGTCGCCACTCAAATGCTGCCATTGTATTTCGTGTTTCTGATTCTTGTCTGCAACACTAAGGAGTTCCTCAACAGCTTTGTTTTGGGCGATATCCGCCAGTAAAACACTTCCTTCGATGCGGTAAAATTTTCCCTGAGCAAGGATATTATCGGTACTCACCAGCACATCCTGTTTTTTGGTTTGAAAATCAAAAACAAGCGGCTGTTTACTTGCTGATTTTTCAGTTAAAATAGCATTGATATTGACCTGGCATTGATAACTGTGATTAGGTATTAGCCAATTTTCGGGCTTAAAAGCCAGGGTTTTGCCATCGCGCCAATAACTTGTTCCTTTGGTTTGGGGCTTCAAAATTAGTGGATTTCCGCTCAAAAAATCTCCTTGTCGTGCTCCGGGTATTTCGCTGTGGAATCTCACGATCACCTCATCCCCAACAGAAATAATTCCGCTTGTGTAAGCCTGAATGAATGCTTTAAAATCATCGGTATTTTCATTGGTTTCTAATTGTTTGTCGGTACAGGAATTTCCAAGAAAGGCCAAAATGATGAATGTAAACAAGCTTAGCTTTTTCATGATTGGGGTATTAGGAAATAAATTTTACTTAAGTAGTTAGTTTCGTTAATTTCAATGAAATTGCTGGTCTTTGGGGAATTTATAGTTGGCTATTGAAGTAAGCAGTTATGCAACAAAATTAGCGAAATTTACAGCGCACCAACATGACAAAAAAAAAGCGCCAACTGCTGTCGGCGCTTCCATAAAAAGTTTTATTTGGCTTGATGCAGGTGCACATCCATTTGTGGGAAAGGAATGTTGATACCTTCTTTCGCAAAGCTATCATAAACTTTCTCGTTCATTTCAAAGAATACTTCCCAATAGTCGGGAGCATTCAGCCAAACGCGCACTACAATATTGACGGAATTATCTCCCAGACTGCTCAAACGAATAAATGGAGCAGGATCTTTATGAATGCGACTATCTGCATCGATCAGTTTCTGGATGATGTCACGAGCTTTTTGATAGCTATCGCCATAAGCAATGCCAAAAGTCCAATCCACCCGACGGGTTTCTTTTTTGGAGAAATTGGTAATAGAGCTGTTGGCCAGACCTCCATTGGGAATTGTAATTACTTTATTGTCAACAGTTTTGAGCGTGGTGTTAAAGATTTGAATATCTTCAACAGTTCCCATATGTCCTTGGCCATCAATAAAATCGCCAACGCGGAAAGGCTTAAGGATCAGAATAATGATTCCGCCGGCAAAATTCTGTAACGAACCCTGCAATGATAAACCAACGGCCAGAGAAGCAGCACCCAGCATGGCAATAAAGGATGTCATTTGTATGCCTACCATGCTCAGCACACTGATGATGACCAATATCTTAAGCATGATGCTTATGAAAGTGCTCAGAAAGCCTCGAAGTGAAGGATCTACTTCGCGTTTTTCCATAAGCTTGCGAAGTGATTTACTGATTTTACCTACTACCCACAAACCAACGATTAGTGCCAGTATAGCACCTATCAGCTTGA
Organism: uncultured Lentimicrobiaceae bacterium; assembly: GCA_964592595.1. Taxonomy (GTDB): domain Bacteria; phylum Bacteroidota; class Bacteroidia; order Bacteroidales; family F082; genus UBA5536. The sequence goes on along the minus strand of CAZQFH010000047.1, from coordinate 11,038 downwards.
GTCCGTAAGTAACTGCAAAATCCATGATCATTTCTGTCAACAACGACAGATCTCCGGTGATGTTTGTTAAATTTTCGTCCATGTTAATGTTGTTGTTGGTTAATAGTATGGTTTTGAGGGCAAAGGTAAATATTGTCTTAAAATAATAAATATTTTTTTAGTTCGGTATGTAAAGAACTATATATTTATATTTGCAAGCTAATACAAGTGTTATGCGTCACATTCAAAATCGGCAGGAATACATCGAAGAGTGCGGCTTAATTATGGAACAATCCGGGCTCACACGTATGGTGGGTCGAATCATTGGATATTTGGCCGTATCCGACAAAGAACTTGTTAGCTTCGAAGAACTTACAGAGGTGCTTCAAGCGAGTAAAAGTTCTATCAGTACCAGCGTTAAAATGCTAACTAACATGAATTTGATCAAGCCGGCAAGCATTCCAGGCGACCGTAAAACCTACTATCGACTTACCCCCGATTATTGCTGGAGCGAAATCATGCGACTTAAAACGGGTATCCTTTCTACCATGCATGCCATGTTTATGAAAGGATTAGAGTTTCGCATCCGAAAAACCGACAAAACAGCTCAATGGCTCTCTGAAGCTGCTGAATTTTACAAGTTTATGGAACTTGAAATTCCAGCATTGCTGGATAAATGGCAAGAGCGGAAGTTAAAATAAGCTATGTGTATTAGTTCTGTATAAACCGAACCTAACAGTCATGAAAACAATTAAATTAGTCAGTTACATCATTTTTCTGCTGATGATATCTTTCGGCCTGCAGGCACAGGAATCGGTTACTGATATTCTAAAAAAAATGGAACAGCGCATGAAAGGGGATGCCATGTATGCCGGGCTGAGTATGCAAACCATCAGGCCACGCTATACGCGCGAGGTAAGCATGAAATCCTGGTCGCTGGGCAACAATTACAGCCTAATCTTTATCACCGCTCCGGCGCGCGACAAAGGCGTGGGATACCTTAAAAGACAAAAAGAGATCTGGAATTACCTGCCGAATATCGACCGTACCATCAAAATGCCGCCTTCGATGATGTCGCAATCGTGGATGGGCAGCGATTTCACCAATGACGACCTCGTTCGCGAAAGTACCATACTCGAAGATTATGACCATCGCATCCTGGCCGAAGAGCAGCTCGATGGCTACGAATGCTGGAAGATTGAAATGATTCCGCATCCCGAATCATCGGTGGTTTACAGCAAGGTGTTGCTGTGGGTGGCCAAAGAGAAGTATTTTCAAATGCGTATCGAAAATTATGATGAGGATGATGAGCTGGTTGCTACCATGCACTTCAAAGACATCAAAATGATGGGAGGCAAGGAATTTCCTGCTGTGATGGAGATGGTGCCAAGCGACAAGCCCGGCCACAAAACCGTGCTCACCTACCACCTTATCGATTTTAACCCGAAGATTGAGCCCGACTTTTTTTCCATTCAAAACCTGAAACAAATACGCTAACACGCCTAAAATCCAAAACCCATGAAGATGTTATTCATCCTGGCCTGGCGTAACCTCTGGCGCAACAAACGACGGACGTTGATCACCGCTTCTTCTGTCTTCTTTGCTGTAATACTGGCGCTGGTAGCCGAGTCGATGACAAAAGGTTCGCACGAGGCGATGGTCTCCAATATGGTGAAGCTTTCTACTGGATATTTGCAGTTGCAGGATAGCTTGTACGAGGATGAACCTTCTGTGGATCATGCTTTTATGTATGATGATACCCTCAAACAAATCATCCGGCAAACCAACGGGATTGCCTATGTGGTGCCGCGTTTTGAATCGTTTATGCTGGCAGCAACAGAAAAGTCTACCCGACCAGTGATGCTGCGTGGGGTTGATTTCGAGGCTGAAAACCGGCTGAATGAAATGGGGCACAAGTTACTCGCCGGTACTTCGCCCGAAGCAAATGATCAGGCTGTTTTGCTGGCCGACGGACTGGCCGAACGCCTGAAGATGAATGTGGGTGATTCCATAATTCTCGTGGGACAAGGCTTCAGGGGAATGAGTGCTGCAGGTATTTATCCGGTTAAAGGCATAGTGAAAATCAGTTTGCCCCGCCTCAACGATCAGCTCATTTTTATGCCACTTGCTGCCACACAACAGCTTTTTGGTGCTGAAGACCGACTTACGGCTTTATTGATCACACCGGAAGAAAAAGGTCAGACCGATCTGCTGGCTGAGCAGCTGCGTGCTCAACTTGATCCACAATGGTTTAAAGTGCTCACCTGGAAGCAGATGATGCCTACATTGCTGCAAAGCCTCGAACTCGACAAGGCATCGGGTATGATGATCATTTACATGCTATATCTGGTGGTGGGTTTCGGTATTTTGGGCACTGTGCTCACCATGATGCTGGAACGACAACGCGAATTTGGCATCCTGCTAAGTGTAGGGATGAAACGCAGTCAGCTTGCGCTGATCACTTTTGTTGAAACTGTTTTTATCAGCATGATTGGCGTCGCGGCTGGTCTTGTAGGTGGTTTTCCGATAATCCTGTATATGCACCATCATCCTATCCGCTTTGGCGAAGAGATGGAAGCCATGTTCGAAACTTACGGGATGGAAGCCGTGATGCCCTTTGCACTGGATGTGCAGGTGTTTGGTTCGCAGGCAGTTGTTGTATTGCTGATTACCCTGGTCATTGGTCTCTATCCTGTTTTTAAGGTGTTCAGGATGAATATTTTAAAGGCAGCACGCAATTAAAAAGGAGGACGAAAGATGTTAATAAAAATAGCCTGGCGTAATATCTGGCGCAATACCAGCCGCAGTCTTACTATTCTGATTGCCATTATGATAGGGTTGGCGGCTGCATTGATGGCTTCGGCTTTTTCGATGGGTTTTGTGCAGCAGCGCTTCAACAATGTGATCGAACGCTTTGTGTCGCACATACAAATTCATAACCCTGATTTTGTGCACGATGGCGAAGTAACACAATACCTCACCAATCCGCAGGAAATCATGCAGCAAATTCAAAAAAATCAAGCGGTTAAGCAGGTTGCTATGCGCACCAAAGTGAATGGAATCATTGCTTCGGCAAAGGTGTCGGGGGGTGTTCAGATTAACGGCATTGATCCAGAGACAGAACAAAAACTCACTGATCTGAATGGTTGGCTGGTCAAAGGGGCGTATTTCGAAGGCGTAAAGCGTAACCCGGTATATATCGGACAGGAGCTTGCCAATAAGCTAAAAGCTGATGTTGGCTCGCGGCTGGTGCTTAACTTCCAAAACCTTGATGGAGAAATCACAGCGGCTTCTTTTAAGGTTGTGGGAATTTTCAAGACCATAGATGTTGCTTTTGATGAGACCACCGTTTTTGTGCAACGCACTGATATCAACCCGCTTTTGGGTAGTGAACAGCTGGCGCATGAAATCGCGTTGTTATCAAATGATTTCGATCGGCTGTCAAGTCTGAAACAGCAATTGCAACAGCAGTTTCCGGAGCTTGAAGTGAGGTCGTGGGAAAAGCTTTCGCAGGAATTGGTGCTGATGCAGGAAATGACTTCGCAAAGCCTGATTTTTCTGGTGTTTATCATCCTGCTTGGGCTGGGCTTTGGAATTTTAAACACCATGCTGATGTCGGTTTTTGAACGCACGCGCGAGCTGGGCATGCTGATGGCTGTCGGGATGAACAAAAAGAGCGTTTTTCAGATGATCATGCTCGAAACGATTTTTTTATCCTTTACAGGTGCCGCAGCCGGCATGCTGCTTGGCTTTGGTCTGATCAGCTGGCTTGGTAATCAGGGTATTAACCTGGCCAGTGTGGCAGGCGATTCCCTGGCTATCTATGGTTATGGCAATATGATTTATCCCTATCTGGAAACACCCTTCTACCTGCAAACTGCTGTGCTGGTGCTGCTGATTGCCCTGCTTTCAGCTTTATATCCTGCCTTTAAGGCGCTACAACTTGTTCCTGCCGAAGCAGTTAGAAAAGAATAGTAATACAATTAAATTAGCATTGAAATGGCTGTAATAGAAACCATCGGACTTAACAAGATTTATAACGAGACCATCGTGCCGGTTAAAGCACTCAACGAAGTAAACCTCTCTTTCGAGCAAGGCGAATTTACCAGTATTGTTGGGCCTTCGGGCTCGGGCAAGACTACTTTGCTCAATATGCTTGGCGGCCTCGACAAACCAAGCTCGGGCAGTATAATGATCAACCAGACCGATATCACCCAGCTGAAAGAACGGCAGCTGATCGACTACCGGCTGAAGCATATCGGATTTGTTTTTCAGTCGTACAACCTGATACCGGTGCTTACGGCTATCGAGAATGTGTCGTTTATCATGCTACTGCAGAAACAGTCCCGCAAAGCCATTGATCAGCGGGCGCGCGAAATCCTGGAACAGGTGGGCTTGGGCGACAGACTCAACGCCCGACCGGCGCAGCTTTCCGGCGGACAGCAGCAGCGTGTGGCAGTGGCCAGGGCTCTGGCTTCGCGGCCTGATTTTGTGCTGGCCGACGAACCTACTGCCAACCTCGATACCCAATCGGCTTTTAACCTGCTCGATATCATGGAGAAGCTGAACCGCGACGAAAATATCACCCTGATCTTCTCAACACACGACCAACGCGTAATCGAAAGGGCACGCCGGGTGATCACCCTGGTGGATGGCGCTGTGGCCAGCGACGAAAATCATGGCTCATGAAGCAATCCAGAATCCTTCTGCTGATTGTCTTCCTTCTGGCTGCTTCGGCGCTGAAAGCCCAAACAGCTTATGGAGATCAAAAGCTACGACTGAATGGCTACCTGAAAACCCTGCCTTCTGTTAACCGGAGTTTTGATGATCAAAGCATGGGATGGAACAATATCGTCCATAACAGGCTCAACCTGAATTGGATGCCACATCAGAACTGGTATGTTGAGGCAGCCCTTCGCAACCGTATTTTCTGGGGCGATAACGTGAGCAATACACCTGGCTACCTCGAAATGCTTGAAGCGGATGGTGGTTTTCTGGACCTTACAATGGCGCGTCGCATCAGCCCCAGTGCTGCTTTTCAGCTGAGCAGCGACAGGTTTTTTGTGGAATGGCGACACAGCAACTGGCAGATAAGCCTCGGACGTCAGCGGATCAACTGGGGCATCAACCTGGTTTCCAACCCCAATGATCTTTTCAATACCTACTCCTTCTTCGATTTCGACTATGTGGAACGTCCGGGTGCCGATGCTTTGCGTGTGCAGCATCACCTCAGCGGGATGTCGCGCCTTGAGGTGGCTGTGGCACCTGCCGATCATATCAGCAATGCCGTGGCAGCGCTGTATTATGTATTAAACGTAAATGGTTACGACCTGCAAGTGCTGGGTGGTTATTTTCATGACCGGCTGGCTTTGGGAGGCGGCTGGGCCGGAAATCTTGGTGCAGCAGGTTTTAAAGGAGAAGTAAGCTGGTTCAGCGACTTGCAAGAAACCGACAGCCTGCAGCCTTCCAATGTGGTGGCAGCTGTTTCGGTGGATTATTTGTTTGCCGGCGGGCTTTATGGGGTGTTCGAAGTCTTATACAATGGTGGCTATAAGCGTCAGCCGGCAATGTTGGTCAACCTCAACCAGCCCTTGCGCGCCGACAACCTGTCACTTGCCGAGTTTGCCCTCACAGCCAGCCTTTCCTATCCCATTTCACCCATTCTCACAGCCAATGTTTCGGCTATGGCTATGCCTGATCAGCAGTTGTATTACGCCCTGCCGGGCATCAGCTGGTCGCTGGTTACCAATCTCGATCTGGGCATACTGCTGCAAACCTTCGTAAGCGGTGACCAAAACCGCTGGGGCAAAGGCGGCATGGCAGTTTTTGTGGACTTGAAATGGTCGTTTTGAGGTTTTGGAGAGGTGGGGGTTAACTGACAGCGGTATGTTTTTGTTGCCAACGACACTATCAAAACGTGATGAAGTTTGAAGCGAGACACAGTTGTTGATTGCAGCATTAACTCGGCAATAAAATATACTGCGTATGCCGTCTTGTTTTTTTCTTTCTTTGTCAGCTATTTCTTGCTTTATATGCAAAACATTTAAATTCTTTATCATCTTTTTGGTCGTAGCGAGTCATGTTGCAGAGTAGTTCCTCATTTGGATTATCGTCCTTTATACAAGTAATACATAACGATGGTTTTTTTATTAAATCCGTATTGATTTCATATCCATCATCATCAAAAAACCCTGCAATTTTATTAGGAGGAATTTCGTCAATATGTCTTCGACCTTTTGTGTTTTCTCTTTTTTTTATTGCTGATTCAATTTCATAATCGTCGGTCGGGTAACTTTCTCCTGTAATACAAGTAAAACAACTATTCCCAACTGACGCAGAACCGATTACCCAAATATCATTTCCACAGGAACATCTAATTCCTTTTTTATAGTCTGCCAGCGCAGAATTGAGGCGTTTCCTTAAATCTTTTTCATTTTCACCCGGATTGTTTTTCAGGTGTTTTTTTATGTAACTGTTAATCGTAATTGGTATAAATCCCATTTTGCCTCCATTGTTTTAAGAAAACTCATTAAGATTTCAATTTGTTAATTTTCTTCCGATATTATTCTAAATCAATTATTATCATCAAGTTTTCTTTGATAGAATCAATCAGGTTTATTGGTAAATCTCCAACTTTTTTAACAAGTCTCTTATTATCAATTGCCCTAATTTGGTCAATCATAATATCGCAGTTTTGATGTAAATTAGCTTCTCCTTTTTTAATGTGCACGCGTAAGATATCCGAATCCTTCTTCACATTTGTCGTTATCGGACAAATTATTGTCGATGGATGCGGGATTTGATTAAGAAGATTTGACTGAACAATGAGAACAGGTCTTGTTTTTCCTGGTTCTGTCCCGATTTGTGGATTTAAATCTGCAATCCAGATTTCATATTGTTTAATCGACATAATCAATCTCCTCGAAATCTTTTAATACATCCATTGAATCTGCTTTAACTAAATCAGATTCTTTTTTTAGTTTTTTTTCTAAAATCGCACGTTTTTGAATCCGGTTGTAGTATTCAATCGCATCGTTGATATACCTGTTTCTCGGTTTTTTAATTTTTGAAAGAATTTTTTCTGTTTCTCCAAAAATAGCATCGTCAATTTTTAATGATACTGTTTTCATATTTTTAACTTATTAATACATCAAAAGTATATCTTTTTGGTATATAAAACAAGTATGTCTATTTTTGTTTTTTTAACATGCGGTATAACGAGAGCTTTGGTCCTTTGCCCAATCAGAGGACAAGAAAGCTAGCTTATGCCGTTGTTTTTTTTGTATTTCTGGATACGGATTACATCCCGGATGGCTGGGAGCACCAGCGCCGGGTTTCAATAGCTCACCGGCCGTCTACTCGATTAGCTGCTGGGTGTTCATGTTCTATTATTTCAATTAGTTTGTCAAACTCCAAACTTTCTCCATAAATCATATTCTCTTGCATCTCCATATAGTCTTTTTTATATAGGTCATAAAATTTTGGTGGTGGAAGAATTTCTAATTTTTGAATTGTCAGGTTTTCATAACTTACTGTTTTTACGGCGGTGAGTTTTTTTCGGTGTTCTATAATGGATTTAAACAAATCAAACTCCTTAATGGCTTTTTGTCCAAATTCGGTTTTTATTATTTGTCCAATATCATATAAATGTCTCGACATCCTTTCGTGCCTGATTTTCTCAACTGGTTTTTGGAACTCTTCATGGAGTAATATCATTTTCTCCAAGAATGTTTTTTCTGGAGTTACTGTATTGGCAAGAAATTCATTTTCTGTAAAAACGGATTCTGGATAATGTTCATCAATTATAGAACTAATCTTTGTTTTTGTGTAAGGTTCGAAAAGTGACCTTGCCCCCAACTCAATCAATACTCTATTCGGCAGATATGGTAATTCTTCGAAAACAGATTTATAATTTACTTTTATTGTTTCCGGGTCCTGATCGGATATCTTGATGTTTTCTACGACAATCTCGTATAACTCTTTATTTATCCCATATTCGTCAAGTTGATTGGTTAAAGCATTAACCATTTCAGTCGAAACAAAATCATGTGATTTTCTTCTAAGTTTTCTTATTTCACCTTTTGTTAAATCTCCTCCAAATCCAAGGTAATTCCTGTCAATTGCAATGTCAATATCTTCTGAAAAGCGTTCTATTATTTTATATGATTTGCTTAACGAAGTGCCGCCTTTAAAAACCAGGTATTGTTCAATTTTTGAACTAAAAATCATCCTCAAAACTAATGTTACCCACGCATCTTTTTCAATGGCTTGTGGCTGGATTCCAGTCACTGCACTTAATTGATTAAACAAGTCAAGCTGTCTGTGTTTTGGTAAATTAAGCCAATTGTCAATTTTCAATTTCTTTTAAAATTTCCAAAACTATTTTTTGAATCCAAACTGGTGCGTGTAGTATATCATTGTATAAATCATTCATTTCTTTACTGTCAAAGACTATTTTTTTAATTTCTATGATATGAGATTGGGTTATATTCTCTTTGCCAATAGCCCGTAACCCTTGTATTAACAAGTTGCTTAGTTGATTTTTTGCACTCAGGTTTTTGGGGCTTGTTTTTTTGAATACGATTTTTTGTTTGCCTATTTGAACCTTTCGTGCAGAACCATCGGTTAAATACACCACATTCATTGGGACTTGGGTAGTTAGCCCCAAACGGTACATTGCGTAAGCTCCAGTTGGAATTATGCGAGCTTTGTCTCTTTTTGCGATTGCATTTGCAATTTGATCAGCCGACGGGTAAATTAATCCCAGCAATTTATCATTTTTAGGATAATAATAAATTCCTTTAGAAAGTCGGATTAATATTCCTTTTTCTGCCAATCTCTGTAGCGATTTTCTAACCGTATCGTAATCACTTATTTCAAGAAAATCTATGATAAACAGGATTTCACCAGGTTTTCTCTTTTTTAGAATACTTTCTATTTGTTTTAATACTGACATTGCATATTATTTGTCCCAAAAATAGCAAAAATATGGGACATTATATTTTGTGTTGGAATGTTTTTTATCACCTTGCCCATAACTTCTTAAATGTCAAAAATATTTCACTCCTATCCGTCATTCTCTGTCGGATACATTCAGTTTTTGAGTTTGCTAATTGCTGCATAAGCCCCTATGGTTTGGTTAATAAGCCATAAAGGTAAAAAAAATGTTTTTAGTTTCGGTAAGAAAATCCGGTTGCTGCGGTTTGTTGTTTCATACAAAATCCCAGCTTCTCCAAGAGAAGGGGCTTTGATTCTTTGGTTGGGCATAGGATAAGAAAACCAGCTTATGTAGTGAGGTTTTTGTTTTTCAGGATACGTATTACAAATCCGCACCAGCGCCGGGGATGGACATTAACAATCTGAATAACATTTTGGGCGATGAGGCACGTGGAACATCCGAGCGCAAGTGGGTTTACCTTCCAGGCATATCTTCAACAATCTTGTTTAAATCAATCCAAGTTTTCTCTTCATGATAAAGAGCATTCCAGTAAGGCCTTTCAACAAACTCTGCAATATCTTTATCCTCTTGAGTATAATCTGGAGCATCTGCTCTCATAACGCTATACCAACCAACCCCGTCAAAACCTAAAGCTCGTTTGATCTCATGAACAAAAGGAACATATCCTGCACTAGTTCCCATGGTGGTGTTTGCATAAATAACCGGGTATAATGTTCCCCCAATTGGCGTATTAATTCCCTCATTGTATGTTTGTGTGTTGTATGTTCCAAATTCTATATTTATTCCTGTGTTATTTAATTGTGTTAAACTTTCTGCAAAGATATAAACATTACCCTCATCAGACTGCAAATTTGTAAACCAATTTCTCATAGTGTTTTTTTGAGTATTATTTAATGAGTTTCCTAAATAAAACCAAATAGTATCTTGTCGAGTACCATTACTTGTTTGATCTCTTATATGTTGTGCTGAAGAACTCGCAAGTTTTAGTGGAAGAACTGCACTAAAGTTTGAATTAACACTATCAGCAGGATTATCTATTGAGACGGGAGTTGTAAAATTAGTACCAGCAAAAGAATAACGACCAGTAATTCCGCCAACATCAAAAGTGATTTCTTCACCTAAAGGCAAACCTTCAACCATGAAATAACCATTACTATTTGAAGTAGCTGTATATTCATCACCGGTACTATTAACAGTAACTCTAACTTGAGCATTAGCTAAAGTTTGAGAAGTATTTTCTAATTTCCAAACAAAACCTTCAAGATCTAAATTAGGCGTTAACTGCGGTACAGGTGTAGCATATAGTATAACAAACTCTGTAGTATCGGTTATTGTAACAAGACAACTGTCAGTATAATGCCCGGTACCCCATAAAGTAGTATCCATGGGAGGAGTCCACTTTACCCAGTAATTAGCAGCAAAATGTTCACCATAAATTGTGTCATCGGGAATAGTATCGATGTAGATAGGCAATGTAATAAAACTTCCTGACTCCTCAGTATAAACGGTGTCAAGTGTAATCATTTCAACTGAATCCGGCCAAATATATAAATCAGAATCAACATTAGTACTACCACCCCCTGTGGTGTCTTTTAAACCAAAATATGCTTGTCTGTAAACAGTTTCAATCAACAATTTCATATTGAAAGAAATTGCAGAAGAATTAAGCCCATCATGTATTGTAATAAGCGTGCTGTCAGTATAGTAATCCTGATGCTCCCATTTTGCCCAATAGTCTGCTTCATAATCGCTTTTTCCATGTTTAGTTGATTGTAATGCGGTCTCACTGCTTAGGTAATTTTCAAATAAAACCCGATTATTTTCAGTTGAGCCATTCTTTTCGTTTAGGTTGTTGCTTGTGAACAAGGTCGACCCATTTGGAGGTAAATTCTGCTTCATAAACTTTCCTGAAATTTTGAGGCCGCTCTCAGTTTTTATGTGATAAATATACATCCCTGTTTCAAGATTATGCAATTGAAGATATGTATTACTTCCTGAAATATCTTTTTCCAGAACAATGTTACCACTCATATTATAAAATGAAATTATGGCTCAACAGAAATAGCCGGTGGGGAAAAGAAATCCATCTATCTTAGCGGC
>CAZQFH010000046.1:0-28573 GCA_964592595.1 uncultured Lentimicrobiaceae bacterium | reverse complement strand
GCTCCGGTTTCCATTTTTGAAAAAGCAAACCACTTCTTGCCCAGGTCTTTCAGCGATGCCCCAAAATGGTATAATTCACTGTGGTCAATAATAAGGAATCGGTCGTGAGCGTTTTTCAACTCTTTCAGTTCAACAGGCGCATATTGGGCATTATGTTTTCTAACATCCAACAATAACTGTTTGCTGATTTTGTTGGTATAAATAGTTGCCGTTACTCCTTTCTTGCGTTTGGTTAGCAGCGTAAGAACGGAATCATCAATATAATTGTCAATCAACACAATAGAACTTTTCGCGCTTCTAACCAGATCAGAAACAAAGGCGTAGGCATCAAACACCTGCCCGTCGAAGAAAATCCCTTGTTTGGGTTTAATGCTGTTGTCTTCAAGTGCCCTGTAAACCATATCCACTTTTTCATCGGTTCGCAGCATTTTTTGTTCGATGGTTTCCATCCGTAAAAATAACTGCGAATTGGCAGAAATGTATTTTCGCATTTCAACAAAAGCCTGCACTATCCTGATGCTTGCCTGAACTGCGGTTTCTGATTTAAGAACGCTTGAGAGCATGATAGCTCCGTGTTCGGTAAAAACATATGGTAAATATTTTCTGTGTTTTCCTCGTTTGTCTTCTAAGGTCGCATTTTGCGACTTCAAGTCAGTTTTTTCTAAGGTCACAATTTGTGACCTTAAAAATTCATCTCCGCTTGAGGTCACAAACTGTGACCTCAAGAATTCGTAACCACTTGAGGTGCCTATTTGGAACTTCAAGTTTTCATACTCTTCAGCAGTAAGTTGAAACCGAAACGGAGACGGAAACCGCTGAACGTTTCTTTTAACCGCCTGATTAAAAACCTTGGTTTCTACACCGTAAATCTCAGCAAGGTCGCTATCAAGCATCACCTTTTGATCCCTGATGATATATATCCTGTTAACCAAGGGCTGAAACGCAGATATCTGATTTTCTTTTGTCATCCAGTAGTTGAGATAATCATTCTTTGATATGAGCCAAAAAAAAGTAAAGTTCTTTACTGAAAGATATATTTTACGTCAAAAATTTCAAACCGAAAACAAAAACAATCCCATTTATCTATCTGATCTATAACTTTTTATGAGCTAATAAAAGCTACATTCAACTATACCTGTAAAGATATAAAAAAATTGGAAGCATGATTACTTACTCTGACAAAAGTGGCAACTTACTAATGCACCAATAGCTAATGAAACTAAATTCATCAAATCCGATACAGATTTAATAGAATTTAACAGAACTAAGGTTTTATCGATCCCTTAAACGCCTTACTGAAGGTTTCCCAATCTTGATTTTCATAATTCCCACCTCCAAAATAATGAATCACGGGTTCAAAATTTTGCGGCGGAAAAAACCCGGGTACAACACTGATGATCTTCATTTCCTCATTCATAAATATATAACTTGGATACGACATTTTTCCGCGTAAAAGTGCCTGTGCAAGTTCGTGAGAACTGCGTGATTTGCCCGGGTTGGGATTCACAAAGGTGCGATTGGCATAAACAACAGTATCTGATCGTTCAGCATCAAATTTTACCATATAAAAATTGTCCTGCATATAGGCGGCAATCTCCGGATGAGCAAAGGTTTCTTTATCCATTTTTTTACACCATCCACACCAATCAGTGTACATATCGATAAATATCTTTTTTGGCTGCGTTTTCATTTTGTCAACAGCTGTTTCAAAATCCATCCATTCGATCTTTGCTTCCTGGGCGGGCAATGCCAGCGAGAAAAACATTGTCAATACTAATAAAACAAGAAATTTCATAAGAAAAAGTGACGTTAATACTCTTTTAACCGATCCAATTCGCGCTTGGTATCCTTCTTTTTCAAATCCTCACGCTTGTCGTAATGGTGTTTACCTTTTGCTAAGGCGATTTCTATCTTGGCCAGACCGCGCTCATTTATAAAAAGCAACACCGGAACAATGGTATAACCTTTTTCATTCACTTTTGTTCGCCACTTTTTCAACTCACGGCTTGTCAAAAGCAATTTGCGGTCGCGTTTGGGGTCATGATTATTATAGGTTCCAAAGCTATATTCAGCAATGTGCATATCGCGCACAAAGATTTCGTCCATCAAAAAAACGCAAAACGCCTCATTCAGGCTCACCTTTCCCTCTCTGACCGACTTGATCTCGGTGCCTGTGAGCACAATTCCAGCTACGAGTCGTTCCTCCAGGAAATACTGAAAGCTGGCTTTTCGGTTCTTTATTCTGATTGCTTGTGGTTTCATTGCGGATGCAAAAGTAAGACAAATCGAAAAGGCACCAACAAAAAACGCTCCGACCTAAAAATCAGAGCGTTTATTTTGAAACCTCCGGATACTACTTATTATCTCCCAGGATAATAGGCAGGCCATCACCTGAATTACCAATAATAACCACTTTAGAATTAGGCGACTCAGCAAGCTTTAGGGTTGCATTTATTCCCTTTTCGCGCAGAATTGATTCTGTTATACTCGCACTTAAAATTTTATTGGCACGTGCCTTACCCTCAGCATCAATACGCTGGCGCTCAGCTTCCTGCTCAGCTTTTTCGAGTTTAAATTCATATTCCAATGCTTCCTGCTCCTGTTTCAGCTTGCTTTCGATTGCCGTTTTAATAGTTGGCGGAAGCGTAATGGATCGAATAAGCACCTGATTGAGTTGCACATATTTTTCATCGAGCAACTTTTTTGTTTCATCATAAATCTCAACCTGTATGGCATCGCGCTTTGTTGAATAAATCTGCTCCGGCGTGTAGCGACCAACCACTGATCGGGCCGCAGATCTGAGTGAAGGGATCACCACACGACGCATATAATCGGTTCCAATCTGAGAATGTAAATTACCCAAATTATCCCATTTAGGCTGATACCAAGCCGAAAAATCTACCCTGATCTCCAAGCCATTTGAGGATAATACATTCATTTCTTCAGCAACCTCCTGCTGACGGGTTTCATACAGGTACATGGAATTCCATGGAGCCAAAAAATGAAATCCTTCCTTGTATGTTGTTTCGGTATCAACACCGCCTGCGAAAAGTTTGAACAGCACACCGCCATGTCCGGCAGGAATTGTAACGGTCATTCTACTCCAAAAAATAATGAGCAGCAGCACTGCACCTACTATGATGGCAATGGGTAAAATCTTTTTAAAATCGAGATTTTGTTGTTGTTGATTCATGTGTTATGTATTTAAGGATTAATAAAAATATCTATCTATAGTTATGGTAATGAGTTGATTGCGCTTGTCTTCCATTTCCTGTAAAGCAAGAATTTTTCGCTGCTCTGCCTGAAAATTTAAAATTTTAAAGGGTTGATCGCTTTGCCAGATAATATCAGCATTACTCCCATCTTTTCGCATAGCGATTAAATAATGTTGCTTTTTGCCAGAAGCCATGGCAAACAATCGAAAGTCACTTTCTGACCAAACCGCCTGCATCAGATCAAGGGTATCAGATCGAATGGTATCGAATGGTTTATCATACCAATGCAAAAGTTTCAAAACATGTTTATCATTTTCTACTGAAGAAGATACGATCAACTCATCCGATGGCGACCAGCTGGCATGTTCATAACGCTCGGTTCCTTCCAGTTGATTTAAATTATCATAAATAAAATCGTAAGTAAACAAACTCATCTCCTGCTGATTAGGTCTTTGACCCCTAAATAATAAAAGATTCCCGTTGTGATTAAGTAGTGGATCGAATGCCACGACATCCCTGTCAGGAATCAATTGTTTGATATGTTTTTCTTCCAGTTGAAACATCTTTCCATCACATGCCACTATCAAAGCGCCTGTTTTTGTCCAAACAGCTTTTTCTGCTTTTTTACAACAAATTCTAACTTGCTGAAGCACTGATACTTCAGGCTGCCATAAAAAGAGATGATTAGTTTCGGCCAAGCGACTGATAAAAAAATACGTTCCGTTATCATCACATCCTGCATGTTGCACATCCCAGCGGGAATTTAATACTAATTCCGTTTTTTCAGTATCCGACTGACCATAACTCAGAATAGGTAAAAACAAGAAAACTAAAAGCCTAAACTTAAACATTTAGCAAAAGTAACATTAAAGCAGCAGGATCAGAAAGTATTTTCAGGGAGCTCACAGGCGTCCTTGTATAATTTCTTTAACAATTTCGGGATCAAGTAATGTAGAAGTATCACCAAAATTCGAGATATCACCTTCGGCAATTTTTCTTAAAATACGTCGCATAATTTTACCCGATCTTGTTTTAGGCAATCCACTCACAATCTGAATCTTATCCGGTTTGGCAAAAGGCCCGATGAGCTTCGAAACCGCCATCATTACAGAATGCTTGATTCCTTGTTCGCCACCGGTACTAAAATCAGTACAAACCACATAGGCATAAATACCTTGCCCTTTAATCTCATGAGGGAATCCAACCACTGCAGATTCTGATACCAGCGGGTGCTCGTTGATGGCATTCTCTATTTCTGCTGTCCCCATTCGATGTCCTGAAACGTTTATCACATCATCTACCCTACCCAAGATCCTGTAATAACCATCTTCATCGCGTTTCACACCATCGCCGGTGAAATACATGTTCTTATAGGTTGAAAAATAGGTTTGAGCAAAACGCTCATGATCTCCCCAAATCGTGCGCGCTATTCCAGGCCAGGGATACTTGATACACAGATTTCCCTCGACGCTATTACTGGTAAGTTCCTTACCCTCAGGATCAACTATAACGGGCTGAATTCCCATAAGCGGCAAGGTGGCATAAGAGGGTTTGGTAGGTGTGATTCCGGCCAGCGGACTAATCATCATCCCTCCTGTTTCGGTTTGCCACCAGGTATCCACAATCGGGCATCGGTTTTTTCCGATATGATCATGATACCAGTGCCAGGCTTCTTCGTTGATTGGCTCGCCAACTGTTCCCAACACCTTTAAAGTGGTTAAATGTTTGCCGTCAAGCCATTCCATTCCCATCGCCATCAACGAACGGATTGCAGTAGGGGCGGTATAAAACTGATTAACCTTGTGTTTGTCCACAATTTCCCAATAACGGCTGGCATCAGGCCATGTGGGAATGCCCTCAAACATCAAACTTGTAGCGCCATTTAGCAGCGGGCCATAAACCAAATAACTATGACCTGTTATCCAGCCAACATCAGCGCTGCAGAAATACACATCGCCATCGCCATATTGAAACACATTTCTAAACGTATAAGCAGTGTAAACCATATAACCAGCAGTGGAGTGAACCAGACCTTTTGGTTTTCCGGTAGATCCGCTGGTGTAAAGGATAAAAAGCGGGTCTTCAGCATCCAATATCTCCGCTTGATTATCGGTAGAAACACCAGCAACAAAATCATCCCACCAGATGTCTCTTCCAGCTTTCATCTCTACTTTTGCTCCTGTTCTTTTCAATACAATTGCCTGTTTCACGCAGTTACAACCTTCCATGGCTTCATCGGCAATAGCTTTGAGCGGAATAATTTTATTTCCCCTAAAACCACCATCAGCGGTAATCAACACTGATGCGCCGGCATCCAGCATCCTGTCGGACAGCGATTGTGCCGAAAATCCAGCAAAAACAATAGAATGAATCGCACCGATCCTGGCACAAGCCAGCATGGCAATTACCAATTCGGGAACCATGGGCAAATAAATCCCCACGCGATCACCTTTTTGAACTCCTGCACGCAGCAAGGCATTGGAAAACCGTTTCACTTCATCAAAAAGCTGTTGATAGGTCAGCTCTCTTATAGGCTCAGCAGGATCATTGGGCTCCCAAATTAAAGCTTTTTGGTTGCCACGATAAAACAAATGCCGTTCAAAAATATTTTCTGTGATATTCAGCTTTGCACCGGAATACCATTCCACACGAGCTTTTTTAAAATCCCAGTCAAGCACACAGTCCCATTTCTTTCGCCAGAAAAAACTATCGGCCACATGTGCCCAAAAACCAGTTGGGTTAGTTACACTTTTTTGATATTCAAAGATATAGCCACCCAAGGTGGAAATGCGTGGTACCATAAGTCAAGTTTTTTTGATTGTTATTATTCAGCCTGATTTGAATAAGATCTTACGTCTATTCAAAGGTTAAAAGTAGAAAAAATCTTTCAGAAAATACAGCTCGACTTTTCCGATAGGCAAAAAGCTACTCAAATTCTGTAAAAAGGACCCTTTGAAAATACCTATAATAAGGATCAGGAATGCAGACAGGAATCTCTCAGGAAAAGTAGATTCAAAACCTGCGAAATGCCTACACGATAAAGACGGCCTGATTGTTACAGGCCGTCTTTTTGTATGCTCTTTAAAACATTACCGATAAACCAACAACACCATGCAAAAGTGCTTGCGGAAAATACCCATCCAAAGTATATGATTCACCATCAACAACATACTGATAAACCCATCCATTGGTTTCGTACCAGGTACTTGTGATATTATTCAATTGAAGCTTGAGCTCAAGCTTCTTGAATAATTGCTGCGGAATTTCATAACGCATATTAATATTGGAAACAAAATAAGGATCAAGGCTTCTTTCCTTGCTCGATGAATTATCAAGGTATTGTCTGCTCACATAACTGGCTGTGAGATCCACAGCCATCCCTGCAAATGGCCTCATTCCAAGAGTAAATCCGCCAACCACAGCCGGTGAAAATGAAATATCAGTGGTGCCTAGCTCATCAGCATATTGATAAGGTTGATTTTCAGGATCATCCCAATAACTCCAGTTATCAACAAAATGGGTATAATTTAATATTTTATTGGTGCTCAGGCTAAGATGTCCGCCAAGCGAAAACACCCTGCTGATACTGTAATCAATACTATTTTCTATTCCCAAGCGGTAACTTTCGGGCACATTTGTCATGATTGCTGCTCCCACATTATTAATTTTTCCGGTTAGCACCAGCTGATTCGTGTAATCCATAAAATATACATTCGAGTTCAATCTGATTTTTTGATTACTAAAGCCATAGCCAGCTTCAAGGTTAACTAACTGCTCATGTGTGATTTGCTGGCCAGGATCAGCATCTCTATAAACCGAACGATTAGGCTCGCGATGCGAAACTGCAATTGAAATATATGCCTGATTGTTTTGATCGATCGTATAAAACAAACCCGCTTTAGGATTAAAAAAATCGAATGTGTGTTCCTGACTGATATCCCTCAGGTCGTCGTGGATACCACTTATTTTGTAATCAATGTGACGAAACTGCAAGTCAACAAAAGCACTAAACGATTCATTGATAGTATATAGACTTTTGAAATAAACATTGTAATCAGTTTTTAATCCATTATTTGTGTACCAGGGCTTATCGTTCAGGCTTTCGGAAGCATATTGTGCCCAGGTGATATAGCCAAAATGGTCGCCATCATATTGATTCCATCCCAGACCAAAAGTACTGTTGAATCGGCCTTTTTGTTGTTGAAGTGCAACATTAAACCCATAAAAATAATTATCAAGCCATTTTTGTTGTATAAGGTCGGTACGGCTGATGGTATCCCCCCCAATCACCACATTCGGAAGCGCATAATCATTGAATTTCCGCTGATTTTTCCAGCTTTCATAATAACCCCGGCCTTTTGTAAGGAATGCCGCTCCACTCAACTGAAGCTGATTATTGAATTGGTGCGCCAAATGCAGTTGATAATAATCCTGTTGATAATTATCCGTCTGATTTTGGTAATAACCAATAAGTTCGCCATCGCTGTTGAACATTTCTCCGGAGGGATTATAACGCCTTCCGGAAGTTGTTTTCAGGCTATCTTTAGGAACACCGTTCCAGGCCTGGTAAGTTGATTCTTTGCCACTAGTGGCAATAATTTTGACCAAAGTATTTGCATTGGACCATGATCCGGAAAGGTAGTACGATTTCAAATCAGACCATCCCCTGTCCACATAGCCGTCAGAGGTAATCCTGCTCAGGCGGCCATTAAGCGCGAAGCCCTGCTTGCTTCGTCCGGTAGAAAAATTAAGGCTGTTGCGAAAAGTATTGAACGAACCCGCCTGAGATTCCAAGCGTGCAAAGGCGCTGGCCGATGGCGCATCCGTTTTGATATTGAGGCTGGCACCAAAAGCCGCGGCTCCATTGGCCGAAGTGCCCACACCACGCTGGATGTGAATATTATCTACCGAAGCCGCAAAATCAGGCAGGTTGACAAAGAAAACCCCATGCGATTCAGGATCGTTCACAGGCACTCCGTTCATGGTTACGTTGATTCGGGTAAGATCAGTCCCTCTGATTCGGAGACTTGTATAACCAATTCCTGTTCCGGCATCAGAACTAACCACCAGCGAAGGGGTTTGCTGCAAAAGATAAGGCAAATCGGCACCGCTGTTGTTTTTGCTGATATCAGCAGCATCCAGCACGCTAAAGGTCAAAGGTGTTTTAGGTGCTGGACGCGAAGCCCTTACCACTACTTCATCCTGCATAAAAGAAGCTGGCTTAAGCGAAAAAGTAACAGCTTCGTCCTGTAAGAGTGTCATCTCTTGGGCAACAGACTCAAAACCAACATAACTAACGGTTAACACATACGATCCTGCTTGCAATTTATCAAAAGCAAAACGTCCTTCGTTATCAGTAATTGCTTGCTGATTGCCCGGATTAAGTTGCACATGTGCTCCACTTAGTGCTTCATTGTCGTCACTGGTAATTACCTTACCTTCGAGCATGATTTGTGCTGCAAGCCCCAAAGGAAGCAGCAAAAGTGCCAGTAAAATGTTTTTGTTGAACATGACTCTTTGATTTAATTGTTAAACATTTAAATCAATAGAGGAAAAAGTGAGATTCGTTTGTTCCCTACGCCGGCATTACCCGTTCAGGTTCAAAGGGTTTGATCTCAGCCTGTCTTTCATCCCGCACTGGCGGGCAAAGGCACCCCTATTGTATATTATCGCTGCAAAGGTAAGATTTTTTAACATAAAACTGAATAACCTAAACCGCTTAATCAATAAACGCTTATCGATTAATACCAAAATTTTCCGGAAACCTATCCTTTGCTGTCAGCTCATAAAATAAATAAAAGCATTATTGCTCTTCGCCGTAAACAAGCTGTGTTTTTGTCTTAATAAATTCCTTAAGTAGGCCTTTTTCTAAACGTTCCGGTTGGGTAATGCTGTTTGCAAGCACTTCCACATCATGGCAAGAATTCTGCAGACCAAAACTAATCCTCAGCACGCCTTGCAGTTTAAGACTGGGGATTAGCCTGAGCACAAATCGTTGCATTTTGGTTTGAAAAGGGGTGAAATCAAGCAAGTACTTGAGAAAAACATGGGCTCAATGGCAGCCAAACCGCGACCCTATTCCGCCATTGTGAGCAAGGTTATTCGCTTGTTTGCTGTTCATCTTATTCTTTATTTCAAAAACCAGCACGGCTGTTCTATTTTCAATTTGTGTTGCAGTTGTATCGGGTAGTCCAAAAAACCGAATACCGGGTATTTTCGGCAATGTCTCGATGGTTTTTTGCAGGAGTTTCTTTTCGTGATCAATAATCGCCTCATAGCCAATGCGATCTAAAAGGAATTTTGCATGCGCTAAGGCAGCCACTCGTCCGGCATTCTCAACAGCATATTTTTCAGCTAATGCCATATCAGCAGGTTTCATCGTTGGCAAACCTTTGCGCGCAATCAAAACAGAGGTACTAAAAGGAGCATACACTTTGTGTCCTGAAAAAACCAGGTAATCAATCCCTGACATTTACATGCTTATCCGACGATGGGCAACGAGTTGGGCAGCATCCACCATAAACTTAATACCATACTTTTTGGTCAGCATTCCCATTGCAGTGAGATTATTAATGCTGCCAACCAGATTGGATGCCCCGCTCCCTGTAAATAAAACAAGCCTTTTGTTGCCATGCTTTGAATCAGCATTGCAGTAATAAAAATTAGTTTTACTCTTTGTCAAATATTATTTAAGGTATTTCTAAATTTTCTCGAAATGGTGAAGCCAACTATTCCTTCCTTAACCATTAATTGTGTATATTAGTCCACTCAAAATATTTCAATACTTCCACAACACTTCAAATGATTAATCTGTCAAAACTTAAAGTCCGGCTCGAAGATTTATTCAGGCAACACTGCGGTACTTTTCCGGAGGAAATTCACCCATTGCCCGAATCCGGTTCAGGAAGACTGTATTTTAGAATGCATAGCGGGAAAACCTCACTGATTGGGGTATGGAACGAACAAATAGCTGAAAATCTGGCTTTTGTATATCTGTCTGAAAGGCTTAACAAGATTGGATTTCCGGTTCCAAAAGTGTTTTTAATCAGCAAAGACCAAAAATGTTATTTACAGGAGGATTTGGGAAAAACAAGTCTTTTTTCACTGGTGCAACAATCGCTGTCGCAAGGCGAGTTTCACCCTTCGCTGCTCGATTTTTACGCGGATGCCGTAAATGATTTGATTCATTTTCAACTGGAAGGAAGCAAAAATGTCGACTTTTCAAAAACCTATGCTGCAACACCCTTCGATCAAAAAGCCATACTCACTGATCTGCAATATTTCTATTATTATTTCGTAAAATTGCATCCGCAACTGCATTACAACGAGTTTAAATTGCAGCACGACATGGAAGTGTTTGCCTGCTTTCTGGCTCAGGAAGCTGCCCATTTCCTGATGTACCGCGATTTCCAGTCGCGAAATATCATGATTCAGGAGGGTAAAAACTATTATATTGATTTCCAGGGGGCAAGACCAGGACCTTTGGCTTATGATCTGGTTTCGCTACTTTTTCAGGTAAAAGCCCAAATTCCAAATTCGTACCGCGAAAAGCTGGCTACTCTTTATATCACCAAGCTAAGAGAGTTAGAACCAACGCTCGCGAACTCCTTCGAAAAGTATTATCCGGGCTTCGTCATGCTCAGGCTCAGTCAGGTTTTGGGAGCTTACGGTTTCAGAGGTCTGATTCAAAAAAAATCACACTTCCTCGAAAGCATTCCTTTTGCACTTCAAACATTGTCGGAGCAACTAATTGCTTTTAAAACAGAACTAAATATCAACGAATTATGGTCGGTGTGGCAGCAACTGGATTTGTTAAAAGAAACGTATCGACTTCCTCAAAAAGAGGCATTTAATCTTTTAAAGATTGAGGTCAGCAGTTTCTCTTACAAAAAGGGCGGCATTCCACCTGATCCAAGTGGAAACGGCGGTGGCTTTGTTTTTGATTGCCGCTTTCTGCCCAATCCCGGGCGCGAAGCACGCTACAAGATGTTGACTGGCCGCGATGAAGCTGTAAAAGCATTTTTAGCTCCAAAAAAAGAAGTACAGAGTTTTTTGGATCAAACCGAGGACCTGGTTTCTGATGCCATTGCAAACTACTTAGCCCGTGGATTTGATAAGCTGATGATTAGCTTCGGATGCACTGGCGGACAACACCGTTCTGTTTATTGTGCCGAAGAGATCTATGAACGGCTTCGAACAAAATACCCCGACCTGATTGTTATTTGTAAACACCACGAACAATTGTTTAAGAATGAGTAATAAAAAATGTAAAAACAATAAAAAACCTACAGATTACAAGGATAAAAAGGCCTTTCAATGTCGAAAATGCGGGCAGCAATCCAATAAAGCAAACCGCTTATGTAAAGCATTGAAAAATCCATCATGAGCAAAAACAAAACAGCCATGATTCTTGCTGCAGGAAAGGGAACCCGCCTGGATAAACTTACTGCACTAACGCCAAAAGCCCTGGTAAAAGTAAACGGCATTTGTCTGATCGACAGGGTTATTAAAAAGCTTGAACAATCAGGTTTTACACATTTTGTAGTTAATGTGCATCACTTTGCGGATCAATTAGTTGATCACCTGAAATCTGATAATTACCAGCATTTAAACATTGACATCTCAGATGAAAGTCAGGAATTGCTCGAAACAGGCGGCGGGATTTTGAAAGCACATCATTTTTTTGCTGATAGTGATTACATTTTGGTGCATAATGTTGATATCCTGACCAGCCTGAATATTGAATCTGTTTGCTTTGAATTTGAACAATCAACTGACGAAGCCTGGTTGCTAACACAAAACAGGGTTTCGGGCAGAAAATTATTATTCAACAAGCAGCAACTGATTGGATGGCATCATCTCAATCAAGCTGTTTTTAAATGGGTGAATGAACCTCAAACACAATTTACTGAATTGGCTTTCAGCGGACTGCACTTATTCCGCCCAAAACTTTTTGAAAGATTTAATGTTCAGCATTGCAGTGTGATTGATTTGTACCTCGAACTGGCCAAAACCAATACTATTAAAAGTAAAGACATCAATCCCGAATACTGGTTCGACTTGGGTAAATTTGCTGAATACAAGGCAATTGATAAATTCTTTAAGCAAATCGAAAACAACTAATTATGTCAGGTTTCATCAATAGACTTACCGAAACTATTCTTAAAAGTTATGCCGACAGTTTGCAGGATTTGTCGATAGTTTTTCCAAACAAGCGTGCCGGTCTTTTCTTTAGAAGAGCCCTTACGGAGCAGCTCACCAAAAGCAGTCTGCTTCCCGGCTTTCTTACCATCGAAGAAGCTTTCGAATCGTGGAGCAATTTTTCTCTGGCTGATCCCCTTGTGGTTCAATTTGAATTGATGAGCATCAAAGCAAAACAGCATAAAAATGATAATCAAGCACTTACTGATTTTGCAGGTTTGGCAGCCCAGATGGCAGAAGATTTTAACGAGATAGACCATCAATTGGTTGATGTAGCATCCTTATTCGACTTCTTAAAGGAAGCTAAAGCATTGGAAATGTGGCATCCCGACGGATCACCTCTGACCGATAGCGAGAAGCGGTACATCTATTTTTACCGGCAACTTAAAGAGGATTATCAGAATTTAAATACTAATCTCAGCTCAAAAGGGCTGGCTTATGGAGGCAGGATTGCACGGGAATTAGCCAGCTTTACAACCGAAAATCTGCTCGAACGAATTGATGCTCAAAAAGTTATTTTTGCCGGATTCAATGCCTTTACAAAAGCTGAAGCGAGTATTGTAAAACGGCTGTTATTAGAAAAAAAAGCTGCCATTTATTGGGATCTGGATCGCTATTATTTTGAACCACAATTTTTTGGTCTGCATGAGGCCGGAAATGCAATCCGAAAATTCTTACAAGAAATTAAAAATCAGCAGGAAATATTTTTCCTTTCAGATGATTTACTCCAAAAGGAATATCATTTCATTTTACATGCCGTTCAAGGTGATGTTTTGCAGGCCAAGGCGCTGGGCAATGAACTCAGTAAAGACTTTGATCCAGCTGCAGCTATTGTACTGGGTGAGGAGCATTTGCTTCTTCCTGTAATGAATAGTATTCCTGAAAATAATGAGCAATTCAATGTCACACTTGGATTTCCGTTCAATAAAACTGCCAGCTATCAATTTATCCGTTTGTATCTCGAATTTCACGCAGCACTCCAACAATCAGTTGAAAAGGAAATCTACCTCAAGCCTTTATTAAGCCTGCTATCACACGAATTTAACCAGAGTATTCTGGATCAAACAGCAAAAAAAGCGCTTTTGGATTGGCGCATGAAGCTTATCCGTTCGGGAATAAAATTTTCAGATTTAACGACCTTATTGAATTCAGCTGAAAATGAAACTTTAAAGACCTATTTAAAACAAATCTTAACGCCAATCGAAGGCAATGCTGTTCATCAGATTGGTGTAATCAATGCTTTTCTAAACCTGCTGAATACTTTTTTGATCGAAAGAGAAGATAATGGTTCTTTATTCTTAATCAATCAATTAAGTCTGGCAAAACGCATTTTTAATAAACTCGAACAACTGTTTCAGGACTTTCTGCCAGAAACCAATAATTTAGTAATAACAACATTTTTCATGCGTATTGCCAGCGCTCAAAAAGTTCCTTTCAGTGGCGAACCACTTCAGGGATTACAAATTATGGGTCTTTTGGAAACGAGAAATCTTAGTTTTCGTAATTTACACATTCTCAGTCTAAACGAAGGCGTTCTTCCACGCAAACAAAACAGTCACTCCCTGATTCCGGCTGACATCAGAAGAACATTTGAGCTACCTGCTTTCACTGAAAAACAGGCTATAACAGCGTATCATTTTTTTCGATTGATACAGCATGCCGAAAATATTCACCTATACTACAATACCGAAGCAGGAGATTTTGGCAGCGGGGAAACAAGTCGGTATATCAGGCAAATCATTCATGAGTTGGCAGTTGTAAATAATAAAGTAAAAATTGCAAAAAGCGATTTTAATCTGGGAGAAACACAAACACCCTTTACTGAAACAATTGAAATCCCAAAAAATGAACACGTCCTCGCACAACTTCAGCAAAAGGCTGCTTCGGGTTTTTCGCCTTCCAGTTTGGCTCATTATCTCGAATGCCCATTAAAATTTTACTTTGCCGATGTGTTGCGCCTTAAAGCTGAAGAGCAATTTGACGAGTCGATAAAATACAATGAACTTGGCACGATTGTCCACGAAACCCTGGAATTACTTTACAAACCTTATATTGGTCAAAACCTGAATGAACAAATCTTGGATTCGATCATAGCAAAAAGTGAAGAAGAACTCGAAAATAGTATCCATCGGTTGATTCCGGGTGGTCTTGCTGATCAGGGTAATAGCTTGATAACAAAAGAAGTAGCACATCATTTTATAAAAAATTTCCTGACTCGTGAAAAATATAACCTCAAGACATCGGAACCATTAAACATAAAGGGACTTGAAAGTAAACTTGAAACAAATTATATAGTTAATAAGCTGACTGTTAAATTAAAAGGAACTATTGACAGAATTGATCAGCAAGGAAACATTTTCCGTTTGATCGATTACAAAACAGGCCAGGTGAAACCAGAAGATCTTAAAATAAAAAATTGGGAAGATTTGTTTAATGCAAAAAAAACAAAGGCATTGCAGTTGGCACTTTATTGGCTATTAATCAATCAATCTGATTTTGCTTTTGCAAAAGCCAATTTTAGCTGTGGCATTTTCAGTTTACAAAAACCAGGTGCCGGTTTGATGACACTCCAATTACCTGAAACAGAAGCTGAATCATCACATGCAATCATGCAAATAAAAGAAAGACTGTTCGAGCTTTTGGAAGATATTTTGGACAAAGAACTTCCAATTATACAAACAGAGGATCATACCTATTGTAAATACTGCGAATTTGCATCAATCTGCAATCGATAAGAAGATGCTGATAAACTTTTTTGTGCGAACCGTGTAAATAATTATATTTGCTTTCGGATTCTAACCGTGCTCCCCTAAAAACAAAAACCATGAGTGACGCTCCTAAGTTTAATGTCCTGATAGTGGACGACAGACCGGAAAACCTTCTTACACTCGAAGGTATCCTTGACAATGATAACCTGAATACTATCAAAGCTACCTCAGGCAATGAGGCTTTGGCAATCATGCTCGAGCAGAATATTGCACTTGTACTAATGGATGTGCAAATGCCTGGCATGGATGGCTTTGAAGTTGCTGAAATCATGCGCAGCAGCGAACGTACAAAGTACATCCCAATTATTTTTATCACTGCCATTAGCAAACAACGTCAGCATATCTTTAAGGGATATGAATCCGGAGCTGTGGATTACCTCTACAAGCCGCTCGATCTGGAAATTTTGCAAAGCAAAATAAAAGCTTTCATAGAATTTTTTCAGCATAAAAATGCCTTAGAAGAAACAACACGCAAACTCAGCAAAACGGTGGCCGAACTTAATGAAGCCAAGCGTATTGCCGAGGAAGCAACAACAGCAAAAAGTGCTTTTTTAGCAACCATGAGTCACGAAATTCGTACGCCGCTTAACGGTATCATTGGCATGGCCGAGCTGGGTTTGATGGACGAAGAAATAGGTTCGTTGCAACGTGAAAGATTACTCGACATCAAAACATCGGGCGAGTCGCTCCTCGAAATCATTAACGAAATTCTGGATATTTCAAAAATTGAGGCGGATAAACTTGAGCTGGAAGAAATTGAGTTTAGTATTCGCGAAGTCATCGAAAAGGTAGTTAACCTGCTTTCTGTCAAAATATTTCAGGAAAAACTGGAATTTGTTTGCGAAATCGATCCTGACATACCCGACATCTTGATCGGTGATCCATTACGCATCCGGCAAATATTGATAAACTTACTAAGCAATGCTATCAAATTTACAGAAGAAGGAACAGTAGCTATCAAGGTAAAAATGCTGGAGCATATCGAAGAACAGATCAGTCTGGAATTTGCTGTTGAAGACACAGGTATTGGCATCCCCGAAGACAAGCAAGGCTATTTATTTGACAGCTACACCCAAGCTGAAACTTCTACAACCCGAAAGCATGGTGGCACCGGACTTGGCCTTAACATCAGCCAAAGATTAGTTAATCTGATGGGCGGAAAAATAAGTGTAAAAAGCACTTATGGAAAAGGAAGCAAATTTTTCTTCCGACTGAATATGATTACGGGAGCCCAAAAAGAAAAACCATGGGAACTCAAGCTCAAGAAAGCTAACAATGCCTATAAAATACTGGTAATTGAAGATCATTCACAATCAGCGAAAGTGATAACGCATCTGCTCGACCATTGGGGCATTCAAAGCGTTTATGCCTCAGATTGCACCAAATGCTTTGACCTCCTCAAGAATCAGGAATTCGACCTGGTTTTAATTGATTATTACCTTAAAAAAATGAACGGCGTTGAAGTGGCAGAAGAAATTAAAAACCATCTAGGCAATAAACCACAGCCTATATTTATTCTGCTTTCGCCCTCAAAAGCCAGTATCGAGATTTTAAAGCTCAAGAAAGCTCAGAAATATGAATTCCTTACCAAACCTGTACTTCAAAACGATTTACGTCATTTACTGATCACCCTTTTTGGGTCAAAAGAGCAAATCCAGGAAGAAATTAGTAAAAATCCGGTTGAACAGAAATCGCCCGACAAACCTCTCGAAATACTTGTAGCCGAAGACCAAATCATCAACAGAAAAATTGTCGTACAACTCCTCGAGAAAAAAGGCTGGCACGTTAAAGCTGTCGAAAATGGCAAACTTGCACTTGAAGAAGCCTCAAATAAGAAATATGACATTATCCTGATGGATGTTCAAATGCCCGAAATGGATGGCTTTGATTCGACTAGAAATATTCGTCAGTTCGAAAATGACAAAGATTACCACACCCCTATAGTAGCCATGACAGCGCATGCCATGAAAGGCGATCGCGAAAAGTGTTTGGCAGCCGGAATGGATTATTATATTACTAAACCTGTAAATCCTAGCGAGTTGTACGATACTATCGAAAAGTTCGCGGCTCAGCTTCCAGCGGAATAAGTACACAATTGTGCCAATAAAATATCACTATGGACAACCTGGATTATAACAACGCAACTACCTGGGAAAAAATCAAATACTCCGTCAGGTCGTGGCGCTATATTGGCGTTGGCAAATCTTTACTGCTCTGGTTTTTGGCAATTTCTGTTGTGCCACTGGCCGCGATTAGTTTTATCAATTTTCTGAATGCCTATCACGGTCTAACTATAGTTGCGGAAAAATCGCTGAACACAACTTCACAGCTCAGGGTTGCCTATATCAATACTTTTTTTAATGAAATCGTTGATTTTCTGGAACTTAATAGTCGTCAGCGCAACGATATTGATTTTATAAAAACATTGGATTCTTCCTGGAAAAACAGCAACTCAGACCTTAATGAATACATAAAGAAAAAAGAATGGACTCAGATTACTGCAGAACACAGAGACGAATTTAAAGACCTGGCCAGAAAAAACGGTTATCACGACATTTATTTTATGGATAATCAGGGAAATATTCTGTTTAGCCTGCGCGAAGAAGCTGATCTGGGAACCAATCTTTTTACAGGGCCTTACCGTTTTTCAAAATTTGCAAACGCAACAAGGGATGCTTTAGAAACCAATACTTTACAATTCTCTGATCTGGAATTTTACGAGCCTTCATTCAACTTAATTACCGGACATTTTGTGCAACCTGTCGTTAATTCAAACGATAGTCTGATTGGTTTAATTGCGCTTCAAATAACCATGGATCGCATCAATCAAATCATCCAGCAAGATGCGGGATATGGTGAAACCGGTCAGGCCTATATTGTTGGTAATGACCGTTTATTGCGCTCATCAATGCGTTTTAGCGATGAGGATGTGATCATGCGTATGAGTATCAACAATACGAAAATAAGCGACTGGCTTTTTTACCTGCGAAATCGCAATAACCGCCAGGCACTCGAAGAACGTGAACTTGAACGTGAAAAAGTATCAACTTACGACTCTGACGAGACTGGAAAGTATGTGCTGGGGATCTTCCGCAACTTGGACGTGCTTGAACCTATGGGCGTAAATTGGGTATTGGTAGAAGAAATTGAACACAGCGAAGCATTTGCCTACGCACGAAAACTTTCGGATATTGTTAAACTGTCTTTTATCATCACCATTATCCTCGTCTTTTTCACATCAATATTAGTAACACGCTGGTTTGTAAGCCCGATAAAACAATTATCTTCCTGGGCAAAAGAAGTTGCTGTTGGCAAAGTTTCACGTAAGCAAATCAAGGCACCAAGAAATGAAATAGGTGAGATGGTAAGCACATTTAACCGGCTCGTTGATTCGCTCGAAAGCTATGCTAATGTTGCAAGACTTATGGCCAAAGGTGATTATACCGAAAAGGTGGAAGTGAAAAATGAAGAAGACCTTTTGGGCACTTCAATGAATCAGTTGGTCGAAAGCCTAAAGCAAGTTGTTGACCAGGCTAATCGAATCGCCAAAGGGGACTATAAAGTAACAGTGGTTCCACGCAGCGACAAAGACACTTTAAACGTAGCACTTTATGAAATGACGCGCACCCTGGCGCAAAATGCTGAGGAAAACAGCAACCAAAACTGGCTTAAGAGTGGCATCAACGAACTTGATTCAGGGCTGAGCGGACAACCAGATGCACAAAAACTGGCTGCATCTATAATCAATTTTACCTGTAGGTATTTGGAAGCAAACCTGGGCATTATCTACCTGATCAACGAACAAGAAAACCGCTTCGAACTAACAGCCACTTTTGCTTTGGATCCGGACGATAAAAGGCTCAAAAAATATTTTACTACAAAAGAGGGATTAATTGGTCAGGTAGCTAAAGATCAACAACTTTTGATTGTTGAGGATCAAGAAAATAAAAAAGAAATTGAGTTAGGTTCTGGCAAATTAAAACCTACACAATATGTTTTGTGTCCGCTTGTTCATGAGGGCAAGACCTTTGGAGTAATTGAATATGCTATGCTACAAAGCTTTACACCTCTTAGGCGAACTTTTTTACAGCTTGCCAGCATAAACATTGCCATCGCCGTGAAAACTGTGATAGCAGCCGAAACCGTTAAAAAGTTGCTAAGTCAAACACAGGAACAAGCCAATGAACTTGCTGTGCAGCAGGAAGAACTCAGGCAGGCTAATGAAGAACTGCAGGAACAAACGAATGCATTGAAAGTGTCGGAAGAAAACTTACAGGCACAACAAGAAGAGCTCAAAGTGACCAACGAAGAACTCGAAGAACGCACCAAAGCTCTTGAAATGCAGCGTGATGCAATCCGAGAAAAAAATATGGAACTCGAAAAAGCAAGAAATGAAATAGAGCAAAAAGCACAAGATTTAGCTCAAGCCTCTCAATATAAATCTGAATTTCTTGCCAATATGTCGCACGAATTGCGCACACCGCTCAATAGTATTTTGGTACTTTCACAATTGCTTGGCGAAAACAAGAAAAAACATCTCGACGAGAAAGAACTTGAATATGCACGCACTATTAATGGATCAGGAAGCGATTTACTTGAACTGATTAATGAGATTCTTGACTTGAGCAAAGTAGAATCAGGCAAAATTGAGCTTTTTATAGAACAAATGTATCTCGAAGACTTATCGCATTTCATCCAGAAAAGCTTTGAGCCTGTTGCTGCCAAAAAAGGACTCGAACTTTATATTTCAATCTCAAATGGCTTGCCTAAGTATGTGCGTACAGATATACAGCGTTTTCAGCAGATCATCAAAAATCTTTACTCCAATGCAATCAAATTTACGCATGAAGGCAGCATAACGCTCAATGTTTTTAGGCCAGACAAAAACTTTGATTTTAAAAATGACCTTTTGACACCGGAATCAGCAATAGCGTTTGCTGTTACTGACACCGGAATCGGTATTCCGGAAGATAAATTGCAGGAAATTTTTGAAGCATTCAAGCAAGCCGATGGAACAACAAGCCGCAAATATGGCGGAACAGGACTTGGTTTGAGCATATCTAAAGGGTTCTCAGAACTTCTGGGAGGCGAAATTCATGTAGAAAGTAAAGAAGGAGAAGGCACTTCTTTTACGGTCGTAATTCCTGAAAAATATGAAAGTCCCGACGAATCAGCTAACGACAAACAGGAAACTCAAAATTCAACTAACAAAAAAGAAGCCATACCCGATAAGGAGGATTTAAGCTCACAAAAGCCTGCTCAAAAAATAAAACAAGAACTGAAAACATTTGAAGAAACTAACGACGATCGCAATTCCATCCTCGAAGGCGATATGGTTTTGCTAATCATCGACGACGACAAAAACTTCACACGTTTATTGCACGATTTAGCCCACGAGCATCGCTTTAAATGTATCATCGCACATGATGGCGAGGCAGGTTTGCATTTCGCAGATTTTTATACGCCTCAGGCTATAATACTCGACATTGGCCTGCCCGGAATTGATGGGCATGAAGTGATGCAGCGTCTAAAGAAAAATCCACGAACCCGACATATTCCGGTACATTATGTTTCGGCAGCCGACAAATCAATCGAATACCTAAAACAAGGTGCGATTGGATATTTAAGTAAACCCGTAAATAAAGACGATCTGGACAAAGTTTTTGATTACCTGGAAAATATAATCTCAAATCCACTCAAACGCCTTATTGTGGTGGAGGATGAAGAATCCATGCGAAAAAGCATTTCCAACCTGATGGAAGGCGATAACATTGAAATTGTAGCTGTGAGTTCAGGTGAAGATGCCCTCGAAGAAATAAGCAAAAAGCAATTCGATTGTATGATCCTCGACCTTGGATTGAAAAATATGTCTGGTTTTGATTTGCTCGACACGCTAAGACTAAAACATCCTGATAAAGAACTTCCGGTAGTTGTTTACACAGCGCGTGAACTAAATGAGGAGGAAAACATTAAACTTCAGCAATACGCCAGCAGCATCATCTTAAAAGGAGCACGAAGTTTTGAGCGTCTGCTTTCTGAAACTACACTTTTCCTTCATCAGGTGGAAAGCAAGCTTTCAGACAAAAAACAGGAAATGCTGCGTAAAATCCAGCCCAGAGAAGATGTACTGCAAGGCAAAACCGTTTTAATTGTTGATGATGACATGCGCAATGTTTTTGCACTTACAAGCGTGCTCGAAAGCTACGATATCAATGTGATTTTCGCAAAAAACGGTCGCGAAGGAATCGAAAAACTTAGGGCCAGCAAAGATGTCAATCTTATCCTGATGGATATCATGATGCCAGAAATGGATGGTTATGAGGCAATGAAAATCATCAGAAAAGAAAATAAATACAAAAAATTGCCAATCATTGCCCTTACAGCCAAAGCCATGAAAGATGATCGCGAAAAATGTCTGGCAGCGGGTGCTAACGAGTATTTATCGAAACCCGTTGACACCGCCAAGCTGATTTCGCTGCTTCGCGTATGGCTTTACAATAATTAAACATGCCAATCCAAAAAATACATGGCTAATTCTGAGTATCTAAATCGTGATGATTCCATATTACAACTCGAAATGGACTTATTACTCGAAGCCGTTTTTAAACAATATGGCTACGATTTTCGGGATTATAACAAAGCTCATGTGAAACGCCGATTGGTTTACCGTATGCATCAGCTCAACCTGGAATCATTATCAGAATTACAACATAAAGTATTATATCAACCTCAAATCTTATCGCTAGTACTAAAAGATTTATCAATAAATGTGACAGAGATGTACCGCGATCCAGCTTTTTATTCATGCCTCAGGAAAGAAGTGATCCCAATTTTGCGCACCTATCCTTTTCTTCGCATCTGGCATGCTGGCTGCGCAACCGGTGAGGAAGTTTACTCCTTTGCCATTTTACTTAAAGAAGAAGGACTTTATGACCGGGCGCAGATTTACGCAACTGACTTCAATACTGAGGTATTAGAAACAGCAAAAAAAGGTATCTACCCGATTTCTAAAATCAAAGCATACACACTCAATTATCAGGATGCAGGTGGTAAAAATTCTTTTTCTGACTTTTATACCGCCCGATATGATGCAGCGCTTTTTGATCCTGTACTTAAAAAGAATATCGTATTTGCAGAACACAATTTGGTTACTGATAGTGTTTTTGCTGAGACGCATCTTATAATCTGTAGAAATGTACTAATTTATTTCAACAGAAGTCTTCAAAATAAAGTACTCGAACTTTTTAAAGACAGCCTGATTAAAGGTGGCTTTTTAGGACTTGGTTCTAAAGAAAACATCATGTTTTCGACCGTTCAGGATCAGTTTTCAATTACCAACCCTAACGAGAAAATTTTTCAGAAAAAAATCCTGTAATGAAAGCATATGAGGCTATCGTCATAGGATCATCAGCGGGTGGTTTGCATGCCCTGAAAACCCTTTTCAAAGGATTAAAACCTGGCTTTAATATTCCAATTATTATCGCCCAGCATCTTAGTCCACATTCCGAAAATTATATGGCTCAATTTCTTGATCAATTAAACACCATAAAGGTAAAAGAGGCTGATGAGCGCGAAAAGATAAAAGCTGGTTACGCCTATATTGCGCCACCCAACTTTCATTTATTAATAGAAAATGATCGTACTTTCAGCCTTACGGTAGAAGAAAAGGTATACTATGCAAGGCCTTCTATTGATATTTTGTTTGAAACTGCAGCAGATGTTTTTCACCAAAAACTGATTGGTATAATCCTTACAGGAGCCAATCACGACGGTGCAAATGGCATCAAAAAAATTCAGTTGTTTGGCGGATTTACCATTGCTCAGAATCCTGGTTCTGCTGAATCAGATGCTATGCCAAAAGCAGCAATAAAAACTGGAAATGTCCTCAAAATTATGGAATTAGACGAAATAGCTGATTTTTTGAATAGTTTGGATAGTTAAATGACTACTCATCAAGATATTCCAAATCAATAAAAACAGGAAGGTGATCTGCAAAACCGCCTTCATAGCGCGGCCCCACATAGGTTCTAAAGAGTTTCTTACCCATATAACGTTCATCCTCCGTAAATAAAAAGTCCGGAGCAAAAATACGCTGACTACCCTCAACTAATCGCAGACCCGATTGAGTGAGCAAAGGTTGAGAAATGATAATCATATCAAATATTTGCCAGTCGTACTGATGCTTTAAAGTTCCTTCAAAACCCAGTTGGGCAGGTTTGGTAAAGAGATTTACCAAGTGATATGAATCATTTATCTCATCCTCCGGAAAAGCCTGCAATCCCTTTAAAATACTTTCATCGACTGGCTTATCATTAAAATCGCCCATTATTACCACTTTAGCCTGCGGATGAACTAATCTTATTGAATCAACATGTTTGCGAAGGGTTTGTGCAGCAAGCATACGCAACCGGCGTGTAGGCAGCTCGCCACCCCATCGCGATGGCCAGTGATTGATATACACATGCAACGTATCAGTGTGCACTAAAAAAGAGGTATAAAGCATATCACGTGATCTGAAATTGTCATTTTCAGGATCTTTTAAGGGTATAGGAGCACTTGAAATCAACCTCAATTTACTGCGCTGATAGATAAGCCCTACATCTATGCCACGACGATCGGGCGAAGGATAATTTACATATTGATAATCAAAATTTTTAAGTGGTGTACTCAGAATCAAGTCCCTGATCACCTGATCATTCTCTATCTCGCAAAGACCTATCAAAGCCAAGGGTTGTCCCTCACCTGCTGCAATTAAGGTTTTGTAAATATTCGTTCGCTTTTTTCGATAACGGAAAAAATTCCAGGCCTGCTCGCCATCTGGAGTAAATGCATTGTATTCGCGGGTTGAATCTATTTCGGTGTCAAAAAAATTCTCAACATTGTACCAACCTATTCTATAACGCTCATTATTTTGGGCACTTAGTGTCGCATTAAAAAACCAGAAAATAACTATCCCAGAAAAAATATAAAAAAAATGTCTCAAAAATCGGGGTTCAAACCTCATTGCTACGTATTTTTGTGTAAAATTACCATTTTCTTGATGAAATCATGAAGCAAATGCCCAAAATACCGTTTTACATTATGTAAACTTGGTCATTTTTTTAACTTTTTATCATATTGTTTATCAACGTGTTAAAAAATATTTTAAATTTTTTTCTAAAAAAAGTGATTAGATTTTGAAATTTCTGACATATAATGGGTGAAGGGAACAACATAATTCGTTCTGTTGAAATACTGGAAGGTATCAAAAATCATGACCGTAAAATACTGAATTTCGTTTATGAAACCTATTTTGATCAGCTTGCTGATTTTATAAAAAAAAGACGAGGTACAGAAAGTGATGCCTGGGATGTTTTCCAGGATGCAATCGGAGTGGTTTATGATTACGTTCAAAGAAAAAACTTCAGTTTGGATGTTCCTTTTCAGGCGTTCTTTTTCACAGTAGCACGACAACTCTGGTTTCAACGGTTTCGCAAAAACCAAAAAGAGACTAACTTCACCAACCAGACAATGGAGCATATTCCTTATGAAGACGACGAAACACTGAGGGATTTAATGCGACAGCAAGTAATTACAAGGCTTACGCGCAAATACATGAAGAAGCTAAGCCCTAATTGCATCAAGTTGATAAAGTTTTCTAATTTGGAACTGGAAACTCGCCTTATAGCTAAAAAGCTGAATTACCTTTCCAACCAGGCAGTTTACAACCAGAGAAGAAAGTGCTTGAGAAAACTATTAAGTTGGATTACAGATGATCCGGAATATCAAAATTTAACTGATTATGAAAGACCTTGAAAAATTTGAAAAGTTTATTAAAGGTGAGCTGGAGGAAGGCGATTTGTGGGAATTTAAAAAATCGCTTGAAGTAGATGCTTCACTGGCAGCCGAATACGAAGTGTATAAAGCTGCATTTAGTCCTAATGCTCGCAAAAAACATCAACTTATGGATGAATTAAACGACTTACGACGTACTAAAACCCAAAGAAGTATTCCTTTTGGCTGGCAACGAATTGCAGCTGTTGCAGCTGGAATAATAATCTTGCTGGGAATTGGATTTGGGTTGATAAAAATGCAACATAGTGCCAGCAATCAAGAACTCTATGCACAATATTTCGTTGCTGAATCTGCTTCCTTCAATGTGCGTTCAGCAACAAATTCGCTGGAACAACCCGTTTTGGACGGTATGCAATTTTATGAGCTGCACAATTATGATGCTGCGATTGAAATGTTTGAAAAAGCACCAAACAATCTGATGGGCAAACTCTACAGTGGCTTGTCGATGATGGAACTCGGAGATTTTAAAGGTGCCATACATAAATTCGATGATATCATAAACCACAGCGACAACCTCTTTGTCGATCAGGCCGAATGGTATCAGAGTTTATGCTACCTGCGCACCGGAAAAAGGAGTAAAGCCATCGAGAAGTTTCAAGAAATTGCAGACGATAATGGCGTTTACAAAACAAAAGCCCTCAAAATCCTGAAAGAAATTAATAAAGAATAGCATCTTTCCTCGTTGATAACCATTATCAACATTTTTTAAAGTGCAAGTATCCGGGGGGAGCTTTTACAAACTTGCGCTTTTTTCACTTTGCACCCTGCTGATAGCAATTTATATCAAAAGCAGGGTGCTTTTTTAAAATCCTTCAGCGAAAATTTTTTAAACCTAATACGTGAATTTCCAGATGAATCCTAACAGGACGAGCAAAAATATTTCAGCTATAGCATTCACTATCAATGTATAACAACTAACATAAAGCTTTAAAAAATACTTTAGTTCACAATCTAATTGCATTTATTCACCTCTTATTCACAATGAATAATCGTTTCGCAAAAGCCAATGCAAACAATAGTAACAGCACAATAACAATTACAGCTACCTCCCACTTATAATCAGAACCAAAACTTATTGGTGCTGCATCACCAATCACTACATACGAAGCCCAGAAATACGGATGCGATTTAAGCTGATTTGCCTGTACTAAAAAATCCAGTTTCGCTTGTTGCAAAGCCACATCTTTACCCATTCCATTATTTAAGTTTTCATAAAACCGTTCCATCAACCATGCCCCGGTTTGGTCGTGCACCTCCCAATTTGTCATTATAATAGAAGGAACACCTGCGTGCATAAAGCCTCTTGTTAAACTAATAATTCCTTCACCTTCGCGGTATTTTCCAGTTCCTGTATTGCAAGCGCTCAACACAACAATTGAAGCTTCTAAATCCATTCCAAATAGTTCATATGTACCAATAGAATAGGCATCCAGACTGTCATTTTGCTGCTGAAAAATCAATCTGGAATACAGCGGTTTGTCATCATCAATCACGGTATGCATTGCAAGGTGCAGCATACTGTATCTGGAAGCATTCTCTTTGAAATTTTCCTTGGTAGCTTCGTCTCCAGCAGCAATATCTCCGTCAAAAACATTCAGCACCATATCCGATTCCTTTTTTGCATAGGGTAACACATTCAAATTAATTGTATCCGTTCCATTTATTGAAATAGGTCTAAAAGTCTTATAATCTGGCACAAAAGCAAATAATTTACCATTTCCGCTTTGTTTCCTATCCAATTGCGAAAAATGTAAAGTAGCAGAGTAACAGTATGCTACAGGAAAATCTTTAATTAAATAAGGCAAGTTACGGTAATCAATGCTTTGAGGAAGCGTATCGTAATGCCTGATTAAGATTTCAAAAGGCAGGTATCCCAAACGACCTTCAGGCAGAATAAGTAATTTCTTTCCATGAGCTTTTTCAACTACATCAGCAACCAAATGATTATAAAGATAAGCAGCCAAACCAGTAAATTGCTGAAAACCTGACTTATCATGTTTTGACAAATCCAGCTTGAATTGATTGAGTAAAAGATCAATCTTTTCTTCAATAACACCCTTTTTGTCTTCAATTTTATATAAGCCCCGCGAAAACTTATCAGTATAAATCAAGTAGAGATTATCATTTCCGGAAGCATACGAGATAAAAAAATCATCCGGTTCCAATTTCCGTTGCACCTCAGCTAAATCAATGACCTTTGAATTAAACATGAGTTCAGCATAATCAGGATAGTCGGATCTTATTTGATTGAATATCTTGTCGATAGCTTCCATTATGTGAAGCTGTCTTTTTTCCATTAAAGCAATTCTATTTTCGTCGGGGAAGCTTTTTTGTTGTTCCTCATAAATTAATTTCTGAATCACTGACAGGTCATCCCTTAATCGTTGTTCGTCGCGAATAAGTGAGTCCTGCACACCAGCCATAACCATCGCTTCTGATTTTCGGAGCGAAGAGAGTAAAACAGATGCCCTCCCCTTTTCAGCGTAGTAAAAAGCTTTTTCGACATAAGCGGTATCGCCGGTTTGCTGGTACAAAATTGCCGCTACATCTATTGCTTCTGCCAGTTTTATTTTCACATTCTGATTGAGGAGCATCCTGCTTTCGTCCGTAACAAAAAGACCCACCTGATCATAAATACCGATAGCCTGATCAAAATAGCTTAAACTTTTATCCAACTTGGCTATATCTGCCTCTTTTTGATACCAACTATTATACATAGATGCCCACCAAAAATATACATCTACCAAACGTATATTGGACACACTATTACTTTCGATTTTGCTTATTCCGGAAACACTGCGCTGCAAATGAGAAAGCAATAACTTTTCGGAGCTCAAGAACAAGCTGTCAGCCATTGCAAAATCCTGTGTTAATGTGTAAGCTGTTGCCAGTTTTCTGATCACATCGGCATACTCTGTATCAGAAGCCCCAAATATCTTAAACAAGATTTCAGAAGCTTCTTTGTAATAAACTACAGATTGCTCAAATTCTCCCAAATCCTTCAGGTAATCGGCCAGGGTAATTAAAGAATTCGCAGTTTCAAGATGACCTGGCCCCAACTCGTCCAAAGCAATTTGAACAGACCGCCTGAAGGTAGCAACTGCCTGATCTTTATTATTTAAGCCAGCATAAGATTTAGCCAAA
Organism: uncultured Lentimicrobiaceae bacterium; assembly: GCA_964592595.1. Taxonomy (GTDB): domain Bacteria; phylum Bacteroidota; class Bacteroidia; order Bacteroidales; family F082; genus UBA5536. The sequence goes on along the minus strand of CAZQFH010000046.1, from coordinate 411 downwards.
TTGCGGTATAACTGAACTTTTGTAATTGGGCTAGTAACCAGATCAATGACTCCAATTGTAAGTGTCTTTGCTTTTTGATAATCTTCCAAATAATTATAAATATTCGCAATATTATTAGTTGCAGTTATTATCAATGAATGATTAGCTGGAAGATTATTCTTATAAATATTTAATGCGTTTAGGTAATACAATAGCGCCTTATCCTGTTCGTTTCTCAATCTCAAATGAGCACCAATATTCACTTGCAGATGCCCCCACCATAGGTCATTTTCAATAGCATATTCATTCATGATTTTATCTGCTTTCTGATAAAACAAAAAGGCTTCTCCTGTCCTTCCAACCATACTCAAAATTCTGCCGTAATTAACATAAAAACCAGCCATTCTGGGATGAAAATCACTAAATATTCTT
>CAZQFH010000045.1:0-28623 GCA_964592595.1 uncultured Lentimicrobiaceae bacterium | reverse complement strand
ATCTTTGCGTGATGGATTTCTTTTTCCCCACCGGCTATTTCTGTTGAGCCGAAATTATCCCATATTCAGTGTTTTCAAATAGTATATTAATATCGCTACCAAAACTTGGAAACACAAGTAGTTTAGAGTTTCTCCTTTCGGGTATGCCAACAGTCGAATCAATATAAACCGGTAAATTGAAATGAGTTGAAGTAAGTCCGGTTTGGTATTCATAAGTTATATCAGGAACTACCATTTGCATTTCAGCAGGAGTTAAATATAAGTTTGCATTTGGAATTATTTCATTGGTAATCATATCCCGAGTTAAGAAATAACCTGTACCCCAGAGAGTATCTCCTTGAACTTTTCTGCTTTGACCTTGAGCTTCTCCCATTGAAATGATTGTTGTTAATGCCGCCAAAGCTAAAACAGTATTTACTGACCTTTTAACCGTATCCCATGCATCTTTTGCATAGTGACCAAGCGTATTTATTATTTTTTCTAAGCTCATGATTATCTCGGACTTTCTTTTTTTATATGTTTGGCAACTTCTTAAATGCCCATATTTTTTACTCCTATCTACCAGTATCTGTCGGATACATTCAGTTTTTGAGTTTGCTAATTGCTGCATAAGCCCAATGGTTTGGTGAATAAGCCATAAAGGTAGAAAAATGTTTGTAGTTCCGGCATAAAAAAATCCGGTTGCTGCGGTTTTGTTGTTTCATACAAATCCCAGCTATACCAAAAGCGAGGGCTTTGGTGTTTTGGCCGGGCAAAGGATAAGAAAATAAGCTAATGTAGTGAGGTTTTTGTTTTTCAGGATACGCATTACAAATTCGCACCAGCGCCGGGATCGTTGTTTTTTTTGTTTGCTGTTGTCTGTTTAATTTTTAGTTGTATTTTTGTAACCATTGTATAAGGTTAAATAACTTGGTTATGAAAGAATATTTGTCGCTGTCCGAAGCATCTGAACTTATTGGTAAAAGTAAAGAAACGCTTAGACGTTGGGATAGGGAAGGTAAACTGTCCGCTGTCCGTGAGCCCATTAGCAACTACCGTGTCTATAAGCGTGAACAAGTCGAAACTCTTTTTGCTGATTTTTTCAATCACGATGTAGAAGATACTATTTCTAACTTTGTTGTACCGCATAATGAATATACTGTCTTAGAATTATTTGCCGGAGCTGGTGGTTTAGCTGTTGGAATGGAAAAGTCAGGTTTAAAATGTGTTGCTTTGAATGAGATTGATAAGTGGGCTTGCCAAACTTTACGAAAAAATCGTCCAAACTGGAAAGTTTTGGAGGGCGATATTAAAGACTTTGACTTCACAGAATATCATAATTTAGTTGATGTGGTAACTGGTGGTTTTCCTTGTCAAGCTTTTAGTTATGCAGGTAAAAAACTCGGGCTTGCTGATGCTAGAGGAACATTATTTTATGAGTTTGCAAGAGTTGTCAAAGAAGTTAACCCACCCATTTGTATTGGAGAAAATGTTCGTGGTTTACTTAGTCACGAAAATGGAAAAACTTTGCAAGGAATGATTTCAATCTTAGATGAAATTGGCTACAATGTGGTTCCTGTCCAAGTGTTAAAAGCCGTAAACTTTAAAGTGCCACAAAAACGTGAGCGTTTAATATTGGTTGGCGTTAGAAAAGACATTGAGTTGAAATATGAATATCCAAAACCGCACAATAAAATCTATAATTTGGAAGATGCTTTAAAAAAAGGAGAACTGTACGATTCCAATGTTCCAAAGTCGACAGGTGCTAAATATCCACAAAGCAAAAAAGCTGTTTTAGATTTAGTACCGCAAAAAGGATATTGGCGTGATTTACCACTTGATATTCAAAAAGAATTTATGGGTGGAAGTTTTCATTTAGGCGGAGGAAAAACTGGAATTGCAAGGCGTATTGGCTGGGATGAGCCTTGTTTAACTTTAACTTGTAGTCCTGCTCAAAAACAAACTGAAAGATGTCACCCTGAAGAAACTCGACCTTTTACAGTTCGTGAATATGCTCGTATCCAAACTTTTCCCGATGATTGGGCTTTTGAGGGTTCTATGGCCCAACAATACAAACAAATTGGAAATGCTGTCCCTGTTAATTTAGGCACAGAGGTCGGATATTCAATTGTTAAGTTTTTGAATCAATACTACAACTTGTCAAAGCCAAGATAGTAGCTGTAATTCTCAAAAGTAATCTGGTCTAAAACGGTTCTTTTGCTAGTTTTAGTTTCTGATTTAATTTCTTCTAATGCAGAGTTTTCAGCAATTTCTTCAGTCTTTTCGGCTGATTTTAGATAGTCTTTGATTGCAATTGGAAGAGTTTTATATAACTGAAACATTGCATCTTGTTTTCCTGATAGTAAAGCATAAAATTGGTCCCCCGAAATTTTATAAACCCTGCTATGACTGTATTCTTTCCCGTTTATATCTCCGCTCCATAATTCACAAAAACTACCTTTTGCGAGGATTTGCACCCAATAGCATTTTGCTTGTTTGTAGTCGTCTGCATATCGTTTTAACTTCTGAAAAAGTGCTTCTGCTGCACTACTATTCATAGTATTATGTTTGTTTTTGATGTCTGCAAAAAGCGTATTGTCAGTTGCTTTGATGTCATAACCGCTCAAATTCCCTGATTCAAAGCCATTTATACCGCCTAAAATTTGTTCGTGAAAAGTTCCGATTGAATTATTGATTGATTTGTCAATCTGTCTTAAAATCTCTGATTGAATTAACTTTTCTTCGTCAATGTCATTGAATTTTGAGTCGAAAGTCAGTTTGATTGTGTCAACCTTATTTGAGTAAAAATTCTTCTTCGTGATGTTGTTTTTCGCCTTCAAATATGCGTTGTGAAGATTCCTTATACAGGTCAACAAATGTTCGTCTGATATAAAGTTTATGTATTTATTTTTCATTCAATCGTGTCATTTTTGAAGTAGCAAATTTAGCATTTATTGTTGATTTTCTGTCTCGGGCACGGTCTTTTTACAATGACACTCAATCGTTTTAAGTATAATGTCGTGCGGGATTAGGAAGATCAATTTACACCGACTTTTTTAACGGGCCGCAAACGCTCGCATACCTCTTAAAACCCGCATGCATTATTCCATCTGTTGCGCGGTCGTGCTTTGTTTTCGTGCCAGGTTATTAATTTTTTTAATCCATTCAGTTTTTGAATCAGTATATGCCTCTCTATCATTCGGATATTGCACTGCAAGTTCCAATTTCAAAGTTTCGTATTCTTTTGCAATCTCCTTGTTTTTAATCAGATAATCCCGAAACCTTATTTCATCCCAATCTCCGCTGTATCTGATGTGAACATGATATGCCTGTCCTTTAAAACCTTGCTTTGTATAGCCTTTTACAAAAGTAAGATGTGGCGCAGGATTTTCCGGATGGTTATTTATCAGATACCCGAGTGATTTGAAAACATTCTTTATTTTTTGAATAGCAAGCTGTTCTGAAACCTGCATCAAGATATCAATCGTTGGTTTGGCTTTCAGTCCGGGAATTGCCGTACTACCAATATGGTCAATTTTTATTATTTCAGTTTTTGAAAATGCGTCAGTAATCATTTTTGCCTCTGAGAAATACAAATCGACCCATTTGTCTGAATAATCTGTTAGTATAATCGGAAAAAGTTTTCCCAATTCCGCAATTGTCATGTCGTTGAGAGATTTATCCGAATCAGAAACAACCGATGAATCTATGATCTCTTTAATTTTCACTCCGTTTTTGATTAATTCCCTTTCTGTTTCCACTATTTTGGTATCGGCATCTTTGTTCCAATTGGTATGTCCATTTTTTAACAAACTTGTTTCAAATCCTTCTGATAATCCACCCAAGCAAGTTGCTTTGACACATCCATGACTTACTAAACCACCAACAGTAATTGAATGAATCTTAAAACCGGCGAGCGTTGTTTTCAAAACCGTATCCTGAAATGCGTTTCCGTGGTTTTTTTGAATCACGCAATCATTTTGCTGTTTATCAATCCTACTGTCTATTTCCCAATCTGAAGAACCGTTTTTGAGTTGGTTATTATTATGCTGTACAAAGATGATTTTAAAATCCGAAACCCTATATGCTTTAATTGCAGCATTAACTGAATCAAGAAACACACGCTCATTATGCAGCATCTTCTTTTTTGTCAGTCAGTTTTGTATGTCAATTAAAATCAATGCTTTCATATTGCAATTCGGTTTCTTATGATTACTTAGTGTCTGTCCTTAATGTCCGATATCTGCGTTGCTATAAAAATTTTAAATCCTCGAATACTTTAGTATACTGCGGTTTAAAATTTTTATGCGCCTTGATCTCGACCATTATGAATTAGCCACTGGACTTTATAGACAAACTCTACTTATGCAGCATGAATTATTTTTTTTTGTTGTGGGCAATTATTTTAATCTTAATCCACAATTTAAACAATTGTTCATTGTTTTTTCAATTTCTGTTCCGCAAGCAGGGCAGAGTGATTCATTTTCTGTCCATTCGGTTTTCCAGTCTATTTCGTCTGAACCTTTTAATTTATGGAATTCTATTTTTTCTGATAGTCGTGCTTTTTCAGCGATGTCTATATTTGGATCAATTATGCCTTTATCTGCCAGGTCTTTTATTAAATCAATTTTCTCAGCTGTAATTATTTTAGAGCACCTATTGTAAAGTAATTCCTGATATTCTTGAGTTATATGATCTCTTCTTCTGTTCTTTTGTTCTTTTTCAATAATTGTGCTTAATTCTTTTGTGAGATGTGTTTTAAATTCTATTCTTGTTTTTTGTATTATATCCTTAATTCTGAAATCCTTAATAGAATAGTCCTTAAAACATAGAATTAGTAATCCGACTGAACCTGCCATAAATCCAAGAACAATCCAAAGTGCTGGTTCTCTGCCCGTTTGTTTTGCAACTTTATATGACCATATAATTGATCCAATAATTAGAAACCAGAGAATGCCCGTGTATGTTTGAATAAATCGGTCACGCTGAATTGTCAGGATGTCGTTTCCATCAAACAAATACTTAAACATTATAACGTGAAGTCCAAAATAGAGGATTAACAACTTAAGCAGAACTTCCCGTTGAAGTACTTTCTGGGCGACAACGAGAATGCCATTGAGATTCAAATATGGGCAGCAATGCTAGCCAATTTGTTAATAACCCTAGTCAGAAGCCAGATAAAACGTAGTTGGGCGTTTTCTAACCTTGTTTCATTAATACGGCAACAACTGATGAATTACATCAATATTTATCGCTTTCTCGAAGATCCAGAAGGTAGTTGGAGAGAGGTAATAAAAGAAAACAAAGTGAAATATCAAAATTCACTCTTCCCTGAAATGGAGGGGGCTTACTTTTGAAAATGAGAAATACTAAGACTGATTAACAAGTAGTTGAAAGTAAATAGTTATAAAAATTATAGTTTACCGGACAACAATGTTTTTATTTATTTCTATTTAATCGCCTTGCCGACAACTTTTTCCAAATACTATCAGCCAGTCTTATTTCTTTATCGCTAAAGCCATATCCGTCTTTCAGGATTTGCTTGTTGGTGATTTTTAAAATTTCATCAATGCTTTTTTTCTCTCGCATCATTTGGTCAATCGTTGCAAGCAAATCAGCGTTTTCGGTTTGGTAAGGGAACAATATTTTTCCTGCTTCGCTTGGCATCAACTCCAATACGCCACCGCCATAACTACGACCAACTATTTCAGAAAAAGCCAATGACAATGAATTATAAAAACTGGCTATGAATGCTTTTTTGTCCGTGTCATTCTTCATAAATACACGGTGCATTGTATCTGTGGTATAGGCGTTTGCTTCGTTCAAAATTAAACGAGGGTAAAGGTTGTTTCTACGGATAAATAACGCATCAGAAAGTTTGATGGAAGGTATTACAAACCAATCATCACGAATGCCTGTTTTGTAGCCTTTGTTTACGCCCATTGATTCGCCTAAACGAATGTATGAGTTCGCTCCTTTGTGTCCGTTGATTTTTTCTTTGGCTGGAAACACCAATAAGTGTGCTTTGGCTTTGGTTTGTCTGTTAAGTTTCCAATCCTTTTCCGTAAAAATTACGCTATTGACCTGTACACTTCTGCCAACCATAGGCTTTGCGTATTCTTTCAGGTCGTATGCTTCTACAACTAGCAAAGGCACGGTAAAATAATCATTTGCACCTGTGGTAATACCTACTTCTACACTGGCATAATTACTAATTGTTGGAACTTTTCGTTTTTTGGCAATCTGTTCCAAAAAGTCAATCTCTTCTTGTTCCAAAAAGTAATAAGTCCATTTATTTGATTTGAAATCTATTTTTTTGGAAGGACTTTTTAGGATGTTTACATCAAGCTTTTCAAGGTCAGAAGCATCTCTTAATTCAAGATGTTCAATTAAGTGCGAATCACTTCCGTTTTTCTCACACAGCAACAAAACAACTTCTTGCTGAATATCAGGAAAAACTAACTTCTCAAAAGAAATGATATTGATTTTATTGTAGAAATGAGCCAAAAACTCACGGAGTTGTTGAGCATACGATACTTGCAACAATTCGGCAGGAATTACAAAACCAATTTTACCTTTTTCTTTGAGTAACAGACTTGAACCAACCACAAAAGAAACCCAAGCATTGGTCAGTTTGGAGTATTTTAGTTTAGCACGATTGAAAACTTTGATAGCTTCATTTTGCTGTTCTTCCTGAAAATATTGATAGCGAATGTAAGGCGGATTGCCCACTACTAAATCAAATCTCTGTGTGGTTTCATTGCAATACAAATGAAAATCTGTATTGATTACATTCTTGTTGTTGAGTTTGATTTTATCAGCTTTTTCTGCTTCCAAATCATCAAATTCAATGGCTGTTACTGATTTGAATTTATGGTTGTTCTGTTTCAATTGTTCGATAAAAACTCCATCACCACAACTTGGTTCTAAAATTTCATAGTCTGAACTTCCATTGATGCCCCATTTCAAAATGAATGCAGCAATTGGCACGGGTGTGTAAAATCCGCCTCTCAATTTCTCGGCTGTTGCGTTCTTAATTAGCTTCATACAATTCTTTGATTAATGGGATTAATGAATCTTCAGTACCTAAATCGTATAGTTTAGCTAATAGCTTATCTAGGTTGGCTTTCTCTCTTGCAAATTGTCCTTGCAGTGGAGTTAAAGTTCTTCTATTTCCTGCGTTTGCATCTATTTGGTCATAAATGCTGATTAATTCTTTTTGAGTTTCTACTATTTTGTCGTGAAGTGCTTTTTGTTTGGCATCTGAAAAATCAATCTTTCTGATAGGTAGATTTTTCAAAACCTTTGTTCCTCTTGCTATATAACCACCTCTGAAAACTTCACCTCTCAAATGAATGATCCACTCAACATATCTCGAATTAAGAATAGCTTGTATATAGTAAATAGAGTAAGGATTCTTATCAGACAAGTAAACACTACAATATCCTGCCGTACCACCTGCAGTATGTAAAGTTTTGTGTTTGTCAATAGGATACTTCTCTCCTGATGACATAACACCAATTATTATTTTCTCCTTTATTTCACCAAGTTCTAAATATTGGCTTCTTCCATACCTATACCATTCGTTTTTTGTTTTTGGAACAGGTTTTACATCTCTTTCTGCTAATCTTGTTTTGTGATAAGTTAGATACTTGTACGCAAAGGGAAATTTTTTCTTGAATTCTTTTTCTTCAATAAACTCCGCTTTACTTTTAATTACTTGATATGGGTAAATTACAAATGTGTTTGGCTTTAACGTTCTGTAGGTATTTAACTTATCCTCTCCTTTTTTTCTAGCTGTTTCGTAGTATGGCATTGTTGCTGATTTCTCAACTTTGAAACTTATACCTTTCTTTTCAAAATGAATATATTTTGAATCGACCTTTAAAGGTTTGATTACAAACACATCATTTGCACTTGTTTGAATCCCATTATTGATATTCTTTTTTCCTACTATTTTTTCAAGGGTTTCACTTTGATTTAAAATTGAAGTATATGCGTTTTTTAAATAAGGAGGAATTAAAAACCACAAATCACTTGATAGATTTTTGGGTTCTATTTTATCAAACTCAATTCTTTTAAAATCTCTGATTTTCCATTCAGTGAGACTTTTTACTTCTGTAAAAGAAAATGCTTTTTGTTTTTGTTTCGAGAGTATTAAAATACTCGTGTAAGTTGTTTTATTTACAAAAACCTGATTTGCACCAAATGAAACGATTGAATGCAAATATTCTTTTTCTGCGAGTAATTCACGAAGTTTTTTACCTGCTCCAACTTTTGTGAACTTACTCGGAACGATATAACCTAAAATTCCATCATCAGCCAATAAATTGATTCCTTGTTCAAGAAAAAGGAAATATTTGTCAAACTGCTTGTAAGCAGAGTTGTAATTGGTTTTGTAAAGTGGTAGTTCAAGCGGAGTAATATTTTTCATATCCTTCGATTTCATATAAGGCGGATTGCCTACAATGACATCAAAGCGAAGTTTTGAAAAATCAAATGGATTAATAATTACCTGGTCTTTCTTATTCGTTACTTGCTTCGGATTCAACAAACTGTTTCCAAAGAAAACATTTTGTGAAAGATCGGGTAAAACAGGTTTTGTATTGTTGGTTGAATTTACATCTTCACCTTCAAGCAATTTGAGAAGCAAACCAAATTTGGCTGCTTCAACGGCATTGTAATCTTTATCAACTCCGTAAATACAATTCAATAAAAGTTGTTGCTTAATTTCAAACGGCAGTTTGTAGGTGTTGATATTCGTTTGAATGAGCTTTGTTTTATCATTTTTCAGGTAGTAGTCAATCAAAATATCGTTGAGCAACTGAATTAATTCCAACAAAAACGCTCCTGAACCACAAGAAATATCAGCGAATTTGAGTTTCAGAATTTCTTTATCCGTTTTTCCTTCGCATTTTTTTAAAACGGTATTTCTCAGAATATCGCTGATAATAAATGTCGGTGTAGTGATAATGTCACGGTCAACATTTTCAGGCTTTTTTACCAAAACAACAGCACCACTTTGTACGGTCAATTTTTCTGAAAGGAAAATTTCATAAATGCTTCCCAACACATCAGAAGAAAAAACGCTGAATGAATACGGACTTTCAGGGTAATACAATTGCTTGATGATTGTCCAAAAAACAGAACTGATATTTTCTACAATTTTATCTTTTAGCAATTGGTCAAACAATCCTGAATTATAGCGTTTGTCGGCTTGTTCAAACTTTTTGGTTAAGGAATTAAAATCATTTGTATTGGCAAACTTCAAAAGGGTTTGATAATCCTCTAAATTTCTATCCTCACAAACACGAAGAAAAATAATTCGGTTGATGTAACTCTGAACAATGTCATTAAGTTGTTGCTCGTCAATTTTTGGCTCGTGTTTGAAAATTTCAGTACCAAGGGCTTTTCTCCATTCATTAATTTGGTTTAGGAATAAATTGTCAATCGAGTATTGATTGATTTTACTTTCAATTTCTTTCCATTCCGTTTCAAAGGCTCCCGAATAAACAGACTTCTTACCTATAAGTTGTTTAATTTCTTCAAACTTGCTTTCGTATTCAGTGTAATGGTATTTTTTTACGAGTGCTTTTGTGTAATTGTCATCTTTCTCGACTTTTACAGAAGTGTCGTAAATGATTAAGTATTCAAAGTTTGAGAGTACTGAAATTTTCAACTTCGCTGTAAATCCGTATCGTCTGACTTGTTTTGCAGTGTCGTTGTTTGATTCAATGGAAACACAAGGTTTTTTTGCCTCCAAAAAGAATTTTCTTTCAGAAAAAAGTCGGAAAGTGTAATCAGGTTTTTTGGAATGTTCAGAAGCGTTTGCCTTTAATGCTTCTTCTAAAATTACTTCTCGTTCGTTGGTCTGTTTTCCTGCATTGTTTTTAATGTCCCAGCCAAGCAACTCGAAAAATGGGTCTAAGAAATCACTGCGAAGCAGTGTTTCATTATACCTGCTTGTCAAGTAATAATCCCTGTCAGCGGTATATTTTTCTATGAGTTGCTTTATTGTCATTTCCTCTTATTCGCTTTAATATATTTGGCTCTTTCCTCTGCTACTTTCAGTGCTTCTATTCCCAAATCTTCATCCTGAATTTCATACAAAATCTTATCGCTTAAGAATGAAACCAAAAGTTCGTTTGGGTTGTAATCGTATATGTCGGCAAGTTTCAGAACCACTTCTTTTGTGATTTTCCGCTCTCCACGTTCCATTTTGCTCAAAATAGCAACATCAATGTCGAGCAATGCAGCAACTTTCCGCAATGGAAGTTCCTTTTCTTCTCTAATGTGTCTTAGCTTTTCGCCTATTGTTTCTGTTGACATAACCTCTATTGACATAATGTGTCAAAATTAGAAAAAGATTTTTGATTTGTCTCCATTTATCTCAAATTATTTTCAACATTCCTGTCGAGATTTGGAAAATTGGCTCTTTTACAAAACTTGGGGTCGTGTGTCGGCTTGTGCGGTTTTGCAAATGTGCCAATGTGCGGCTGGCTAAAATTATTTTTTAAAATGTGCGGTGGAAAAAAATTTTAAAACATTCGGGTCGGGTTGTGTGTCGGCAAAGTCAGTCCATAAGTTTTAGTCAAGATGTCAAAGTTCGTATTTCAGATGTCTACTTTTTCGGAGTATGGTCGTTCTCAGGCTTGCTTACAACTTCTTATATGCCCATTTTTTTTACTCCTATCCACCAGTATCTGTCAGACACATTCAGCTTTTGTGGTTACTAAATGCTACATAAAGCCGATTGTTTGGTTAATAAGCCATAAAGGTAAAAAATGTTTTTATTTCCGGTAAGAAAAAATCAGTTTGCTGCGGTTTGTTGTTTCATACAAATCCCAGCTATACCAAAAGCGAGGGGTTTGGTTCATTGCCCAGGCACTGGACAAGAAAATAAGCTTATGCCGTTGGTTTTTTGTATTTCCGGATACGGATAATCCGGACCAGCGCCGGGGTTAAAACCCATAAATTTACTACTGTCCCGGCTATTATTTTAATATATTATTGCCGTCTGGCATTTCTTATAATTACCCCTGTTAAATGCTCCGCAGTTCATAATTTGTACTTCTTCCTCCTGCTGACTCTTTCTGTAATATGTCCTTATTTATCAGGTCATTAATATCCCTAATTGCTGTGTCTTTTGAACATTTTGTAATCTTAGCCCATTTCATTGAAGTCAGTTTACCTTCAAATCCATCCAGTAATTTGTTTAAAATCTGCTTTTGTCTCTCGTTAATTATTGTTTTTGAATTTCTATTCCAGAAATCTGCTTTTAACAAAACTCGGGTAAGAATATTATCGGTTGCTTTTAAAGCATTAATTAAACAGCTTAAAAACCATTTTATCCATTCAGATATGTCAAGGTCTCCTTTTTGTGTTTTTTCGAGAATCTCGTAGTATTCTTTTCTTTCTACTCTAATTTGAGCAGACATGCTATAAAATCGCTGTGTACTCTTATCCGATTGAGCTAATAACATATCAGTCAAGGCTCTTGTAATTCGCCCATTACCATCTTGAAATGGATGAATTGTCACAAACCATAGGTGAGCGATTGCAGCTTTTATTACTAAATCTATTTTATTTTCTTCGTTAAACCATTTTATAAAACGGTTCATTTCCATTTCGATTAAATCAGCATCCGGAGCTTGAAAATGAACTTTTTCTCTTCCCGCAGCACCCGATACAACTTGCATTTGTCCAGATATATCTTTTCTCCAATCAGCAACAGTAATTTTGAAAATCCCACTTCTTCCCATTGGAAATAATGCTGCGTGCCAATCAAAGAGTCTCTCTACTGTTAAAGGTTTAAAACAATTTCTGGTCGCATCAATCATCATATCAACCATCCCGTCTACATTTCTATCCGACATAATTGCACCAGCGAATTCCATTCCTAATCGTTGAGCAATTGAGGAACGCACTTGCTCGGGATTTAAAAGTTCTCCTTCAATCTCTGCAGATTTTAATACATCCAAAGTTAAAGTTTCAAGTAAAGCTTCATCTCGTAATTCAAAACCCAGAGATTCCATTTTACCAATTAATCGTCCTTGTAGATTTCTCGCTTCACTTAACAGATTGACGAACTCATCGTTATTCCATGAGAAATTTGGCCAATTGTCTTTCTGATGTATATAATATCCCATTCGTCTTAAATTTTGCAACAAATATACAGTTTATTCGTTGCAATCTCAAATTATCGTTGCATTATTTGCATTGAATAGGTGCTTTATTCGTTGCACGATGCTCTTTTATGCTTGCAGGTAACTTCTTATATGCCCATTTTTTTTACTCCTATCTACCAGTATCTGTCGGATACATTCAGTTTTTGAGTTTGCTAATTGCTGCATAAGCCCAATGGTTTGGTTAATAAGGCATAAAGGTAGAAAAAAATGTTTTTAGTTCTGGTAAGAAAATCCGATTGCTGCGGTTTATTGTTTTATGCAAAATACTTGCATCAGTAAGAGGGAGGGCTTTGGTTCTTTGGCTGGGCATAAGACAAGAAAATAAGCTAATGTAGTGGGGTTTTTGTTTTTTCCGGACACGGATTACATCCCGGATGGCCGGAAGCAACAGCGCAGTCGTTCATGCCAGGCACTTCGTGCCACAAGAATTCCTAATTACTATCGGTTCACCCTTACTTTTCGCTTTTTATTAGCCAATCCAATGCGTTTATTTTTTTAATTCCGTTATATGTACCTGTTTCGTAGTCCATTGTTATTAAAAGTTTTTCATGATGGTCGGCAATACTTTCAAATGGTGCCAGCTCACGTTCTAAAGTTGTTGCGTTTTGTACTGTTTGTGCAACTTGTATGTATTGTGTATAACCTTCGTTGTTGCGAACAACAAAATCAACTTCTAAATTATTGGTTTTCCCAATCCATACCTGGTTATTTCTGCGTTTTAGCTCAAGAAAAATTATGTTTTCAAGCAAATGTCCTGTATCGCTTGCCAATTCTTTTCCAAGTATTGCGTTGCGAAAACCTAAATCCACCAAATAGTATTTTTCCAGGGTTGCCAAATGTTGTTTGCCTTTGATGTCGTAGCGGTTTACCTTATAAAACAAGTAGGCTTCAACCAAAGTTTCAATGTACTTCGACACTGTTTTGTTGTCTATTTTCTTTTTGTTGGCTGTTAAAACTTTGGAAATATTCCCTGCCGAAACACTTGACCCAACAGAATCGATCAAGAAGTTTACAACCTCCCGGTAGGATTCTTCGGCATAGATAGTATAACGCTTAGAAATATCGTTGTTGTAAATGTTTTTAAAAACCATTTGCAAATATTCATTCGCAAAATGATTTCCTTCAGCTGAAAGTCTTACAGCTTCGGGAAAACCACCTGTACGCACATACGCTGCAAAAGCTCGGTCGGGGTTGGTGTCTGTGCCTGTGAACTCTAAATATTCTGCAAAAGAAAAAGGCAATACATTTATTTCATAAGCTCTCCCTGTTAGTAAAGTAGCCAATTCGCTTGATAATAAAAATGCGTTTGAACCTGTTACATACAAATCTATATTTGGGTGAACGTACAAGCCTTCTAATAGTTTTTCAAATTCCGGAACATTTTGCACTTCGTCTATAAATACGTAATTGGTTACGTTTTTTTTAAGATTCTTAAGGATATAATCATAGATTTCCTTCCAACCAGCCTGTCCACCTGCTTGTCCGGTAGGCAGGGCAGACAGTTTTTTTTCAGCTAAAAACCTAAAATCTGGCATATCCATATTGATAGCCAAAATGGGAACTTTGCTGTTGTCTTTACGCAATAAGTCTTGAAATTGTGTCATTAAAGTTGATTTTCCACAACGCCTCACACCTGTGGCAACTTTAATTAAATTCTTGTCTTTAAGAACACTAAGCGTTTCTAAATACCTTTTACGTAAAATTGTTTTCATTAGTCAAAGTTAATTAAAATTCCTAAAACATTTGAAAACTAAAAACATTTAGGAAATTTAATTCGAAGAGAAGGGCGATCTATAGATTTTTAAATAATCACTTTCACCAATCCTGCTGCTAGCCATATACCAAAAAACGCTTCCGAAAAAGCTGTTTGATTCAAATACGACTTGGCTAATTGCTGCATAAGCCCAATGGTTTGGTTAATAAGCCATAAAGGTAGAAAAAAATGTTTTTAGTTCTGGCAAGCAAAAATCTGGTTGCTGCGGTTTATTGTTTTTTACAAAATCCCAGCTTTACCAATAGCGAGGGAAACTTAATAAACAAAACAAAAACATTTTCGGAAGAGCGCGCAGGCATTCCTTCCCGTAAAGGGTTTGATCCTTTGCACAGTCAAAGGACAAGAAGACCAACTTGTGCCGTGGTTTTTTTTCGGATACGGATTTTAAATATGCAACAGCGCTGGCATTGTCTGCGTTTTTGTCAAATCTAATTTCCGCAACAGTGTTTCGGGAATTTAGAAGATTCATCTGTTGTAAATTTTTAGGGTTGAAAAATTGTATCTAAATGATACTCTAAAAACTTTTTTTTAGGTTGAAACCGTTCTGGTAGTTGTAATTTATTGTGTTCAAGAAACCCAAAATATTTATCAAAATAGGCTTCTTTTTTGTGTGCAGTAATCTTTGAAGATAAAATGATTGAAAAATTTGGTTTTATGCCTATAAGTCCATTATCGAAGGCAGCATCATACAGTTTTGATAAGCAAATACCATTTGACGGATTTAACCTTTCTTAATCATTCTTTGTCCATGGAATGATATGGCTTGCATTTAATAAATCCGGAATGTCGATTCCTGATATCGCACACTTTGTAGCATATACATTTAATATGATTTGCCTAAAAACATTCTGATTTACGCGGGTTTTCACTTCACGCACTTTGTCCTCACCCTTCACTTTTAAATCTTGTAAAAGAAATGAATATTTACTTTCAATTGTCTGATTTTCATACTCGTCCAGTATTTTTTCACCTTCGAAGATAAGTTCCTCCCGATTATTGTTGAACTCATTCCAAATGGGCAGGCATTGGTTAACGCCCCCTGGTAAACCCAATACTCCTCTTTCTCGATGATATGGATCGATGCTGGCGAAATTTACCAATCTCATTGCAATAGAACTTGGTGTTCTACCAAGTAAATTTGATAGTTTGAATATATCAGGATTGCTTCTATGCATCTTCCCAAAAAGAAGTTTCAGATACAAGTTAAAAGCAAGGATTAACTCATCTTTCGACCAAAGTCTTCTTTTCATTAGGTTGTCATATATTTGTTTTCGTCCAAGTGTTTTATTTCAGTGCAACCCGAATTTACCATTTCATCATTAGGTGGATCAAATGAATACATTTTTGTACTTAGGCCTTCAAAGTATAAGTTTCCATCTGCATCAAATAAGCGAAAAAGATGTTTATGACTTTCATATTTCTGAATCAAGTTCTTTTTTAATCGTTCTTTATCCTCTGGGAAAATGGACTTTGTAATAATGTATGTCATCTCATAAATTAGTTAATTCGCCTTAAAGGTTAATAAAAAGCCCAGAACCAAAACGCTCCACAACATCAACTTACTCTTTCCTCCAAAAAACCTCTCCATGCACAGCTAATTATCTGCTTGTACATGTATTAGCTATTTAGATCATTACAATCAAGGACGACCTTTTATTTTGCTTGGACACAGTCAGGGTTCGGCCCTTTTGCTTCAGTTGCTCAAAGAACATCTGGCAAGCAAATACTTTGAACGGATGATTGCTGCTTATCTGATTTGGCTGGCAAGTTACTGAAGAAAAATTGTCAGCCTATCCTGAACGACTCAAAACATCTCAAAATGCAGACGATACCGGTGTGATTATGCTGTACAATTCACTATCAAACATAAAGGCAAAATCACCACTCATCAATCGATCCGCATTTTGCATCAATCCTTTACACTGGAAAACAGATCCAACAGCTGCCGGCAAAAATGCTCATCTGGGTATTGTTCGCTTCAACCAAACCAAAGCTGCGTATGATACGATTCCAAATCTCACTGATACTTACATTCAGGATAATTATTTGATTTGCAACGATGTAGATCCTGCTTTAGTGTATCAGGAATTGCTCAAAGACCTGTTCCCTAATGGCAATCTTCATTTCATGGATTAATGGCTTTATGCTGTACACCTGAAGATCAACATGCTTAACCGCACCAAAAAATTCTTTAATCACTAATCATTGAAAAGGAGTTGACTGAATGCCAACTCCTTTAAAACCGGATTATTCAATAATATTAAACTTAAAACATGCTGCTTACATTAAATCGCGCTCCACATCTTTGTCACCCCTTCCAGAGAGGTTTATGATACTTATTTGCGCTGATTTTCCGCGCAACAATTTCATTGCCAGTGCCACAGCATGTGAAGATTCAATAGCCGGAATGATTCCTTCCAGCTGACTTAAAAGCATAAAGGCTTGGATGGCTTCAGCATCAGTAATCAAGTGATAATGTGCTCTACCGGAATCCTTTAGCAGTGCGTGCTGGGGACTTATTCCCGGATAATCCAGCCCGGCAGCAATGCTGTAGGAAGGATAAACTTCATTGTTTTCATCGGTGAGTGCATAAGAATACGTACCCTGAAACACGCCAGGCTTTCCCATACTAAGCGTAGCAGCCGTTTGCCCTAACTCGCCTGTTCCGCCACCTTCAGCAGCATGAATGGCCACACCTTCGTCGTACAGAAAATCATCAAAAAGCCCGATAGCATTAGAGCCACCTCCAATACAAGCTAAAAGATTATCCGGAAGACGACCTTCGGCTTCAATGATTTGTTTTTTGGCTTCCTTACCAATTACGCTCTGAAAATAGCCAACCATGGTAGGATAAGGATGCGGCCCTACCTGCGATCCAAGGAGGTAAAATGCATCCGGATTTTCAATGTAATAGCCCAAAGCTGCATCCACGGCGTCTTTCAACGTGCCTCTTCCGGCTGATGTCAGAATCAATTCGGCTCCCAGCAGTTTGATACGACTTACGTTCATCTTCTGGCGTTCGGCATCTTTAGCACCCATAAACACTTTGCATTTGATGCCAAAAAGTGCTGCTGCCGTAGCTGTTGCCACTCCATGCTGTCCGGCACCTGTTTCTGCAACAATTTCGGTGGCTCCCATTCTTTTAGCCAGCAGAATTTGTCCGATCGTATTATTGATTTTGTGCGAACCAGTATGATTCAAATCTTCGCGTTTAAGGTAGATCCGTGAACCAATGTGTTCTGATAAACGACTGGCATAAAATAGTGGTGAAGGCCTGCCAACAAAGGTTTTAAGGTAATGTGTAAATTCCTCCTTAAAGCTCTTCTGTTGGGTGTGATAGGCAAATTGCTCTGCCAGTTCCTGTAGTTTGCCTTCAAGAACAGGTGGCACATACATGCCGCCATATTCGCCAAACCGGCCGTTAACAGATCCCAGATTTTGTTGTGTAAGCGTATTTCCGTTTATGATGATATTTTCCATTTTGTTAAGCTTTTTGAAATTAAAGTGATTGTCTTTTGTAAATTATGTTTGATTAAAAATCTTTTGATCAAGATTGCTCAAGTATTCCTGACAGCATCACCATCGAAAAATCACTTTCTTTATCCAGTTAAGTACAGTTTTATTCATAACAGTAAAAATTTTACACAAAAAAAGACCGGAGGTTTTCACCCCCGGTCAGTTATAATTTTTTGGAACAGACACAAAGCAGTTACTTCCCTATTTCGGATCGAAACGGAAGCCACCACCAAAAGCTGTTCATTTGAGTCATTTTCATGGCGCTAAAATACATGTTTTTTGAATTACGCAATCATTTGTTGTTATTTTTTAACAATAATTGTTTTAAGTCAAATACCTTTCAACTAAAAAACCCACTCAACAACAATCAGTTGAGAACTGGCAGAAAACCTATTTTTGTTTATAAAAAATTAACGCTCAACAAAATTCTTTACCTATTTTTTACCCTAAACAAAATAAAGCACTCAAAATAAGTGCTTTATATATATTTTTGTAGCCCCACCAGGACTCGAACCTGGATCTAAAGTTTAGGAAACTTCCATTCTATCCCTTGAACTATGGGGCCAAAAATTGAAGCTACAAAATTAGCCAAAAAATTAGTTCTGACAAAGGCAGTATTTCACTTCACAAATCTTCCTAAAGCGCTCGCTAAGGCGTGTTTCGGTTCAAGTAAATCGAGTAGTCTTTCAAAATCGGTTTATAATCCGGATCGGCAAACAAAGCCGAAGTGATCAAAAAATCGGCTGTGGAGCGGTTGCTGGCTGTAGGCACATTGTACAAGACACTCAGCCGCAAAAGTGCTTTCACATCCACATCGTGAGGCTGGCTGGTCATGGGATCCCAGAAAAAGATCAGGTAATCGATTTTACCTTCTGCAATGAGCGCTCCCAATTGCTGATCGCCCCCCAAAGGTCCTGATTTTAAGCGGCTTACATCATCTAATACTGTAGCAATAAGTTTGCCAGTAGTACCAGTGGCAAAAAACCGGTGGTCTTTGAGTTTTTTCTTATTATGCTCTACCCAATCGAGCAGATCTTTTTTGCGGTTGTCGTGGGCTACCAGTGCAATGTTCATTTTCATAAGTTCTGGTTTATATAGGGCAAAGTTGAAAAAAAAGACGTTACAAGAGGCTGCAACGTCTTTAAATCTTTTAGATCAATATCGTCCGATTAATGACCATCAGGGCCGATCATTTTAAGTTTATCCCCTGTTTCATCTACCACTTTTCTTAAAAACTGTTCACTGTATCCCGGAAACTCCACGTGAGGATTTTGGTGTCCGGGATTACGGGTTTTCACGTTCCCATCCATAAATTTCATAAACAGCTCCTGATAAAGGTGTTTGTAGGAATTAAATGTGCGCGTTACCTGATCTGTACTATAATCGGTAAGATAAGCCACTGCTTTGGATGGGTCTTCTTTGTATAGCTTCAAGGCGGCATCATCCACTGCCGGAGTGCGCTCGATAAACACTGCCTCCAGACCATCGCGTACTTCGTTCACATCCGGTTGTATCATATTATAACGGGTATAAGCCAGGTTTGAAACCATATTGGTAATCCAAAACAGGGAAGTTTCTGACCATTCCATCATAGCACCATTTCCTCTTTCGATATGATGTGGATTTGCTGTAATGCTGGAATACAAGGGCATATAAACAGTTGCATTGGCATCATCCACTCCCCACCAGATAATTCCGCCTATTTCGTCGGGTAACCAGCTACGTGATTGTGCTACAAAAGAAAATCCTGTTTGCTGGGTAGCTGTTGCTCTTTCATTCACATAGGTGATACCATCCACTTTCCAGGTGAGCGGACGCCAGCGATAAGGCAATCCATGCGGTCCTGCACCAAAATCGGCACTCATATCCAGTTCGGTATCCTGAAGATAATCGCGCATAAACATCATCATATCATGCACTGACACTTTACTTTCGGGTTTTACCCACAGAGGCATACGGTTAGTGGCATATTTATTAGGATTTGGACGTCCATCTTTAAATTGTTCGGCATGTTCAATATTTCCTTTGGCATATTCCCAATAATCATCCATACCTTCCGAAACCCTGTTAAACATCGTCCAAACGCGCATATCGCAGAAACGGGCTCCTCCAAAATCAACAGGGGCATAGGTGTCAGAAAAGCTGAAATGTTCATCTTTTCCCTCATACCAGCCTTTGCCACGTGCAAAAGTGATTACATCCTCAGCATAAACTACTTCCACTTCAGGATTCATGATTTTATTGATATCTTTTGAAGTGATGGACTGTTTGCCATTTTCGAGTGGAAAAGTCATGATGCGTGCCTGATTGGCATGGCCGCTCACATATCCGTCAGGAATACGCAAGGCCACCCACAAAAGTCCTTTGTTGGCATTCACCATTTGTCCTGTTTTTTTGTCTTTCTTCATCTCTAAACCTTTACCGATCAGCTCCATAATCCAAACCTCGTCTTTATCGGCAATGCTAAAAGATTCGCCTGAGCTGTAATAACCATATTCGCTGGTAAGTTCATGAATAATGCGGATGGCATCGCGAGCAGAAGTGGCGCGCTGAAGTGTGGTATAAATCAGGCTGCCATAATCCATAATCGCAGTGCTATCATGCAATTCAGGACGGCCACCATAAGTTGTTTCGCCAATAGCTACCTGATGCTCGTTCATGTTTCCAACAACATTGTAAGTGCGTGCAGCCTGCGCAATTTGTCCGAGGTATTTGCCTGTATCCCATTCGTAGATATCCATCATAGTGCCTTCGGGATGCTCGCCAGCCGGCCAGTGATAGAGTTCGCCATAAAGCACGTGCGAATCAGCAGCGTAGGTGATCATAGTTGAGCCATCGGTTGACGCACCCTTGGTTACCAGGTAATTGGTGCAGGCATTGGCCTGATTTAGTGTTAAGAAAGCCATTCCGGCTATCAGCCAGGAAAACAAAATTTTCTTCATAAGTAAGGAATTTAATTTACGATTTTGAAACAAAAATAACCTTTTTTTTACACATGCATCTTGCTGAACTATTGAGCAGCCGGGCAAAAAAAATGCGGACTCGAAAGCCCGCATAAGAGATATAACGTAATATGAAAAGTGCTATTCTTTAATCAGCTCAAGATTTACCTGAATGTCGACATCGTTGCCTACTAAGAGACCACCAGCCTCGAGGGTGTTGTTCCAGGTGAGGTCGTATTCGTTGCGGTCGAGTGTTCCACTTACTTTGAAACCGGCACGGGTGTTGCCCCATGGGTCTTTAATCTGTCCGTTGTAACGTACATCCAATTCTATTTCCCTGGTGATACCATGCATGGTAAGATCGCCGGTAAGGGTGTATTTGATACCACTTTTCTGGGTCATACTCTTTCCTACAAATTCAATGGTAGGATTTTTTTCAACTTCAAAAAAGTCGGCATCGCGCAGGTGATTGTCGCGCTTTTCGTTATTGGTGTTGACTGATGCAGCTACAATTGTGAAATTAATTGAAGCATCAGAAAAGTCATCTTTATCAGCTTTGATTACACCGTCAAACTCTTGAAATTTTCCCGTTACGGTTGATACTACCATGTGTGATACTTCAAAGGTTACATTCGAATGCGAATGATCTATTTTCCAGTTTGTTGACTGTCCGAATGTGAGGATAGTAGCAAAAAGTAATGCAAAAGATAAAATTGTTTTCTTCATAAATCTTAGTTTTTAGTTTGTTTACTTTTGTTTTCGAATTATTTGTTTAACTATTTTCTCGTTGAAACACTGGAAGCTTAAACAAAACATTTTTCACAATGTTCAACTATACTTAAATTTCTCATGGCTGGAATATACCTTCACATCCCTTTTTGCAAACAAAAATGTCATTACTGTAATTTCTTCTCCATAGCTTCCCTAAAACAAAAACCTGAATTCCTAACTGCCCTCAAACGCGAGATCAGTACCCAAAAATCCTATTTGAAAGACGAGCCTGTTCAAACCATTTATTTTGGTGGCGGAACCCCAAGTATGCTCGAAAAATCAGAGCTGAACAGCATACTGGAGGAGTTGCATAAGCATTACATTATACATCCTGACGTGGAAATTACTTTAGAAGGTAATCCTGACGATCTGAGCCGGGAAAAACTTAAAATGCTTTCACAATCAGCCATAAATCGCCTGAGTATCGGCATACAGAGCTTTTTTGATGACGACCTTATTTACTTAAACCGGGTACATACAGCTGAGCATGCCAAAACAGTTATTAACAATGCCTTAGATACTGGTTTTGATAACCTTACAATTGACTTAATTTATGGCATCCCCACACTAACAGATGAAAAATGGCAGCAAAATATTGACTATTTTCTGGCCTCCGGCATTAAACATTTGTCAGCCTATGCCTTAACCGTTGAGCCTCGCACGGCATTGGCACATCTTATCAACAAAGGTAAACTCAAAGCCGTTGATGAACAGCAATCCGTGAGGCATTTCGAAATGCTGATGCAGCGCATGGAAGCTGCCGGTTTTGTGCATTATGAAATTTCCAATTTTGCAAAACCCGGCCACTACAGCAAACACAATAGTTTGTACTGGATTGGTGGTAATTATCTTGGGCTGGGGCCTTCGGCACATTCTTACAATGGTGTTTCACGGCAATGGAATGTTTCACATCTCACCAAATATATCAGTGAGGCCGGGCAAACCGAAAGTGTTTTTGAGCTGGAAGAACTCACCCTCGATCAACGCTATGATGAATATGTAATGACTTCATTACGAACCAGCTGGGGTTGCGATCTGGAACATATTCAGAATGCATTTGGCGAACGATACAGTCAATATTGCATGAATCAGGCTCGGTCTTACATTCAGGAAGAAAAAATTGAACAGCGCGGCAATCGGCTTTTTCTTACCCATAAAGGCAAACTGTTTGCTGACGGGATTGCCTCGGACTTGTTTATCGACTAATAAATTCGTTTAAGGCTGCTTGATTTTATAAAAAACACCCCTTTCCTGCTTTACCTGACTGATTTTATCATCTGCCTCCAAAACCGAAAGGTATTTATTCAATTCGTTGATATGCAATCCCATAATCTGTGTTAAATCCTTTGCTGTACAGGGTCGGCGGGCGATGGTTTCCAAAATGGCAGACGACATATCGCTGCGATACGCTTTTTGATTTTTGCGTGTAACTGCCGCAGCGATAAGCTGAACATTGGGCAGCTTCCAAAAATCGATAATGGCTTTGAGTTGTTCGTAAGTTGCTGGTTTCAAATCTTCTATTGTTCCCGGCCTGTCGAGCGTATTTAACTGGACCAGATCGGGTTCAATTTTTAGGATTGCCTCTTTTAATGCTATGAGCTCAGCTTCCTGATTATTATACCCCGGCAGAATAAAAATCTCGAGCCAGATTTTTCCTTTGAATACCTTTCTGAATGAGGCAATTCCATTAATGATTTTGGCGATATCAAGCGAATTATGAGGGCGGTTTATCTTTTGAAAACCTTCCACTGTGGCGGCATCGAGCGATGGAAGGACAACATCAACCTTTAGCAGTTCGGCATGAATTTTTTTGTCAGCCAAAAGCGTTCCGTTGGTTAAAACAGCCAGTGGCAGATCAGGTTTCATCACTTTCAAATAATCAATCAATTCTCCTATCGCGCTGTTGAGTGTTGGCTCGCCATAACCCGAAAAGGTAATGAAATCAGGCGCTGGATTATGCTCAAAATAATGATCCAGCTCCGAAATGATTTTTATTGCGGGAATGTATGCTTTACGATCAAGGGTAAGTTTTGTTGTTTTTCCAACCTCGCAATATACACAATCGAGCGAACAGACTTTACGAGGCACCATATCAACACCCAGCGACATGCCCAACCGCCGGGAGGGAACTGGTCCGAAGATGTATTTGTACATTATTTTTGAAAGCTAATATTTCACCCTCAAAGTTAGTAAATCTGCGCGGAGGTGGAAGTCTATGTACCAAAAATATTTACTGGTAGCGCTATTTTGAATTATAAATCAGGTCGTATAAACAGAATTAAACAAAACATAATCTGTCGTTAAGTCTGTCCCCCAGGCAGTGGCAGTTTTTTTACCCTCCTTCATATCCATTTCGATAACGAGATGTGGTTCGCGCAGCATTTGTTTCATTTGTCGTTTGTCGTATTCAAGTGGTTGACCATTATCAAGCACCTCCACAATTTTTTCCTCTGTTCCAATTGAAAGCTTTATTTGGCTGTAATCGAATGGCACTCCTGCATTTCCGGCTGCGGAAACGATACGTCCCCAATTGGGATCTCGCCCGTACATGGCTGTTTTCACAAGCGATGAAGTGGAAATAGCACGGGCGATGGTGCGGGCATGCTGTTCGCTTTTGGCGTGTGTCACTTTGTAGGTGATAAACTTGGAAGCCCCTTCGCCATCCGAAACGATCAGCTTGGCCAAATGCTCCATCAATTCTTCAAGCTTTTGCTTGAACTTAGTGAAGTTTGGATCTTTTTTATCTTTGATCATACTATTTTTGGCTTTACCATTGGCCAGCACAAAAACAGTGTCGTTGGTTGAGGTGTCACCATCAACAGTAATCATATTGAAAGTCCGGTCAACAACCTCATGCAGTGCATTTTGCAGTAATTCGGGTGTAATAGCAGCATCTGTTGCGATAAAGGCGAGCATGGTTCCCATATTGGGATGAATCATACCAGAGCCTTTGGCAATTCCACCCATATTGACCTCACAATCATCCAGTTCAAATTCAATAAATCCTTCTTTGGCAAAGGTGTCAGTGGTTAAAATGGCATTTGCAGCAAAAGAACCAGCGCTTGATTTATTACTCAGTTTTGGCACCACTTCTTTGATGCCAGCAAGCACATCATCTGTTGGAAAAGGTTCTCCAATGATTCCTGTGGAAGCTACCAAAACATGTTCATTTTTCAATTTGAGTGCATCGGCAGTGGCAGCTACCATGGCTTCGGCAGCCAACCGACCTTGTTCACCCGTGCAGGCATTGGCATTACCGGCATTGATGATGATCGCCTGCGCAATTCCTTTGGAGATTTTGATGTTTCTTTTTGAAACTTTTACGGGCTCAGCCACCACCTGATTGCGGGTAAAAACCCCGGCAGCACTGGCTGGTACAGTAGAATAAATCAATGCTAAATCGCGGCGAAGCGACTTTACACCCGTGTGCGCTCCCCAGCATTCAATTCCTGTTACGTTTGTGATATTTTTAATCATTTTGGTGTTGTTATTTCGATTTAAATTCTTGATTCAGATTTATCTTTTGGCGTTTGCTTAAGGGTGGATTGGAATATGAGATAGTCCTTGCCTTTCGTCGAAGCCAAACATGATATTCATATTTTGAACAGCCTGACCAGCAGCACCTTTCACCAGGTTGTCAATTACACTCACTATGATAATGTTATTCGTTAGCGGGTCGTAGTCCACAAAAATATCACAATAGTTGCTGGCGCGCACGTCCTTAATGGCGGGTGGGTTTTCGCAAAGGCGAACAAATGGTTTGTTGGCATAAAAATTCTGGTAAAGCTGCTTCAACAGCGCCAGCTCGATGTTGTATTTGGGCTGTACGTAAATTGTAGATAAAATGCCACGATCGACAGGCAAAAGATGCGGTGTAAACTGCAAGCTTGTTTCCTCATCGGAAAAGCGATCCAAAATTTGTCTGATTTCGATGGTATGGCGATGTTTTTTCAATCCATAAGCCTTAAAATTGTCATTCACATTCGAAAAAAGGTTTGCCTCTTTAGGTTTAATCCCGGCACCGGAAACGGCAGATTTTGAATCGACTATAATTCTGCTGAGATCAATTAAACCAGCTGAAACAAGCGGCGCCAGCGGCAAAATAGCCGAAGTGGGATAACAACCCGGATTAGCCACCAAACGTGCATTTTTAATCTGGTCAGCAAACAATTCCGGTAATCCGTAAACAGCACCTTCAAAAGCTTCGGTAAAGCTGTGTTTTTTACCATACCATTGTTCATAAGTATCCGGATCGTTTAGCCTGAAATCGCCCGAAAGATCAATAATACGGAACGCTTCGTGTTCAAATTTTTGTACATATTCCATCGAAACGCCATGTGGCAGCGCCAAAAAAACCAGATTGAGTTCCATACCCGAAATTTCGTTGGCCGAAATCAGTTTCTGATCCACAATGCCCCGAAAAAAGGGATGCAAGTCCGAAAAAGCTTTTCCGCTGTGGCTTTCGGAAGTAATTGCACTAATTTCTACTTGCGGATGTTGTGCTAATATGCGTGTAAGTTCTGAACCGGTGTAGCCTGAAGCGCCAACAATTCCTACTTTTTTCAATTTCATTTTAGTATTTTTTGAGTGTTTCTTTGATAATAGTGAAGGCTTCTTCCAATTCAGCCTTTGAGATAATTAATGGCGGAACGATCCTCAGTACATTACCAGCTGTACTGTTGGCCATTACGCCCTTTTCGAGCAATTCGGCAACAAGAGCTTTGGTATCAAAATCGAATTCGATACCAATCATTAACCCAAGCCCTCGGATACTTTTGATTTTTGGATGATTCAAGGCTTCAAATTGTTGCAACAACCACTTCCCATTTTGGGAGACTGATTGCATAATATTTTCTGATTCAATAGTTTCGAGCACTGTAAGCGCAGCTTTTGAAGCCAGTGGATTGCCTCCAAATGTAGTTCCGTGACCGCCATAATGCATGGCATCGTTCACTTTTTTATTGCATAAAATAGCACCTATCGGGAATCCACCTCCCAGGCCTTTGGCCAGCGTCATAATATCGGGCTGAATGCCGAAATAATCTTTAGCAAACCAGTACCCTGTGCGACCAACCCCAGTTTGTATCTCATCCATTATCAGCAAGATATCCTTCTCATCACAAAGTTGGCGGATTCCTGATAAAAATGATTTTTCAGCTATATTAATACCGCCCTCACCCTGAATGGGTTCCAAAATGATCGCTATTGTTTCGTTGTCAATATTTGCCTTTAAGGCTTCCAAATCGTTAAAAGGTGTTTCCAAAAATCCTTCCGGAACAGGTGCATAACCTTCCTGATAATTTGGGCTTCCCATAGCTAAAGTGGCTAGAGTGCGGCCATGAAACGACCCGCTCATATAGATGATTCTGGCGTCGTGCTTTTTGGTGTGCGCATATTTTCGAGCCAGTTTAATAGCACCTTCTATGGATTCAGCACCGCTGTTTGAGAGAAAAACACGTTCCAGTCCAGAGATTTCAGCTAGTTTTTTGCTGAGCTGTGCCTGTGGTTTGCTAAGAAAAAAATTGGACACATGCATCAGCTCTGCCGCTTGTTCGCTGATGGCTTTCACCAGCTTTGGATGGGCATGACCCAGACTGTTTACTGCAATTCCGGCCAGCAGATCGATGTAGGTTTTTCCATCGGTATCCCAAACTTTTGCTCCTTCGCCCTTTTCAAGGACAAGCGGATAGCGCTTAAAAACCTGTAAATAGTGATTGGCATCTGTTTCCAGATACTGTTTAGTAGTATTAAAATTCATTGAATATTAAAGTTTTATGCTTGTTCCGATTCTAAATTCTTTCCCAAGTTTTGCAATCAAATCGGGTTTTGTGCCATTGATAATTTTTGCTGATTGCGCGCCTTTAGTAAGTGCTTTTGAACAAGATTCGAGCTTTGGCAACATCCCGCCTTGAATTACTTTCTGATCGATAAGCGACTTAATATCTGACAGATGCAAATCACGGATGATAGTTTTCGGATCATCCTTATCCCGGAAAAGGCCATCTACGTCGGTGAGGATGATGTAATCCCGCACCTGAAGCGCTCCGGCCAGTTCGCCAGCAAACATATCCGCGTTGATATTGTAGTCATTACCTTCCTTATCCATTGCCAAACAGGTAATTACGGGAATATAATCATTTTTAAGCAGGAGGTCAATCAAGCCTGTATCGATTTCAAGCACATCGCCCACTTGTCCCAAATCAACCATTTCAGTTTTATCGGCAATTTTTCGTTGATATACTCTTCTAATAGCTGTTACAAAACGCCCATCCTTACCCGAAAGACCAACAGCTTTATGACCAAGTTTGTTGATTAAACTCACCAAACTGCCATTAACCTGGCCTTTAAGCGCCATTTCGATGTGTTGTAAAGCTTCGGTAGTGGTTTTACGGTGACCGTCAATAAATTCAGAAACGATTTTGGCGTTTGTAAGTGCTTTTTCAATAAAAGGGCCTCCGCCATGCACAATTACAATCAAAAATCCATCTGATTTTAGCTTTGTAATTGCTGTAAGAATTTCAAGTTTTAGTTTGTCATTCGTCATGGCGTTGCCGCCATATTTAAAAAGAATTGTAGGTTTTAATTTTTCAATCATACTGCGTTTAATACGACCAGAAATACTTCAGTTTAAGATAAACCAAATATTCCGGTGATTCATTTTCAGATTTGCTCATCAACAGATTTGATGTTTTTTATTGTTGATATAGGGCAAATGAGCCATAAAAAAATGACGTATTGCCACAAATATACTAAAAATAAATTAAATCAAGGAACAATGGAGCGACTTACTTTGCTTATAACCTCCTCTTTATATGATAATTATTGAGGTTTTAGCCTATTTGAAAAATGATTACTTAAAGAACTTGGCTATGCAAACAGCATCATTTTTACCAGATGAAGTTAACCTAAAACAATAAATTTGCTTTATTGAACAGCCAGGTGCAACTTTAACAGGTTTAAAAAACGTAGTAATTTTTATCAATCCTTTGAGTTGTTGATTGAAATCAGGAATTAAACTATTTTTTTAAAAATACCTTTACGATGAGTACCTATATCATTAAGTTTGATGAAAAAAGCAGGGAAGCCCACTATTTACTTGGGTTGATTAAGGAAATTGCAAAAAAAGGCAGTTCTATATCGCTTGAAAAAATTCCAAATAAAGAAACTTTAAAAGCCATTGATGATGTAAAAAACAAGAAAGTCTTTTACGCAGAAAATGTCGATGAATTGTTTAATCAGCTCAATGAGTAATGTTTGCGATATTATACACAGGGTCTTTTAAAAAAGACTTTAAAAGAATATCAAAACGTAAATATGATCTCGAATTATTAAGAATAACCTTGAATTACTCGCCAAAGAAAGGGCTTTACTTCCTGTATATCTGGCACATAAATTATCTGGTAAATATTCTGATCTTTGGGAATGTCACCTAAAACCAAACTGGCTTCTCATT
>CAZQFH010000044.1:0-28857 GCA_964592595.1 uncultured Lentimicrobiaceae bacterium | reverse complement strand
TGATTATTTCTCATTAAACGCTTTCTGTTTGATTTGGTTATTAAAGTATTGCGTACGTTTTTCCCCCGCAGATCGCGCAGATTATCGCGGATCTTTTTTTATTTACAGCTGCTAAATCTGCGTAAATCAGCGTAATCTGCGGGCTTAATTTCAGCGTGACTTGAATACTGATTATTTCTCATTAAACGCTTTCTGTTTGATTTGGTTATTAAAGTATTGCGTGTGTTTTCTCCCGCAGATCGCGCAGATTACCGCGGATCTTTTTTTATTTACAGCTGCTAAATCAGCGAAAATCAGCGAAATCTGCGGGCTTAGTTTCAGCGTGATTTGAATATTGATTATTTCTCATTAAACGCTTTCTGTTTGATTTGGTTATTAAAGTATTGCGTATGTTTTTCTCCTGCAGATCGCGCAGATTATCGCGGATCTTTTTTTATTTACAGCTGCTAAATCTGCGAAATCTGCGAAATCTGCGGGCTTAATTTCAGCGTGATTTGAATATTGATTATATCACTTTAAAAGCTTCCGATTCGGCATAACCACTAAACGTATATAGCTGAGCATCGCCAAAACGGCTGCATGTACCCTGAAAAGAAACTTTAGAATCAGATTCACGCTTTAATGTGCCGCTTATCGAAAAATATACTTCTCCCGAGCCATCAGTATTCAAGATATTTGTGCCGGAAATAGATACTGAAGCAGCGTCTTCATCGTCACTAATTGTTGTTTCGCCACCAACCGTATGAGGCACATTGCCAATTACAATATTTAAGGTCTCATCTCTTGCTACTGTAATCAAATCGCCCAACATTCCAACTTCATCTGTTGTTTCTTCGGCGATGAGCACATCATTTATCACCAGTTTAAATTTGCCTCCCAACTGACCAGGTGTTATTGGGGTTTCATCACTTTTTTTACTACACGATCCCAATACAA
The DNA here is from genome assembly GCA_964592595.1 of uncultured Lentimicrobiaceae bacterium. GTDB lineage: Bacteria > Bacteroidota > Bacteroidia > Bacteroidales > F082 > UBA5536. The sequence continues at coordinate 27,921 of CAZQFH010000044.1, read as the reverse complement.
TCAGGAAAGCAGTTAAAATTACAGTCGCTTTAAAAATTACTTTTTTCATTGTTTAATTGTTTTAACGTTTGATTTAATTTTCAACATCAAAGTGTTTGATGTGTGCTAACTCCAGCAAATGTATAGCGCTTTCACAGGAATAATTTTCTGAATTTGATTGCGATGCTTTTCGGCTTGAATTCGCTATTTCTCAGTAAGAATTTGCAAGATTTCCTTTCGCTTTCTGGTAGAAACAGGAATTTGTGTTTTATCAGATAAAATCAGGGAATAATTATTGGCTTTGCACACAGAAGTAATATGATCCCTATTGACCAGAAACGACTGATGTGTCCTGATAAAACCCGAGTCGGCCAATTGCAGTTCAAATTCTTTTATGCCACGCGAAACGACAATTGGTGCACCATTTTTAAGGTAAAAGGCAGTTGAGCTGTTATCGCATTTACAAAACAAAATATCGCTGGTATTAACCAGATGAATGGCATCTATCGTATGAAGCACAATACGATGATCGTTAAGCATTTTAATTTTTTTGTAAAGATAAAATGCAAGGATTCGTAAAAATTAATGAATTTGAATTCGCTTGAACTGAACTTGAAAACGCAGCAAAATCGCAGGAAGAGCATTACAATTGCTCCAACATAGTTACCAAACGCTTCATTTGTCGCGATGAAATCGGAACTTCGAGTTTGTTGCTCATAATGAGGAAACCCCCATCACTTTTATTGAGCTTACCTACCTGATTGAGATTGACCAGATAAGATTGATGTGCCCTAAAAAAGCCATGATGAGCCAACAGACTTTCGTATTCTTTCAAGCTTCGCGATACGAGGATATTTGGCTCATCTTTGAAATAAAAAGTTGTATAGCTGTTATCGCTTCTACAAAAAACGATCTGCTCGATATCAACGACATGAAGCGATTCAGTCGTTTTGAGGACAAGCTTTTTATGATGGCTTTGCTGGTTGAAAGCCTGCATTAAGACCTCAAACTGTGCGCTTTTGTCATCGTGATTACTTATCTGATCTACAGCCCGTTGAACAGACTCCTGAAAATCTCCCGGATTTACTGGCTTGAGTAAATAATCGAGTGCGCTGTATTTAAAAGCCTTAATCGCAAACTCGTTAAAGCCAGTGATAAAGACAAGCTTAAACTGATAAGGCTGCAATTGCTGAAGTAATTCAAAGCCTGATCCATCCGTAAGTTCTATATCGAGCAATACCAAATCAGGCGAAGCCGACTTGATTAGTTTATTGGCCGACTGAATTGAATCGGCCTTGCCAAGCAGTTCAATTTCAGGAAAGTAATCAGCAAGCAGTTGTGCATTAACAGCTTGCGCACCCGGATCGTCTTCTATTATTACAGCACTAATCATCATTGAGTACAGGGATATGAATGGTGACGCAGACCCCCGACAAAGCAGGATCATTGTCTTTTAGGTTAATCATTTCGAATTTGAAATCCTTTTTGTATTTCTGTTGAATCAGTTTGCGTCTTTTGTTGAAAATTTCCATAGCCATCGAAGGAAAAGCCTTGTTAACAGCAGTTTTGGAAGCCATTCCCTGTCCATTATCTTCAATAGTAAAAACAATTTGATCACCCTGATCTGCAATCTTCAATTTCAGCAGTCCCTTGTAAGGAATTCCTGAAAAACCGTGCTTGATAGCATTTTCAACAAAAGGTTGAACCAACATAGGAGGAATTTGAATGATATCAACCTCAATGTCTTGATCAATGATAAACTGATAATCAAAACTATTTTCTTTGCGCATTCTTTCGAGCTCCACATAGTTTTGCAGCATGCTAATTTCATCTGCTAAGGCAATGGATTCACCAGCCGAATTATTAAGCGTTGCCCTTGTGAGTGAAGCAAATTGTGAAAGATAACTTACCGCTGCATTCTTTTCGTTGTTCATCACAAAATTTTGAATCGATCCCAGCACATTAAAAATAAAATGAGGATTCATTTGCGTGCGCAAAACTTGCTGTTTCAGACTGTTTTCAATGAGTGCAGCCTGTTTTTTACGGTTAATCAAAATATATATAACCAGAAAAATAATCACTACCAACACCACCAACAGCACCAAACCAATCTTTATCCTTTGATTTTTAAGTTGGTTTTCGACTGTAAGCAGTGCAATACGTTGTTCTTTTTTTTCGGTTTCGTAGGCCAATTCCATTTCTAAAATTTGCGATCGCACCTCTTTATTTCGAAGCGAATCTGATAGCGATTCATAAGCTTCATGCCATAACAGGGCCTTTTCAAAATCCTCTTGTGCTTTGGCAATTTGATAGCGTAAGTATTGCGTCCGCATCTTTTCCTCTGGATAATGAGCTATTTCAGGAATGCGAAGGCTTTTGCTCACAAACACAAGTGCCTCATCTGCTGAACCTTTCAATAAATAAAGATCGGCCAGCATATTATTCGTAATAATATTTTTGTAAGGCGAGTCGATTCTATACTGTATCGCTTCCTGAGCCGTTTCTAATGCTTTATCCACTTCACCCTGAAGCTTATAAATCTGCGCAATATTAATAAGTGCCGTTCCAACAGCGTTGGGATATTCATGCTCCTTTCCAATAGCTGTAAGGGTATCGTAATAGTTCAATGCCAACTGATATTGCTGCTTCTTCTCGGCTAATCCACCCAGATCGTTGTAAATAGCAGCCAAAGCTTTTACATCAGCACAATCCATACATTTCCTTAACTGATAAGCCTTTAGCACGTATCGTTCCCAATTATCGAACTCACCAGCCTGTTTGTATATCTCACCGACTTTTTGATAAAAGAAAGACAGGTTTGAGGAATCGCCATTTTGTTCTTTAATCCGGATTGCTCTGAGTGCATGATCCACAGCCTGAACGAACTGAGCATTTGTTGCCAAATCATCACTCATATTCATCAGGATGACAGCCATTTTAAGGCTATCTCCATCTTTTTGCACAGCCGACAAGGCAATATGATAATATTTATAGGCAGAATCCACCTTGCCTAACATACTATAATTAGCTGCCATATAATTAGATACGGCCGCAATAGCATTATTCTTTTCCGACAACTGCGCCCAAAACAATGCCTTTTGTAAAGCAAGGTTGCTCTTGTTGAGCATTTCATTCTGATCATAAAAACGTCCTAATTTGTACCAGGCTCTTGAAAGTGCGAGGGTATCCTGTTTCACCGCTGCAGCGTTAACAGCATCCAGAAAATCTTGCTCAGTATCCTGAGCTGCAAGGGGATAAGAACACAAAAACAAGATGAAAAAGAGGCTGGTTATAAATTGGTTCATTTCATAATTTTCTCGTGTTAAAATTAAAAAAAATATGCATGCCACTTCTATTGTATCCCGTCAATTTTGACATAAAAACAGCTATTTCTTTTTTTTAGAACACTGTTGTCCAGGAAAATTATAATGTCGTCCCTAGGGACTTTTTCCTGAATTCTAAAGGGCTAACTACCCATATTTTGTCTCTAACGGGACAGTACCGATAGGGACAAAATATGGGTTGAATAAAAAGTTACCCCTGATTATCCCAAGTCCTTAGGGACGGCATTATTACAGCGATTGAGTGACTTTATTTGTATTTTACCGGACAACAATGTTTTTAGAAATAAAAAAAGCGCAACAAAATGTCGCGCTTCCTTTTTTTTGATTTCCGTTAGTTGTTAAGCCACCTCAATCTGTCTGTTCACAGCAACTTTAGCCTCTTCTCGTTTTGGGAGACTTACGGAAAGAATACCATCTTTGTAATCTGCCTTGATTTTATCGAGGTTGATGGTCTTTGGTAAGCTAAAGCTACGGCAGAAAATGCCATAATTAAATTCTCTGCGGCTGAATTTTTCAGTGTTTTCTTCCTTCTCTTCCTGTTTTTCAGAAGAAAGTGTTAAAACATTGTTGTCGAGGTTGATTTTGAAATCGCTTTTCTGCATGCCAGGGGCAGCCATTTCCAAAACAAAGCCATCTTCATTTTCGCGAATATTCACTGCAGGTGTCATCATCTGGCGTCCGGTTTGGCGGCCAAGCAAATTGCGATCAAAGTCTTCCATTAATTCGTTGAGCATGTTTACAGGATGCTGATTAAATCTGATTAAGTTCATGTTGTATCCTCCTTAATTAAGTTAATTTCAATAAATTTTTTACACATTTCGCTTTTCAAATCCTGTACCAGATTAGCAATGCCATTACATCACGTATTAAATCAAGCCATTTTGACGCTTTCATTTATTTCTTAATGCCATTTTGTCGGTATTATGTGATGTTAATATTGTTTAACAATTTAGCTATCAAAGTTTTATTGAAATTTAACAACAGCAAGCAGGAATTCGTAATTTTGCAAAAAAAGTAGTTTTCATGTCCGACATCCGCAAAAGTTTACGTCCGGGTCGTATTATTTATCCGATAATCATTGGATTAGGTGTGGCATCGTGGATGTTGTACAACAACTTTGATCCGGAAGCTTTTTCATTTTTCAATTGGACATCTGCCTCGTTTTTCTGGATGGCGATCGCCTTGTTAATGATGGGCGTTCGTGATGTAGCTTATATGTTTCGTATCAAAGTATTGACGGATGGCGAGTTAAGCTGGAAGCAAGCCTTTGAAGTGATTATGCTGTGGGAATTCAGCTCAGCTATTTCGCCTTCGGTTGTAGGCGGAACGGGACCTGCAATTTTTGTGCTTTATAAAGAAGGTATCAACTCCGGAAAAAGTACTGCTGTTATTTTAACAGCTATTTTTTTGGATGAAGTGTTTTTCATTTTAATGATCCCGGTGATGTACCTGCTATTTGGAAATCAGATTTTTCCACCTGATGGGGTTGACTTTGCTGCCGGTGTTAAGCTTGCGCTATTTTTCGGTTATGGTGTTATCCTGATTTACACACTCATTCTTACTTATACCTTATTTTTCAATCCCTATTTCTTTAAGTGGTTGCTGTCGTTTGTTTTTTTGTTGCCATTTTTGAGAAGATTCAGAATGCGCGTAAGAAAACTATCCAACCAACTTATTATCACTTCACATGCGCTTAAAGGGAAAAGTTTTGCCTATTGGGCCAAAGCCTTTCTGGCAACGATACTCTCCTGGACAGGACGTTATTGGGTTGTAAACTTCATGTTTATGGCATTCTTTTTCAGCCATATCAGTTTTTTCGATCATTTGCTGATCTATGCCCGGCAGCTCACCATGTGGATTATTTTATTGGTGAGTCCTACGCCTGGTGGCAGCGGTATCGCGGAGTTCATTTTTTCAGATTTTCTGGGCGACTTGATTCCCAATCTGGCCTGGGCTGTGCCTTTGGCCTTACTTTGGCGTCTGATAACTTATTATCCCTACCTATTTATTGGCGTATTTCTCATTCCGGGATGGCTCAAACGGGTATTCCCTTTAGAAACTAAGTATAAGGTTGTTAAATAAACGTGCAAAAAATAAATTGTTGATTAATAACTCGTCTCGTCAAGTTTAACCTTTCCCCAAAAAGTTTTATACACAAAAATGGTGTAAAAAATAACCATCGGAGCGCCGATTGCTGTTATATTCAACATAATCCGAAGTGAATTCTCTGAAGATGCCGCATTATAAACTGTGATATCATATGCCGGGTCAACAGTTGACATGATCATAACCGGATAGAGTTCGAGGGCTACCAGTATCAACAAAAAGCTCATGGTAAGTGAAGAAAATAAAAATGCCATCACATATTTGCCTTTGCTTACAAGACGTGGCACATTGGCAATACTTAGAAAAGCTAATAATGGAACAACAAACAAGGCGATATTTTCGTACAAGCGATCTGTTAGGTGAGGCAGATAAATAAGCGTGAAAAGCGTTACAATACTATAGGATACAATGAAGAAAATAATTGAACGCTTTAGCAAAGTGTTGACTTTAGCAAATAGCTTCCCTTCTGTTTTCATAGCCAGATAAATAGCGCCATGCATCATAAACAGCGCGACTGTAGTTACACCAACCAGCAAAGCATAGGGATTAAGAAAATCGAGCCAATGACCTGTAAAATTATGGTTGGGACCCAATTCAACTCCCCACAAGATATTTCCGACCACCACACCCAACAGCAAGGCCATCAAAATACTTGAAGCACTGTAAGAAATATCCCAGGTATTGCGCCACCATTTCATTTTCTCCTTACTTCTGAACTCGATGGAAACTGCTCTGAAAATCAATACGGCCAAAAAAAGCATAAACGGGATATACATAGCCGAAAACATCGAGGCATAGAGTATTGGGAATCCGGCAAACAAAGCGCCTCCGCCAATAACCAGCCACACTTCGTTACCATCCCAAACAGGGCCAACAGCATTTAATGCAATGCGTCGGCTTTCTTCCTTTTTAAAAAACAAATGCCAGGCTCCTGCTCCCAGATCGAAACCATCCAGGATGGCATAACCCGAAAACAATGCTCCAACAACTAAGAACCAAAGTGTTGGATAATCTATTCCTAAAAATGTAGCCATAATATCTTTATTTTAAGTCAATTGTATAAGTTTTATAAATCTTTAAAAACTGCTCTGAAGCTAATCCAGCTGATTACTATCATTTGAACGATTCTGCCATTCCTTCCTGCAAAGGTCTGCTTTCGGTATTGCTTTCGTCGTAAGGACCAGCCTGTATTTTCTTGTTCATCAAGTAAAGGAATAATACGAATAGTAAGGCGTAAATTAGTGTGAACATGATCAATGAAAACAAGACCTGATTTGCAGTTACAACAGCTGATAAAGCGTCAGAGGTTCGCAACAAGCCATAAACCACCCAGGGCTGACGACCCATTTCGGCAGCAAACCAGCCAAATTGATTGGCCAGCTGTGGCAATATTACCGAGAACACAAAAACCCATAACAACCAGCGATATTCAAATAATTTTCCACGCCACCAAAGGAACAGGCCAAATAGTGTGAGGCCTATAAAATACAAGCCAAAAGCCACCATAAGGTGATAAAACTGAAACACGGCATTCACCTGTGTTGGAATTTCATCTTGTGGAAAATCATTGAGGCCTTTCACTTTAGTGTTGAAAGTGCCATCCAGCAAAAAGCTCAATCCTCCAGGTACATAAGGTCCGATTACTTTCTGCTCTTCATGATCAACCCATCCAAAAATATATAGATCTGCTTGATCTTCTGTATTATAATGCCCTTCAAAAGCAGCAAGTTTTGCCGGCTGATTTACTGCCACGCCATTAGCGGAGCTGTGTCCGGTAACCAATTGCAATACAGAAAACAAAGCAGCAACTGGCAACGCAATTTTAAATGCTTTTTCTGATAGCACGGTATAACGTCCCTTTAAAAAATACCAGGCATGAACACTCATCACCAGAAAAGCACCGGCAATCAAAGCACCAATCCAAACATGCAGGATGCGATCTACGCTGGAGGGATTAAAAACCATCGCCCAAAAATCGGTGATCTCGGCTCTGGCATTCAGACCCTCACCAACAATCTCGAAACCTGCAGGTGTTTGCTGCCAACTGTTGGCCACCACAATCCAAACAGCAGAAAACATGGAGCCAAACCAAACTCCAACAGTTGCAATGAAATGCACAACGGGTTTTACCCTGTTCCATCCGAAAAGTAACACGCCCAAAAACCCACTCTCAAGGGCAAAAGCAAATATGCCTTCCGCAGCCAGGGCCGAGCCAAAAACATCGCCCACATAGCGGGAGTAAGTCGCCCAATTGGTTCCAAACTCAAATTCCATCACAATACCAGTTGCCACCCCAAGACCAAAAGTAATGGCAAATATTTTGATCCAGAAACGTGCCAATTGCTCGTATTGTTTATTTTTTGTACGTAGGTACATGCCTTCCATCAACACCATTATCAAGCCCAAACCGATGCTCAAAGGCGGATAGATGTAGTGGAAAGAAATTGTGAAAGCAAATTGTATGCGCGAAAGTATTTCAACATCCATTTTATGAGGAATTTAGAAATTTTAAACTCATGTGGTTATCGAGACCAAAGTTAATACATGTGTATTAAGCATCGTTAAATAATTAACAAAAAAAACAAAGAACTACGTAATTTAGAAAGCGGTATAAATTACTTATCAGATCTGAACTAACTTTGCAAGATGGGCAATCAAACATTAATCGATGTACACACCCATTATGATTGTGGTGAAAAAAAAGTAACTGCTATTCGTAGTATCCATGCCGGTGAATCATTTCCAGATCATAATTCACTCCTAAGCTGTGGATTACATCCCTGGAAAATAAAGGACGGACACATTGATGAAAAGCTACATCAACTTATTGAACTGGCAAAGCAAAAACAAATCGTTGCCATTGGCGAAAGCGGACTTGATAAAATTATCTACACCCCATTTGAAATTCAGCAACAAATCTTAAAAAAACAAATTGAATTGTCAGAAAAGTTCATGCTTCCGCTTATTATTCATTGCGTTAGGGCTTACAGCGAATTATTAGCCTTGCGCAAAAAGCATCCCGAAGGCTGCTGGATCATTCATGGTTTTGAAGGCAACCAAACTCTGGCAAATCAATTAATTAGTAAAAATATACATCTTTCAATCGGGGCTGCTTTGTTCAATCCGAAAAGTAAAATCAGCCTTTCTATTCAGCATATTCCACTCTCCAGGTTATTTTTTGAAACGGATGATCAGCAAACCTATTCCATTGAGGAAATATACGAACAAGCCTCCAAACTTTTAAAGGTCAATACTGAATACTTGAAAGCGCAAATCTTTCGTAATTTCACCGACTGTTTTTCAATCGCAAAAAATGATCCCTGAATGGCAATCACGAACAGCACTTTTGCTGGGTGAAGAAAATCTTAAACTATTGGCTAAAAGCCATGTATTGGTAGCCGGGCTTGGAGGTGTAGGCGCTTATGCAGCCGAACAGCTTGCTCGAGCTGGTGTAGGCAAACTTACATTAGTCGATGGCGATATTATTCAGGCAAGCAATCGAAACAGGCAATTGCTGGCATTGCAAAGCACCGAGGCTAAAGCTAAAACAGCATTAATGGCTGAGCGTTTGAAAGATATTAACCCACAAATTGAAATTGAGCAAGTAACTACATTTATCAAAGACGACAAAATACCCGACTTGCTTTCGCAGCACTTTGATTATGTGGTTGATGCCATTGATTCGCTCTCACCCAAAGTTTTCCTGTTGGTAAATGCTTTACAAAAAGGACTGAAAACCGTTAGCTCGATGGGTGCAGGCGGAAAAATGGATCCGATGCTAATTCAAATTGTTGACATCAGCAAGACCCAACATTGCAGGCTGGCTTTTTACATCCGTAAACGGCTACACAAATTGGGAATTCGCGAGGGATTCACTACTGTTTATTCCGCTGAACCTGTTGCCAAATCATCAATTGAAAAACCAACAACTAACCAAAACCGACGTTCCACTGTTGGCACAATATCCTATATGCCAGCCATTTTTGGCTGTTATTGCGCTTCGGTGGTAATCAGGGAATTGATTGACTCGCCGAAATCAAATTGACTTTAAAAAACTCACTTAATTTTATCTGGCATGGCTGCTCTTAGTTCTTGAGCTGCCATCTCATACGCCTTGATAATTGCCCTGTTGAAATCGGCACCGCCTCCTTTGATACTGCTGAGGCTCTGTTTCCAGATTTCCCTTCCATCAGCAAGATCCATCACCGATACACTGGCATCCACAAAGCCAAAATAAATGCCCTGCACATTTGATCCATTGCGGGCTTTCGCATCAATTTCTACTAACAAATCAGCTTCGTTCAATTGGTCGGTAAAAGCAAAACCCCTTTCGGCCAGGGCTTCTTTTAAAGTTGGCTCCAATAGGTTAATATCCAACTGATTACCATAATGACCTTTTTCGCTGCTTTGGACAAAAATAGTCAGCGGAGCAACTTTAATCATAAAGCGGGCAGGTGCTATGGGATACTGTTTTTCGAGCTGACTCAAAAAAGCAGGCTCTGGTTCACCACCTATAAAAGCATTCAAATCAAGCTTTGCCAAAACAATTTGAGTTTGTCGATCAGCTTGTTGTGCAGTAAAAGGCAAAACGGCGAGTCCGTTCTGATTTGTAGCTGCTTTTCCAACCGTTTCATCCTGCAAATAAAAAACCAAAGGCACCTCGGTCAGCGATTCGGTCGCACGCTGCACTCTAACTTTTAGCGGCTCAGGTAATGGTCGTCCGGCACGGGCTTCCTGTTGCGGATTTGCAGCCTGCAGTTTAATGTCTGCAAGCTGACTGATTCTAAGGTATGGTTCCGGAACCCAATTGACAGCCCTGTCGCGCAGCCACTGAACAGGCAAACTCACTTCTGCAGCGGCTTTTGCCTGCCCATCTTGCCGGGCAACAGCATTCACCTTAATCGATTCTCCCTCTTTCCAGTACGATCCTGAAATATTTACGGCAGTGCTTTTTGGATAAGCCGAAACCTGGTAATCACCAGCCCTGACAAGTCCGCTTGATAAAGCTGTTTTGAATCTTTCAGAAAATTCCGAAAGTAGTCCGGAATTCTCAAAAGCAAAAGCTTGCAGGTAAACTGGCGATTGCACATTACCCAATTGCAAAAACAATCCATAAGCCATGAAATAACCCAAATCATCAATGCTGGCTTTTTCGCTTTGTTGCAAATCAGTGATGGCGCTTTTTACAGCCGTTAGCAGATCATAGCTTTCCTTAAGTCGCGTATCTGATTCATTTACAAGCTCTAATGCCAGCAGAATAAATTGAGCCTCCTCAAGTTCAGTAAACACAGGCATGGTTTCATAATAAGTTTTTAAAGCCTGTTGCTGGTCGTTTTTGGATCGTAAATTATCAGCCGTGAGTTTCTGGTTTTTAATCTGTTCCATCAAGCGACTCACTGCATTTCTGTAGAAATACTTAAGCTCAGATTTCTTTGCCCAGGCAATGGCGTAGGTCAATGATTTTTTACGATCGTGATAACGTTCTGTGCGTAAACCCGTTATTTGAGCTTTTGACAAAGACTGCGAACGCATCCTGAAGGCTTCAGTGCTCGCTGCATCAACATTAGCAACCTGATAATCTGTAGCAGCCTGCAAACTCACCTGAATTTGTTGAATCAAGGCAGCTTTTGCCTGTTCTTCATATTCATCCAATAACGACTTGGCATCCAGTTTTTCTGACACTTCACCAGAAATAAAAGTCATAAAATAATCCTGTTCAGGATAAGTGGATGTGCGCCAGGAATAATCAATCCACTGCGGTGCTTGAGCCAGCAACAGAACAGGAAGAAATAACAGGATAAAACAGCTAAACTTTTTCATAAACCGGTAATTATCAGTTCACATCTTTTTTATGTACAAAACCTTCTTTACTGTTAATCAGCTTAATACGATACCAATCACCTTGGCGTTCAATCACAACAAATTCAAGTCCTCCAGGAATTTTTGCAATAACCTCAGATTTATTATCCGGAAACTCATAAACATCCACACGGTCAGCGCTTTTACCTTTTAGCACGATTCTTTCAGCAAGCGCATCACCTGTTCCGGAAAACGAATAAGTTTCTATTGGTTTTCCGATACTTTCCAGGAAAGCCAGGGTTTGAACGCCTCCTTCGGCACGCTTCAAAGCATCAGCATAAAGTTGATTTGAAGGCTCGAGCTGACTGGCAATTTGATAATAATTTACAGCATCATCATATAAGCCAGTCATTTCGTGAATGATCCCAGCATTGTAAGCAGCTTTTGGATTATAGCTGTCAGCCTCATAAATAGCCACTAAAAGCGGGAATGCCTGCATGAGATTGGCGTTTTCGAGGTATTCGCCCGCTTGCTCCGCTTGCTTTTTTAAATCTTTTAGTTTGATTTTCTCCATCTCAAAGCGAACCATAGTATAACCAGGTGTAAAATAGTTTACAAATTGCTTAGCTGTCTGGCTGAGTGCATTATTCAGCAGTTGATTATAATTTGCTATATCAGCACGTTCGTCATCACACTTTTTATCCTCACTCTCATTGGCTGCAGTCTCTACCCCAATAATCTCTGCCGAGGATACTTCCACGATCTTCATGCTGGCATTGGTGGTAATTTTTCTGATTTTACAATTTTTGTTATAAGTTGATCCATCCAGTTTGGTGTACTTTTTTGAGGTGTTATCTTCTTTTTTCTCATACTTGACATCACCCAGAATGATGGCGTCAAGGCCTAAAATAGCACCCACTTTGGCTGCGGTAGATTCATCAATAGCTCCGGACAAGCCAAGTCGTTGTTCTTTGAGGATTTCATTGATTTGATTGCGTTCAATTACAATGTAAACATTGGTTTTGAATCCTTTAATGTGAGTTACTCCCTCTACTTTTTTCCCAAAACCTAAAAACCCGGTTTGTTGTTCCTCAATACCTCTATCCTCCATTAAAAGTCGGGCAATAATTTGATCAGCAAGCATTTGACCTGCGTCTTTATGGCCAGAAAACTCCATCACACCGATTTTTTTTACATTGTTATATTGTTTAGTGGGCGCTTGTAATACAAAGCAATCAATTTTTTGTGCTCCTGCATTTATTTGAATTAAAAACAGTAGAATCAAAAAAAATAACCTATAATTTTTCATAACATTGAGTTTTTATACATTTCATTTTCAATTTGATAACCAATCAGCATAAACTTTCATTCGTGAAGAAACACGTTCTATATAATGTTGGGTTTCCTCGTAAGGAAGATTTTTTCGCATAAACTCGTAAACCTGATCTGCCGACAAGTTATTGATCTCAGGAATAGCCTGATAGAGCTTGGTTGTGCCGATAAATGCCCGACTCACGTTGCCTGCTCCCGTATTATAGGCTGCAATGGCACAATATACGCGACTCAACGGATCATCAACCTTCCTAAAACTTCGGGTGATGAGCATATGCAAATAAGCTGAACCCAATTCAATATTGTTGCGAGATTCGTATAAATAATTATCGTTCAGTAACTTATCTTCTTTATACAAAAAATTATACGCATCACGGCCTGCATATTTAGGCACGATCTGCATTAAACCAAAAGCAGGGATATGACTTTTCGCTTTGGGATTGTAGCTTGATTCAGTGTGGATAATGGCAAACACCAAAGCCGGATCAAGGCTAAAGCGATCTGCATAAGCTATCACTTCTTCGTAAAATCGCAAGGCTCTGGTTTGAATGCTATTCGTTGCCAAAGGAATTTTTACACTAACAATAACTTTTTCTTCCTGAGGCTTAGGATGAGGTTGAGGCTCAGGTTCAGGTTGAGGTTGAGGTTCAGGAGGTTTTGGTTTTACAACTTCCTTTTCAATTGGCTGCTTTTCAACTATTTCCTGCGCATAATCCTCAAGGTTTTCTGCTGTAACCGTTTCGCCGGCAGCATTTTGAAGCTGATCTTTCAGCACAGGCTCGTCCAATAATGGTGCAGGTTTTTCGTATTCCGTTTCGTAATCTTTGGTCTTGCCTTTGTTAAGCGCAAGCTCTTTCACCGCTTCAGCAATCTTTTGTTTCACCAGGCCGGCATTGTTGGCTTCCTCAGGAGTCATGAGTATCTCGACACTTGCTACTTCCTGCTCAAAATCGACTGAAGTACGGCTTTCGCCATCTTCACTATATTCGACCCAGCTGGTTTGGGTTGATTCAACAAAATTTCCTGCTCCCCATTGCTGCTCAATTCCTTTTTTAAACTGTTCAAAAGCTTCCTTATTGGCTTTTTCGTATGCCTCCCATTGTTTGTTGGTCTCTTCCCTAAATTGATCAAAACCAGCCTGAGATTGTTGCCTGAATTGCTCGAATGGATCTTCAGTTTCTTGCGAAAAAACAGTCATCACAAAGAAGAAGAAAATGCTTAATAAAGTAAACTGTTTCATGCTATTCTCATTTTATGGTTTCTCGTTCACAGATTCATATTTAATAACGGATAACCCATTACGGCATCAACAGTCAATGCGCGCATGGTTCCATTTTGCTTGTCTTGGATCACGCAATGCCAAACAGGATACAACATCAGACCAACATCCTTAACTTCAACATCATATTTTCGTTCAAGCAAGGTTTTAACATCTGCAATATCAATGCGTTTTCCCAGCTTTCGAAAGTCATATTCCACCTCGCTGCGCTTTTTTGTCTGCGGAAAAATCAATCCATCCAAATCATCTATTTTGTGAGGATCCATGTCGATTAGTGCTTCAAAATGCATGGCTTTGTCCTCGATCATCAAAATATTCAACTGTTTATAATCCAGATAAAGGTTTACAGGAACCTGCTCAATTTTTCTCTTAAAGATCCCTTTTTTATTGTTAAACAACATATTAACCTTCAACAAGGGATAATAGTCGAATTTTGCCGAATCCAGTTTTTCAAGTGTTATCAAATTAAGTGTTTTGTGCTTCAGATGAGTTTTAATAGCCCTGTTCAGGTTTCGTTCGTGCAAAGTAAAATCGACCACTAATACATCTTCGTTTAATTGTCCGGCAAGCTGATTATCACTGGCTATTTGCTCAGGCTGTGCAGCCTGCTCCTCGGCCAAAACATTTTGATGAGCCTGAGAAGGAGTAGCTTTAGCATCAACGGCTTTCTGATATTTTTCGCGCCAGTTATCGTTAATCAGGTTATTGAGCTGATCCTCGCTGATAACATCATGCTTTGTGAGTAACCACCTCACCTGAAGCTGTTGTATTTTCTTAGCTTGGTCGGGCGAAATCAAAAGGAAAGAACCTTTTTTGAGTGCAGGAATTTTTTGCATGAGTTCGGAGGCATTGGTTGGTGCCATCGACTCAATCCGAGTTTCTATTTTCGAGAGATCCTGCTTGGTTTTCAGGCTACCGATCAAATAAGTCGAAATTTGTGCAATTGACTTATAGTCAATATCTCCAGGATTTTGAGTGGCAATCATGCACCCAACACCATATTTACGAGCCTGTTTGAAAAGCAGCATCAGGCTTTCTTTACATGATGGCATTTTAACCGGTGGCAAATAAGGCGCAATTTCGTCAATATATAAGGCTGCCTGCAAGCCGTCCTGACCGTTTTGAAGCGGATGTTGAAGCATCCAATTGTAAAGTAGTTGGGCAATGTAAGCCATAAAAAACTCCTTTTCTTCCTGCGTTGAAAGCGTATTGAGGTAAATTACCGAGAGTCGTGTTTTTCCGGTATCATGATCACCCAGGCCAAGCAAAGCATCGATAGTAGCTGGAAAACCTGTTTCAAAAATGAGTTTACGTGAACCAATCGTTAAAAAACGTAACTTTTTGATCAGTTCCTGCATATCCTTTTGGTTGCTGATCTTTGAGACAATTTCATTAACTGATTCGGGCAAATCCGTCAATAAATCAATCAATCCGGCAAAGCTATCCAGGTGAATCTTTTTCTGAAAACAATAATCGAAAACCGTGCTCAAAACAGATTCAGCCGATTTTCCATCGTCGCTATCAGCATCATATCCAATAAGTTCAATAACGTTTTTTGCAGTAGCTGAGAAAAATCTGAGCCGATCTTCTGCGTCCATACCTGCAACCTGTTCAAATTGCAAAGGATTAATTGACAAGGGCAAACCTTTAGAACTCCCGGGCGTCCAAATCAACACTTCAGTATGCTCGGAAAACTGTTGCCTCACGTCAGGATTTAATCCCTTGGAAGCCAACAATTCATTATCTGTTTCAGGATTTATAAGGGAGGCAATATCTCCTTGCGGATCAAAAATGATCATCGGAATTCCCTGCAAGGCAAGTTCTTCCGATAATACTTTGCATGCAACTGTTTTGCCGCTTCCGGAAGCACCAAAGCAGGCAATGTGGCGTTGTAAAATTGCTAAATTAAGATGAACAGGGTTATTATCCGAAGACCCTATATACAACTGATTCATAATGGTTTGGTTTTGGTTCAATTTTGTTTTTAGCAGTTAGCTACAAAAAACATAGCTCAAAATTAAACCATAACACAACCAACTCAAAATATGAAAGGCACTTTTATTGCTAAAAAAACAGATATAGACTAAAAAAATGTAATTTATAATGATTCCAAATTAGAATGAGGCAATTTTGTCAGAATCAGCCGGCAACTTTAAAAACAGCTCTGTTTCCAGCTTGCACAAATTTATTTAACATATTAATATAATGCGTTTTACGCACAATACTTTTAAGGTTCTCAGCAGCTTTCACAAAATCACCCATCTCACGATATAACTCAGCAATCATGGCAGGCTCAGCTTTTTCATCCTGTTCTAATAAGTGAATCAAGGCCAAAATATTTTCGTTGATACGTGGCCTTTCCGCTTCAAAAAAAGCAACACCTCTTTTATTGAACGACCTGGAGCTCAATAAATAACGCAAGCTTACCTTACCCTTGAAAAAATCTCCAAATTGCCATTTTTCAGCATCCCTGTACAAATCATTATAAGCCCAAAGCAACGACTGTCTGATCCAAATTTCCTGTTGCTGGTTTATTGGGGTTAACAATGCCAACGAACGCCAATAATGGTTTATCAAAGCGATTCTACCTCTGTTATCCAACAAGTTACAACCAAAAAAACGCCAGCTTGTCCATGGATATGCAGTCTCATGTTCCGCTTCGGGAAGGGTATCAAGGCACTGCTCTTTTTGAATCCAAAAAAACTTACCACAGGCCGGGCAAAGCACAAGTTTTTGAGGATTCGCAGGAATCAAATCATTGATAATCATACCGTCTGAAAAAAGCAGGGACTGACTAACAGTCTCAACCTTAGACGTTTTACCTATCAACCAAGCCTCGCAACAGGCGCATTGTATATAAAAATCCTCAAAAGAAGTCATATTATAAATATAAGTTTGTAAAAGTAAGTGCTTCTTTAAGAAGAGCAAAAAAAATTGTAGCAAATTAAAAGTGATAGGAGCTGATTTTGATTCTGATCACATTTGTTTTACTTTTGAGAGTCGAAAATTCAAAGGGGAATATTGAATTAATTGTAACCTAAAAAAACCAAAAAATGAAAAAGTTGAACCTTTTTGTACCTGTTTTATTGGTACTGAGTTTATTATTTTTTGCGACACAACTTAGTGCACAAAGTAGCAAAGAATTAAAAAAAGAAGTGAAAGCTAAGGCCTTAAAAGACGCCCGCAAAGAAGCCAAGCGTCTTGGCAAAGACGGCTACAAAGTGAATCCCGGACAGCTGCCCATGGATAAGCTACTCGAAAAGTCGTGGATGATGGCCTATGAAATGGATGACAAAGGTCAAAAAAAGTATTTCATGGCTGATGGAACATCGGTAGGCGAAACCCAAACAGCTGCAAAGTTGCAGGCTTATGAAGTTGCCAAAATCAATCTGGCCGGACAAATTGAAACTGAAATTGCGGGATTGGTCACTACAAACATTGGCAATCAGCAACTTTCGGCTGATGAAGCTGCATCTGTTACCCAAACCATGGGTCAGTTTAAATCAAAGTTGAACCAGCAAATGGGTCGAACTTTAACAGCATTTGAAGCTTACAAGCCTGTCGGGAAAAACACGGAAGTACGCGTTACAATAGCTTATTCAACCGAAGAAGCCCTAAAAATTGCCAAGAACATCATCCGTGAAGATCTAAAGAAAACTTCGGGCATGGACGATCAGAAAATTTCCAAGGTACTGGAATTCTGATTTTTGAAGATGCTTTTCGCAACTGAATCTGTAGGCACTTGATGCAGATTCAGTTGCTTATTTTTAACCTAAAAAAGCGATCGTTCATGAAAAAACAGGACTCCAAAACGCTTTTCGTAATGTTGCTAATTGCGCTTTTTGGCAGCATACAACTTCAGGCACAAACTTTTGAGGAATTTCAAAAGCAAATTGAAAAAGAATACGCTGACTTTGAAAAAGAAACCCAACAGCAATTCGATCAGTTTGTAACTAAAATTGATGCCGAATTTGCCGATTTTCTGGCAAAATCATTTCAATCTTTTGAAGCGACGGCCGGAAAACCAAAAAAGCCAGGTCCAAAACCTGTTAAACCTCCAAAATTCACACTACAGGATCAAGAACAAAGTAGTATTCGACCCCAAAAACCACCCCAAAAAAAACCCTCAACACGTCTTCCCAACATTCAAAAATCAGAGCCTGATGATTTTGTTGGAATTGATTTATCTTTTGATTTTTATGGGACTCCTATTAAATTATCCTATGATCCAAGATTGCAAAACACTGTTTTAACTAATGTTTCAGCTGATGGCATTAGTGCATGGTGGTCATCCATAAGCGAAAGTTATTACAATCACCTGATCCGCCAACTGCAGGAAGTTAAAACAGATCTGAACCTTAACGATTATGCCTATACTCAATTTGTAAAAGCAACCGCACAGGCTATTCAAGCCGATAACACCAATCAGCAAGCGCTATTAGAATGGTTTCTGCTTACCCGCTCCCGTTTCCTGGTTAAAATTGCCTTTAATAAGGAGCAGCTTTTTGTTTTGCAACCTGCTTTGCAGACCAGGTATGGTGAAAATTTTGTGCTCATCGACAATCGTCCCTATTACCTTCCTCCGGGCACTCCCGACGACATCAACACCTATGCAGGTCAATTTCCGGAAGCGGATATCATTCCCGACCTTACCATTCGCAGGCCTTTGAATCTCCCATTCGAAAAAGGAGTTAAAAAAGTTTCTTTTGAGCATGCAGGTGAAAACTACAGCTTTGAAGTATTTTACAACAAAAACCTGCTGAAGTTTTACAACAGCCTTCCGCTCACGGATGCATCAGTGTATTTCAACTCTGCAATCGATTTGCGAACCAAAGAATCACTTGCGCTGGCCTTACAACCCCATCTAAAAAAACTATCCAAGGCAGAGGCAGCCGGATTGCTGCTGAGTTTTGTACAAAATGCGTTTGAATACCAAACCGATCAGGAGCAATTCGGAAAAGAAAAGTTTCTGTTTCCGGATGAGCTATTTCATTATCAAGCCTCCGATTGTGAAGACCGCTCAGTATTATTTGCCTGGCTGGCCAGAAACCTGCTCGATATGAAGGTTGTTGGGCTGGCTTTTGACGGGCATATGGCTACTGCTGTTTGTATTGAAGGACTTGAAGGAGCAGGGTTTGAGCACGAAGGTTGCCGCTATGTTGTTGCAGATCCCACTTTTATTGGTGCACCCATTGGTTTGGTGATGCCTTTGGTAAAAAACCAAACGCCAGATCTTGTTTTAGTTAACACTGTATCGGAACAGGAATTGCATATCCGCGAACTCCTGCTCAAAGCCGGTTTATACAGAGCCGACAGACTGAACGACTTAATATTTGATGAAGCCGGAAATACATATGCCTGCGGCTATTTTGTAACAGAATTTAATTTTGGGAACGAAAAGAGAACATCGAACTCAGGAAACAAAAGCACCTTGCTTCTTTCACTGGATAAAGACTTTAACATCCGTTGGATCAAATATTTTGAAGGAACCGATGACAATATGGCTTACGACTTACATCTTGAAAATGGAAATTTATTGAGTGTGGCAGGAACTTTCAGGGATGAAATAAAACTTGGGAAAGGAAGCTTAACTGCCTCGCCCGGAGCCGATATTTTCATCCTGAGGATGAGCACTGACGGCACCATGAAATGGGCCACACAAGCCGGGCTCGACAAGCTGAATCAAAACTCCAATTTTATGTTTGCTGCCGCTTTCGATAGGAAAGGAAGTAAAATTTCGGCAAGGTTATACAGTGAATCAGAAAACTTTGAGCACTATGGATTACAAACAAGTCCCGAAGGAAATCTTTTCCTTACAGGATCCTTTTTTGCAAGCTCTGGCATGAATATGAAATCAGAAAAACGCTTTGATTCGGAAGCGGGTTTCGATCCTGCGGAGAACCTGAAATCGGAAAATGACGCCCTGCTTGAAGAAAATTATGAAAAGACTATTGCAGGACTCTTTGCTGCTACCAAATTATTACAGATCAATACCGTAGAATTAAAAGGGCAAAAGGTGAAAGAGGTTTTTGACCGGTATAATCCAGCTTTTGCTCAATTTGCGCCTGGATTCTACAACAGCTTTGGGGGAATGAGTTTTATGAAAAATGCCGGAGGAATCATCAGCATTCGCACAACAGATGGCCATGATATTATTTTTGACAAAATCAAAATCAGCAATAATGCGCGAATCAAGGTTGTGGCTTATAAAAGTGGCAATGCGAGTGTTGAGATATTTTCAGGTATTGAGCTTTCGAACGGACAACTCAGCTATCCGCTCAATCAGGTAAAACTTTATAAAGATACTGGCGATTTACTCCTTGATTTTGATACCGACCACAGCCAGATCAAAATCAACCTGAAAACTGATTTACTCCAAAACTAATGCAGTACATGACAAAAAAGCTGCTCAAAATATTGCTGTTACTGTTTTTTATTGGTCTGCAAACAGCAGGGCTTAAAGCGCAGGATTTTGAAGAAGAAGAGGAAGAGATTCTGGAAGCTGCTCCAACTGAAATCTCCGTAATGGAATTAGTGACGCTCATCAACCAAATGGACAGCGATATTTTTGTGCAGGATGTTGTTATTACCAACCAACCGGGCGATGAAAAATTTCTTGTTGATAAGTTATTCTATAAGGAATTTGTGATTGAATCACCTCAAGATCAAGCTGTTTCTCTTTATTTATACAATGTGCAATTCAAGTTGGGACAAAAACAAAAACTGGTTTTTAAAGGCTGGAATTTCCTTAGGCTGAATGGTATCAATTTGACCAGCGACAATGATCTTGTGTTTGAGAATTGTACAACTGGAGGCAGCTATCCCATCCGAATTGAGAATTGTAGCTTTACAGGAACTTTAGAATTTGATGGTGAAGAAGCACTTGGAAGCTTACAATTTAGTGGTTCGCATTTTAGCAATAAGCTGGTTTTGAATCAGGATGCAGATCTTGTGAAACTGGAAAGCTGTCATTTCGAAGCCGACAGTTTGGTATTAAGCAGTTGGGATGAAGAAAGCTTTCATGCCCAGCTCGATTTTTCAGACCAAAATTTCAGCGTGATTGATCTTTCCGACCTGACTTTTGAGCCCACAGCATATGATTTCATTTTTAGTATCAATTTTTCTTCTTCAGAAATCAGCAAGCTTAGTTTGTTCAGAATCAATGGATTTGGATTAGACCTTACTGATTTAAATATCGAAAAATCCTTACTTGGAGATTCATTGTTTATCAGCGATTTTGTTGCTGTTCAAAACTTTGATTTCCCAGCCGAAAATACCAATCTGCCCTGGCATAATATCGGTGACGAAAAACTGAGTCTGTTGCTTGAAAAGGGACGAGGCAAGCCTGAAATTTATCAGGCAAAAACCACCCAACAATTGGCCAGCACCCTGCATTACAATGAGTTGATGAGTTGCTACAATAAAATAAACGGCATGTATCAGGCTCGGGCAGACCGGCAATCAATCAATGCATCTTACATCGAAATCAAAGATATTGAAACGCGTTATCAAAGATTTAAATACGACCTGGAGCCTTCCTTAAACCTCTTTATTGGGTATCACCTGAATCGCTTTCTCAGCTTCTTCTCCGATTATGCTACCAATCCGGCCAAATCACTTCAAATAGCACTTTACACCATTTTGATCTTTGCTTTTTTCTATATGATCAGCTATTCAGATTGGGATGGCATAAACTTCAATTATTTTGTGAGGCAATACATGCTACTTTCGGAGTATTTTATGACCGAAAAAAGCCTGAAAGATTTGTATAGCACTGATATAGAAGAAGAAAGAGAGCAGTTTGAAGCCATCAAAACACATTATCTGAAGAATAAATCTGAAATTCCGCTTTTGGTGCGCGGACTTGGATTTCCCTTATATTTTATTTGGAACGCCAGGCAACAGCTTATTTGGTTTATCTATACCAAAATTGAATTGATGCACGGCCAATGGAATCAGCTGAACAATTCCCGCAAAGCCTTGGTAGGAACAGTAACTGCTTTAAGTTTATTTGTTTACTTCGCTTTTGTCTTCCTCATCAAGTTTATCAACAGCTTTATGCTCAGCCTGAATATGTTTTTGGCTATGGGATTTGGCAAAACGCCTGAAAACCGCGCACCCATGTATCTTACCGTTATTGAAGGACTTATTGGCTGGTTGATGATCACGATTTTCACCATCACCTTACTCAGTCAGCTGTTACAAGCCTGGTAATCTTAATCGGCAATGGCTTCCGGAAGCTTTCTCCCAAAAAGTCTGATGATCAGATAAAGCAATACCATGCTGGCGGGAAATAACACATAAGCCGGAATCCCAAAGGCAGCCGGTACGGTTCCAAAAACTATTGAAACAAAGCCCACAGTAAGCGCATAAGGCAATTGCGTGCGCACATGGTCAATGTGATTACAGGAACTGGCCAGCGAGCTTAAAATCGTTGTATCAGAAATTGGGGAACAGTGATCCCCCAGCACCGAACCCGCTAAAACAGCTGAAACCACATTATAAAAAATCAGGAGACTATTAGCTTCGGTCATGCCGGTTTCGTGGGTCAACAGCCAGGAAGTGGGCAAAATCAGCGGATACAAAATGGCCATCGTTCCCCAGGAAGAACCCGTGGAAAAAGCCACCAATGCCGCCAGAATAAAAGTGAAAGCCGGCACCAGATAAGGCGAAAAAGACAGCTCCAGCAAACCCTTCGAGATGAAATCGGCTGTGTGCATATGATCTGTTACCAGCGCCACCGACCAGGCCAGTGTTAAAATCAAGATAGCCGTAAGCATCATTTTAAAGCCATCCACCAGACTCTCTACGGTATCTTTCAGGCTCAGTAACCTTTGAGTCAAAGTAAGCGCAATAGCCACAACCATAGCTAATAACGAAGACCAAAGAAGTGCAGTATAAGAATCTGCTCCGCCGATTATGGCCGAAATTTTTCGGGTAAAACTAATGGCCTCATCATGCCAAACTGCCTGATCCCAGCCTGTGTATAATAATCCTGTTATTGTTCCCAAAACAATAATCAGAACCGGAATTACAGCATTAAAAGCTCTTGGTTTTTGAGGCGTTTCAGCGGTTAAGGTATTGGATGCATTTTCTGTTTCAGCGAGTTTCTGGTGAAAATCGTGATTGATACGGGCATTTTTTTCAGCCTTGAACATGGGGCCGAAATCACGCTGCTGCCAGACCAGCATCAAAATAAATGCCAAAGCCAGAATCGGATAATAACTATAAGCCAGCGAGTTAAAGAAAACATTATAAGCTGATTCCTGCAAGCCAAGGGTGTTAAGTCCGTCCTGAATATAACTCAGTTCGGCACCAATCCAGGTGGTTACAAAAGCTATTGATGCCACAGGTGCAGCTGTTGAATCAACAATGTAAGCCAGTTTTTCTCTGGAAACACGCAGGCGATCCGTCACAGGACGCAGGGTATTACCAACGACAAGGGTGTTGGCATAATCATCAAAAAAAATGGCAATGCCCAACAGCCAGGTCACCAATTGCCCGGAGCGGGCATCTTTGGCAAAGCGCGACAGTCGGTTTACTACACCCAGCATTCCACCATTTCGGGTGATCAGATGCACCATGCCACCAATCACCAACGAGAAAATTATGATTGCCATATGGCCGGGATCGAGTAACGACTGCATGACGTAGGTATCAATAATCGCCAGCAAGCCTTTGAAAATCGCCACAAAAAAGGCCGAACCCTGGTAATAAAACATGATGGTAGTTCCGCTCAGAATTCCTAAAAACAAGGCAACAAAAACCTCTTTAAGCAAAAGAGCCATAAGGATGGCAATCAAAGGAGGCAAAACCGACATCCAAAGCGGAATAGGTGTAACCTCTTTTTGCCAGTGAAACCCATCGATTGTTAGTGTTAGCA
Organism: uncultured Lentimicrobiaceae bacterium; assembly: GCA_964592595.1. GTDB lineage: Bacteria > Bacteroidota > Bacteroidia > Bacteroidales > F082 > UBA5536. The sequence goes on along the minus strand of CAZQFH010000044.1, from coordinate 4,199 downwards.
ACTCCTCATCCGGAAAGTCGTGTTTAATTACGGCCAGGTTTTTCTCAAAGCTCAGTTTCTGCATATCACCATTGAAAACAGCGATTATTTCCTGACCTTCCAGTTTTCCGAAAAGCTCCCCAACCGCCCTGATTTCAATCTGTTGGTTAACATCGGATACTAAAACATTTGGGAGAGTAACTTGAAAATTATTCAAATCATAAGAATGATTCAGATCATCAGCTTCTAAACCTGAAGCTGTTAAAATGAAAATCAAAAATATCACCAATCTATTCTTCAACAGGATAAGTTTTTAGGCAGTAAAGATAGCAGATTTGAATATTCTGCGGCAGTTTTACCTTCTTTTTACTACTCTGCAACACAATTAGAAAACACAAAAGATTGGCAATAAAAAAATTGCTTATAAAATAGACAAAATAACTGGATACTCAAGCAACATTAGAAGCTACCTAATAATCTCTATAATTTCGGATAAATCATTTTTTCCTGTATGCTTATAAACGACTTCATATTCTTTGTTTAAAAGTACAACGGAAGGAAAACCAAGAATTTCATCGCAGTTCTCGCATATTTCATCCCGAAATCTGACAAACCGCTTTTTTACATTCCCCTTGTATTTATCACTCAGGATGAAAGTGCGCGAATCAATTCCATTCTTTCGTAAATATTTAACTACAAGTTCTTTATAACTAATTTTGTCTGGATATAAATAATAAATTTCCATATTGGAAATAGATGAAAATGCAGAATCAATCCTATGAAGCTCGGGAGTGCATGGTTCACACCAATCAGTGTAAACAAGAATCAGGTGAAAATCTTTATCGCTTTTACTTATTAGATCGAATAGAATTTCATTGTCTATAATTTCAACATCCATTTGTGCTTTTGACTGAGACTTTTGTCCAAAACAATCATAGACATTAATTAATTGAAAGACTGATGCTAAACTAATAACAATTACATAAAATATCTTGATGGAAATCTTCATGGAAATCTTTGAATTAACTATAAATTCAAGAAATAATCTTTAACAGTTCGAATGATGCTATTTGCATCAAACCCACAAAGTGCCTGCAACTCTTTCGGTTTTCCGTGCGCAACAAAATCATCCGGCACGCCAAGCCGAACGATGGGATTGCCAAAGCCATTTTCATGAGCCCATTCCATTACGGCACTACCCATTCCACCATTTTTTACGCCATCTTCGACAGTGATGATTTGCTCATGCTGTTCAAAAGCGTCCTTCAGCAGGATTTCGTCCAAAGGTTTGAGAAAACGTAAATCATAATGACTGACAACAATATTTTCATCTGCTAATTTTTCCAGGGCTTCTTTTACGATATTTCCCGGATTGCCAATACTCACAACAGCAACTTTACCTCCGGAGGATAGTTTACGGCCTTTGCCAATTGGCACAACTTCCGGCTCCACTTTCCAATCCAAATCAGTGGCCTTCCCTCGCGGGTAGCGGATCACAAAGGGGTTTTTACGATAATTGGCAGCAGTGAGCATCAAATGCCGCAACTCCTTTTCATCCATGGGCGCAGCAATCACCAGGTTAGGAATACAACGTAAATAAGCCAAATCAAAAACGCCGTGATGTGTAGCGCCGTCCTCCCCAACCAGACCGGCACGATCAACGCAAATCACCACAGGCAAATTTTGTAAAGCAACATCGTGAATCAGCTGATCGTAAGCCCTTTGCAAAAATGTTGAATATATTACGCAAAAAGGCAGCATTCCTTCAGCTGCGAGGCCGGCCGAAAAAGTAAGCGCATGTTGTTCTGCTATTCCCACATCAAAACAACGCTCCGGAAAGGTTTCGAGCAGGGGCAATAAATGGCTGCCTGTTGGCATGGCAGGCGTAACACCAACCAGATCAGGAAATCGTTTAGCCAACTCTAGCAAGGTTTCACCAAAAACTTCCTGATAAAGCGGAATCCTGTTTTCAACTGGTTTTGCCTTGGGCAATTCACCGGTCAGTCTGTCGAAAGTGCCGGGCGCATGATAGCGTACCTGATCTTTTTCGGCACGCTCAAAACCTTTGCCTTTGGTTGTAATCACATGCAGCAAACGCACACCTTTCATGGCCTTTACGGCTTCCAATGCAGGAAGTAATTCCTCAAAATTATGTCCGTCAACAGGGCCATTGCAGGCAATCCCAAAAGCTTCGAACAAGGGATTCGAAAACGCCTGACTGCTCTGTTTCTCGGCTTGTCGTATTAAGTAATCTTTTAAAGCCCCGGCACTTTTATCAATGGCTATTCCATTGTCGTTCAAGATGATAATAAGATTTAAGTCAGCAGCTCCGGCCTGATTTAAAGCTTCGAAAAACATGCCGCCGGTAATGGCGCCGTCACCAATTACCGCAATATGTTGCCGGGAGTAATTTCCTTGCAAACCAGCAGCCACGGCCATTCCAACAGCTGCCGACAATGCCGTTGAAGCATGCCCTGTTCCAAAAACATCATATTCACTTTCCGTTCTGGAAGGAAATCCACTGATACCTCCCAACTTTCGCAAGCTTTGAAAAATACCTCTGCGGCCTGTAAGAATTTTATGCGCATAAGCCTGATGTCCAACATCCCAGATTAATCTGTCGTGCGGCGTGTCAAAAAGAAAATGCAAAGCAATAGTAAGCTCAACAACGCCAAGTGAAGCACCGAGATGACCAGGATTTATGGCAGTAACATCAAGAATAAATGACCTGAGCTCATTAGCCAGTTCTTCAAATTGGTTTGGATTTAGTTTCCGGAGATCAAGAGGATCATTAATCTTTGAAATCAAATTAAAAGCCATACATATGCATCATTTGAATGGCGAAGGTAAGAAAAGAAGCTTATTTGAGGTTGTAAAAAAGGACTACTAGATAATATCGAATGTAAGACTTTTAAAAAAAAGTTCCCAATTTGCGAATTATTTTATAAATTTGCATCCAATTAAGGAATAATGGAGAGAATATTTGCCAAAAGAACTTTAAGAGAATTCTGGTCAAAGCACCCAGATTCGGAACAATATTTGAAAACATGGTTCTACACAACAATGAATACGACATGGAAAACACCCAATGAAGTTAAACAAACCTTTGCAAATGCAAGTATTCTCAAAGATAACAGAATAGCTTTCAACATAAAAGGAAACACATACAGATTAGTAACAAAGTTTAATTTCGAGAAACAATGGGTTTTTATTCGTTTTATCGGAACTCATTCGGAATACGACAAAATTAATGCAAACAATATCCATATTTACGATCATGAATATCAAACCGATAAAAACAGAAGCAGATTATCAACTAGCATTAAGCAGACTTGAAGTAATTTTTGATGCACCAATTGGAACACCGGAAAGTGATGAAGCTGATGTTTTGGTACTACTTATTGATGATTACGAAAAGAAACATTATCCAATTGAAGCACCAGACCCTATAGAAGCCATTAAAATCAGAATGGAAGAGTTGCAGTTAAAACAGATCGATCTGGTAGATGAAATGGGTGGAAAAAGCAGGGTGTCAGAAGTGTTAAACCGCAAGCGAAAACTGACAGTTGAAATGATTCGTCGCTTAACAGCACGATTAAATCTATCTCCGGAAGCTTTAATCAGGGATTATCAGCTTGTCAGGTAGAAGTTTCTCTTGAAATCAACAGTGAAGCAAGTCTATCAACAAAACTCAATTGTTGTTACCTAATAAAGCATGAAATAAAATTAAAAACAAGCTGGTTCAGCCCAAAAAGAGCTTTTGGTATTCCCTACAAAAAACCCAACTCAAGCTTGGCTTCGTCAGATAGCATCTCCTGATCCCAGGGCGGCTCAAAAGTTAACTCTACCTGACTACTCGCAACACCTTTTACGTCAGCTACCTTTTGCTCAACTTCGAGCGGAAGGCTTTCAGCTACCGGACAATTGGGTGTGGTGAGCGTCATCAGCACTTTTACCTCGGCCTGTTCGCTGATACTGATCTCATAAATCAGTCCCAGTTCATAAATATTTACCGGAATCTCAGGGTCGTAAACGGTACGTAAAACAGTTATTATATCTCTTTCGATGCGCGCTTTTTCTTCATTTGTCATAAACCAAAAATTTTAGTTGTCTTGTTTCAGTTTGTAAACCTGAGCATACAATTTCATTTGTTTCACCATCGAAACCAAGCCATTGGATCTTGTTGGAGAAAGGTGTTCCTTGAGGCCAACCTGCTCAAT
>CAZQFH010000043.1:10431-29141 GCA_964592595.1 uncultured Lentimicrobiaceae bacterium | reverse complement strand
ATAGAATTTCAGATTCCGGTTCTGACGATTTGGGTTCGAATCCCGATGGGGTCACTAAAACGCTTGTAAACAATAATTTACGAGCGTTTTTTTTACTTTTTTAGTAGCATTTTATTCCTCAGATAAATCCTATCATCAAAAAGCTGTATTTTCGCTTTCAACTCAATTCTTTATTTAGATGCTACTTGAGCTATTTGGGATCATTACATTCATCGTATTTGCGATAATGCTTTTAATTGCCTGGCGCGATTTTAAAACGGGAAACGGTAAACTTCCGGAAGCGTTTATTTTGGCCAAAAAAAACGGTACAATCAGCAGCAAGCTATGGAAAGCTTATCAGGAGTATCCTGATAAACAACGGTTTTTGCTGATATGGCTTCAAATGCAAAAAATTAAAGCATTAAATTTAAAGGGTGATATGGCAGAACTTGGTGTTTATCAAGGTGCTACAGCACAAATCATTCACCTGATGTATCCTGAAAAGTCATTACATCTTTTTGACACTTTTTCGGGTTTTACACAGGCTGATCTTGAAAAAGAAAAAGGCGAAGCAGCCACCTACACGCCCCAACATTTTGCTGATACCTCCCTCCAAAAAGTAAAAATGAAGCTTGGCCAGTCGAAAAATATCTTTTTCTATCCTGGTAAATTTTCCGAGCAAAGCTCAAAAGCTTCCAGCATCCATTTTTGTTTTGTTAGCATCGATGTTGATTTGGCCAAACCAACAGCTGATGGTCTGCGTTTCTTTTACGAAAGGCTTGTAGATGGTGGCGTAATTATCGTGCATGATTACAATCCTAAATGGCCTGCTTTGATGGAGGTTGTTGATGAATTTGTGCTTCAAATACCAGAAAATCCAGTTATTATACCCGATAAGGATACAAGTCTTGTGATTATAAAAAACACCTAATTACTGTGTCTTAGGAGGGATAACCGGGATTTCATCTCCCAAAAAATGCGGTTCGGTTTTAAGCACATAAAGATCAAGCATCATGCGAATGCGTGCAAAATATTCTCGCACAATCACTTTGAGTGAGCCTTCATCATTAGGATATGCAGCAGCAAAACCAATGGCATTCAAGTTGTTTCTTTTTGCAATGAATAAAGCTCTTTCGAGGTGAAAAGCCTGAGAGATAAGTAGTACCGAATCCAACATAAACACTTTTTTCGCCCTCACCATTGAATCAAAAGTTCTGAAACCAGCGTAATCAGGTATCACACGATCAGCCGGCACCCCGGCCTCAATCAAATCTTTCATCATATGGCGGGGTTCGTTGTAAGAGGCATGTCGGTTGTCGCCGCTTACAATAAGGTAATTGATTTTGCCAGCTTCAAACAGCTGAACGGCAGTGCTGATGCGGTTTTTATAAAATGGGTTTATATTGCCCGAAAGTGCATACTTGGATGTTCCAAGCACCAAGCCAACTTCTACAGGCTTTAAAGTATCCAGATCGTAATAAATCTTCGAAGCGCCTTCCTCTGAAATAAATCTATAATTCAGAAACAAGGCAAGTAAAAAAATACCTGGAATTATTACCGAAGAAATAATGATCTTTTTAAACCATTTCATGCTCATATGCTGTTGATCAACCGCCCGAAATTAGGTGCAAAACCTCTACCCTGTCTCCATCTTTAACCCAAACCTGATCCCGTTCATTTACCTTCACAAGCTTGTCATTTACTTTGGTTACCAACAGTTTAAAAGTAAAATTTTTCTGCCTGATGAGTTCGTTCACAGTTAGTTTTTCACCATCGAGTTGTTCTGATCTGTTATTTAATGTAATCTGCATTATTTATTCATTTTTAGAAGCAGCTCAAGCGCCAAATTCGCTTGCATATTGGAAACTATTCCTACCCTGGGAGCTAATGGAGGATTGTCGTCGGCAATTTCACTTTCAAAATCTCCACAAATATAAACCTGATTGTCCCATTGTTGTTGCCTGATTTTTTCAAAACCTCCATAACCAGCCATTCCATTTCCCATAATCAAGGTCTTACTGGGAAAATACTGCAGTACAGTTTCGAGCAACATCTTTTTAGCTGCTGCATTATCAAAGGCTTCGATGATCAAATCTGAGTCAGCAAATAATTGAATAACAGCATTTTCATCCAATTTTAAAACAATAATTTCCAATTCGATCTTAGAATCAATTCTCTTGATATTATCGGCTAAGGCCTGGACTTTGTGCTGTCCGATTTGGTCATAAAAAAAATATTGTCGGTTAAGGTTTGATTTCTCAACGATATCAAAATCAACTAACAACAACTTACCTATTCCAATACGGGCAAGGGCAACGGCAGCATTAGACCCTAATCCGCCGCAACCTGCAATGGCAACTTCAAATTTGCTGATGTGATTCCGTATTTGTTGTTCTGTCATTTGAGCAGCTAATATGGTGTAAAATTAAGCTTTCCGCCACAGAAGCACAAAACCAAATAAGATAATCTTCATAGCTCTGAACAATGCGGTTAAAAGTTGCGAAACCGGACACTCAACCTGAAATTTATAACGATTCTAAATATGCACCTAATAACATACATGGCAATAACTTAATTCATTAATTACGAGTTGCAAATAAATACATATTGCAGATTTTGAAGCAATTAGAGATTCAGAAAGCAACATGTTTACTATTTTTGTTAAAAATATAACAAGCGATTAAAAATACATAGCAAATGGAAATTGATGCCATCAAATCGAAACATGAAACCTTAAAGTCCTGGCCCTATAAATGGACAGCATTAGAAAGAGGTTATACCGACAAAATACTTCACATTAACCTTTCTGATAATAAAATCACTGAAAAAGCAGTACCACCTGTAGTAAAGGAGAAATTTATTGGAGGTCGCGGTTACGGATTACGTTATTTGTGGGATGCTACCAAACCAGATACTAAATGGAATGACCCTGAAAATGAGATTATTATTTCTTCAGGACCCATTGGGGGCATCACACAGTATTCAGGTACCGGGAAATCTATTTGCGTATCCATTTCTCCTCAAACAGATTCGGTAATGGATAGTAATGTAGGTGGATTTTTTGGTCCGTTCCTTAAATTTTCTGGTTTTGATGCACTGGAATTACAAGGAAAAGCAACTGAAGATGTCATAGTAGTAATCGATGGCGTTAATCATAAGGTAGAGATACTCAAAGCTCCGGAAGAACCTATCGACAGCCATGTGCTCGCCGAAGTGCTCACCGAAATGTATGCCAACGACGAAAAGGATAAAAAAAATATCGCTGTAGTTTCGGCAGGAACAGCAGCAGATCATTCACTTATCGGCATGCTCAATTTCAGTTTTTACGATCCTAAACGAAAATTGGTCAGGTTGAAACAAGCTGGTCGTGGAGGAATTGGAACGGTTTTCCGCGATAAAAAAATAAAAGCTTTGGTAGCTAAAATTCCCGGCGTAAAAGGGAACCTGAACAATGTTGTGGACCTGAAAGCAATCATGGAAAGAGGCCAGCGCTTCAACCGCGAAATGCGCGAACTCGACGACAAACAGGCAGAAATGCGTACCAAAGGAACTGCGCATCTTACCAATATCATGAACGATTATGATTTATTGCCTGTAAATAACTTCAAGTATGGAAGTCATCCTGATGCTTACAAAATTCACAGTGAAGTTTACAAAACCCGCTTTACACAAGGCATTCCTGATGGCTGCTGGATTGGTTGTAATATGGCCTGCGCCAAAGGCGTTGACAACTACTTGCTTCGTACCGGCCCTTATGCCAATAATAAAGTAATTGTGGATGGACCAGAATATGAAACTGCTTCATCCTTGGGTTCAATAGCAGGAATTTTCAATCCCGACTTTACTATCGAAGCCAACTTTTATTGCGATACTTATGGCATTTGCACAATTACCTGGGGAACCATCCTGGGATTTGTGATGGAATGTTATGAAAATGGCATCTTGAATGAAGAACGTACCGGAGGTCTTAAACTTCACTTTGGAAATGCCGACGATGCCATGGAATTGTTGCATCAATTGGCAAGAGGAGAAGGTTTTGGGAAAACAGCCGGCATGGGCGTTCGCAAACTGAAAGAATTGTTTGTTGCCAACGGTTGGGGCGATTCAAAATTCCTGCAGGATATCGGTATGGAAAATAAAGGACTTGAGTATTCTCAATATGTTTCCAAAGAATCTTTGGCTCAGCAGGGTGGTTATGCAATGACCAATAAAGGCCCGCAGCACGACGAAGCGTGGCTGATCTTTATGGATATGGTAAACAATCAAATCCCCACTTTCGAAGATAAAGCAGAAGCATTGCACTACTTCCCGATGTTCAGAACATGGTTCGGACTCGTGGGACTTTGCAAACTTCCCTGGAACGATGTGGAGCCAGAAAGCAATCAAGATGCTGATGAGCCGGCTAAAGTTCCAGAGCATGTTGACAACTATGTAACTATTTATAAGGCTGTTACGGGCAAAGATTTTGATAAGGAAGAAATGATACGTCAGTCAGAACGCGTTTATAATTTCCAACGTATTTTTAACCTGCGCCGCGGTTATGGCACCCGGCAATTTGATGCACAACCCTATCGTGCTGCAGGACCTGTAACAGTAGAAGAATACGAATCAAGGGCCGAACGCTATGACAAACAGCTTAAAGAAACAATCGGCTGGGATCCGGAAGGCAAAACTACCGAAGAAAAAATGGCCAAACAACGTGAATATCGCGAATTACAGTATGAAAAATTATTGGATGCCGTGTATAAACGCCGTGGATGGACCAGAAATGGTGTGCCTAAAATTGAACACCTGAAATCGCTTGGCATGGATCTACCAGAGTTAATTGAGCTGGTAAAACCACTTCAAGACTGATGAAAATACTTAATTGAAAGCCAAAGACCAAAATCAGAAAAAAGCCTTCCCGATCGGGAGGGCTTTTTCATTAAGTTGAAAGCACCTTAAAGGTCATAGTTTTTGAGTAAGAATTAACTTCTGCATTCAGCTGATCCTGATTACTCACAGCACCAGGCCAAGGCAAGTGATAAGCATCATAAATCAAATTTTTCGACATTCCCAGTATGGTATTTGCCAAAGTATGTGGATAAACAAAATCAGCATTTGCCTCAAAAATTAAAAGGACTATTACTTTGTTTAAAGCCTTCATCCTAAGGAAAAAACCTTCCTTGTTTTTAGCGTCCACATCTTTTGTATGGTAAGCTTTCTACGTCTCCCCGATAACGAGCCGGAGGAATGCAAATTTGTTTAATAAAAATCCGCTACAAAATCCGGAGCGGCTTTTTATTAACCAAATCCATCGCGAAGGCTAAAATTAACAAGCAATAATTGCAGTATTCGGATTCATGGCGTACTTTAGCTCTTTAATTCATCACCAATTTCATGTGACTTATGATTGACTTATCAACCACCTATTTGGGTCTAAACCTCAAAAGCCCTATTATTGCAGCAAGTTCTGGTTTTACTGACTCGCTGTCGAAACTTAAAACTATAGAGCAGCACGGTGCTGGTGCCGCAGTTTTGAAATCGATATTCGAAGAAGAAATCACACACGAATACGATAAAACGCTAAAAGCTGAAGTTGAAAAAACAGGCAGGGAAGAATTTCTTGATTATCTGGATGTGCGCATTCGACAGGAAAACCTTGAAAAATATACCAACCTGATTGCACAGGCGAAAAAAGAATTGGAGATTCCTGTAATTGCTTCGGTAAATTGCAGGACGGCTTACGAATGGATCAGTTTTACATCAGAGATAGAAAAAGCCGGAGCTGATGCATTGGAGCTCAACGTTTTCGTAATGCCCTCAAACCTCGAAAACAGCAGTCTCGAAAACGAAAAGATGTATTTTGAGATTATTAAACAAGTCAAAAAGCAAATTAAAATACCTATCGTTTTAAAAATCAGTTACTATTTTTCCAATTTAGGAAAAATGATTCGTGATCTATCCCATTCTGGCATTGCTGGATTGGTTTTGTTTAATCGCTTTTTCAGCCCTGATTTCGATCTTGATAAGCTGGAAGTGGCACCTTCGAACGTTTTAAGTCAGCCCGGAGAAATCAGCATGCCCCTGCGTTGGATCGCTTTAATGCACGGACATGTTGGTTGCGACATTTCAGCTTCAACAGGCGTTGCAGACGGTTTGGCAGCAGCAAAACTCCTTTTGGCTGGAGCAAAAACCGTTCAGGTTGCAAGTGCCTTATACCGTCATGGAATACCCTATTTGGATGTTATGCATCACGAACTAAGCAGCTGGATGGAAACACATAATTTTGAAAAAATAGCTGATTTCAGAGGTAAACTCAGTCAGAAAAAATATAACAAACCAGATCTTTTTGAGCGTGTACAATTTATGCGCTATTTCAGTGATAAGGAAAGCATGATATGAAAGAGCAAGACGAAAATGAAATCAGAAATGCCTTTAAGGCAAAAAACTGGAACGAAATAAAGACCCACGATTCCTGGTCGGTTTTCAAAATTATGTCGGAGTTTGTAGATGGCTATGAAAAACTTGCCCGCATCGGCCCTTGTGTAGCAATTTTTGGATCGGCACGAACAAAACCAAACGACAGTTACTACAGGCTAACCGAGGAAATTGCTTACTTGCTTACTAAAAAAGGATTTGGAATAATCACTGGTGGAGGTCCGGGCATCATGGAAGCCGGAAACAAAGGCGCTCATTTTGCCGGTGGCAAAAGTGTTGGTATAAATATAGAGCTGCCTTTTGAACAGCGCCCTAATCCTTTTATTGATCCGGATAAGTTTCTTGAATTTGATTACTTTTTTGTACGCAAAGTAATGTTTATGCGATATTCACAGGGTTATATTGTTTTGCCCGGCGGATTTGGAACCATGGACGAACTATTTGAAGCTATCACACTTATTCAAACTCAAAAATTGGTGAAATTCCCGATAGTGATGGTTGGAATAGCGTACTGGAAAGGTTTAATCGACTGGATAAAAACACACATGCTCGAAGCAGGCAATATCACCGAAACGGATCTGGAAATTTTTAAATTGGTCGATACGGCAGACGAAGCGGTTACAATTATTGAAGAATTTTATAAAAAGTATGCACTTAAGCCTAATTTCTGATGCGCATCACAGAAATTCCCATTCAACTAATCAGTATCGAAGGAGATGGGTTTCACCTCATACTCAAAGGTAGCATTAATAATTCCACAGCCAGTTTTCTTATTGATACAGGCGCATCACGTTCGGTATTTGACCAGGAAAGAATAAAGAAATTTGCAGATGACGCTTCATTTGAAGATAATGAAAAACTTTCAACGGGATTAGGAACAAACGAAATGCCATCGCAAGTTCTTATCCTTGAAAAATTGCAATTTGGCGATTTAATTATTGCTGATTATCAAGCAGTAGCAATCGATTTGAGACATGTGCATTTTTCTTACGAAAACCTTGGATTGCCTCAAATAGATGGTGTTTTGGGTGGGGATTTACTCAAACAATTCAAAGCCGTTATCAACTATAAAACCAAAAAGATTAAATTCTATTTCTAAATTTACCACTCCCTTAATCATTCAGTTTTTTTTAAGAAGTAGTTGTAAATCTCTTGCTGCGATCGCACAATTGGCTCATTTTTAGATCGCTTTTTGTAAGTATTCACTTTTGTATTGTTTATAAGTCGGGCTTTGCAATTATCCCTGAGCTGAATCTGTAACATATCAAAGAGTTCGCCTTGCACAGCTTCATCTTTCACCGGTATTGTTACTTCAAAACGATGATCCAGATTTCTTACCATCCAATCAGCTGACGAAATATAATAGCTTGGATTTCCTCCATTGGCAAATACATAAACCCTGCTATGCTCCAGAAAACGGTCAACAATACTAATCACTTCAATATTTTCACTTTTATCCGGAATGCCAGGAACCAAAACGCATATGCCCCTGCAAATAATTTGTATTTTAACGCCTGCCCTGCTGGCTTGATAAAGTTTTGCGACCAATTTTTCATCAACCAGACTATTCAGTTTAAGGATAACCCATGCCTCTTTCCCGGCTTTTTTGTTGCGTATTTCAGTATTTAAAAGCTTGATAAAATACGTTCGCATGGCATAGGGCGAAACAATTAATTCACGAAAATCGGTTGGTGCATAAGGTGTCTCAAATAGCTGAAACATTTGTCCCACCTCCATTCCAATGCGTTCATCACTCGTAAAAAGACTGTCATCAGCATAAACACGAGCAGTACTTTCGTTAAAATTTCCGGTCGAAATATAGGAATAATAGATATTTTTACCATCCTCTTTTCTCCTGATTAATAACAGCTTACTATGAACTTTTAAGCCAGGAATTGTCTTAATTACCTTTACACCCTCATCATGGAGTTTTTCTGACCATTGAATATTAGCTTTTTCATCAAAGCGGGCTTGCAACTCTAAAAACACTGTAACCGACTTTCCATTTCTCGCAGCATTTACAAGTGCATTAATTACTTTACTATCGCGGGCAGCACGATAAAGTGTCATTTTTATTGACCTGACTTTGGGATCAAGTGAGGCTTCCCTTAACAAATCTATGAGGTGCGAAAAAGTTTGATAGGGATAGTGAAGCATGATATCTTTTTGATTTACCACGCTAAAAATACTTTTGTAAAGCGGTAAATCAGGATGACGCAAAGGAGACAGTTCGGGTGCCCAGAGTGATTTTTGTCCCAGCTTGGGAAAGTCGATGAAGTCTCTGAAATTGTGATATTTCCATCCAGCCGCAATGATATCGTTCTTACTTACTTTAAATTTCCTGAGCAAATTACTCAGTAAAACTTCTGGCATTTCTCGATCATAAATAAACCGAACAGGTGCACCTTTTTTTCGCTGTTTCAGACTTTCGGCCATGGTTTCGATAAAGCTTTTCGACATATCATTATCAATATCAAGCTCTGCATCACGAGTAAACTTCACGGAATATGCCTCAAAACTATCATAACCAAAAGGCAGGAAGATTTCGCCTAAATTATAACGTATCACATCATCGAGCAACATTACCTTGGTTTCCGAATCCTCGTCCTGCAAGATAAAAAACCTCGAAACACGGCTGGTAGGCACCTTTACCAGCGCATAATCGTCCTCTATTTCAGGCTTTGAACTTTTCAACAACACAGCAAGGTAAATAGCATTATCCTTCAGGTTGTCCGGATATTTCAATCCACTGAGCATTATAGGAAAAAGATAGGGATGCACAGCTTCGCTAAAATAATGTTCAACCGCCTTACCCTCATTTTCAGTAAGATTTTGATTATCAATAATTTTGATTCCCTGATTTTTTAATTCTCCGGCAATCTCATGATAAGTAGCCATAAAGGCCTTTTCCTGTTCCTGAATGATTAGTCTGATTTGATTCAGAATTTTTGCAGGATCATAGGCCAGATATTCCGGTTTATCTTTTTTTAACTTTCGCAGGCGGCGTAAGGTAGCCACCCTTACCCTGAAAAATTCGTCCCGGTTATTGGAATAAATTCCAATAAACCTCAAACGCTCCAATAAAGGATTAGCAGTATCCATTGCTTCCTGCAATACCCTGGCATTAAAATGCAGCCAACTCACTTCTCTATTAATCAAATCTTTTTGCATAGCATTTCCTCACAAAGCAAACTCTTCATTTAATTCCCCCAAGGTTATTTTCCTTTAATCAATTTCGGAAAGGCTACAAATGCCACCTTGGCAGCTGCCGTCCTGATGTTTTCCCATTGATTCGTTTCAAATTCTATACAAATCACTCCCGAAGTTGGGAGCCAATCAATAGGAGGTTTTAACCAGTTGTTCACAAAATTAGTTAGTGTTGGGTTATGGCCAACTATCATCAGCGATTTATACTGATCATTTAAATCTAAAAACTGATCAAAAAGCAACTCACTATCAGCATGATATAAACTGGGATCGAGTTTAATATTTTCAGGATCAAAACCAATTCCGCGCGCTATATAATCTGCCGTTTCGCGCGCACGTAGGGCAGAACTACTAATTAAAAAATCTACATTAACATCCTGCTTAACTAAAAAGTCGATCACCTTTTTCGTACGTTTCTTTCCCTTCTCAAGTAAAGGTCGATCGTGATCCGGTAGCCCCGGAAAATCCCAAGATGATTTGGCATGACGTACAATGTATAGTATTTTCATTCGATTAGTAGGTTTAGATGATTTTAATAACAAAAGTTTATAAGCTAATTATCAATAAGTTAAATCGCTTTTTAAGCGCATCGGGTAAAATCAGTATAAAGCTACATAAGTATCTGAAATTGTTAACGCTAAAAGGGTTAAATAATTGTGAAATATCTTTGTACATCATTATTTATCTGTAGCTGCAATGAAATTCATTAAAAAAATAAGCCTGGCCTGCAAAACAGACCAGACATATTTAATGACTACTATTTCAACTACCAGGCAAAAAGTGGGAATTGTTCCATCATTTTATTAACTTTATTTCTCACGCCGGCAATCGTATTTTCATCCTCTATGTTACTGATTACCTCGTCGATAAGGTCAACAATCTGAGCCATATGTTCTTCTTTGAGTCCACGTGAAGTAATAGCTGGTGTGCCAACGCGCAATCCGGAAGTTTGGAATGGCGAACGACTGTCGAAAGGCACCATATTTTTATTGATGGTAATATCAGCCTTCACTAAAGTGTTCTCAACCAATTTCCCTGTAATATTCGGGAATTTCGACCGCAAATCTATGAGCATCAAATGATTATCTGTTCCACCAGAAATCACGTGATAGCCTTTGTTAATAAATGCTTTGGCCATTACTTCTGCATTTTTCTTCACCTGAAGAATGTACTGGAAATACTCATCCGTTAAAGCCTCACCAAATGCAACTGCTTTACTGGCAATCACATGTTCAAGCGGACCACCTTGGATTCCTGGAAAAACAGCAGAATTAAGTAATGCCGACATCATTTTTATCTCACCTTTGGGTGTAGTTAAACCCCAGGGATTTTCAAAATCCTGACCCATGATAATCAATCCACCACGAGGCCCACGCAAGGTTTTGTGCGTAGTGGTAGTAACAATATGACAATGCTCAACCGGATCATTAAGCAAACCACGAGCAATCAATCCTGAAGGGTGCGAGATATCTGCCATCAAAATGGCGTCAACTTGATCAGCAATATCGCGCATGCGCTCGTAATTCCAATCGCGGGAATAAGCAGAAGCACCGGCAATAATAAGTTTTGGCTTATGCTCGAGCGCAATGGCTTCCATTTTGTCGTAATTCAATAAGCCGGTTTCTTCATCAAGGCCATAAGAAACAGCATTATAGAGAATTCCGGAAGAATTTACCGGTGAGCCATGTGACAAATGACCACCATGCGACAAATCAAGTCCCATAAATGTGTCGCCTGCCTTGAGGCAAGCCAGGAATACTGCCATATTGGCCTGTGCTCCGGAGTGTGGCTGCACATTGGCATATTCAGCATCGAACAGCTCACAGGCACGATCAATGGCTAATTGTTCTGTTTGATCAACGATCTGACAACCGCCATAATATCGCTTACCAGGATAGCCTTCGGCGTATTTGTTCGTAAGCACAGATCCCATAGCTTCCAGCACCTGATCGCTAACGAAGTTTTCACTGGCAATAAGCTCAATGCCATGCATCTGACGCTCTTTTTCCTGGCGGATTAGGTCAAATATTTTTTCGTCTCTTTGCATATAATTTTTTTTTGATGAGGTATGTATCCTTTATATATAATTGATTTTAAGATACATATCACAAATTTGTTAATTATGTTTTCTGAAACAAAGGTAACAATTATTCTATAATTTTTTAAGGACAAAAAATGCTAAAACCTTAGTTTCCTGATTCTTTTCTGTTTCGAAAGAAGAAATTCAGTTTGAATTTTGAGTTAACCGATAAGGATAAGATTTAGCAAACTGCCTGGAAATAAAGTTTACTATGTAAAACCGATAAAGCTATGGTCTGTAAACTGAAAAAGCCTCCGAAACTATTGCTTCAGAGACTTTGTACTCCCAAGGGGATTTGAACCCCTGTTACCAGGATGAAAACCTGGCGTCCTGACCGGGCTAGACGATGGGAGCCTTTGATTTCGATTGTGGGTGCAAAAATACTACAATTTTATTTTCATCCAAGACTTTTTGAAAAAAAATTATATCCTTTCTGTTTCGTCTTTATCTGCCTGAAAATGAAACCCTAAGCGCTTCCCCGTTTTCATTGAAATAGCATCCAAAGTGTTTTTCATTTCATTTACCGAAACCATTTTTATCGTTTCATAAGGTGGTGTAAGTAAATCAAAATTAATGGTGTAAGTAATGGCTGCCTCAATCAGTTTGGCAGCCGCTTCACGATTTAACTCATTTTTACTAAAATTATTCAACAACAGGCCAAGTTCTCTTTTACCTTCGATAAAGTAATGGTTTTCCTTATTGATGAAAACTCTTCCAATCAAATAACCAATATCATTGAACCTGTTGTACTTAAACGAATCTGAAAGAAAATTATAAATGTTGATAATTCCACAATAGGAACGATCTTTATCCTGCCGGATATAAGGCGAGCGCATGATTTCATGATCGCGATTAAACTCAAAAACATTGGTATGCATCAGAAAAAGCAAAATGTCGCCACCAAACTTTAGTTCAATCTCAAAATCGCCCCGATAACGGTTTTCAAAAGCGATATTCCGATGGGTTTTCATCGATTCAAACTTCAGGAAATAATCTTTTGTGATTTCCTCAATCACTGATTTAAACAAGCGTAAAGCCGCAAATGTATTAGCATAAATATCTTGCTTTAAGGTAGATTTTTGAATCAAAGATTGAAACAATGCATCCCGCTGGTTTTCTGGTTCCATGCTATTTTATTCAAAGGTAAATGATAACTGAAAGATTTTATTCTTCAGGCTTTCAACGCTTGAGCTGTAAATATATTCGTCTGCTTCAATAATGTTTTCCAGTCCGTAGCTCATTTTCAATTCCACACCAAATTTGAAAAAATTGGTGTAAAAATCAAAGCCAGTGCCTATTTCCAAAGCAACACTATTTCTTTTTAATCTAATTCCATCGGGAATTGTTATGGCACCACCTCCAGGAAGGACAATATCACGCTCATTCTTTTTTTGGGAAGCCAGATCAATTCTGTAATTCACTCCACCAATCAAATAGGCAGCAGCATTATTTAGTCGTTTGGAACGGTATTTAAGATGCAAAGGAAATTCAACAAAAGTAGAGGCATTGCTCTTTCTCAAGTTGTAAATATTCTCATTTCCATCTTTAAACTCCTTCACCACATAATCCATATGTCTTTCGCCAAAGCTGAGTGATGGAATAAACCTCAAGTCAAAGTTGTTTGCCAATCTTAAGTTTCCCACTATACCAATTGTGAAACCCGGTGTAGGTGCAGGTGTCATATTGATCAGCTGAATCTCATCTCCTGAATTTGGTTCAGGCCAAAGTGCTGGATCTTGAATTAAATACTGAAATCCTTCTTTAAGCTTCAGCGAATAATGCATCTGATTGGCTGCCAGGATAAAACCAAAATGATAAGGCTCCAAATCGTACTTTGGCAGGTTCATCACTTTTTTTCGCTGCGCATCTGCCTCTGTAGCCATGCCAAAAATCAAAATTCCAAGAATAATTACGGGCCAAAAATATTTCAAGAGCTTAATTTTTTCGATTTATTGCTCAAACGACAATTGCTTCCGATTATTACAGCCATCGGACAAATGATTGTGTTTTAAGCGTGCAAAAATAGAGATTAAATACTATCCATGCCGCGTTAGGCTTTGAATCCGGTATAAATGGTTGCAATGCCAAAGCTGAGCCTTCTTTCGGTATTTTTATGATAACCACAACTAGTGAGATGATCCAGGAAATCTTGTCCGTCAGGAAACTGCCCAACGGATTCTGGCAGATAAGTATATGCACCTTTATCTTTGGAAATCATCCTGCCTAACAGCGGTAAAATGTACCTGAAATAAAAATTATATACTTGTTTCACCGGAAACTTTCTGGGTCTCGAAAATTCGAGCACTGCCAGCATCCCGCCCGGATTAAGCACCCTATTCATCTCGGCTAAGCCTTTATCCAGAGTCTCAAAATTCCTGACACCAAAAGCGACCATCACAGCATCAAAAACATTATCGTCAAAAGGCAAATTTTCTGAATCGGCCTGTTGCAGCACAATTTGTTGATCCAGGTTTAATTTTTTAAGCTTTTTGCGCCCTATATCCAGCATTCCGTTTGAGATATCAATACCCGTGATAGGCATTTTTGTTTTCTTCGCCAAAGCGATAGCAAGATCAGCCGTTCCGGTTGCGACATCCAAAGTACGCTGGGGCTGATGCTGGTTAATCATTTTAACCAGTTTTTTGCGCCAGCCGATATCGATGCCGGCAGACAAAAAATGATTTAGAAAATCGTATTTATGGGCAATATTATCAAACATCACCCTTACCTGTTCTTTCTTTCCTGTTGAAGCTGTCATGAATGTGTATTAACGTACCAGAAGTCTTAACACTTCGTCGTGCAATTTGTTTTTATCAATGGGCACAACACCCACTTCTTCGCAAACCAAACCTCCGGCCAGATTGGCAATTGCAGCAATAGTTGCAGGTTCCTGATCCAATGCCACACAAAGCGTTGCCACACTAATTACCGTATCGCCTGCTCCGGAAACATCAGAAATATTTCGCAAATGCGCTGGAATATGAATTTCAATATTTTCACTTTTCCCCTTATGCCGGATTATCACACCTTTTTCGGAAAGGGTGACCATGACATTTTGAACCCTCATTTCGTCCTGCAAAGCACCTATTTCCCTGAAAAGTTCATCAAAATTGTTCCCTGAAAAAGTTTTACCCAATCCATCGCGCAATTCCTTTAGGTTGGGTTTAAATAATGCCGCTCCCTGATAAGCAGAAAAATTTTTTCTCTTTGGGTCAACCGTCACTGGGATTTTATGTTTTGCAGCCCTTTCAATTACTTTTCTAATCACCTCTTTAGTGAGCACACCTTTGTTATAATCTTGTAGAACCACCGCATCAAAATGCTCCGTTTGAAGCAGCTGCTCAAACTTATCTAGTAGTTGCTGTATTTCGGTCTGATTCAAGTCGGCAGTGTCTTCTTCATCTACCCGAAGCATCTGCACATTATTTCCAATCACCCTGAACTTGGTTGTAGTAATACGGTTATCACTTCTAACCAACCCATTCACAGGCATATGGTGATTTTTGAGCAATGTTTCAAAGATTTTTGCACGTTCATCATTTCCCACCACAGAACAAATAACAGCCTCCGAACCCAAAGCTTTAATATTCAAAGCAACGTTTGCCGCACCTCCCAATCGTTCAGATCTTTCCTTAACAGCAACAACAGGCACCGGAGCTTCGGGCGATATGCGATCAACCGTACCAAAAAGATAACTGTCAATCATCACATCTCCAACGATCAACACCCTCAATTCGTCAAAGTTTAAAAAAAGCCGGGATACACTTTCAGGAGTGAGCATGGTGTGAAATTTTATGCAAAAGTAAAGCTAATGTATGAAACAGTTATCAGCTTAGTTTTTCGAGCGCCAATGCAATTCTGCTACAAGCAGTTTCAATTTGTTCTTCAGAAGCCGCAAAACTGAATCGAATACATTGATCACACCCAAAAGCATCGCCACTCACAAGAGCAACGTGTGCTTCGGCTAATAAGTACAAAGCCAATGCTTTACTATCTGTAATCTGATATTTGCCATAGCTTTTCCCAAAATAAGCACTGATATCAGGAAAAAGATAGAAAGCACCTTTGGGTTTGTTAGGAATAATACCAGGAATAGCTGAAAGCCTGTGGAACAAAAGCTCGCCGCGTTGCTTGAACCTGGCTACCATCTCTTTAATTTCTTTAGATTGTAAAGGATCAGTGTTAAAAGCTTCAACAGCTGCTTCCTGCGAAATAGAGGAAGTTCCGGAGGTATATTGCCCCTGAATGGTATTGCAGGCATTTGCAATATCCTGATGAGCAGCCATAAAGCCCAATCGCCAACCTGTCATCGCAAAACCTTTCGACAGGCCGTTAATCAAAATTACCCTGTCGCTAATTGATTCTAAAGAAGCAATACTGACATGTTGGCCTTCGAAACGAATGTATTCATAGATTTCGTCAGAGATAACAAACACTTGAGGATTACGTTCTAAAACTTTTGCTAAAGCTAACAGTTCTTCACGTTCATAAACAGAACCACTTGGATTGCAGGGACTGCTGAAAATAATGGCTTTTGTTTTTTCGGTGATGGCATTCTCAAGCTGATCAGCTGAAATTTTAAAATCAGTATCCACTGTACTCGAAATATACACTGGAACGCCTTCAGCCATTTTTACCATTTCAGGATAGGAAACCCAGTAAGGAGCTGGTATAATCACCTCATCACCGGGATTTAACAGACTAAAAAAGGCATTCATAATAGATTGCTTAGCTCCTGTTGAGACAATAATCTGCGAGGGCTTGTAATCCAGTCCGTTATCACGCTTCAATTTTTGAGCAATGGCCTGTCGCAAAGTATTTGTGCCTGGCACAGGAGGATAATGCGTTTTATTATCTCTTATAGCTTGAATACCAGCATTTTTTACTGCATCAGGGGTATTAAAATCCGGCTCACCAATACTCAGGGTTATCACGTCGATGCCCTGTTCTTTCAATTCCCGGCTTTTGCGCGTCATTTCAAGCGTTGCAGATTCGCTGAGCGCTGCAACCCGTCTGGATAACAGATGATTATAGTCTGACATTTGTTGGCATTTTTTTGAGAAAAGAGCAAAGGTAAACATTTTGTTGTTAGGCAATTCACAAACAGCAATTTTAATATCAAATGCCAAAACATCACCTGTAAGCTGGACTTTTATTTGTTAATTTAGCCCAACATTTGAAATTTTGATCTAAAACGTAAATCGCCATGTCATTTTCTGTTTCAACATCTATCATCCTTGCTTTGCTTGTTCTGGTGTTTGGAGGCATCATTTTTATGATTCTGTTTTTGAAAAATAGGGCAAAAAGACCACAAAAACAACCATATAATCAGGCCGAAACACAGGAAAAAGCCATTCAACTGAAATTATTTCACAAAGAAAAGCAAGTGAGCAGAAAATATTTAATACCGCTCCAATTGCAAGCGATGGAACGGCTGATACTTTATTTGGAAAGAATACAACCACAAAGTCTAGTGAAAAGAAATTTACAGCAATCCAGCAGTCTTAGAAGTTTTCATTTGGCAATGCTTCAGAATATAAGGGAAGAGTTTGAACACAATCTTGCCCAGCAATTATATGTTTCTGAAAAAACCTGGCAGCTTATTACTACTGCGCGGGAAGAATTGATCAAACAAATCAATCTGGCAGTTTCTAATTTGCCTGAAAGCGCAACGGCTGAACAACTTGCCAGTGTTTTACTAACCCTTGACATTACTTTTACGCAGCAAGCAATTCAGGAAATTAAACTTGAGTTCACGAAACTCTGAAAAAGTAAGGAGGCTGCCCTTTGCAGGACAGCCCCCATTTAGTTGATATAGTGACACTAACCTATCTGCTGATCATAAATTTGGAGGTTAGCGGGTAGTTGTTGGCAGTAAGTCGCATAAGATACATGCCATTATTTAAATTCTCAAGATTGATCATACTATTATTGAGACCTGAGACCTGACGACCAAAATCACGTTCTAATACTTTAGCACCTACCAGATTGAAAATCTCAACTTTAACGTTACTGCTGTTCGCTAGCTCATAGTTGATAGCAATCTGATTTGTGGCCGGATTCGGGAAAAAGCTCAAATCTGCAATCTCAGTTGACTCTTCGATGTTGGTAAATATCGGTAAGGCAACAAGTTCTCCACCGCCAGCTAAGGCAACAAATAAGCCAAATTCAGGGCCATCGTTGTTATTGCCAGGCGTAAGGAATCCAGAAGCGACTACTGTGATAGCCTGACCTTCAAGACCCAAGGTAGCCAAAGGAGCTGCGTATGCTACTACTGTGGTAGTTCCTGTTTCGTCACGCACTTCCAAAACAAAGTCAAGTGTGGGGAGTTCCAGGTAGCCGGCAAATTCACCGTAGCCAAAGCTGAAGAGTTCTCCATTCACCACAGCTGTTTCCCAAACGCTTACTGTTGGCGCATCGGTTGAACCGTGGAACACCAATACGTCTGTTTCATCAGCATTCATGGCTTCTTCACGACCCATATCATATACATAGATATCAAATGGTGTGGCAGGATCGTATCCGCTGGGGCTTACAATTCCGTTAGCTACCAATACATAGGTTTCGCCATCGGCAAGGGTATAATTTTGTGACCAGATCGGGTTTTCGGCACTGGTGCTTTCTGGTCCCTGAATAGCAATTGTGAATTCTTCACCGGCAGGAGCATCAACAAATGGTGAAGCTGTGCGGAAAGCGAAGTTGTCTATCAACAGGGCATCGTTTAACCATACATCAACAACTGCGGCAGCTGCATCGGCCGAGTTGTGGATTACCTGTACGCGGGCTGTTGGAACATGCGTTGGCAATGCAATCAATTCACCACCACTTGCTAAAGCTACATACAATCCAAAAGCTTCGCCATTACTGTTGTTGCCAGGGTTTAAAAAACCTGAAGCCATTACGGAAAGCGCTTGTCCTTCGAGTCCTAAGCTGGCAAGCGGTGCGTCATAAGCTGCCACTGTCGTGGTGCCTGTTTCGTCACGCACTTCCAAAACAAAGTCAAGTGTGGGGAGTTCCAGGTAGC
>CAZQFH010000043.1:0-10331 GCA_964592595.1 uncultured Lentimicrobiaceae bacterium | reverse complement strand
ATCAACAACTGCGGCAGCTGCATCGGCCGAGTTGTGGATTACCTGTACGCGGGCTTGTGAGAATGCAAGCGCACCGACGCTCATCAAAAGTGCTAAGAGTAAAAATCTAAAGTTTTTCATTGTAGTATTTTTTAAGTTTTAAAAATTTTATCGTGTTGTGTAGACAGGTGTTGTTTAACTTACCCTACTGATTAGTTAAACATTTTTTTCATGATTTTTTTTGAACTGCTGTCATGTAGGATAAACAAAAAGAAAAATATTTTTGTTCAATCTTTTAATTTTTTCGTTAAACAAAAATATTTTTCTTAAAATTTTTTTGAGTATATCATTCTTCAGCTAAGGCCTAAGCCGGCTGATATTCTTTAAGGTTTTCCATTAATTTTTTACGGCTATAGAAAATACGACTTTTAACAGTTCCAATCGTAAGGTTAAGATCGTCGGCAATTTCTTTATATTTATAACCTTCGTTGTACATGTCGAAAGCACGGCGAAAATCTTTGTCCAAAGCATCAATTCCTTTCTGAAGCTCTTTTGCGGCAAGAATTGTATCAGGGTTGTTTTCTCTTACTTCGCTTCCTGCGTTTAAAAAATAAAGGTTGTCGGTTTGATCTATAATCGTTCTGGCTTTTTTATTGCGCCTGTAATTGTTGATGAAGATATTCTTCATAATAGTGTAAACCCAGGCTTTGAAATTATTCTGGTTTACATACTTTTCGCGATACACTAAAGCTTTGAGGAAAGTTTCCTGAAGCAAATCTTTTGCGTCGTCTTCATTTCCTGTTAGCTGTCTTGCGAATACTTCCAAGTACTTTTGAAGTTCTGTGAGCTGATAATTAAATTCTATTGCTGTCATGATGTAATCGGATTATGTTTAATTTTTATGAGGCAAAGTTAAACAAAATATGAAGCTTGTCAAGAATTATTCTAAATAAATTAAACAAAAGTATATATCAACCTAATAAACAAGCTATTATAAAAAGTTAAAATAAGTTAATAGTACTTTTTGGGCATAAAAAAACCACCAAAAAAGGTGGTATTTCTATTGTTTAAGTGTCGTTTTGTTCAACAAAACGCTTTCTCGTTAAACAAAATTACACTTGTTGGGTCTTGATAAACTGTTTAAAGTCATTTGCTGAACTAATCAGTTTGGTATATGCTGACAGTTCAAAATCAATGGTAGCGGCTTGCATTCCACTGATTAGGATATGTTGTTTCGGAAAATTCGATGCCAGTTCGCTCAGGTAATGATCCAACTCTTCGCGCGAAATAGCCGAAACAAAATAAGTTGCAAGCAAATCAGGTGTAACGGTTTGTGCAACTGAAATCAAATCATGGAAAGGCACATTTTGGCCGAGGTAATAAACTTTTACACCGTGTTTCTTGGCTATGTAATAATAGGTGAGTAAACCTAATTCATGCAATTCCCATTCGGGAAGGAACATAATAATTTTTCGGGCACCTGGATTTGTTACAGCCGGCAGACTATCAATGGCCACACATAGTTTCATCCGAATCAGGTTTGAAATAAAATGCTCCTGAGCTGGATTTATTGTTCCGGTTTGCCACAAAAGACCAATCTTTTCAAAAAAAGGATAAACAACATAATAGAGCGTTTCCTCAAAGCCGATTTTAATAATTGACTGATTTAAAATCTTTTCAAAACGATCTTCATTCAGTTCGATCATAGAAACCACCAAACTCTCAATCTGACTCAAATAATCAGATTCGGGTCTTACGACCTCCATGATTTTTTGGTTAATCTGCTGAGGTGTTAAACCTGCAATTCGCGATATCTTGTAACCATGACGATTTAGAATGGAAACGTTAAGCAATTTTTTAAGGTCGTCATCATTATACCACCTGATATTGGAATCGGTGCGACTGGGATCCACAATTGCATAACGCTTCTCCCAGATACGAATCGTGTGGGCTTTGATGCCTGTTAGGCGCTCTAAATCTTTGATTGAATAAGTTGACATAGTTTTAATAGTAGTTGAAGCTGCCTTTTAAACAACGTTCAAGCTATTTTGTTTACAATTCGTTAACAAAACAAAAAATGTGATTAGCGATCCA
The DNA here is from genome assembly GCA_964592595.1 of uncultured Lentimicrobiaceae bacterium. Lineage (GTDB taxonomy): Bacteria > Bacteroidota > Bacteroidia > Bacteroidales > F082 > UBA5536. The sequence goes on along the minus strand of CAZQFH010000043.1, from coordinate 8,258 downwards.
GTCTTTCTAAAAACTGTAATTTCGTGCAAAAATAATAAGTTGAAGCTGTTGAAAGAAGTAAAGTTTTCAATAATTGGCACCGGCAATGTTGCTTTTCACCTTGCACGCATATTTTCCGAGAGAGGTTTGCAGCCGTTTCAAATTTTAGCCAGAAATACTGAACGCCATGAAGCGTTTAAACCTTTTGCTTCAAAATTGATTACAAAAACGAAAGATCTCGAAGCTTGCGATTTGCTTATCCTGGCCGTGAACGATGATGCCGTTTTGGCACTTGTTTCACAAATCAGTCTTAAAAATAGCGTAATCGTGCACACTTCAGGAAGTTTGGCCGGAAATGCATCAGCTTTAGCGCACAATAAATGTGGCGTGTTTTATCCGTTGCAGACCTTTAGCAAACAGCGCTGCCCTGACTTTAATGAAATACCGCTTTTTATTCAGGCTGAAGATCAGGAATCACGCAACCTTTTGAGGCAAATGGCAGGTTGCATTAGTTCGCATGTGATTGATTCTGATGATCGTACAAGAAAGCTCTTGCATTTGGCGGCAGTTTTTGTTTCAAATTTCAGCCATGCCTTATATGCTCTGGCCGAAGATTTCCTCAAAACGGAATCGATTCCTTTTGAATACCTGTTCCCTTTAATTAAAGAAACAGCGCTCAAAGCAATTTCATCAGATCTGAGCCATGGCCAAACCGGTCCGGCACGACGAAACGATAAGGCCACACTCGAAAGTCATTTGAAGTTACTTGAGCAACATCCTGAAAAAAAAGAAATTTACAGCTTGATAACACGTTATATTCTCAATAAATACCACCCAGATTGATATGAGTAATTACAAAGCACTTCTTACCAAAATCAACACCTTTATCTTTGATTACGATGGTGTGATGACAGATGGAAAAATAATCCTGAACAACGAAGGCGAGCCCTTTAGAAATGCTAATGTTAAAGACGGTTATGCTTTACAATTGGTTCAAAAACTTGGTTATAACGTAGCTGTTATATCAGGTGGCTATTCGCCATCCATGCACAAACGCTTTGAAGCATTAAAAATCAGTGATGTTTTTTTGGGAGTTGCGGACAAACTCGTTGTATTAAAAGACTATATACAAAAAAAAGGTTTAAGTCCAGAGCAGATCGTATATATGGGCGACGACATCCCTGATTATCTTGCCATGGAATACGTTGGTGTTCCGGTTTGCCCCTCAGATGCAGCCGAAGAAATAAAAAGAATCAGTGTTTACATCAGTCATCAACCTGGCGGCAATGGTTGCGTTCGCGACATTATTGAGCAAGTACTTAAGGTTCAAGGCAAATGGATGAATGATATTGCTCATCATTGGTAAATCATGAAAACGATCACCTACTGGCTCAAACTAATCAGAACCGGCAACCTGCTGATGATGATGATTATTATAGCATTGGTAAATCAGTTGTTGGTTGCACCTTTTTTGGATGCCGCCGGGATAAACAAGCCTTTTGAAATATGGAGCTTCCTTTTACTTGTTTTTTCAGTTGTGGCAACAGCCGCTGCCGGAAATATTATCAATGATAGTGTTGATCAGGAATCTGACCGGATCAATAAGCCCGAAAAACTAATCATAAACAATCATATCCCTGAATATCAAGCTAAATATGCCTATCGCATTTTAATTGGAATCGCAGGCCTCAGTGCTCTGATTTTAAGTTTTATGCTAAACTCCATTTATTTCTTTCTGATCACTGCAGTTTTTAACGGATTACTTTGGTTTTATTCCCAACGCTACAAACGGCAGTTTTTAGTTGGAAATCTGGTTGTAGCCTTTTTAAGTGCCGGACTCATTTTTTATGTGTGGTTTTACGACCTCTTAGTCATTATTCTGGATCCAATCTCAAATGCCAGACTGGAACCTGTGATGGGAATGATGGCAGAAGTAATTCTGATCTATGCAGCGTTTGCTTTTCTTGCCAGCCTGATCAGGGAAATAATCAAGGACATGGAAGATATGAAAGGAGATTTTGAAACAGGCTGTCGCACCATGTCGGTAGTTTTAGGGCCTAGTGTTACCACGAAAATTGTTTGGCTCTTGATCGTTGCATTAACATTATTGATCGTTTGGTGGCAAATATTATTGTTTAAGAATGGAGCGCTGGCTGCTTTTGGATTTCTTTTTGTGACTGACAGTTTGTTGTTGATTTCGGCAATGCAATTAGCCAATCCATCTGATCAGCAACGCTTTAAAAGAAGTTCAACTTTAATGAAGCTCGTCATGCTAACAGGAATAATTTCCATAGCCTTTATTCAACTATGAAAAACCTGCTCGAAAAACTTAAATCATACCATGTGCTTTTGGCATCTAAATCGCCCAGGCGAAGGCAATTGCTTAAAGATATGGGAATTGATTTTGAAATGATTAGCAAAGAAACCGACGAAAGATTTCCTCAAGAGCTTATTCCTGAAGAAGTTGCAAGCTACCTCAGTAAGAAAAAATCTGATGCTTTTTCCGAAGCAGAAATGCCAGACAACTATTTACTTATCACGGCTGACACAATTGTAGTGGCAGAAAACGCTATTTTGAATAAAGCTGATAATTATCAGCAAGCCAGGCAAATGCTACAAAGCCTCTCAGGGAAAACACATCGGGTTATTACTGGCATCACACTCAGAAGTCGTGAAAAAACAATCAGTTTTTCAGCTCAAAGTGAAGTATCATTCAAAAAATTAAGTCAGGATGAAATTGATTGGTACATTCAAAATTATCACCCTTTTGACAAAGCCGGAGCTTATGGCATTCAGGAGTGGATCGGATATATTGGCGTTACATCAATCAAAGGATCATTTTACAATGTGATGGGTCTTCCCACGCATCGCCTTTACGAAGCATTAATAAAGTTTTAATTACAAGCAATTATGAAAAGTGGTGCATTTGTCCGTAAAATTTTAAGATACTTTTTTCAGGGGCTGCTTTATCTGGCGCCTGTTACAGTTACTATTTGGAGTATCTACCTCGTTTTTCAATGGGTTGATGGCCTGCTAATCAATTATTTGGATGAACTCTTAAGCGTTCATATTCCGGGCCTGGGAATTTTGGTTCTACTGATATTGATTACATTGATTGGCATGTTGGGTTCAACAATTTTATTCAAGCCTTTTATTGCATTTTTTGATCAGCTGTTTGTAAAAGCTCCCCTAATCAAGATTATTTATACCTCTGTTAAAGATCTGGTTTCGGCCTTTGTAGGACAAAAACGGCGCTTTAACGAACCCGTGCTTGTTAAAGTGGGGAAAGGCTACGAACTCGAAAAAATTGGTTTTATCACAAACAAAGATTTAAAATTTCTGGGCATAAGCGATAAAAAGGTTGCCGTATATTTGCCGCACTCTTATGCCTGGTCGGGCAATTTATTTATTGTACCTGCCGAACATATTAAACCGCTGGATGCATCTGCAACTGATGTGATGAAATTCATCATTTCTGCAGGCGTCACAAATCTTGAAACACCAAATGACAGAAAATAATTCAACAAAAAAACCTGTAATTCTAATCACCAACGACGATAGTTATAGCGCTGCAGGCATTCGAAAGCTTATAAGTTTGATGCGCCCTTTAGGAAAAGTCGTCGTTGTTGCCAGCGAACTCATCATGTCAGGGATGGGGCATGCCATCACGATCAAAACACCCTTACGGATGAAAAAAATAGCCAGCGAAACCGATTATGAGGAATATGTATGTAACGGAACACCTGCCGATTGCGTAAAACTTGGGACGCAGGTTGTTCTAAAATCAAAGCCCGACCTTGTTGTAAGCGGCATCAATCACGGATCAAATGCTTCCATAAACGTGATTTATTCAGGCACCATGGCAGCAGTGCTCGAGGCCTGTATTGATGGCATTCCGGCAATTGGTTTCAGCCTGCTCGAATATAGCATGGATGCCGATTTTAGTCATGTAGATGAATTCGTTATGGCAATTACCAATCAGGCAATCTTAAGAGGATTGCCACATGGTGTTTGCCTCAATGTGAACATCCCTGCCATCTCCGATGAAAAACCTAAAGGCATCAAAGTATGTCGGCAATCTCAGGCCCGATGGGTTGAAGAATTTGATTCGCGAATGGATCCACGCGGTGGTGATTACCACTGGCTAACAGGACGTTTCGAAAATGATGACCTATCCGAAGATACGGATCAATTTGCGCTCGAAAACAATTTTGTTTCGGTAGTACCTGTGCAATATGATCTTACAGCACATCATGCCATCAACACCATAAAAGATTGGAATTTATAAAATGAATCTTCCCTTTAAAAACCATCTGCTTTCAGGAATTATCGCCGGGATTATTGCGATGGCACTGGCTTATGGTTTACTCGAGCTCCTACTTTTAATCCCTGCTTTGCAAAATTATAACGCCAACCCCAGACTTCACTTTCTTTATGCAGCGATTCCAAATTTATTCCTGATGCGATTCTGGCTTGTCGGCAAGCATATGGAACAGGCTGGCAAAGGGGTGTTATTAATTACCTTTGTGCTTATTATTGCAGTTTTTATCCTTTTTGGAACCTGATCAAATGCGCTATTATATCATTGCCGGTGAAGCTTCCGGCGACTTACATGCCTCCAATCTCATCGCTGCCATTCGCCAACATGACGCCAATGCAGCAATCAGAGCATGGGGAGGCGACTTGATGGAGCAGCGGGGTGCCGTGATTGTAAAACACTACCGTGAACTGGCTTTTATGGGTTTTGCAGAAGTGATTCTGAACCTGAAAACGATTTTGCATAACCTGAGTTTTTGCCAACAAGATATCAAACAGTTCAATCCTGATGTACTTATTTTAATTGACTATCCGGGTTTCAATCTGCGTATGGCACGTTTTGCACATAAAATTGGATTGAAAGTTGTTTACTATATCTCACCTCAAATCTGGGCATGGAAAAAAAACAGGGTTCACACAATCAGAAAAGTAGTTGACAAAATGCTCGTGATTCTGCCCTTTGAGAAAGCTTTTTATCAGCAATACAAAGTGGATGTAGAATTTGTTGGCCATCCTCTGCTTGATGCTTTTCAGCAATACAAATGGCAAGATGAAGATGTTTTCAGGACAAAAAATGCGTTGGGAAGCAAACCACTTATTGCCTTGCTTCCCGGAAGCCGCAAGCAGGAAGTTAGCCGAATGCTAAGCATAATGCTTCAGATGATTCCACTTTTCCCAAATCACACTTTCGCTATCGCAAAAGCTCCTTCACTGGATCGGGATTTTTACCATCAATTTACCCAAGAACTTGAAATTAATTTAATTGAAAACCAAACTTACGACCTCATTAAACATGCAACAGCTGCCCTCGTAACTTCGGGTACAGCTACACTCGAAACCGCCCTTATCGGCACACCCGAGGTGGTATGCTATTCCGGAAATGCGCTTTCCTATCAAATCGCCCGCCGCATTATCCATGTGAAATATATTTCGCTTGTAAACCTGATCATGGACAGGAAAGTAGTAACGGAACTGATACAGCATGAGTTCAATATTAATTCACTTAAAGCATCTCTTGAAGCATTGCTTCAACAATCTCCGGAAAGAATGCACATGATAGCTGAATTTAAAAGCTTACAAGAAAAGCTTGGCAGAACTGGCGCTTCAAAAAATGCTGCTCATGCAATTAGAAAATTGATTGAAAATAACTGATCTTTCTCAATAATTAATTATCTTGGCGCTGTAAAAACAATCCATTCCGCCAGGCATGATTAATTTTAACAAATATCCATTCTTCAGAATATTATTTCCGTTTGGTCTGGGTATTTACACTGCAACAAACTGGCATTTAACAGCTTATACATCAGAAATCATACTAATAATTGCAGGACTCACACTCTCGTTTTTCCTCCAAATCCTGCTAAACAAATCCTATAGCTTACGTTGGTTGGTAGGTGCAAATGTGATTTTACTCATGACTGTAGCTGGAGCATTAAATGTTATCGCGAATGAAGCCAATCAAAAGAAAAGTAATTTACCTGAACTCAATGCATCTGATGGTCCATTTATTGCCAGAATAATTGACATGCCGGTTGAGCGTGAGGCAACTATTAAAGCAACACTCGAATGGATTGCCTTCGACACTGGAGATAGCATCCTGCGGGTTAATGAAAAAGTTTTGGCTTATTTTCAAAAAGTTCCAAACATTCATCCCCTATCGTATGGGGATATCATAAGTTTTTCCACCAACCCCAAAACTATAGAACCTCCAAAAAATCCAGGGCAGTTTGATTATAAAAGATACCTCCGTGGCAAAGCAATACATTCTCAGGTTTACCTCAAAGAAAACAGCTGGATTTTAACGTCTTATCAAAAAAGAAATCCCATTTATGCATTGGCCTATCAATTGCGCGATCACCTGTTGAATGTACTCAGAACACATCAGCTAAGCGGAGAAGAGTATGCCGTTGCAGCTGCAATTTTACTTGGATACGATGATTCCTTGCCGGCTTACCTCCGAAAAGGCTATGTGGCAGCAGGTGCAATGCACGTGCTTTGTGTTTCGGGCTTGCATGTAGGGATAGTATTTCTAATCTTTTCATTTTTACTTAAGCCATTGAATGACAAAGGCCTGCAAGGAATCATGAAAACAATTTTTCTGCTTTTGATGATTTGGTCGTATGCTTTGATTACAGGACTTTCACCTGCTATTCAGCGCGCCTCACTTATGATTAGTTTTGTGCTGCTTGGTAAACTTTTTGGCCGTAAAGGATTTGCATTAAATTCAGTAGCTGCATCAGCTTTTATTCTTTTGCTTTTAAACCCACAAAACCTTGTTGAGATAGGATTTCAGCTTTCCTATGCTGCCGTATTTGGCATTTTGCTTTTACACCAGCCCATTTCAAAGCTTTTGTATTTCAAAACAAAAATTCCATCGCTCATCTGGGATGCCACTGCCTTGGCGCTTGCCGCACAGCTAGCCACAACACCTTTCGTGCTTTACTATTTTCACCAGTTTCCAGTTTATTTCTGGCTAAGCAATCTATTCTTGATGCCACTATCCTTTGTTGTAATCGTAACTGGAATGGCCCTTTTAATGCTTCATTATCTTCCAATTATTCCAGCATTGATTGGCAAGGCACTCTCAGCTATGGTTTACGTCATGAACTATGGTATTCAATGGATTGAATCTCTACCCATGTCAGTCCTCAAAGGTCTATTTATCAACAGGATGGAATTTTTTACCTTATTGTTAGTTCTTGTATTTGTAATCGTCCTAATCAGAAAAAAGCATAGCATATTCGCCCTTCTTACTTCCGGTTTAACCCTACTTCTTTTTGTTTCGTTTACGGCCAGAAAAATTGATAACAGTCAACAAATGAGCTTTGTAGTATATGACATAAACAAACAATCGGCGGTAGATTTCATTCTGGCAAATGAGCACCTTTTGCTTGCAGACAGTAATGTTTTGGAAGACGATTTTTCGAGAGAGTTTTTTATGGAAGGAAATTGGGTAGAGAAAGGGCTTCCGCTTGAACCAACGCAATTATTTTTCGAACAGGAAAAGTACGAAAATGCGTTTCTTCTAAAAAATAAGCACTTGATCAGTTTTGGCGGAAAACTAATCCTGCTTTGGGAACACAACAAACTTTGCACCGACAGTTTATCTTACCGCCCAACTGTTGATTGGGTTTTGATTCGTGGCAGTGAAAGAGAGAATCTTCAGCAAATCTTAAATTGCTACCAGCCCAGAATGCTTATCCTTGATGGAAGTGTTCCATACTATACGGCTCAAAAATGGGAGAGCAAAGCCATTGAAAAAGAAATTCCATTTCATTATACCAAAAAAGACGGTGCATATTGTTTTGATGCATTTCAATTAAGAGCTCCATAAACACAACGAAATCAAAGTACTATCAATTGCAAATCTGCAAAACACTTTCGGTTAATTGAAACCCAAAATCCTCGTTAAAGATTTTTTAATCTTTCGTTGAATTTTTTCTTGCAGAATAGCAAAAAGCCCGTATCTTTGCAGCACTTTTTGAAAACGCAAAACGTTCTTAAAATCCTGGTTCGGTAGTTCAGTTGGTTAGAATACCTGCCTGTCACGCAGGGGGTCGCGGGTTCGAGTCCCGTCCGGACCGCCAGACGCTTTTCAGATACGCTGAAAATTGATTGAAATTTTGGGGGCTTAGCTCAGCTGGTTCAGAGCACCTGCCTTACAAGCAGGGGGTCACTGGTTCGAATCCAGTAGCCCCCACAAAATTTAGACTGCTTTTTAGCGGTCTTTTTTTTTGACCTAT
>CAZQFH010000042.1:6892-29259 GCA_964592595.1 uncultured Lentimicrobiaceae bacterium | reverse complement strand
CTAGTTAAGGCTATTAATGCCTTACTCGATCGCATAGAAAACAGCATGCAGCGCGAAAAACAATTCACCGCTGACTCTGCACATCAATTAAAAACACCACTCGCTATAATGAAAGGCACCCTGGAAGTGCTTGTCAGAAAAAACCGCAGTGAGGAAGAATATAAACAAACCATCCACGAAACAGTTCTTGAGATTAACCGGATGGGAACCATTGTAGATCAACTCTTGCTTTTGGCGCGTTTCGACAGCACCAAATACACGCAGCAACAGGCTGTTGTGTCGCTTGTATCTCTTACAGATGATATAATACAGCGCTTCTCGCATAAGATAAATGTGAAAAACCTTGTTATAAATTTTGTGCCCGAACAAAACCTCGAATTGCAAACAGACCCTTTTCTGATCAGTATCATTTTTGAAAATTTGATTTCTAATGCCGTAAAATACTCTCCCGCAGGCGGAACCATCGAAATAGAAATCCCAAAAGATATAAAAGACTTTATTTTCAGGATAAAAGACGAAGGCATTGGTATTGATCCCGAGGAACAACAAAAGATTTTTAATCCCTTCTACCGGTCGCAAAAGGCTATAAACACCAGGGAGCAGGGCGATGGATTGGGTTTATCCATCGTTCAGAAGGCCTGTCAGTTGTTAGGATTTAAATTGTTGATTGCAAGCAAACCAAACAAAGGAGCGCAAATTTCTATTCGTTACGATAAGCCACTGTAATGTTTGAATTTGATGAGTATTATCAGGACATTTGCCTAAAAACGCTGTGATAACGTTACGTATATTCGGTGATAATTTGAGGATGACTCAAACGTACCTTCATAATAGATACCGCCGGAAAGTTTTCGCGTTAGCTGAACATTCATGTTAATCTCTCCCATATGCTGTTTCAGCTTACTAAGCATATCAAAGTAGGATTGGTTGACATAGCGGTAGCCAAAACCCAGCGAAATTCTGCCTTCATTCAAATATTGATAAAACATCCCACTGAAAATATTACCCTTGAGGTAGGTATTTTCAAGGTAGGTATGCGTCAGACTTGCCGAAAGTTGTGTGCCGGGGATTCTCGCTATTGAAACGAAGGAATAAAGATTCTTTGAGGGTCTGGGATCCGATTTCCTTTCGCGGTAGCCTGCACTCATACCAATTGAAAGTAGTTTTATTGGCTTGTAGGTTATTCTGAGATTGTAGCCTTGTAGCATTTCTTTTTCTAATAAACGTTGTACAATGTCCTTGTAAGTTTCGTAGTAGATGATATTATTCCTGTTGTTGAAAGAGATACTTGCGGAAACTTTTCTACTAAATTTATACCTTAAAATCAGATAAAGATTGGTCAGTGCGCTACGGTCAGATGCTACGTCCAGGTTCTTTTTATACAACTCAAATTCAGCAGAACCAAAAAAATACAATCCCGAAAAGATCGTATTGGAGTGCTGCATATAAAGAAATCTTCTGTCGGTAAGGCCATTGTTTTGCTGCTCCATCACCGAAAGCGTAGTTTGTACTAAGCCATTTTTTGAATTGACCTGATGACTGATATAGCCCCCAAATTGCGCCAGGTTAAAATTAAAGCTGTAATCCCTGTAATCAGGTCGCGCGCCACCCACAGCGCCAAGCGTAAAGGCGCCTTGCCTGTATTCGGCCTGCAAACCGTCGATCGCGCCCACACTGCTTAACTTTGGGTTGATTTTTCGGCCAAAACTGAGCGCAAAATGGTCATTAAACTTATACCCTAACGAAAGGTCATAAATTTTTAGTCCATTGTAAAGGTTCGACTGAATTTCATCCCATTGACCATTGCGGTGACTAAAAACAAGATAAGTTTCCAGGCTGAGTTTACCATCCATCAAGTTGCGTGCTTTCATGGCATAGTTATAGCGCATTTTCTGGCTGTTGGCTCCTTCGGTATTCGAAAATCCCGAATAGGATGCCACCCGGAAGCGACCGCTTATATCGGCTTTCAATTTCGGTGCTGTATCTGCAATTTCCTTCTGGCCAACACTTTCCGGAGAATCAGGTAATTCTTCCTCCTTAATAAATGCTGAAACCGGATCCTCTTCATTTTTTTCTAAACCGTCATTTTTCTCGTCTGATGCAATTACAGCAGACACAAAGGTGAATAGTTTGTCCCCAACTTTGAGATTAACCGCACCTGGCAAAGGCTTACCAACTGCCGACAGACTGGAAAGGTTGGTTAAAACCAAAACCGGAACAGCTTGTCCGCTATTATTAAAAAATAAAGTGTCGCCGGCTTTAAGTCCTTCAGTTTCCGCAAACCTTACATAAATATTGGCGCTTGTTACATAGGAAACTTCGCCCTGCATTTCGACACCAGTATCCTGTGCAGAAAGGGCCAGCCACCAAAAGCCAAAAGCGATAATCAGGAAAACAAGTTTTTTCATCGGATACTTTTTTTGGTGTTCTGCCAACGCATTAGTTTATCACTATCACCATTCGGATGACATTCCAGACAGGCATTGCTTTCATATACATAGCCATTAATTCCCTGATGCTCGTCGTCCATATCAATTTGGTTGTGTTCGTGACAGTCGGTACAACTAAATATGGCATAATTAGTTGGATTCGTATGGCAATCGGTGCAAGTGTTCCACTCCCCCTGATGCTCTCCGGAATAAATAGGAAAATAAAGCGCATCATGATTAAAGGTGGAAGGTTCCCAGCTTATTTCGGTATGGCAGCTCTGGCAATCTGTGGGAAATTGCGCACTCTGATGCGGCGGGTCTGTTGTTTGATTGTAGTCATCTGTATGGCAGGCATAACAGGTGTTTTCTGTTGCTATATAATCGCCGTTATGACAGAGCATACAATCGTTGGCAATAGCGGCATGAGCGCCATTCAACACATAAAAATCATTGTGGATGGGAAAAGTTGCCGGTTGCCATTCTGGTTCGGTGGTATGACAATCATCACAGGCCCCACCGATATTCAACTGCTCGTGATTAGGATTGATTGTTTGATTATAATCAGCCTGATGACATTCCAAACAAGAATTTGGTGTACTCAGGTAATCTCCCTGATGACACAATGCACAGGCATCTGCAACGGCAGCATGGGCTCCCGCGAGCTCATAATAATCATTATGAACTGCAAATGTAGCTGGTTGCCAGTTAGGTTCGGTGGTATGGCAAGATGCACAATCTGTTGACAAGGCCAAGGCTCCATGGCTTGGATTTACGGATTGGTTATAGGCAGTTTCGTGGCAGGCAAAGCATTCCATTGGCGTATCAACATAGCCATCGGCGTGGCATTCGGCACAGAGCAGCGTATTGTGTGCACCGGTGAGGGGAAATTCGGTCAGGTTGTGATTAAAGCCTCCATCGCTGTTTCCAGTAGGATGACAGGCAAAACAGGCCTCGCTTTCGTAGGTGTATCCCGGTACTCCCTGATGTTCTTCATCCATATCAGGTTGATTGTGATCGTGGCAGTCGATGCAGCTGAACAAAGCATAATTGGAAGGCTGCGTATGGCATGAGGCACAGCTTTCCCACTCGCCCTGATGCTCTCCGGTATAAATGGGGAAGAATTGACCGTCATGATCAAAAGTTGATGGTGACCAGGCATTTTCGTCATGGCACTCAAAACATTCAGTAGAAAACTGCAAGGATTGATGCGGCGGGTTTTGCGAAAGCATGTATTCCTCCGTATGGCAGGCATAACAGGTATTGGGCGTGTTGTTGTAGTCTCCATCATGACAAAATGCACACTCATTTGCAATTACATTATGCGCACCAGCCAGGGCATAATAGTCGTTATGTAAAGGAAAGCTGGCAGGCTGCCAGCCGGGCTGCTCGTTGTGACAATCCGCACAAGTCGTTTCCAATTCCAATGCAGCATGGTTTGGATTTAAGCTTTCCAGATAGGCATCCATATGACAGGCATCGCAGTTTGTGGGCGTTTCGGCATAGCCATTGGCATGACATTCCTCGCAGTCGGTGTTGGTATGTGAGCCAAGCAACGGAAAATCTGAGAGGTTATGATTGAAGCTGTCATCATCAGCATTTCCCAGCGGATGGCACTCAAGACATGCCCCACTTTCATAAATATATCCACCTACTCCCCGATGCTCATCGTCCATCTCCGTTCTATTGTGTTCATGGCAACTTATGCAGGTAAATTGTGCGTAATCCGAAGCGGTTTGATGACAATCTGTGCAGCTATTCCACTCACCATTGTGCTCGCCGGAATATATTGGAAAAGAAAAAATATCATGTTGCCTGTAATCTGCCGGTCTCCAATCAGGATCTGTTGTATGACATTCTTTGCAGTTTTCAGAAAAGTTAAGGCTGCTGTGATTGGGATTGTTTGACGTTTGATAATCTGATAAATGACAAGAAACACAATCAGGCGACAAACCGCTATAGGTGCCCGGAGTGTGACATTGGGTACAATCGGGGATATCATGTCCTTTTGAGAGGGGAAAAAAGTCGTGATTGATATCAGTGCCCGTCCAGCTGAATGCATTAAACTGATGACATTCAATGCAATCAAGAGAATAACTCCCGGCAACATGATCAGGCTCTTTTGCTTGCAGGTAATCTTGCTCGTGGCAATCGACGCAATTTACTCCAAGGGGTTCAAAATTTAGCATGGAGGCCGATGTATGACAGTCGATGCAATCTGCCGTAAAGTGAGCGCCCAGCAAAGGAAACCGACTCATCTGGTGAATACTCGTGATATTATTGACGATCCAGGAATTGGTTTGGTGGCAATCACCACATTCCTGACTGGTTGTTTGCTGATGAATATCGGTATGGCAACTGATACATGATGGCTCTGCCTCGTTAAATACCAGGGTTGGATGGCAACTCTGACAGTCCGTTTGAGCATGTTGTCCGTCCAGCACAAATCCTGTTGAAACATGGTCAAAAGGGTAGGTTCCCAAAATCAATTTCCATCCCTCACTGTTGTGACAATCACTGCAAGCTATTTTAAGCTCCTCCCCATGAGGGTTCTGCGCAAATATTTGTGGTACAATGAATACCAGAAATAAAAAAATCAATGACAGGCTTCGCATCGGTAATCAATTTTATAGTAAGTAACAGTTTGGTTATTGAGCAGTGTTTTTTTGTGGCATTCACTACAGGCCAGGTTTTGATGGGCACCATCAAGCACAAAACGGGTTTTGCTGTGGTCAAAAAGCAATGGATCCCAACTTTGTGCACTATGGCAAGTTGTGCATGAATTCGCATTGGTTGCCTCTAGATCAAATTGTCCGGCGTGCGGATCAGTATGACAGCTTTTACAGTCTTGTTTGGTCTGGTTAAAAATATGCTCTTTTTGATTGGTAATCGGGTTGGGTTTGATATGACATTCTCGACATTCGAGGCTGGCATGCTCGCCTACCAGCTGATATCCCGTAAGCTCATGGTCGAATGTTATTTGCTGCCAGCTTTGTTCACTATGGCAGGATTTGCAATCATTTTCGGGATAATACTTCGGACTGATCGCGGGTTTGTGGGGATCTTGATGGCAATCAACACAAAACTCGCCAATATTCCGGAAATGCCATTGATCATTGCTCAGGTGACAATCGAAACAAGGGGTGGCAAGATGAGCCCCACGCAATGCAAATGCGGCCTGCTGATGTTGCTCAATCCCGAAATTACTGGGCGTAAACCCTGATGTTGTATGGCAGTCAATACAATCCGAATCAAAATTGGTGGCTGTAAATTCAGCCTGATGGTAATCGGTATGGCAGTCCATGCAGCGGTTGTGAGGCAATGGATCAGTATAACTGTTTTTATGACACGCCTCGCAACTCAGGATTTGATGACGCCCGGTGAGCGGATACTGCGTTGCATTATGGTCAAAGCTGCTTAATCCTTTGATCTGTTTAAAGGAGTTCTCGCTATGGCACTTCTTACAATCGTTTCCAAATTTTCCTTTATGGGCATCCTCGTGGCAGGCAACACAGCTCTGGTGATCAACCGGTTTAAATAATTGATAATCGTTGTTATTTTGAATTGTTATGGGATGACATTCAATACAATCAACTTTGTTATGCTTCCCCAAAAGTGGAAATTGCGTTTCCTGGTGATCGAAAGCAGAAGTAGGCTTAAAAGCTTTATAATCATGACATTGTAAGCAATCATTCGGCAAACTTTGCTGGTGATAGTCAGCATGACAATTCAGACATTTTGTTGACAAACCCAGGTAGGAAAACTGTTTTTCTCTAATAGTCTGATTGGTAATAAAGTCTTTAGTATGACATGATTTACAGCTTGTTTCGGCATGTTGTCCCTGCAATTCGTATCCGGTAAGATCATGATTAAAAGTGGTGGTATCCCAATTTATAATCTTAAACTTCCTGCCATGATGATCGCTATGGCAGGCAATACACGCCTCCTTTCTTACTTCTTCAGAAGCATGATATCCCTCATTTTGAATTATTCTTTCATTAAGCAACTCATGGCAGTCCAGGCAAAGCTGGTCGGATACTTTTTTCCCCAATTCATGACAAAACGTGCAATTACTCAGCCCCTCAAGGTGTGCATGAGGTTCGGCAAGATCGCCCGGCGACAGTTGAGCCCGTAAACTATGTTGTGAACCGATTACAATCAGCAGAAAAACTACTATGCTTTTTAGATTAATGTTCATTTTAATGTTTTAACAAGGCTTCTCCGAATTTTTTAGTAATTGTAATGCCGGCATTTTCAAGAAATTTTGAAGGCAGTTCTCCACCGGCAAATATGTAAACCAGATCATTAGCTTGTTGATATTGATCACCATCAACTTCTATTGTTATGGTGGTATCTTCAATAGCAAGCAAGTTAGAATTGAACAACACCTTCAGTTTTCCTTGTGCTACTGCCGCTTCAACCCGTTCCTGGTTTTTTGGTTTAATCCGCTGAAAACCATCCCTGCGATAGGATAGCATCACTTCATTTTGATCGCATAACAGCAAGGCCGATTCCACTGCCGAATCTCCTCCTCCAACCACACAAATCTTCTTATTGCTAATATCTTCCGGTTCGAGCAGGCGATAGGCCACATGCTGACTGTTTTCTCCGGGGATACCAAGCTTTCGGGGTGTCCCTCTTCTGCCGATAGCAATCAGCACCTTGGCAGAGGTTAAGGTTTCGCCCTGAGCCGTTACCACTTCAAAATAGCTCTCCTTCTTTTCTATTTTTTCAATTTTGGTTTGTTCTTTTATAGCCAATCCATTTTTATTAAGCGCTTCATTCCAAATATTTAGCAGCTCCTGCTTGTTAGTTTCGAACAGCTTAACTTTACCATATAGCGGCAAATTCATGGCCGAAGACATAACAATTTTTGATCGTGGAAAAGTAAACACAGTCCCACCTAGTGTATCCTGATCAACAGTTAAAGCATTTATTCCCAGTTTTTTGGCTGTAAGACATGCGGAAATACCAGCAGGTCCGGCTCCTATTATAATGAGGTCATAAGTAGCACCATGATTTTTGTGGAGCTGTTGCGTAAGGTTTTCCACAGCTTGTTTGCCCTGCTCCACAGCATTTTTGATGAGTCCCATGCCCCCTAATTCTCCCGCAATATAAATTCCCGGCACATTACTCTCAAAATATTGATTAACATGTGGCAGATCCACACCTCTAGTAGCTGTGCCAATATGCAGCGTGATGGCCTCTGTTGGACATGCATGGAAGCAGGCGCCGTGTCCGATGCAGCGTGAAGCATTAATGGTTGTGGCCCTGCCATTCATAATGCCGATGATATCTTTTTCGGGGCAAGCCGAAATGCAGGCGCCGCTTTGAATACACTTGTTTGGGTTAATGATAGGATGAAGCGAAACAGGTTCGTATAAGCCCGATTCGCGTGCCTGCTCAATTTTTTGGCCTACCAGTCGGGATTGCCTTCTAAGCTTTAGAACATAGATTAGCATGATAAGGCCAAAAAGCAAAAAAACAGCGCCATAAACCAAGACTTGTTCAGAAAAAACTATTTCCATTAAAATATCCATTTATAACCAAATAAAAGTGTAACAACGACGTGTATTATCATAATAATCAACATTAAAAGCGCAAAAGGCAAATGAACCACATGCCAATAGCGAAAAAGATTTTGCATCATCTCAAGTCGCTTAATCCTTCTGCCAAAAGCGAAATTGCGTTTTAATATCGCAACAATTTCTGATCTGTTTTTATCTGGAACACCAGCATCTTTAAGGTGTCTGGGAATCGTACTAAGTTTAGCCGGCTTCACTTTGCTTTCGGTATCCGTGTTCGGAACAGATAAAGCATGCAGTTCCGCTGTGATCGATTCACGCAGCACATCATCAGTAATTAACCTCTGAAGGGTTTGCTCCGACTCCTTAAGTAGGTCTTGAATATCCGTTCGTGACATCATTCTGCCTTCTATCGTGTGGGGAATCTGCAAATAAATATAGCGACCCAAAATTCCACTCAAAAAAACAGCTACCATACTCCAGAAACTAATAGCTACAAGGCCTCCAAACTTAAACGCCGTATGATAAAGCACCAAAATCGGTCCCAGCGTACACAGAAAAATGTGAAATTCGAGCCAATACTTTAGCAATCCTATTCGACGCAGCATTTTGAACCTTTTCCGCATCATATACGAACCAACGCCTATGATCATCAATAATGATCCAATGATTCCCAAACCATGACCAAGTGCACCACTGGGTTTAAATTCCCCGTGCAGGTCATGAAAAAATCTCGACTCCAGCGGTGTCATATAATACCCATACGCCACCAAAGCAATCCATACTGTTAGAAAAACCGTTACAACTACATAGGTGAGGTTAATAACAATTCTAAAATGTCTCATAGCTGTGGTTAATTTGTGCTATTCTGAACCTTAAAATTACTGAACATTTCCGTTAACTTTATGGGGATTTTTCAATAAGCTCTTTTTGAAAAATGTCGAATAAAACTTAAATAATTGTATTTAGTTGATATTTAATTATTTAATAATATAATTGGTGAAATTTCTAATCTTAAGATTGTATTAAAACACCTTTAATTTAGAAAGCTTTTAAATAGAATTTTACTTGTTTTTAAGCAAATTAAAAGAAATCTAAAGGAAGATTTTCATTTATCTACTCTATTTTTGCAATGAACATCTATCACTATTTCGGGTAGATCATCAATTAAAGACTACTAATTACAACAGATCAAACCAAATTATGCTACACAGGATTATTGACTTAAGCCTGAAAAACAAACTCATTGTTTTACTCATAACAGCCACCATGGCTGGTTTCGGGCTGTTTTCGCTTACCCATATTCCCATTGGTGCCGTGCCTGATGTTACCAATAATCAGGTGCAGGTGATCACCACTTCCCGCAACCTTTCTACGCTGGATGTAGAACGTTTTATCACCTATCCCGTTGAACTTTCAATGGCCAATTTGCCCGGACTGATTGAGATTCGCTCAATTTCAAAGTTTGGATTGTCAGTTGTTACACTGGTTTTTGAGGACAATATGGGAACCTACCTGCCCCGCCAGCTGATTACCGAACAACTTGCCGTTGCTGCTGAAAATATTCCGGCAGGTTTTGGCAAACCTTTTATGGGGCCTATCTCCACAGGGCTTGGCGAGATCTATCAATACATCCTCGAAGTAGAACCGGCTTACAAAGACGTTTATTCGGTCAGCGAACTGCGAACCATTCAGGACTGGATTGTGCGCCGGCAACTCTCGGGCATATCCGGTGTGGTAGAAGTAAATACCTGGGGTGGTTTTCTCAAACAATATGAAGTAGCCGTAAACCCCGAAGTACTCCACGCCATGGACATCAGCATTGGCGAGGTATATAGTGCCCTCGAAACCAATAACTCTGTGGTAGGAGGCGGCTATATCGAAAAACAAAACCAGAGTTATTTCATTCGGGGTGAAGGGTTAGCTGCTTCGGTCGAAGATCTTGAAAATATTGTGGTGCGCAACAGAGAAGGCGTGATCATCCGGGTAAAGGATATTGCACAAGTACAATTTGGTCATGCCACACGATTTGGTGCCATCACAGCCAATGGCGAAGGGGAAAAAGTACTTGGGCAGGTGATGATGCTTAAAGGTGCTAATTCGGATGAAGTGATCAAAGCTGTAAAAGAACGTGTTGCAGAAGTTCAAAAAAGCCTGCCCGAAGGCATACACATCAATGGCTTTTTGGAGCGTAGCGAGCTGATCAAAAAAACCACCAATACCATTGCCGAAAACCTGATCCTGGGCTGTTTAATTGTGATTTTTGTGGTGGTTTTGCTACTCGGCAATATACGATCCGGACTTGTTGTAGCTTCCGTAATTCCACTCAGCCTGCTCTTTGCCCTCAGCATGATGTACCTTTTTGATGTGGATGCCAACCTGATGAGCCTCGGTGCCATCGACTTCGGGATCATCATCGACGGAGCCGTTATCATTGTGGAATTTATTGCGTTTCAGATCAAAAAGAACAGAGACGAAATTCTTAAAACAAGCGGTAAAGTTCAGCAGCAGCTGATCGACAAAATCACGCTGGATGGAGCAGGTAAATTAACGCGTTCTGCACTTTTTGGTCAATTGATCATCATCATCGTTTTTATTCCCATTCTTTCCCTTTCGGGCATCGAAGGTAAGATGTTTACGCCTATGGCACAGGTGTTTACATTTGCCTTGCTGGGAACGATGTTTTTAGGCTTCACCTATGTACCAGTTATGTCATCCCTTTTTCTGAAACCGGCAAAAAAACAAAACAATATTTCCACGCACTTGATCGGATTCCTGAATAGCTTATACGAACCATCAATCAGCTGGGCACTCTCCCACAAAAAAATAGTATTGAGCTTGACCGTGTTGCTATTAGCAGTGTCAATTTTAGTCTTCAGCAGGATGGGCGGAGAATTTATTCCCACTTTGGATGAAGGCGATTTTGTTATTCAGCCGGTGCTTAAAACCGGAACAACACTCAGCAACACCATTGCCCTTACCACCAGAATGGAAGAAATCCTGAAAACTTTTCCTGAAGTAAAACAAGTTGTTAGCCGCATTGGCGCTGCCGAAGTACCCACCGATCCCATGTCGATGGAGGAGAGCGACATCATCATCACCCTTAAGCCACCAAGCGAATGGGTTACGGCCAAAAGCAAGGACGAACTGGCAAACCGCTTCAAAGAAGCCCTATCGGTTATTCCGGGTATTGATTATGAATTTACGCAACCCATCGAAATGCGTTTCAATGAGTTAATCACGGGTACAAGAGCCGATGTTGCCATCAAAGTTTTTGGTGAAGACCTCAATCAACTCAACCAGCTGGCACAGCAAATCAAAACCCTGATTTCGCCTGTGGAAGGCGCCTCGGATGTGGTGGTGGAGAAAGTGGCGGGATTGCCTGAAATGACAGTAAAATATGATCATAACAAACTGGCAATGTATGGCTTAACCGTTGATGATGTAAACCGGGTGATTTCGATGGCTTTTGCCGGACTTAAGGCGGGCGAAATCTTTGAAGGTGAAAAACGTTTCGATTTGGTGATTCGCTATCAGAATGATTACAGAAACGACATCGAAAACCTGCGCAACACTTTTATTGCAATGCCCGAAGGTCATCAGGTGCCACTGCGCGAAGTGGCTGAGGTGAACTTCTCGAAAGGCCCGGCTAAAATCTCACGCGACGATACCCGCCGCCGCATTGTGGTAGGAGTAAACGTGCGTGGCAGAGATTTGGAATCTGTGGTTGATGATGTGCGTGCTTTGATTGATCAGCACATTGATTTGCCGGCCGGTTATGCCATCACCTATGGCGGCCAGTTCGAGAACCTGCGTTCGGCGCGTAACCGCCTCATGATTGCCGTTCCTATTGCTTTGTTGCTCATCTTTGTGTTGTTGCATCTGGCATTTAATTCGTTGCGTGAGGCACTGCTCGTTTACACCGCTATTCCACTATCTGCAGTTGGCGGTATTTTACTGCTGTATATCCGTGATATGCCCTTTAGTATCTCGGCCGGTATTGGCTTCATTGCACTCTTTGGTATTGCGGTTCTCAACGGCATTGTGCTTATCGAGCATTTTAAAGAATTACAAAAAGACAGCAGTATTAAATCTGTACGGGAGCTGATTATCAAAGGCACCTCCGAACGCTTGCGGCCAGTGTTATTAACAGCTTCGGCTGCAGCACTGGGTTTTTTACCCATGGCAATTTCCACCTCGGCCGGAGCCGAAGTGCAACGTCCGCTGGCAACAGTAGTAGTTGGCGGTTTGATCACCGCTACATTACTCACGCTCATTGTTTTACCTGTGCTATTTTGTCTTTTTGAATTTAAAAAGATCGAACTTCCTGCGATGAAAAATTCTGCAATCGTACTTTTGCTGGTTTCGTTGTTTGCCTTTCCATGGCCAGCCATGAGCCAGGAAAAGATCAGTCTGGAGCAGGCTATGCAAAAAAGCCTGGAACGACATGCCGGATTAAAAGCTGCTTCACTGGCTGTTGAGCAGGCAAAGCTTGGCAAAACAGCAGCTTTCGACTTCCCGAAAACAGCCGTTTATTACAATTTTGATGAAAACAATATTGCAGCTAACGGCTTACCACTTAAAATTTGGGGCATTCAGCAGAGTTTTGCTTTTCCGGGGGTTTATGCCAGTCAAAACAAACTCGCTTCTATGGAAACCGATAAGCAGCTGTTAAACTACGATCTCGCAAAAAAGCGACTGCTAAAGGAAGTTTCGCTGGCCTATTACGAACTAAGCTATCACTTGGAATTGAAAAACCAGTATATAATGCTCGATAGCTTATATCAAGGTTTGCAACATGCTGTGAATCTACGTGTTGAAAACGGAGAGAGTCCTCGTATTGAATTACTTCAGGCTCGTGCAAGTCGTTCTGAAATTAAAAATCAGCTTCATCAGATAAATAAAAATCTCATCTTGGCACAGCAGCAGCTGGCTTCGCTGATGCAGACCGATACCTTATACCTGCCCCTTTCAGCAGCATACAAGCCAATTGTTCTGATCGACTCAAGCCGCTCAACATACTGGTATGCCTTACTCGAAAAAGATTTGCTTATCAGCAAACAGCAACACAAAATCAGTCGTCAGCAGATGCTCCCCGACTTACAACTTGAATATTTCACAGGAACCAACAACGGCAATAATGCTCGGGTTTACAATGGTTTTCAGCTTGGGGTGGAAGTGCCTTTGCTCTTCTTTGGACGACACGCCCAAAACAAGTCTGCACGCATCCAAACCGAAATCCTGACGGCACAGCTGGAACGATTGAAATTCGCCTGGAAGCAAGAGCTGGAAAAGCTTTACAGCCAGCTGGAACAGGCCGCTACCAACCTCGACAGCTATGCCAATGAGTGGCAGCCTCTGGCTAACGAACTGCAAACCACAGCTGTAAAAAGTCTGGATCAAGGAGAAATCAGTTTGATGGCTTACCTTCAGCTTATGGGCGAGTCAATCCGCATCAAACAAAGCCAACTCGAATGGCTTCATGAATATAATCGTATAGTGTTATCAATCAATTACTTTACACCATAGAACAATGAATATTAAAACGTATATTTTAGGATTTACAGGCATTTTGATCATCGGCCTTTTATTTACTTCCTGCGATTCGCAAACAACAGAACTTGGCTTATCAGAAAATGTATTGATTGAACTTTCGGCTGAACAAATCAAGGAGTCGAAAGCAGCATTGGGCAACATCACATTGCATAGTTTTGGACAACAGGTGAATGCCAATGGTTATATTGAAACTTCACCCAATAACGAACAGCTGGTAAGCAGTTTGCAAGGTGGCCGAATCCTTGAAATCAGTGTTGAAAACGGACAAAAAGTAAGCAAAGGACAAACCCTGGTTTTACTTGAAAATCCTGAGTTTGTTGAAATGCAACGCGCCTACCTCGAAGCAGGCTTTGAAGTAAATAAGCTCAGAGAGCAGTGGTTGCGCAAAAAGAATTTAGCCGAGGATCAAATTGCTTCAACCAGTGAATTGCAGCTGGCAGAGGCCGCCTATCTTTCGGCTGTGGCCATGCAAAAAGCACTGGCGGAAAACCTTCGACTGATACAAATTGATCCCACTACACTCAAAGCAGAAAATTTAAGCGCCACAATTGCCCTTAAAAGCCGCATCAATGGCACAATTACCAATATCAGCTGCCGCAAGGGTCAATGGGTAAGCCCTGAAGACTTACTGATTCATGTGGTTGATTTGAATATGTTACGATTAAAATTGGATGTTTTTGAAAAGGATGTTCAGAAACTCAGATCAGATTCACCATTATTAGCCTATCTGCCAGAGAATGACATGAATCCAATACCTGGAAATATAAAAACTATCGGACGTGAAATTGACGCTTACAACCGCACCGTAAAAGTTTATGCTCAGCTATTACCGGACTCGGATGTTTTGCTTATGCCCGGTATGTTTTTACACGCATACATTCAGCTTGAAAGCATTAATAAACAAGCACTTCCGGAAACAGCCTTTTTGGAATCAGACGAGAAAAAATACCTGCTCGTTTTACATAGCGAAGAAAACGGCAATTGGTTTTTTGAAAAAAAACAAGCCCTCACAGGCGAAAGTACAGATGGCTTTGTTGCGTTGCTTAATCACAAAGATTTTGCACCTGATGCCAAAATACTTATCAATGGAGGTTTTCAGCTGATTCAGGAAGGAGAATGATACAGCCGTAAAACAAAATGACACTTGTTTGGTTATTTGATAAAAAAATTATGCAATACGCTTTTAGTAAAACCTTGAACGAAGATTACGATCAGTTGATCGCACGTCTCGAAGCAGCACTCAAAGCTATCGGATTCGGGATAGTGAGTACCATCAAAATGGACAAAACCTTCAAAGAAAAATTAGGTCTTGACTATAAACGCTACACCATTTTAGGTGCATGCAACCCGCATTTTGCTATCGAAGCACTTCGTTTGGAAGAACAACTCGGCGTGTTACTGCCATGCAATGTGGTTATTATCGATCAGGGCAAGGGAGATGTTGAAGCTGCCGCCATGGATCCGGCAGCAATGATAAAACCACTCGGCAACGAAAGGCTTACCGAAATAGCCATTGAAATCTCAGAAAAGTTAAAGACCTTGATTCAAGAACTTTAAACTGGCTTTTGAATCATTTTTCCTAAAAATTGCCAATGAAAAGCCGGGCGATAGCTTACTTGCTTCAGGTGTTTAGCTTTCAAATTGTACTTTTGCAACAAATTATTTCCACAATTTGCTTGTTATAATGAGACTTTGGAAGCTCACAATTATTTTTTTTGAACTGTTAATTACTGTTTTCTTTTTCAGCAGTTGTAATCCTTCTTCATCCAAAAATGAAAAGAGAATCCGTGCCATTGATACCATCCCGCTACTTGTACCAGACAGCCTGTATCTGGATCTGGATCAGATACTTATAAGTCGTAAACAACATCAGCTCGACAGCATTTTCAGGCGATTGGTGAGATTAACCGGATTCAACGGAACGGTGCTTTACACCGAAAAAGGCCGTTTGGTTTTTGAAAAAGCTTATGGATTTGCCGATGTGCGACGAAAAAGAGATTCATTGCAACTCGACAGTCAGTTTGAGTTGGCCTCGGTTTCCAAAATGTTTACCGCCATGGCGGTGATGATCCTGCGTCAGGATGGCCTTTTGGAATATGATGTGGACATCAGAAAATATATTCCCGAATGGCCTTACGAAGGTGTTACCGTGCGCCATTTGCTTAATCATCGATCCGGTTTATCACGCTATCAGTCGCTGGCACATGAAAAATGGACCGACAAAACCATCCCTCTCACTAATGAAAAGATGATTGAACTTTTTGTAAAATACCAACCATCACCCTATTTTCAGCCTGATCGCGGTTTTCATTATTGCAATACCAATTATGCTCTGCTGGCTTCTGTTGTAGCACGCGTTAGTGGCCAGCACTTTGAAGACTTTATGCAGCAGCGTATCTTTAAACCACTTGGGATGAATCACTCACAGATTTACAATATGCGGGATGATACTGTGGTTTCGGCCTATATCGAAATCGGGGTGCCGGGTTACGATCATCGCGGCTGGCGTGCCATACACGTACGCAACGACTACCTGAATGGTGTTATGGGTGATAAAAATATGTTCTCCACAGTCGAAGATCTTTACAAATTCAACCTGGCACTGGATTATGGATTATTGGTACACGACAGCCTGCTCAAAGAGGCTTTTACGCCCGGAAGCCCACGCCATCGGCGGCGTGCCGACAATTATGGATTTGGTTGGCGTATCCGCGGAAAGGCCGATAGCACTGTTTACCATTATGGCTGGTGGAAAGGCTTCAGAACTTTTTTCCTGAGAGATATGCGGCAACAAAAAGCCTTGATTGTGCTTACAAATAAGGATAAAGGACCAGGTTCAGATAATTTTTGGGACATCATTAACGACACCAGCTACGAACTTTTCCCGGCTTCAAAAAACCTTAATCTTCCTGAAAAAGTAAGTCTGAACGGACGTTAGTCATTCACAACCAGTTTAAAACCAACGCCATGCACATTCATTAATTCGATCTTGGGATCATTCTTGAAATATTTGCGCAGCTTTGTAATATACACATCCATTGAGCGTGCATTAAAATAGGAATCATCAAACCAAATTTTGTTCAAAGCCACAGACCTGTCGAGCACTTTATTCATGTTTTCGCACAAGAGTCTCAGCAGCTCAGCCTCTTTGGAAGTAAGTTTACTTTCTTCGGTTCCTTTTAGCAGCAGCTGCCGGTTATAATCGAAAGTAAAATCCCCCAATTCAAATTGTGTAGGTCTAACAGTGTCTTCCGCCGAACGTCGCAAAATTGCTTTCATGCGCATCAGCAGCTCTTCCATGCTAAAAGGCTTAGTGAGGTAATCATCTGCCCCCAGCTCAAAACCCTGAAGTTTGTCGTCCTGCAAAGTTTTGGCAGTCAAAAACAATAAAGGCACTTTCTGATCCAACTTTCTGATCTCTGCTGCCAGTGCAAAGCCATCCATCACCGGCATCATCACATCCAGAATACAAAATTGAAAATCCTCTCTTTTAAATCGTTCCAGCCCCTCCCGTCCATCGGTGCATAACACTGTTGGAAAACCCTTTGCTTCGAGATAGGCTTTGAGGATAGTACCTAAATTCTTGTCGTCTTCCGTTAATAAAACCCTGATCTGTTGTTCCATAGCTTTACTTATTTAATGCTGCACCATTTAATGGCAGCCGGATAAAAAATGTTGTTCCTTTTTTAAGTTCACTGTTCAGATTAATCGTTCCGCCATGCTGTTCCACAATGCTTTTTACGTAACTAAGTCCCAAGCCAAAGCCTTTAACATTATGAACATTGCCTGTGGGGATGCGGTATAATTTTTCAAAGATACGCTTTTGGTTGGCTTTGCTGATACCCGGGCCATTATCCTGCACACTTATCTCGATGGCATGAGGGATATTGCGCGAGCGTACCTCAATATGAGGTTTATTTTCAGTGTATTTTATGGCATTATCGAGCAGATTCAAAACTACATTTTTCAGGTGAACTTTATCCCCCTCCACAGCAGTTGCTTCAGCCTTTAGATCGGCGAATATTTCACCCAGCTTTTGATCAGCCTGAAGTTTCTTCGACTTCACGGCATCCATCACAATCTCGTGCAAATCAACTGTTTCCTTATGCAAGCGCAACTCTCCCTTTTCCATCACTGCCGATTGCAGAATGCGCTCTGCCATAGTTCCCAGCCTTTTATTTTCCTCGTTGATCATGCTGATATAGGTGGAATACAACTCCTCCGATTTGGCCACATCACGATCACGCAAAGCCTCACAAGCCAAACCAATCGTGGCAATGGGTGTTTTGAACTCATGCGTCATATTGTTTACAAAATCGCTCTTCATCTCTGAGAGTTTCTTTTGCCTGATGATGGTAAATATGGTGGCCGAAAAACTCAGGATGATGATCAAAATCAACAAGCCGGAAATACCCAATAAGTCCCAAAGCTGACTCATCAGGAAACGCTTCTCATTTGGAAAATACATCAACAATTGCTGCGACTGGCGCTGACTTGCCAAAGTAGGATAGAGTTCAAAAGCAAAACCTTCGGTTAACAGCTGTTGCGGATAGCGCCCGCTTTTTTGCACCAGCATGGCATTGCGGGGCGGGCTGTAAATACCGAACTCATAAGTAGTATTGATGCCATGCCTGTTTAGCTCACTTCTGATCAAAGAATCAATTCGCAAAGGATTTAGCTCATTTCCTTCTGAAGAGGCCTGCCGATAGCCCAGAATCATATCCTGTATCATATCCTGCGCAATAACGGTTTTTCGTAAAAAAGCCTGATATTCCGCAATGGTCATGGGATTTTGTAACTCACTCATCAGGCTTTGACTTACTGAATCATATGCCGAAAGAATATTTGCACGATGGTTCATCAACTGCAACTGCCGCTGAAATTGCCGCTGCATTTCCTCCTTCTCAAGGGTGACAACCACATACGAAATAGCCTGATTTACGTCGCGAACGAAAGTGGCTTCCTTCACTTTAACAGCATCACCAATCCAGTAAACCTGTATGCCCATCAAGCCAATCAAGGCGATGGTCATCACAACAATAATTCCGGCAATTAACTGTTTATTCATAAAGCAAAATTAGCGCATTCATCTGCATGAATAACAGACCATTAACAATTGTTAACAACTGTTAGATTTCGTTAACAACCCATCGGATTTTTTTGATATATTTTTGCATCAGTTCTTAACAATCCCATGTAATTTTGGTTTACCAAGAATTTATGTAATACACATTGTGCGTTAATAAGGTTTTCATAAATTTTGGTTTTTGGTTCAGAGGCGGAGTGGTTCCCGCCTCTTTTTTTTGCCCTCTTTAATTCGTTTGTACAAATTATGACCTGAAAACACCCTATTTCAGACTGTCATAAAAGATTTAAATTCGTATTTTCGCAGGCAAATACTTGCCTTAAAACCATCAATATGATCAATCTAAAACTTGAACTGGATCAGCTTTATAACTTTGTTTCCAAAGAAGAACTCAATGCCTTTGATCGCCAAGTGATCTCGGCCTATCGTAAGATTTACAACAAAACCGGAGCCGGAAACGACTTCCTGGGCTGGGTAGATTTGCCTTCGGCCACTTCGGATAAATTGCTCGATCAAATCAGTGCACATGCAAAAAGCCTGCAAGCCAAATCGAAAGTATTTGTTGTGATTGGTATCGGAGGCTCCTACCTGGGTGCACGCGCAGTGATAGAATCCCTGAAAAGCTATTTTGCAACTAACGTAAATACCCCACAAATTATCTATGCCGGTCATCATATCAGCGAGGATTATTTGGCCGAATTGTTGGAATATCTCAATAATAAAGACTATAGCCTGGCTGTTATCAGCAAGTCGGGTACAACAACAGAGCCTGCCATTGCTTTCCGCATGTTGCGCACCCATATCGAACAAAAATATGGGGTGGAAGAAGCCCGCAAACGCATTGTGACCATCACCGACAAATCGCGTGGCGCCCTTAAGCAGTTGGCCGACAGCGAAGGCTACACCAGCTATGTAGTACCTGATGATGTGGGAGGACGCTATTCAGTGCTTACGCCAGTGGGTTTACTGCCCATTGCCATGGCAGGAATCAACATCCATGAACTGATTGCCGGAGCCCGGAAAATGGAAGCCATGAGCAGGGCCGTGCAAAAGATTCATGGCAATCCTATCGCACTTTATGCTGCTGCCCGTCAGGCTTTGTATCACAGTGGCAAAACCAATGAGATTATGGTCAATTACGAGCCTAAGTTGTTTTATTTCAGTGAGTGGTGGAAACAACTCTATGGCGAAAGCGAAGGCAAAGACCAAAAAGGTATCTTCCCGGCTGCGGTTGGCTTCACAACAGATTTGCATTCGATGGGGCAGTATATTCAGGACGGATTGCGAAACCTCTTCGAAACTGTGATATCCGTTGAAAAACCCAAACACGACTTACGCATCCCCCAAGCAGATTCTGATCTGGATCAACTGAATTATATAGCCGGCAAACGCCTTTCGGAAGTCAACCTGATGGCCGAGCTGGGCACTACGCTGGCTCATGTGGATGGAGGTGTGCCAAACCTCCGTATCCGGATTCCCGAAGTATCAGAAGACATACTCGGACAACTGATTTATTTCTTCGAGATGGCCTGCGCGTTAAGTGGTTATATGCTCGAGGTGAATCCTTTTGATCAGCCAGGCGTGGAAGCCTACAAAAAGAATATGTTTGCCCTGCTCGGCAAAAAAGGCTTCGAAAACCAAACCGCTGAGCTGCAACAAAGGCTGCAACAAAAAAAGTAAACCCATGAGATTCAGTCCTGCTTTCAGGCTTTTCTTCATGGTTCTAATACTGGGATTTTTGCTGAGTTGCCAGCATCCTTCCTCAAACTTATACAGCTTACAAGGCGTTTGGAAAACCGAACAGGGACCACTTTTTTACGAACAATGGACTTTGATGTCCGACTCAAGTTTAAAGGGAAAGGGCTTTACTATTAAAGGAAATGACACCCTGATCCTGGAAAACATCCGTCTGAGGCAAAAAGAAGGAAATTGGATGTATGAAGCACAGGCATCCGGACAAAATGATGGCCAAAGCATAGCCTTTCCCTTGAAAGAAAAATCGGGCAACAGCTGGAGTTTCGAAAACCTGGCACACGACTATCCAAACCGTATCATTTATACCTTCAAAAACGACAGCATCCTCAAGGCCAGAACCGAAAACACAGCCGGTAACAAGGTGCAGGATTTTCACTTTAAACGAATAAAGCCATGAAGTTTCAGGAACTGATCTTAAAGCGTCAAAGTGTGCGAAAATACCTTGACAGGCCGGTAGAGGAGGAAAAACTCAAACTTTGTCTCGAAGCTGCACGCCTGGCGCCTTCAGCCAGCAACAGCCAGCCCTGGACCTTTGTTGTGGTGAATGATCCTGAATTGCTAAAACAACTTGCAGCCCTCAGCAGTGGGCCGCTCAACACCTTTAACCTGTTTGTAGATCAGGCTCCTGTGGTGGTTGCCCTGGTATTGGAAAAACCAAAACTGCTCACTGAATTGGGAGGACGACTCAAAAAAAAGGAGTTTCCACTGATGGATATCGGCATTGCTGCTGAGCATTTTTGTCTGCAAGCCACCGAGCTGGGATTAGGCACTTGCATGCTGGGCTGGTTTGATGAATCCGGTATTAAGAAACTGCTGCAAATACCCAAAAACAAAAGCCTGGCACTTTTAATTACACTTGGCTATCCGCCCGAAGCGTATCGCCAAAGACAGAAAATCAGAAAAAGCTTTGAGGAAGTGGTGAGGTTTAATGGGTATAGCAAAGTTTGAAATCATCGAATAAATGAACAATTTATGAGTAATTGCAATTGTGTATGGCAGAACAATTCACTTCCAGGATAATCTTTTTTATCATTGTTCAAAACATTTTCAATTTCTTGATATCCGCTTCGATTTCCTTTAAACTCTGCTCTTTTTCAAGTTTCTTTTGTTCTTCTTTAAACTTTTTATATTCATCATCTGATTTTTCTAATGCCATTTGATGACTAATTTTTCCTGCATGAGTGAGCAATTCCCGACCATTCATTTTCAATATTCCGTCCAAACGTTCAATCCAGTCGCTCATATACATTGGCGTTTGTTGCTGTGCCATTGTTTCGGCAAATGCCAAATACTGCTCTACCAACAAGCCTAAAAGTTTCATTTCATCTTCATTCAAATAGTTTTTGGCTATACTCACTTCGGCTTTTTTAATGGAAGCAACTTGCTTTTTGTCATAAGACAGCATTCCCATCAAAGGCAAACTGGCATCCACCCGCCGATAAACCAGTTCGGCTGCGGTTTGCTGGCTGATTGCCCAAAGCAATTTATTCTGTACAATTTTGAAAAATTCAATGGTTTTTTCATCTTTCGGGTCATAGTCAATACTGGTGGCATAGATGTCTTTTATTTTTTGGTAAAAGAATTTCTCTGACAGGCGTATTTCCCGAATACGGTCCTGCAGTTCGTTAAAATAGTTCATTGAACTACCCGATTTAAAGCGGTCATCATTCAGGGTAAAACCTTTGATGATGTACTCCTTTAATCGCTGTGTTGCCCAAATACGGAATTGCGTACCTTGAACCGATTTCACCCGATAGCCGACCGAAATAATAACGTCCAGATTATAGCCTTTTACTTCATGTTCTTGCGTTTTGCCCTGAATAGCTCCATGTTGAGTGGTTGTCCGGAATTTCCGGACAACCATATTTTCGTCCAGTTCTCCTTCGCTAAAAATATTTCTGATATGCTCTGAAATAGTACGCTTGTCCTTACCGAACAATTGTCCCATTTGTGACTGGGTAAGCCAAACAGTTTCTTCTTCCAATCGAACATCTATTTTAATGTTGCCGTCTTGGTTTT
>CAZQFH010000042.1:0-6792 GCA_964592595.1 uncultured Lentimicrobiaceae bacterium | reverse complement strand
GTGCCAGATGCAAAAGTGTTGCAATTAACTGGTGTATGCTTGATCCATAAAGCCAGTTGTTTGGTTAATATGGCCTAAAGGTATAAAAAAAGTTTTGTGTTCCAGCAGTTAAACAGCTGCATTTTTTCATGGAAATAATTTTGACAACCTTGCCGGAAACATCTTTTACCTCAGTAAGCAAAAATAACTAACCCCACCATCCATCATTTCCCCAACCCGACTAACCAACAGCTGCGTGTCGATTTGCGCAATTTCGATCTGTAACAAAACATCATGATAAGTTTGTCAGACCTTTTTGGACTTACAATCCTACATCAGAAAGTCTCAAATTTCTATACTTCATTACAGCTGGATATTTCCAATATTGGGGAGGGTTATTAGCTCTTATCTGTTGAGAGTGATAATCGAAAAGCCAGCTCAAAAGTGGTAATTAATCGCTGAGTTCAGAATTTGCCTTGAAGGTTTCTTTTAAAGCAAACCCTCAACACCCACCAGCAGCTGCCACTACCTTCACGGCGCCGGGCACTTCGGATTGATTGGCATTCGCTTTTTTGTTGCCGCTGGCTTGTCCTTTAAAGAAGCGTCCGTAATCGAAGCGGGCTTTTTCGGCATGGGCATTGTAAAAATCGGCCTGCAATTCCTGCTCCAGCACCTGATCTGTATAGGCAGCATCATTAGCCAAAGCAGTGATATTGGCTACGCCTTTAGCCATCAACAATTGAACAGCCATCAGGGCTTCCGATTCTTTATCACCAACTACCAGCAGCTGATCTGCTTTTTTGATGGCTTTCAGCTGATCTGAATCCAGCAGTTCGGCGAAAGGAACTGAAAGCACCGCGCCAAAAGCGTCCTTACTTTTGAGTTTGCCACTCAAATCAAGGAGAGTAAAAGCCTTCAGCGATTGGTCAGCTTGCATGGTTTTTAACTGCTGTGGCTTTATCAGTATATTTTCGTGTGCGGTTTGTTCCAAAACTGCTTCGTTAGTAAGGCTATAGGAAGGCGCCATCACCCATTGTATCAGTATCACAAACACCAGTGCCAGCACAAAAAGCAGTGCGGCATTGGCAAGCATTTTATCATTGATTGTATTCATTTTCCTTGGTTTTATTGGTTAACAACCACCTTGTCCGGCTGGTGGTGCTTTCAATTCGATAATAGTAGTAACCGGTTTAGCCTTCACGTTAATCTTTTGTGCTGCTTCTCCCGATTGGAAAGCCTCGCGGGCCCGCTCAATAAAACGCGCTTCAAATTGCTTCATTTCGTTGTATTTGCCTGGCTTGTTTTCCGCCTGGAAAATATGGTAGAAAAACCTGTTCAACCCGCCTTCGAGGACAAAGATATCTTCCATTCCGCTTCTTCTCAGGGCGAGCCATGCCTGATTGGCATCGGTATCGTCAAAGCCAAAAAACAAGACCGGTTGATTCTTTTCCTGCAAGAGCTTTTTATACCCCATATCAAGCACTTTTGCCGTTGGGATATGCAATGCTCCAGGGAGCGTAAACTCGGCAAAGGCCGCATCGTTGCGCACATCCACCAGCAAATAATTATTTTCTTTTGGGTTGAGGAGTTTGTAAGCCAATTCGTCAGCATCCACATACTGTTTACCTTCGGCGGCCTCTTTGAGGATGGTTTGTGCATCCGTTTCGAACCATTTAGCGCGCGGGCTTTCGGGCAGGAGCAAAAGCAACACAGCCACTCCCAACATCAGGAAGAAAGGCCCTATATAAAGCGGAGCAAATAAGCCTTGCCGAGACTCCAGTCCATTCACCTTGTCTTCTATTTTACGTGTTACGATAAAAGCTGCCAGCGCAATCAGCACGAGCAAAAACACAAACCATTCACGGCTCATATTCAGGGTATCAAAAATGAATACTTTACCCAAATCACCACTGGTATAAAGCGGTGCAAACTCATCGTAAAATGAACCGAAAAAGAAAACTCCAATCATCAGTCCCAGCACAAATACCATGGCATCAATTTTACCAATAACGGCGGCTACCATGCTAGTTCCGGGGCAGAAACCACCCAAAATAAAGCCAAATCCCATGATCACACCGCCCACAAGCGCCGACCACAGGTAGGTGGGGTTGATATAGAGTAAATCATAGTTTACCCAGCCCATATAGTTAAACAGCAACAGGCCGAGTGCAGCAGTGATGGCAGCGGTAAAAAACACCCGCAGCACCACAAAATCATAGCCGTAAAAAACACCCGCCAGTTTGCGCGAATTGGAAAATCCGCCCTGCTCGAGCACATAGCCGAAGCCCAAACCTATCACAAAAGCAAAGAAAAGGTTCAGGTCGGAGTTTACGAATCCTTGAGGAATTAATGGTCCCATAAGTTCTTGTGTTTATCCGTTGATCCAAAGTTTTCTAAAAAAATAAGCGATGACGAAGCCTGTTCCAAAGATGGCCATCATCGTAAGGAAACCTGCTGTGGAAAGCACCGCCATTCCGCTGAGGGCAGCGCCACTGGTACAGCCGCGACCAAACTGTGCGCCCACACCAAAAAGTATCCCTCCCAGGCCGGCAAAAATCAGTCTTTTGGCATTGCTGATACGCGGTCCTTTGTCGATAGCAAAACCAGCCCTTCCCGACATAAAGCCGGAAAAGAAAGCACCGCCAAGCAATCCCATGGTAAGGTAAACCAGCCAGTTTTTCATTGGTCGTCCATCGCCCGTGGCAAAAAAGGAAGCATAAAAGGCGTTTTGCTCCGCATAATCCGGTGCAATGTTTCCAATCGTTTCTATTACAACACTTTTAGCTGCACCACTGGCACCAAGTCCGCGCCCGGTGATGAAAAATGCAGCCAGCAAAACCAGACCCAGCAGAAAACCGGCCAGGTAAGGGTTCATATACGGTTTAGGTTTTTGTTCCATTACATTTATGTTTTTTAGCATCCACCCTGGACGGATTTAATCTCTATAGCCGGCGCATCAGCAGCAGCAGGTTGTGCAGCAGTGGATAAGGGTAAATTATTTTTGTGTATAGCTGACCAATAATGACCAGCTTTCTTTTCAGTTTGTTTCAGCGTTTCGTTGATAAAGGCATTGCTGCCAAACTTCACGGAATAGGCATCATAGCCCAACATTTTGAGGTAGGCCACAACAGTAGCACTGTGCTGTCCGGTGAAGCAATACACTGCAATGGGTTGATCTGTTGGCAAAGTGCTCAGATCGGTAGTGGTGAGTAAGGCTTTTTTGGGTGTGTATTGCATCGAACCGGACAAATGACCGGGATTCAGGTATTTATCCTCAGGGTAGTAATTGACCACAAAATACTTTCCCGGATTCTCGGTAATGGCTTTGTAATCTATTAAGTAGGTCTTGCTAGGTTTGCTTAGTAAAGTATCAGCGCGTTCAAAGGCAATTTCGAGGGGCAGACTTGCTGTGCTTTCAATTTCAGGATAAGTACCTTTGGCAGGTTTGGGATGACTATCGGTTTCTAGTTTATCAACCAGCGCATTACCCACATTTTTGTCCCAGCCAACTTCTGCTATGGCTTTGTTCCATGAACTCATTCCAAAACGCAAACTGTAAATATTGTCATAACCCAGCAGGCGAAGCAATCCGGTAGCAAAAGCTGCTGTCTGTCCTTTGGAACAAACCAAAACAATAGTATCAAAAGCCTGTGCATCAATAGAGTTGCGGAATTGGCTCATTAGGCCTTTTGTTGGGATATTGACTGCACCTTTGATATGGCCCGATTCAAACTCAATTTCGGGACGCAAGTCGATTATTTTGATATTGTTTGAGCGATTACGGTAAATATCTGCTGCATTTACGATTGCTGGTGCAATTGGCGTATTAATATAATTGCTGTGCTGTTCGAAGTAAGCTGCCAGGTCTCCACCAGAAACCGTATTTAAAGGTGATTGGACAGGCTTATCATTTTGCTCACTGCAACCTGGCAGTAAGGCAAACCCTACCAACAGCAGCAAGAGCAAATGGAATTGGATTCTTTTCATAATATTATATTTTTGCCTCTTCATTTTTCTTTTTTTCAGCTTCATTATCATCCAGTTCTTCCCAGCCGGTAATCATTGCTTTGAGGTTTGAAGTAACCGTATGTCCTGTTGTAATCAGATACAGGTGTACGATTACAAATGCCATCAAAATGAAAGCTCCAAAAGTATGAAAGAGCGCAATAATCTCCAGGTTATCAATATTAATAAATTCGATGCCGCCGTCCTGGGGATAGCGATAGAACATATAAAGCAAGCCCGACACCACCATCACCGGAATTATCAACACTTTAAGGCCTAAATAGACCAGCCTTTGGAGAGGGTTTAATTTTGAAATGACTGTTTTCTTTGTTGGATGAGGGGCATTTCTAAAGATTCCAAACAGGTAAAATTCGGCTTGTGCCCGCAAATTTTCCGTAGTTGGGATGTATTGTTTCCATTCGCCTGTCGTAAAATGCCAAAAGATGGCAAAGATGATCAGGATGATAAAGGCCCAGGCAGATTTGTTGTGCAGGTCAACAGCTGTTTCGTAGCCAAACAGGTTGAAAGAGCTGTGAATTTCGAAACCTGTGAGGGCAAGCAGGAAAATGAGCAGGCTTTGGTTCCAATGCCAGAAGCGCTCGAAACCTTTGTAAACGTATGCTTTTTTTGTATTGTTACTCATGAGGTTTTGTTTTTAATGGGTTTGAGCCATATTACTTTTACGAGCAGAAATAATTCGGATTACGGCATGCACTGCCACACCAAAGAGCGATAGGATCAACAGTATCCTGCCGGCAAAATCCAACAATTCGTTGCGATCGCGGCCGGGCATATAAAAATCGTTGAGTGCTGCCAGACGACCGTTTACGGGGGTGTGGCATTCCTTACAACTTACTGCTTCACTGGCATCAGAAACCATATGATTTACAGGTAGATACATTTCTGTTGCAACAAAATCATGCTTTCCACTATAAGGCATATCCACATAGGCCATACCTTCTTCGATGGCGCGTTCCCATTCCAGATCAAGCCACAGTGCTCCTTTTCCTTTTTCTTTGTCCCAAAGTTTAGCCTGAATGATGGTAAGGTTTTCGGTGTCGTATGGTTGGCGGCCGCGGTGTATTTTTATTGGAATAATCTTGCTGTCGCGATCGCGGTATTCACCCATCAAAGTATTGATCTTGAGAAATGGCTGTGTGGTATCTACGCGATCTGTAAGCAGGTGATGATCCGCTGTACCATTAAACCAAATATATTCAGGCTCTACATTCTTTTGCCAATCAAAATTCCCCTTGATGGAAGCATAAGTAGCATTTCCTTCTTCATCTAATTCTTCGTAAGGATTACCATCTTTTTTGCGCGTTGCGGTGGACCAATCCCACGACATTTTCGTCTTGTTCACTTTGGCATAAACAGGGATATGACAGGTTTGGCAAGCCACTTTGATAGAATGCTCATTCAGGATTGATTCCTGATGTGGAAAAGCAGTATGGCATTCCTCGCAACTCATCCGCTGGGTATTGGTAGAAGAAACACCATAGTAACGGCCTTTCATGACGTGGTTTTCTGCTGTATGGCAATCTACACAATTCATGTGCATACCATCAACACCCATATGCACATCCACATCGCGTCCGGCGGTGAGTAGTGCCATCTCCAGATCGCCGTGTCGCACGTTGTTTCCTCCTCCGCTGTGGAAATGGCAAGCACCACAGTTTTCGCTTTTAGGTTGTCCCACACTTGCCAGAATTTTTTTGAAATCCGGACCATTTTCACCCATTACCGGATAACCCGCTCCGCCGCTGGCTTTTTTGTAGGTTCCGGTATTGTCATGACAAACAATACAATCGATGTTGTACTCGTTTTCAAAATCGAATTCCTTATCCCCCCATCCATAGCCAGCATGACATTTCATACAGGCGCCTTCGTTTGATTGGACTCCTGTACAAAAATTATTGATCAGGTTTTTCTTCCCAAGATAGGTTACGCCCCGCCCCGGAATATAAGCCTCGCGCTCCCAGGTAAAATGCGCACTTTGCATCAGCTCATGACCGCGTTCGGTATGGCAGCTCAAACAAGCCGCTGTGATTTCGTGCGGATTTTGAAAATCCTGTTGTAATATTTCCATTTTGCTGTGATCCACTCCCGCCTGATGTTCGATAGGGTATTTGGCCTTTAGCGCTTCCAGCTGGGCATTTTCGCCATCCGGCTGACGTAGCGCTACCGTAACAATCACCAGTGGCGCAATAATGGCCAGAAAGAAAGTGATTGCTGTGGTAAAGTTTTTCATTGAAGACATATCGTTTTGATTTTCAGTTAACTTTTACTGTTACATTTTTAACAAATAGATATATGCAAATGTATAGATATATTCATTGTGCAGTAATAATTCAACCTATTTAGGACGAATCTAAATATGAGCATAAAATTAAGATTTTCAATAGTATAAATGCCCTTTGTTAATTTAGAAACAGTATAAATTAGTGAAGGGATATGAAGAGGTAAGAGACAAGAGAAAAGAGCCAAGAGGTTCTTTGTTGATTTGTTGATTTGTTGAGAGACTCGAAAGGCTTATGCAATGGCTCGAACTTCTTATGCAAAGACACGAACACCTTATGTAAAGACCCGATCGGTTTATGTAATGACACGATCGTGAGACTGTTCAAAAAAGTGTGTCAAAGCAAAAAAAGTATAACATTAATAACTTTGGCATATGAAAAAGACAAAAAGAACCAAAAAGCCCCGGATGGAGGATTTAATACCAGATCCTGAACGTCGGGCAGAAGTATTAGCCCAACTTGCGGCCAAATCATCAAAATCCAAGAAAAAGCAGCCTAAAATGAAGTA
>CAZQFH010000041.1:0-29264 GCA_964592595.1 uncultured Lentimicrobiaceae bacterium | reverse complement strand
ATGCACGAAGCCATTGTATATCCCAATCCCGGCACGGATGCCCTGCAGATACGCCTGGCGGTGCAGCACCCAACGGCTTTGCTGGAGCTTTTTGATGCTAATGGCAGGCTCGTACTCAGCCAACAACTCCACCAAAAGGAAAGCCACATTGTTGTGGATCATTTGCCTACAGGCACCTACATCTACCGCCTGAGTGCAGATACCGGTTTGCTGGAAAGCGGGAAGTGGGTGAAAATGTAAATGAAGATTTTCATTAGTTTGTAGTTCAAAAAGTTAGTTGTTTTTTTGCTTAGCAAATAAAACGTAAATCCAAGGAAAATAATAACTTTACATACTTAAACCTATGTAAAAAATCCAGGATGAATAAAGATATACGCTGGCAACAAAGATTCATGAATTTTAAGAAGGCATTCAATCAACTATCAAAGTTTATTGAGCATAAAGAGTTGAATGAAATGGAGCAGCAGGGTCTGATCAAAGCTTTTGAATACACTTATGAATTGAGTTGGAAAACACTTCAGGATCTATTACGAGATAAGGGATATAGCCGGATAGCTGGCCCTAAACCGGTTATTGAACAAAGTTTTCAGGATGGTTATATCAGTGATGGTAAAGGCTGGATGAGAATGCATCAAAGCAGGAATGTTGCCAGTCATACCTACGATGAAGAAACTGCAGCTGCCTTAATTGAAGGAATAAGAAATGAATATTTTTATCTTCTGCAAAACTTATTCAATCGGTTAGAGGAAGAAAAATCAAATTCCAAAAATTCATTATTTGATGCGTAACGATTTGAATGTTGGATTGAACATCAATGATTTAGAAAGCATTAGAAGGGTTATCAAAAGCTTTCCTAAAATTGAAGATGCAGTATTGTTTGGCTCACGAGCCAAAGGAACTTATTCCAATGGTTCAGATATAGATATTGCATTAAAAGGAGGCAATATGCTGCTCAATGATATGCTGGATCTGTCAATTAAGTTGGATGAATTATTGCTTCCCTATAAGTTTGATTTAATAATATATGATCGCATTACAGAAAGTGCCTTAATTGATCATATAAACAGAGTCGGGATATCCCTAATGTAACTACATAGCAGCAGATCATTTACCCTCCGGAGCATACATCTACCGCCTGAGTGCTGATACCGGTTTGCTGGAGAGCGGGAAGTGGGTGAAAATGTAAGTTGAGCTTTTCAGAAGTTTTTAGGTCAAAAAAACAATTGTTTTTTACTTAGCAAGTAAAGCGTAAATCACAGGAAAACAGTAACTTTTCATACTTAAACCTATGTAAAAAATCCAGGATGAATAAAGATATACGCTGGTAACAAAGATTCAAGAATTTTAAAAAAACATTTACTCAGTTATCGAAGTCCCTTTCAAATTAACTCGTTTTTCAGTAAAAAAGTAAATTGTTTGCAAAGCCTTTACCGAGCGATCTGCATAAAATTCTTCCGGATGAAAAAGCCGGAATTTGCCTCCAGAGCTATCTTGTCGGCTTATATCCAGTATCGGGCTCAGACCATCAGGTCGGTTAAACAATTCACTAAAGCTATAGACTGTGCGGTATCCATCAGCACCGGCAAAACAAACCAGTCCGTGTTGGTTTAAGCAGGGATCATAAAAATCAACTACATTTTCCAGTATTTGGCTCAATGCTACTCCTTTAAATCCGTCATTTGGATGAAAGCCCATACCCATGCCGTAAAAATTGGTGATGTATGCCTGTATTGGAAGGTTTTCGGGTATGGTCGAAATTGTTTTTAGCAGGCTGTCTTGTTTCCAAACCGCAATGTTTTCGGCATACAAAGGCTCCATATCCCTGATGATGGGGAAGTCTTTTTTGTCGAAAGAGCGAATCTCGATACTTGTTGGGTTTTCGATGTTGCGGAAAGCAAAAAGATCGCGCGCTGATACAAGTTTCCAGCTTTCGGCAACCGGATAATCCACTTCCTTGCGATAGGGTTTGATGGGAGCTGACTCGGTAGCAATCAATACCTGGTGTGGGTCGGCTGTCAGAAAGATTTCGGCCCAGCTGAAAACTGTAGTTTCTCCGGTTGCATTGCGCACAATCACATACAAATCAATGATTGGACGAAAAGCCTCCTGATTTTTCTTTGCCAATTCAACAGTATTGAGCATATCAAAAAGCGAATAGCCTTTGTAGCGATAGGCTCCAATAAAATTTATCCCTGTACTATCTAAAAGGGACTCTTTTACAATTACTTCGCGTTTGTAAAGCTTGCTGAAGTCAACAGTTTCGTTGTTTTTTACTTCACCGCTAATCAGTATTTCTCCCATTGACAAAGCTGTTTCTTCCGTGCGGTGAAACAGGCTGTTTCCTCCTTGAGGCATTCCGGTAGCCCCGCTGACAGCATCAATGGTAGCATCATAAAAATTGCAAGCCGGACTGAAAATAAGCATCAGTCCGGCAGTTGCATTTATCCATTTCGATAAGGTTTTCATCATCAGTCTTTACGCATCTCAATTAAAATATCGAGCATTTTAATGGCAGCTTCCGTGATTACGGTTCCAGGGCCGAAGATGGCCACGGCACCGGCATCATACAGGTATTGATAATCCTGATGCGGAATCACGCCACCCACGATCACCATGATGTCATCACGTCCAAGCTTGGCGAGCTCCTCAATTACTTGCGGCACCAGTGTTTTATGTCCGGCAGCAAGGCTCGAAACACCCAGCACATGCACATCGTTTTCAGCAGCCTGGCGGGCAGCTTCGGCCGGTGTTTGGAAGAGCGGTCCGATATCCACATCAAAGCCAATGTCGGCATAGCCTGTAGCCACTACTTTAGCACCGCGATCGTGTCCGTCCTGACCCATTTTGGCAATCATTATACGTGGCCGGCGTCCTTCGAGGCGGGCAAACTCATCAGCCAGGGCTGTTGCTTTGGCATATTTTTCATCGCCGCGTGTTTCGGCAGAATAAACGCCTGATATAGAACGTATCACGGCTTTGTAGCGGCCAAACACTTTTTCGCAGGCCATGGATATTTCGCCCAGCGAAGCCCTTTTGGCGGCAGCATCTACAGCCAGTTCAAGCAGGTTGCCTTCGCCGGTTTCGCACGAACGGGTGATGGCTTCGAGTGCCAGTTGCACTTCGGCTTCGTTGCGTTGGCTGCGCAAAAGCTCCAGCCGCTTGATCTGTGAAAGGCGCACGGCAGTATTGTCAATATCCAGTGTTTCGAGTGGATCTTCTTTGTCGAGCCTGTATTTGTTTATGCCCACAATCACATCCTTATGCGAATCGATACGGGCCTGCTTGCGGGCAGCAGCTTCTTCTATGCGCATTTTCGGCAGCCCTGTTTCGATGGCTTTGGCCATGCCGCCCATCTCTTCAACCTCTTCAATCAGCGCCCAAGCCTTGTCGGCTAATTCTTGTGTAAGTTTTTCCACATAATAGGAGCCGGCCCAGGGATCAACAACTTTGCAAATCTGGGTTTCCTCCTGAAGGTAAATCTGGGTGTTGCGGGCAATGCGTGCCGAAAACTCAGTAGGCAAAGCAATGGCTTCGTCCAGCGCATTGGTGTGCAGCGATTGGGTGTGTCCCAAAGCAGCACCCATGGCTTCGATACAGGTGCGGGCAACATTGTTGAAGGGATCCTGCTCGGTAAGACTCCAGCCCGAAGTTTGCGTATGGGTACGCAAGGCCATGGATTTGGCATTTTTGGGATTGAATTTCTTCACGATTTTGGCCCAGAGCATACGTCCGGCGCGCATCTTGGCTATTTCCATGAAGTGATTCATTCCCAGTGCCCAGAAGAACGAAAGCCGGGGAGCAAAGGCATCAATATCGAGTCCGGCTTTTAGTCCTGTGCGAATGTAATCCAATCCATCGGCAAGCGTATAAGCCAGCTCCAGATCTGCTGTTGCTCCGGCTTCCTGCATATGATAGCCCGAAATGGAGATAGAATTGAACTTGGGCATCTTTTGTGAGGTAAACTCGAAGATATCGGCAATGATACGCATCGAAGGTTCGGGCGGATAGATATAGGTGTTGCGCACCATAAATTCCTTCAGAATATCATTTTGGATGGTACCCGAAAGCTCTTCCAGACTGGCACCCTGTTCCAATGCAGTTACGATATAAAAAGCCATCACGGGCAATACCGCGCCGTTCATGGTCATTGAAACAGACATTTTGTTGAGCGGAATTTCGTCGAACAGGATTTTCATATCCAGCACCGAGTCGATGGCTACGCCGGCTTTTCCTACATCGCCCACCACACGTTCGTGATCAGAATCGTAGCCGCGGTGTGTTGCCAAGTCAAAAGCTACTGAAAGCCCTTTTTGTCCGGCTGCCAGGTTACGGCGGTAAAAAGCGTTGGATTCTTCAGCCGTGGAGAAGCCGGCATATTGCCTGATGGTCCACGGACGCATCACATACATACTGGCATAAGGGCCACGCAAAAATGGCGCCAGGCCGGCAGCATATTCCAGGTGTTCCATATTTTCGAGCTCGGCAGCGGTGTAAACGGGTTTCACCATGATGTGCTCTGGTGTTTCCCATGCCTCAACGATCTTGTGTGTAGCCTCCCACTCGCGCGGGTTGAGCTGAGCAGCGGGATTGGTATTGAGATTTATATTTTTGAAATTCGGTTTCATAAAAAGCTCCTTTCTGATTAGTGTTTTTCAATGCCCAACAATTGCTGGAATTGCTGTAAGGTTTCGAGCAGATTATTTTTCACATGGATAAAATGTTCCATTCCGGCAGCTTTTAGCTCGTCGGCCAATGGAACAGGATAACCTGCCAGCACAACGATTTGGTTGGAATGCAATGCTTCAAAGGCTTTGAGGGCAGTATCAGTATATTCTTCATCAGAACTGCAAAGCACTATAATTTCAGCACCTGAGTTTTTTGCAGCTTCGATTCCTTTTTCGATACTGGCAAATCCGGCATTATCCTGTACTTCATAGCCTGCACAGCCAAAGAAATTCGCTGCAAAACCTGCACGTGCCTTGCGCATAGCCAAATTGCCATAAGTGAGCATCCACACTCTAGGACGTTTGTTTTCGCGGCTGTAAAGGTCGGTTTGATAACGCAGCATTTCGAAGGCTTGTGCACCGCGGTAGTTCACAATCGTTTCAACGATAGCGGATTCGCTGCGGCGGGCGTCGGCTTTGAAAATTTCAAGATTAAAATCTTGCTTCAATTGTTCAGCAGTATTGGGATATTGATTGGTACCCAGTATGATTTCGCGTTTTGTAGCAATCTGCATATCTCTTTTTTGAGCTGCATCTTTGATCTGTTGCTGGATAAAGCCTGCTTTAACAGCGGCCAGGTATCCACCTTTTTCTTGTATTTCAAGAAATAATTCCCAGGCTGCTTTGATCAGCGAATCGGTTAGCGATTCCAAGTAATAGGATCCGGCAGCAGGATCAGCCACTTTATCAAAATAGGATTCTTCTTTGATGACGAGCTGCTGATTGCGGGCAATACGTTCGGCAAAGGCTGTAGGCGTTTCGAATGGCACATCAAAAGGCTGTACGGTAAGCGAATCGGCTCCGCCTAAAATGGCCGACATACTGCTGGTTGTAGTGCGCAGCATGTTTACATAAGGATCGTACACACTCAGGTTATAAGTAGCATTGGTCAGGTGCATTTTCATCTTGCCGTTATTGGCATCATTCAGCCCGTAAGCATTGGTGATATTGGCCCAAAGCAAGCGGTAAGCTCTTAGCTTGGCAATCTCCATAAAATAGTTGGAACCAACGGCCAGGTTAAACTTGATGCGCGGGCTCACTTCTCCAATGAATAAACCTTTGTCAGTAAGCCTGGTGAGGTATTCGGCAGCCAGGGAGAGGGTGAAAGCCAGCTCCTGAACTATGGTAGCACCGGCATTGGTAAAGATATGTCCGTTGACGCCAATTACACGTAATTGTGGTAAATTTTTCGCAGCTTTGATCAGTTGGAAAGCGGTTTCAAAGTCAGCTTCTTCATTTTTGTGCCAAATGCCTCTAAGCATCAAGCGAACGAGTGGGTCGAAGTTAACAGATGCTTTTACGGCTTCGAGCGGGCGATTGTATTTTTTTACCAGTGTTTCAAGCATCTCAACCAATTCAAGATGCATGGGCGTGCTGAAAAAATTGAGTTCTGCAATGTCGGCTCTGATATTTTTGAGCAGCAACTCTATTTCTTCTGTCGTATAGCTTTTGTTGCATCCAAGCTCAAATCCCAGCGAATCGACACCTTTCATCAGAATATCCAAAGCTTTTTCGTTAGTGGCTTTGATGTTGTTAACCTTCAAATCC
The DNA here is from genome assembly GCA_964592595.1 of uncultured Lentimicrobiaceae bacterium. GTDB lineage: Bacteria > Bacteroidota > Bacteroidia > Bacteroidales > F082 > UBA5536. The sequence goes on along the minus strand of CAZQFH010000041.1, from coordinate 22,992 downwards.
TGACGCACCAGCCAGTCGTTGCCTTTTGTTTGGTTTCCTCTAACAAAAGGAAACACATCGGGTAAAGATTTAAGCCAGGCGATGGATTTGATATCTTCTGAGCGGTAGTAAGGCTTCACATCAAAACCTTCGTTGGTTTTCCAGATCAGTTTTTTAGCATAGTCGGCTCCTTTAAGATCCTTCAACAATTGATCTTCCCATTGTTGCGTAGAAACCGGCTGAAAATCAGCAAACAGCTTTTTTCCCTGCTTCTCCATAATAGTTTGTGTTAATTAATAATGAGATTAAGGCTGTCCGAAATAGCTCACTTTTGCTTTGTATCGGATTTACAAGCATTTAATCTCTTTCGGAGGACAAAATTACGACAAAAAATGAGAAAGGGCAGGGCTGATATCAAATTATTGTGAAAATATTAACAAGAATAGCCCTGAATTCAGCAAAACTTCCGAACAAGCTTTCTGTTAAATTGTTTTACCTTTGCCATCAGGCCGTTTGTAGTCCACATTATCGCAAAAAAAAGCATGTCGAATTTGGATCAGATCAAAAAACCAATAAGCCAGGAGCTGGATCATTTTGAGCAGTTTTTTAAGGAAAGCATGCGTTCGCGTATTGGCCTGCTCGACAAGATTACCCGATACATCGTAAAAACCAAAGGCAAGCAGATGCGCCCGATGTTTGTGTTGCTTTCGGCCACAATAAACGGCGGAATTAACGATTCAAGCTATCGTGCTGCAACGCTTATTGAGCTTTTGCACACAGCCACACTGGTGCATGATGATGTGGTGGACGACTCCAACGAGCGCCGGGGATTTTTCTCGATCAATGCCTTGTGGAAAAACAAAATTTCGGTGCTGGTAGGCGATTTCCTGCTTTCGCGTGGCATGTTGCTTGCGCTGGATCATGGCGATTTCGAATTGCTAAAGATTGTTTCGGAGGCTGTGAAAGCCATGAGCGAAGGCGAGTTGCTTCAGATTGAAAAGGCGCGCAGGATGGATATCGAAGAGCCGGTTTATTTTGAAATCATCACCAAAAAAACAGCTTCACTTATCGCTTCCTGCTGTGCTGTGGGTGCAGCTTCGGCCGGTGCTGATAAAGCCGCCATTGACAGGATGCGTCAATTTGGAATTAATGTTGGGATTGCTTTCCAGATCAAGGATGATATTTTCGACTACCAGCTCAACAGTAAAACCGGAAAGCCCAGCGGAATTGATATCAAGGAACGGAAGATGACCCTGCCGCTGATTTATTTGCTAAACCAATCGGGTCTTATCGAAAAACGACGCATTATTTATACGGTAAAACGCCATGGCAATAATCCTGAAAAAGTAGCCAGGCTGATACAAAAAGTTCAGGAAGCAGGTGGCATTGCCTATGCCGAGCAGCAGATGCAGCATTATGTGAATCTGGCACTGGAGCAGCTCAACGGATTGCCCAACAGCGAGGCGCTTGAAGCGCTGAAGCAATTGGTTGATTATACGGTTTTGAGAAAGAAATAAATTGGTAACTATCATTTTATGGCAAAAAAAATGCTTCGTTTGATTTTGGGCGACCAACTCAATACCAAACATTCATGGTTCAAACAAATCGACGCTTCTGTCACCTATGTGATGATGGAAATTGATCCCGAACTCACTTATGCTGCTCATCATTTACAAAAACAACTGGCTTATTTGGGTGCAATGCGCGAATTTGCGCGTGAAATTGAAGCTAAAGGTCATCAGGTGAAGTATCTGAAATTGGATGATCCGGAAAACAGACACGATTTCATCCAAAATTTGCAATACCTTGCCGAAACCTATAATGCAAGCCATATCGCCTACCAGCTGCCTGACGAATACCGTTTGGATCAGTTGTTTAAGTGTCTTTCGGAAAAGCTTCTACTGACCGTTGAAGCACACGCTTCCGAGCATTTTTTAGCTGAGCGAAAAGAGCCTGCAGAATTTTTCAAGGCAAAGAAAAGCTGGTTGATGGAATCGTTTTATCGGAATATGCGGCGTAAAACTGGCGTTTTGATGGAAGGAAATCAGCCAGCCGGAGGGCAATGGAATTATGATCATGATAACAGGAAAAGTCTTTCGGCTACTCATCAGGCTGTTGCTGGATTATGGTTTCAGCATGATTACACTGCCATTTTTGAACAGCTTAAAAAACGCAATATTCCCTATTCCGGAAATGCAGATCCCAAAGCAATGCGTTGGCCAGCCAACAGGGTCGAAAGCCTTCAGCTGCTGGATTATTTCATCACTTATAAACTACCGCTATTCGGGCGATATCAGGATGCTATGCATCAGCATGATCCCTGGATTTATCATTCATTGCTTTCGTTTAGTCTTAACACTAAAATGCTAAATCCCCTCGAAGTGATTCAAAAAGTTGAAGTGGCCTGGAGAACCCATCCCAACCAATATCCACTGGCGGCGGTAGAAGGTTTTATCAGGCAAATTTTAGGCTGGCGAGAATATTTGCGGGGTATTTACTGGCACAAAATGCCTGAAATGGCAAGCGTTAATTTTTTTGAGCACCATCGTGAGTTGCCTTCCTGGTTCTGGACCGGCGAAACACGTATGAATTGCCTTTCCAAAACGATTGGACAAACCCTAGAGACGGCCTATGCACATCATATTCAAAGACTGATGATTACCGGAAATTTTGCCTTGCTGGCCGGCATCGATCCTGCTGCGGTTCACGAATGGTATTTGGCCGTTTATATTGACGCGCTGGAATGGGTTGAGCTGCCTAATACTATTGGAATGAGTCAGTTTGCTGACGGCGGTTTTACGGCAACAAAACCTTATGTGAGCTCGGCCAATTACATCAACAAGATGAGTAATTATTGCAAAAACTGTGCTTACGATCACAATCAAAAAACCGGCGAAAAGACCTGTCCTTTCAACAGTCTTTACTGGCATTTTTATGAACGCCATCGGGATAAACTAGAAAAAAATCCACGTATTGGACTGGTTTACCGTAATCTGGATAAAATGAAAAGTGAAGATCATTCAGCCGTTATGCAACAAGCCGAATCTTATCTGCAGAAATTGGAGAAGCTGTAAAAAAACCCGTCTGCCAGAATAAACGTGTTTTATGAAGTGAATTTCAAAATCCATTTAAAACTCCAGATTGTAAGGTGTTCTGGGGAAAGGAATTACATCGCGGATATTGCCCATGCCTGATACAAATAACATCAGCCGTTCAAACCCGAGGCCATAACCGGCATGCGGAACAGTGCCAAACTTGCGTGTTTCCAAAAACCACCACATCGATTCCAGAGGGATATGCATTTCGTTCATGCGCTGAAGCAGTTTGTCGTAAACTTCCTCGCGCTGCGAACCGCCAATAATTTCTCCAATTCCCGGGAAGAGCACGTCCATCGCACGAACTGTTTTGCCATCATCGTTTTGCTTCATATAAAAAGCCTTGATTTCTTTCGGGTAATCAGTAAGTATTACAGGCTTTTTAAAATGTTTTTCGACCAGATAACGCTCGTGTTCTGATTGCAGATCAGCACCCCATTTTTCGATGGGATACTGAAACTTCCCTTTTTTATTGTGGTTTGAATTTTTGAGGATATCAATAGCTTCGGTATAGGAAATGCGCTCAAAAGAATTTGATAAAACGAACTGAAGTTTTTCGATGAGTTCCATCGAGCGTTCATCAGCTTTTTTGTTTTTTTCTTCGTCCTGCTGGCGTTTGCTCAGGAAAGCCAGGTCGTCTGCACAATTATCGAGGGCATACTGAATAAGGTATTTCAGCATATCCTCGGCCAGATTCATATTATCATGGATATCGTTGAAAGCAACTTCGGGTTCTATCATCCAAAACTCAGCCAGATGGCGCGATGTATTGGAGTTTTCGGCACGAAAAGTAGGTCCGAAAGTGTAAACTTTTGACATGGCCAATGCCGCCAGCTCAGCTTCTAATTGTCCTGAAACTGTGAGGTTGGCAGCCTTACCAAAAAAATCATCTTCAAAATTGATGCTGCCATCCTCATTACGCGGTGGTTTTTCAAGATTGAGGGTTGTCACCTGAAACATTTCTCCGGCTCCTTCGGCATCCGAACCCGTGATAATGGGCGAATGGATATTATAAAAACCCCTGTCGTTGAAGAATTTATGAATGCCAAAAATCATGGCGTGGCGCAAACGGGTAATCGCACTAAAGGTATTGGTACGAAAACGTAAATGGGCTTTTTCGCGCAGAAATTCGAGTGAATGCTTTTTAGGTTGCAAAGGGTAAAAGTCGGGGTTGGCTTCGCCTAACAGTTCAATGGCAGTAACAGCCATTTCAACTTTTTGGCCGCTTCCTGCTGAAGGAATCAGTTTGCCGTCTGCCGAAACAGATGCGCCGGTATGCATCAGGGCCAGTTTTTCTTCCGGAATCTGCTCCAGATCCACTACCAATTGCAGGTTTTGAATGGTGGAGCCGTCGTTAAGGGCAATGAAAGCTACATTTTTACTGCCGCGTTTGGTACGTACCCAGCCTTTCACGTTGATCTCATGTTCAAGGTCTTGCATCTGCAAGGCCGCTTTGATTTCTGTTCTTTTCACTTTGGTTTCGCTTTTTGAGGGATGTTTCAGTCTGCAAAAAAACGAAATTTCGGCTGAATAGCGGAGGAAATTAATTAAAGTATTCGCTTCCCGTAAATTAACTAAAATCAAAACGATGACATCCGATATGTTTTCTAATGAAGCTGTCAACAAAAACGAAGCTTAGCTGTTTAATGATAACTTTGCATTAAATTTTTAATGGTTTACCATTCTTAATAATTTATGAGTCCATCGCCCCAGATAAATGATCTTACTTCCTGGCTGCCGAAAGGCGTCGAACCCCTTGTTATTGCCGGACCCTGCAGTGCCGAAACGCGTGAACAGGTTTTGCAGACTGGCCGTCAGCTTGCGCGTTTATCGCAGGTAAAAATTTATCGTGCTGGCATTTGGAAACCACGCACCCGGCCAGATGGCTTTGAAGGAGCAGGCGAAGAAGGGCTCAGGTGGATGAACGAGCTTAAACAGGAAACGGGTTTGTTGCTCACCACCGAAGTGGCTAATCCTCATCATATTGAACTTGCGCTGAAGCACAAAATCGATATATTTTGGATCGGAGCCCGCACAGTGGTAAATCCTTTTTCGGTTCAGGAGCTGGCCGAAGCTTTAAAAGGGGTTGATATTCCGGTACTCGTAAAAAACCCGCTTACGCCTGATATCAAGCTATGGATGGGGGCTTTGGAGCGCATCCACAAGGCCGGAATCAACAGATTGGCAGCCATTCATCGTGGCTTTCATTACTTTAAACAATCGCCTTACCGCAATGCCCCCATGTGGGAAATTCCGATTGAGCTGAGGAGGTTATTGCCTTCATTACCAGTAATTACGGATATCAGCCATATTACCGGACGGCGCGACCTGCTTCAGAGCGTGGCACAAAAAGCACTCGATCTGGAAACCAATGGGCTGATGATAGAAAGTCATATCGATCCTGAGCATGCCCTCACTGATGCCGATCAACAGATTAGTCCGTATGATCTTGAAAAACTTCTTGCTAAACTTATCGTCAGAGAAAGAACCGGAAGCATTGATTTTCAGCACAAATTGGAGGAGTTGCGCACCGAAATTGATAAGCTTGATGGTGAGCTGATGCAGTTGCTAGCCCGTAGAATGGAAGTAGTTAGCGAAATAGGAGCTTATAAAAAAGAAAATAATATCACCATATTTCAGCTCAAGCGGTGGAAATATATTATCGAAGACAGGCTGGCAATTGGGACGAGCATGGGGCTCGATCGTGAGTTTTTATTGTTGCTGCTTGAATTAGTGCACGAAACCAGCATCCAATTGCAAACCAGGATTTTTAATCAGGACCGTAACTAATATTTGTTTTGTGTTTGCTTTTGTTAGCTTTGTAGTGATCAAAGCTACCCATTGTGAAAAACACGAGTAAAATTGTGGCCTTTGTTATAATGCCACTAATTAGTCTTTATCTGCTGTTTTTTGTTGACCTTGACCCAGCACATCCTGAAATGACGTACACCTTGGTTGTAGCTTTGCTTATGGCCGTTTGGTGGATTACTGAAGCCGTTCCGCTGGCTGTTACCTCACTCTTGCCGGTGGCTCTTTTTCCGCTTTTGGGCATCATGAACGGAAAAGATGTTGCAACCACCTATTTCAATGATGTGATTTTTCTGTTTATGGGTGGTTTTATGGTCGCACTTGCCATGCAACGTTGGAATCTGCACAAGCGTATCGCTTTGAACATCCTGCGTTTTACGGGAGTGAAGCCAGCGCGTATCCTTTTGGGATTTATGTTTGCCTCCTTTTTCCTGAGTATGTGGATCAGCAATACAGCCACGGCTATGATGATGCTGCCCATAGCGCTTTCGGTAATGGATCAGCTGGAACAAAACAGCTCAAAAACGAGCAGAATGGGTGTTGGATTATTACTTGGTGTGGCATACGGAGCTTCCACAGGAGGAATGGCTACACTGGTCGGAACGCCGCCAAATCTGTCTTTCAGCAGGATTTTTCATATTTATTTCCCTGATGCACCCGAGCTTTCTTTCGCCAGTTGGTTTGTGTTTGGGCTACCACTGGCTACCATCATGCTGCTTTTTAGCTGGGTGTATCTTTTTATGTTGTTCGGGAAGCGCCAAAAAACGCAGCAACTCAATGTCAACACCTTTCGTGATGAACTATTGGCAATGGGAAAAGCAAGGGCAGAAGAAAAAGCTGTTTTTGTTGTGTTTTGTTTAATGGCGGTACTCTGGATTTTTAGGGGCGAACTGGATTTTGGGCTGTTTAAAATTCCGGGGTGGAGTAATTTATTTCCTCATCCAGAGCTGATTACTGATGGCACTGTAGCTACTATGATGGCTTTGATGTTATTTTTATGGCCATCAAAATCTACTCAGGGTGCTTTGCTCGACTGGCCAACCGCACGTCAGCTGCCTTGGCGGATTTTGCTGCTATTTGGTGGCGGATTTGCACTTGCATCGGGCTTCAAGGTTTCCGGGCTTTCGCTTTGGTTTGGTATTCAATTGGAATTTGTAGCCGATTATCCTGTTTTGTTTGTAATAGCTGGCATAGCTTTTATGATGACCTTCTTAACAGAACTCACTTCCAATACAGCCACCACCGAAATGATTCTTCCGGTGTTGGCCGGAATAGCTATGCATACAGAGATTAATCCGCTATTGCTGATGATTCCGGCAACGCTTTCTGCATCAATGGCTTTTATGTTGCCCGTTGCAACACCTCCCAATGCTATTGTGTTTGGTTCGGGTAGAATTACGATGCGGCAAATGGCAACCACAGGCTTGATATTGAATTTAATAGGGGTTTTAATCGTGAGTTTGATAATGCTTTTTTGGGGTACTGTTGTTTTTGATATAAACCCTTCGGTTTTTCCTGATTGGGCAATAACTGCTGTAGAATAAGCTTTACTCCAAAAGCAGATATATATTTGCTAATCTCATCAGTCTAAATTAATTTAGCGCATTAATTGAAAAAAATAATTGAAACGCTGCCCAGTTTAATGCTTGGTTTTGAAGGTTATATTGTAATCGCAGTCGTACTTTTCCTGATTGTTTCGCTTTATGTAAATAAGGTGGGGCCGGGCTTTACCTTTATGATTGGGATAGCTGTTTTGGGGATTTTCAGGGTGATAACACCTCAGGAAATCCTTTCGGGCTTTGCCAATGAACAGATTGCTGTGGTGGTGATGTTGTTGCTTTTGGGTGATATTATCCGGCGAAGCGGCTTGCTCGACAGGCTTTTCGAACGCACCTTTTCGAAGGCTAAAACCTACCGCGGTTTTATGGCCAGAATGACTTTTACTGTTGCTGGTTTTTCGGCTTTCCTAAACAATACTCCGCTGGTAGCGATAATGATGCCCTATGTAAGCAGCTGGAGTAAGAGAAATGGAATTGCTCCATCCAAACTTTTAATACCACTTTCGTATGCGGCAATTCTTGGCGGAACGGCTACGCTTATTGGCAATTCAACAAACCTTGTTGTGGCGGGTATGGTGACGGATCAGTTTATTGTTGGAGGCCTTGAGCCGCTTGAGATATTTGATTTTACCCTGGTTGGCTTAACCATGACCTTTTTAGGTGTGATATATTTGATTATGTTTAGCAACAAACTTTTGCCTGAAAAAAAGCATGCAATTGAAAATCTGGAAATGCAAAACCGCGAGTTTATCGCTGAAGTAAGCATAGCCAATGATGCAGAATACGATGGCAAAACGCTGGAAGAAACAGGATTGAAAAGTATTAACGGGCTTTTGCTGGTCGAGGTGCTGCGCGATGGGCAATCGATGAATCCCATCAGTCCCGAAACCATTTTACGCAAGGAAGATGTGTTACTTTATGCCGGCGAAACGGATTCCATAGCTGAAATGGTGGCTTCCCGAAGCGGGTTGCGGCTTTCGCAACTGGGCATGTATGCCCGTAAAAGACAGACAAGTGTTATTGAAATAGTGATTAGTTACAATTCTACCCTCATTTCAAAAACTGCACGAACTTCCAATTTCAGAGCCAAATATGATGCTGCCATTATTGCCGTGCATCGCAATGGCGAAAGGGTTTCGGGCAAGCTGGGTGATGTGAAGCTTGCGGCCGGAGATGTGTTGCTTTTGGTTGCAGGACAGGATTTTGAACAGCGCGCCATGGATGCGCATGATTTTTATATCATCAGCCGCTTGCGCGAACTCAAAAAACAACCTTTTTATAAGCAGTTTGTGCTTATCGGAGGGACTTTGATTGCTATCATCGCTTCGGCTTTGGGGTTTGTGAAGCTTTTTACTGCCATCCTGGCGCTTGTGTTATTGGTAACGCTGCTAAAAGTGGTATCACCAAAGGATATTGCCAAAAGCATTGATTTCAATTTATTGCTGATTATCGCCCTTTCGCTGGCGCTGGGAACAGCGATGATTAAATCGGGCGTGGCCGGCGTATTTGCAGATTTTGCCTTTGGGATTTTTAAACCTTTTGGTATTGTGGGAGTTTTAATTGGTATTTTCCTGATAACCAATTTACTGGGTTCTTTCATTACCAATAAGGCAGCCGTAGCCCTCATTTTTCCTATTGCCGTAAGTATGGCTCTTGAATTGGGCATCAATCCAAAACCATTTATTTTAACGGTAGCTTTTGCCGGCGCAGCAAGCTTTCTTACACCAATCGGCTACCAAACCAATCTGATGGTTTACGGACCGGGAGGCTATAATTTTACCGATTACTTTAAAATTGGTCTGCCGCTAACAATTTTATATATGATCGTTACTGTGTTGGGCTTGGTTTATCAATACGATATAAGTCTTTACTAGAAAATGACTTACATATTTCTGCGGTATTGCCCACCCACTTCAAACAAGGCTTGAGTAATTTGCCCAAGTGATGCATATTTAGTAGCCTCCATCAGGTCTTCAAAAACGTTTTTGTTTTCAAGTGCAGCTTTTTTTAGCTTTTCGAGCTGTGCCGGAATTTCATTTTCCCAGCTTTTATGCAGTTGTTCCAGCATTTGAATCTGGTATTCTTTTTCTTTGATAGTGGCACGTATCACTTCGCCGGGTCTCACTGTTGGTGAGCCTTTACTCGAAAGGAAAGTATTTACACCAATGATGGGTAAATCGCCATTGTGCTTCAGGCTCTCATAATAAAGGGATTCTTCTTGTATTTTTCCGCGTTGATACATGGTTTCCATGGCTCCCAGCACACCACCGCGTTCTGTGATGCGATCAAATTCGGCCATTACGGCTTCTTCAACTAACGCTGTGAGCTCTTCGATAATGAAGGCTCCCTGCAAAGGGTTCTGGTTTTTTGCCAGTCCCAACTCCTTGTTGATAATCAGTTGAATAGCCATTGCCCGGCGCACCGATTCTTCAGTTGGTGTGGTGATAGCTTCATCATAGGCATTGGTATGCAGCGAGTTGCAGTTGTCGTAAATGGCATACAAAGCCTGCAAAGTAGTGCGGATATCATTGAAATCAATTTCCTGTGCATGCAACGAACGACCCGAAGTTTGGATATGGTATTTGAGTTTTTGTGCACGTTCGTTGGCGTCATATTTGTTTTTCATGGTTTTGGCCCAAATCAAACGGGCTACACGGCCAATAACTGAAAACTCCGGATCAATGCCATTGGAAAAGAAGAAAGAAAGGTTAGGGGCAAAGTCATCAATATGCATACCGCGCGACAGGTAGTATTCCACATAAGTGAAACCATTAGCAAGTGTAAAGGCCAGCTGACTAATAGGGTTGGCGCCGGCCTCGGCGATGTGGTATCCTGAAATGGAAACAGAATAGAAATTTTGAATCTTGTTTGTGATAAAATATTCCTGAACATCGCCCATCATTTTAAGGCTGAAATCGGTAGAGAAGATACAGGTATTCTGTGCCTGATCTTCTTTCAGGATGTCGGCCTGCACTGTGCCACGTACTTTGCTGATCGTGTCGGCTTTTATGCGTTCATACACTTCTTTTGGGAGTACCATATCACCCGTAACGCCAAGCAGCATCAGGCCAAGGCCGTCGTTGCCGGGAGGCAACTCTCCCTGATAGCTCGGACGCTTAGTGCCTTTTTGCCGGTATATTTCATCAATAATGGCAATCACTTCCTGTTCCAGCCCGTTTTCTTTGATATACAACTCGCATTGCTGATCGATGGCGGCATTCATAAAGAAACCCACAAGTGTTGGTGCCGGACCGTTTATCGTCATGCTAACGCTCGTTTTGGGATCAGCGAGGTTAAACCCGGAATAAAGTTTTTTGGCATCATCCAAACAAGCGATGGAAACACCTGCATTACCAATTTTTCCATAGATATCGGGTCTTCGGGCAGGATCTTCGCCGTAAAGTGTAACTGAATCGAAAGCTGTTGAAAGCCTGCGCGCTGGCATTTCGAAAGATACATAATGAAAGCGGCGGTTGGTGCGTTCGGGGCCGCCTTCTCCGGCAAACATGCGGGTAGGATCTTCTTCTTCGCGTTTGAAAGGGAACACTCCGGCAGCAAAGGGAAATTCGCCCGGTACATTTTCGAGCAGGCTCCAGCGCACAATTTCACCCCATGAACGAAAGGCTGGCAGACTAATCTTGGGAATTTCGAGCTGCGACAGGCTTGTAGTGTGTGTGTCTATCTCAATAACCTTATTCCGAACCTGATAGCTGTATATTTTGTCTTTGTATTTCTTTTTCTTAGTCTCCCAGTTCTCAATAATCTGAAGCGTTTGAGGATTCAGTTTTTGTCGCTCATAATCTGCCAGTTGTTGTAGTTTTTCCGATAAGCTTTCATCTGCTGTATCGGCAGCAATGTCTTTACTCTCCACTAAACTTTGATAGCGGTGTGCCAGCTTGCTTTGTTTGTGAGCCCAGGTGTTGTATTGCCTCACGGTATCAGCTATCTCGCTCAGGTAGCGGACACGTTTGGGTGGTATGATAAATATTTTTTCAGAGAGTTCGTTCAGGTTTTTGATGTCAGTTTCAAAGGCTACACCGGTATGTTCTTTTATGGTTCTGAGCAGCTGATAATACAAGGCATTCACCCCCGGGTCGTTGAATTGTGAGGCGATGGTGCCAAAAACCGGCATTGTATCAAGATGTTTATCAAAAAGCAGGTGGTTGCGCTGGTATTGTTTTTTCACATCGCGCAGGGCATCCAAAGCACCACGTTTGTCGAATTTATTGAGGGCGATAAGGTCGGCGAAGTCGAGCATATCGATTTTTTCGAGCTGTGTGGCAGCGCCGTATTCGGGAGTCATCACATAAAGCGAAAGGTCGCTGTGGTCGATGATTTCTGTATCGCTTTGTCCGATGCCCGAAGTTTCGAGTATCACCAGATCAAAACCTGCTGCCTGCAGTATTACTTCAGCGTCTTTCACGTATTTCGACATGGCCAGGTTCGATTGGCGGGTTGCCAGCGAGCGCATAAAAACACGCTCGTTATCAATGGCATTCATGCGGATACGATCGCCCAGCAAGGCACCTCCCGTTCGTCTTTTGGAGGGATCGACCGATACAATTCCAATAGTTTTGTTGGGCTGGTCATCCAAAAAACGACGTACCAATTCATCTACCAAACTCGATTTTCCAGCACCTCCTGTTCCGGTGATACCCAAAACGGGAGCTTTTCGCGGGGTATGATCAGGCAGGCTGTCGATGAAATCACGCACTTCTTCCGGATGATTTTCTGCAGCCGAAATCAAAGTGGCAATGGCTTTAAAATTTTTACTGCGGATGGAATCCAGATCGGGTTTCAGGTCTTTTCCGGGAGGGAAATCTGATTTTTCGAGCAGTTGATTGATCATGCCTTGCAAGCCCATCGCGCGTCCGTCATCGGGCGAAAAAATGCGTGCGATGCCGTATTGGTGCAGTTCTTCAACTTCTTCGGGCAGGATTACGCCTCCTCCTCCGCCAAAAATACGAATATGACCTGAATCGGCTTCCTGAAGAAGATCATACATATATTTGAAATATTCGATATGTCCACCTTGATAGGAAGTAATGGCAATGGCCTGTGCATCTTCCTGAATGGCAGTGCGCACGATTTCGCCGGCCGATCGGTTATGACCCAGATGGATTACTTCGGCACCGCTCGATTGTATAATACGGCGCATGATGTTAATAGCTGCATCGTGGCCGTCGTAAAGTGAAGCGGCTGTTACAATTCGGATGTGATTTTTGGGCTTGTAAATTTCAACTGACATGGCAAATTTTTGATTCAGCTACAAATATAGGTTTTTCCATATATCCGGCACGCAATCGTTGCCAAAGTCTTAATGTGCCATGCCTTCTGGTTCTATTTTATTTCCAAGTGCATTGTAACCTGTCCGGACAATGTTTTTACCGGCGCAAGCACTGATGCCTTGCCATTTACAGTTGATTCGCTTGCAATGGTTCAGGCCATAAATTTGTATGCCCCAGCATTCATCTTTCGATAGTTTGGAGGTGTCAACTCTTCGCATGTTTCGCAATCTTGTGACTACGAAGGTAGTTGATTCACAGCTTTTATAGGAAACTGAGTCTGTGATTTAGATCACATTACTACTGATTATCCGCTGCATGCCATTCGGCATATGCTGTTCCGGTTTCACGCAGTGATACGCTGTAAATCTTTATATTATCTGGCAATTCAGAAGCTATTCTATCAGCAAAATCGGCTACCATCAGTTCGCTGGTAGGTTGATAGTCGAGCACATAAATCTTTTCAAAATGCTTGCGCAGTATTTTAACGGCTTCGGGATCCATTGTTTTGTTTAGTACCAGTGCATGATCAAACACATCAACAACTTGTTTTTTGACAATTTTTTTTAGGTCGCCAAAATCCATCACCATGCCCAGTTTGGGATCAGAGGAATTGTTGATGGGTTTTCCGATGAGCGTAACTTTCAGCTCGTAGCTGTGGCCGTGGATGTTGCGACATGGTCCATCGTATCCTTTGAGGGCGTGCGCCATTTCAAACTTAAACTCTTTGGTAATGCGTATGTTGTGCATATTTCTTGCTAATTTAAAATCAATTTTCCTGTAAAAATTATTTGATTGTTTTGTTGTAAATGAATCAAATAAAAGCCTGGATTAAAACCAGTCATATCCATCGCTGTCTCATGGTTTTCGGTATTTTCGACCGGCTGAATCATTAGTGTGCGGCCACTGAGATCGGTAACCAACAGCGAACCGTTTGTCAGCTGGCTTTCCCATTGAATCTTGACATTAGCCGTATGATTGACCGGGTTGGGAAAAATCCGGACTTGTGCTGCAAAACGACTTTCGATCTGAGCTGTTGGGTCATACATGCGAAGGGCAAAATCGGGTTCATCGATAAAGGGATTTCGATTGTTTTGCAGCGCGTAAACTGCATTGTTTCTGTCAATTTCTTTCTGACTTACAGGATCTTGCAGATGCCACTGCAGCATCAGGCTCAACGCCCAGTCTTTTAGATTGGCTCCATCGGTCATTGCGCTTCCGGGCCAGTTATTGTCTTCACCGTAATAACGTACTGTCATATAAAGGATGCCACGAGCCAGATCACCTTTGTAGGCGTCGATGGGCTCGAAAACGGTGCCGCTATATCCGGAAGTGTTATTGCTGCCGACTTTGGATCCGTTGGTGGAGATCCAGCTGGCTGATCCAACTTCTCCAAAGGGGTAATTGCTTCGGCGTCCGTTTACGTAGCCATCTGTGGGGATGAGGTGGAAAAGATCGGTGTACATCGGGCTGGCATCGCCAAACCAACTTTTGGGCCAGCTGTGCTCACGATTATAACAGCTTCCTTCGCCGCTGTAATTACCGCATTGATCGCTGAAAAAAGTGTATTCATAGGCAGGGGTTCCATCCGGTTGATCGGAATACATGTCCCACACCTTGCCATTGAGTTTTTTATCAGTTAATTCAAAATCTGACCATAGCTGCGAATAGGAACGGGCATTATGGTTATCAATGATGTTGTGCAAAGCTTGTCGCAATTCTACACCTATAAGGTCTTCCGTGCCGTTGTAGTACCCGGCAGGCTGGGCGTGTGCAGAGCGTGTAAAGGCAAAAAGAATCGCAACAATTTGCCAACTGAGATTCAAAAAATAAAAGGATTTTTTCACATCAAATAAGCTGAAAATAAAACAAAAAAGGCATTAAGTATTATTAAAGCCGCAGCTGCCAACTGCAAGAAACTTGCCATAAGAATTTGATAAGGACTGTGCGGCATTTTGGTAGCAACCAATGCAAAAATGAATGACCCAATAAACAACAGCCAGCTAAAATACCAGTCGATTGGGCTAAACCAGGGCCGAATCAAACCTGCAAAAAATGCCGGAAAAGCCGTCATAACAGCCAACAGACTGAGGTGCTGTAAGGAGTGAAAGGAGAATAAGTGTGTACCTTTTCGTATTTTCAGGGCTTGTTGGATCAATCTAAAGCTAATAAATGCCAGCACTGCAAAAACAATGATTGGACTATTTGCGTCGAAGAGGTACATAAAACGTTCGCCGATCCAGTCTCCGAAATTGTAAAGAATGGCTTGCATCAGGGCAAGAATCAACACGCCCATCCAGCGGTTAGCAGGTGTAACTTCCTTGCTGTTTAGGGTAATGGCAGGCGGAAAAGCCTGATAAGTCAGAGCCAGTAAAAACAATATGTCGAATACGTATTTCAAGGCATTTGCATTGAGGCTGCAAAAGTATGTTTTTTATGCTTTGATCGCATTTAGGAACGAGGGCTTAACCATAAACCAAGCCTACGATGCGTTCAAGCCAGTAGGCGTCAGTTTGATCAAAACTGTTTTTTTCGCTGCTGTCAACATCCATCACACCAACAATTTCATTGGATTTATTGCGCAATGGAATCACAATTTCGGATTGCGAACGGCTGTCGCAGGCTATATGGCCTTCAAAAGCATGTACGTCAGCCACAATCACAGTTTTGGCTTGATTAATCCCGGCCCAGCAAACGCCGGTATCTTTGGCCAGATTAATACAAGCCAGCGATCCTTGATAAGGGCCAACCTGCAATTTGCCATCCTGCAGCAGGTAAAATCCTGTCCAGAAAAAATAATCCATTTTACCGCTAAGTAGGGCAGCAATGGTGGCCATATTCGAAAGGGGATTGTTACTCTTTTTGAGGAGCTCAATCAGTTGAAGGTAGATACGTTCGTAGCGTGTGTGTTTTTTTGTGGTGTCCATATTGATGACATTTGGTAATGAAATTGCTGCAAAATTAAGCATTGAAGATTTACAAGCATCAAACAAACTAATACTCAAACATATTGAGAAGCTTTTCTTTGATTTGACTATGAGTCGCCGGACTGATTACACCAAGTTTTCTTCTAATGAGGGACTTAGGTATTGTTACTAAATTATGCAACCGGATAACTGAGTCTTTCATGAGTCCGGTCTTTTTAAAACCCTGAATTTTTTGTGAGAGGATGAGATCACTTTTTAAAACTTCTTGTGGTATCTTACTTGAAATAAAAGCGATTATCACATGATCTAATGAACCAATTTCATTCGTAAGACATAAAGCAGGCCTAACTTTCACAGCATCAAATTCGTCGAAAGGGAAGGGAACTAAAACCACTGAGTTTTTAACCATACCAGACTTCTCCGTCATTTACAGTGTAAATATCTTCATCCGCCTCTTTTAAAAAATCAAATGCCGGATTGGATGAAACAGCTTTTAGCCAGGCTTCTTCCTGAGTTTCCTCGTCATTTTCAAGTAAAATCAGCAACCGAACTTTCTTGTCGGGTTGATCAAGTTGAAAATCCAGCGATAGCCGTCCTTCTTTATTTGTGCGTGTGTTTATTTCGATGGCTTTCATTGTTAACTGTTTTTACAAAAGTACAATTTTATTCGTGGCATAAATCCGTTGTTTTTCATGTATTGCAGATAATAATTATAGTGGTGTCCTTAGTAATTATGCTTGAATCTCAAGCGATTTTTACTTTTTGGTTAAGCAACTCAACATTGAAATTTATTTTTGCGTTTAGGGCTTTAAAAACCTTGATAATTGTTTCAAATCTTGCATCAGTTAAACTGTTTTCCAGTTTTGATATTTGAGCTTTTTGAACGCCAACCAGACGTCCAAGTTCTTCTTGTGTCAGGTTTCGCTCTAATCTGGCTTTTCTTATAGCTTCTCCTAGCAAGTCGAGTCGTAACTCGTTTTCAAAAGCTTCGCGCTTTGGCGTATTTCTTTTACCGATATATTTATCAGTAACTTCTTCCAGACTGTAAGTTTTTAATTCTTGTTTTTTCATTTTTTATCATTTTTCAGTTCAAAATAATTTTTCCTCATACGTTTAGCTTTGTTTAATTCATTTTGAGGAGTTTTATCAGTTTTCTTTATTAGCCCATGCGTAGCTATTATAAGCGTTTCGCTTTTACCTGATTTGTCCCAAAAAGCGAAAAGCCTGTAATACGTTTTATTAAATAATGTTCTAAACTCCCAAATTTCATCAGTTAGCTTTTTGAAGAGATTCTTGTCGCTCGAAAACATGGATTTTGTGATGTTGTAAATAATTTTATCCCTTACTTTTTCATCAAGACTGTCAAGGAACTCAGCTGCCTCTTCTAAAAACTCAACTTTAAATTTTGCTGCCTGCACTTATCAAACATTTTTGCAAAGGTAATAGTTTCTTTATTAAGAAACATTTTTCTTAAAAGATTCTTGTTTGTAGATCACCGCGCTCATGGAAACAGCTTGCTTTTTCTTTTTTATTCAATGTGCCTTTCTTAGAGTTAAAAATTATGCATTTTCTTGTAGTTCAATAATTTCCGAAACCGATTGCTTTATGTTCTAATCTTGGACTAATTGTACATAAAGTAAAGTAAATCAACATATTAATTAATAAAGGCTTAATACCTGAATTTGGAGACTGTCAGAATTTGCGCTTAGCTTTGCCGCTTGAATGTCAAAATAACTGACATTATTAACTGTTTAACTAACCATTATTTATCATGAGTATCAAGAAACAAATCCTGAAGACAAAACCTGTTGCTAAAATAAGCTTTAAAGTATCAAAAGAAGCAGCGCAAGATGCTGAACTGATTGCCGTTGTTGGCGATTTCAACGATTGGAATCCCGAAGCGGATGTGATGAAGGCCCTCAAAGACGGTTCTTTCAGCCATACAGTTGAATTGCCTGTTGGAGCAAGCTATCAGTTTCGTTACCTGGCTGATAACAGCCGCTGGTTCAACGAAACCGAAGCCGATGCACAAGCCGGAACAGCCTTTGGCGATGCCGAAAACAGTGTGATTGCGCTTTAAGCCTTATTTGCCGGAAGTGGCTGTTTGGGCTGTTTCCGGCAAATTAAAACAAACTACTTTGACCACCTAAAATTGGGTAAAAACCTTATTCCTGAACTAAAGGTGTTTTCAACTTTTTATTTTACCTGTTTCGCCAGTCATTTTAATAATTTCATTGGTGTAATCCGACAGGAAATGAGGAATGTTTACTAATCCATCGCGATATTGTAAGTTTTTTAAGGAATAGCGTATTCTCAATCTGGGTTTAAATTTTTGCTGAAAAAGATTTAAACTTCTGCTTTTGATGTTTGCTTCGCTTTTCACTTCTATTGGAATCAAGTCATTCTGAAACTGAAGTATAAAATCCACTTCTGCAGCATTTCCTGAAGTCCAATATCTTGGAAGTGTATCAAATTGTGCTACAAGGCTTTGTAGAATATAGCTTTCCATCATAGCCCCTTTAAATTCGGTAAATAGTCTGTTGCCTTCAGCATATGCCGCGTGTGAGAGCTTTGCCATCCTGCGAAGAAGCCCTACATCGAGCATATAAAGTTTAAAGGCGTTTAAGTCATCGTAAGCCGATAAAGGCAGCGCAGGTTTTGTGTTTCTATAAACCTGGTAAACAAGTCCTGAATTGATCAGCCACTGAATGGCATCTTCATAATCTCGTGCACGTGCACCTGTCCTGACCAGCTGGTAAACAAATTTTCTGTTTTCACGAGCCAGCTGAGAAGGTAAAGAGTCAAATACCAGGCCAATTTTTGCAATATTTGTCATTACCGGATGCTTGGCAAAATCGCCTTTGAATGATAGTAAAAGGTTTTCCAGCAATGAATCTAAATTTTCAAAGTTGTGATTAGTATTAAAGTTGTTCACTACAGCAGGCATGCCTCCGGTTATCAGATACTTTTTAAAATGATCGATCAAATCATTATAGAAATAGTCTGGAATGGGTTCAATGGTATTTAGCTGTTGCAGCATCTGTGCTGCTTTCGAATCCCAATAGGGAATTACCTCCCGAAATGTCATGGGAAAAAGTGATAAGAATTCTACTTTACCAACCGGAAAAGAATGGCCTTGGTGTAAAAATATCCCAAGTAATGATCCCGCACAAATGACAGGTATATTGGGTTTACTTTCTGCGAAATATTTCAAGGCACTTAAAACTTCAGGAGCTTCTTGAATTTCATCTAAGATAAGAAGCGTATTTTCATCAATTTGCATACCACTGATCAAGGACAAGGAAGAAAGAATACGCCCGGCTGATTTGTTACGCTGAAAAAACTCCCTCAACTCCGGTCGTTCATCAAAATTGAAATAGGCAAATTGGCTGAAATGATGTTGTCCCAGCCATTTCATGATATATGTTTTACCAACTTGCCTGGCTCCTTGTATGATTAATGGTAATCGGTTTTCTTTATTCTTCCAATCTAATAAGTGAGATTCAATAGCTCTTTTCATAAATAAGTGTCGATTATTGGAAAATATTCACAAATATACCACTTATTAATGTAAATATCACTTTTCACCCCTTAAAATTCCATTTTGCTGAACCAGCTTTAGTATGCTTTGATTATGGCCATTTGAAAAGAAATGCTTTACAAAAATCATTATAGAACTATAAAAATAAGTGGGAATTATGTGCAAAAAACCACATAATACCCACTTAAAGTGTGAAATATCAGATTGATTACAGTGTTAAACTTTTTCCAGTTCTACGGTAAAGTGCCTCATTATCGGGGCTTCATAGGTTATTTTGTAGCCTGAGGTAATCTCATGGCGTCTTTCCCACACATTAATCAGTGCGGCAGCCACATAAGCCATATGGTTGTTGGTGTAGGTGCGTCTTGGGATGGCCAGCCTTAAAAGCTCCAGCTCCGGATAGCGGTTTTCGCGTGAAACGGGATCGCGGTCGGCCAGGATAGTGCCAATTTCAACACCACGAACGCCTCCTTCCATATACAATTCAACAGCCAGCGTTTGTGCTGCAAACTGTTCTTTGGGAAGCTGAGGCAAAAAGCGTTTGGCATCCACAAAGATGGCATGACCGCCAAAAGGAAGTTGAAGCGGAACGCTGGCATCTTTTAGTATGCCTCCAAGATAGGCAACCTGTTTGATGCGGGTGTCGAGGGTGTCGAATTCGGTGCCTTCATAAAGTCCTTGTGCCAGGGCATTCATATCACGACCCGACATGCCGCCATAAGTGATAAAACCCTCAAACATAATGTTAAAGGTGCTTGCCTCACGGAAAAGTCCCTGATCGCGCAAAGCGATAAAACCGCCCATATTTACAATGGCGTCCTTTTTGCTGCTCATCGTCATGCCATCGCCATACGAAAACATCTCCAGCACAATTTCGCGTATGGATTTTTCCTGATAACCTGCTTCACGTTGTTTGATGAAATAAGCATTTTCAGCAAAACGGGCGGCATCAAAAATTACCCTTACGCCATAATTTTTGGCCATCTCGCTCACGGCTTTGATATTGGCCATCGAAACGGGCTGTCCGCCCGAAGTATTACAGGTAACGGTAATAATGATCATGGGGATGCGCTCAGCAGGATTTCCGGCCAGCACTTTTTCAAGTTTTTTCAGATCGATATTCCCTTTGAAAGGATGATCGAGTGTGGTATTGGAGGCTTCATCGATGGTGCAATCCACAGCGGTTGCCTTCCGAAATTCGATATGTCCTTTGGTGGTATCGAAATGGGCATTGCCCGGAATAAGATCACCGGATTTGATCAGGGCCGAAAAAAGCACATTCTCTGCTGCGCGTCCCTGATGTGTGGGCAAAAAATAAGGAAAGCCGGTGATGGTGCTGATGGCTTCTTTTAGTTTGTAGTAGGAGCTGGCTCCGGCATAGGATTCGTCGCCCAGCATCATTTCCGACCATTGCCGGTCGCTCATGGCGCCTGTACCCGAGTCGGTAAGTAAGTCAACAAAAACCTGGTTGCTTTTCAGGTTAAAGAGGTTATATTTCGCGTCCTTGATCCATTGCTCGCGCTCGGCACGGGTGCTTTTGCGCACAGGTTCAACCATTTTTATTTTGTAGGATTCTGCAAAAGGGAGTTCCATAATATTTGGTATTTAAGGTGAATAAATAAAAAGAAAACAAGCCCTGAGAAGGGCAACCAAAATGGAACTTTAAAAGCTGTCGCGCCTTTTAATGTTGAGGTAAGTGTGTTTGGCTGAAGGTTGATAAAGCATTTCAAACGATTTCGAAGGACAAAAATAGGGTAAGGAAAATAAAAAAGCAAGTTTATCAGTTTAGGCTTTTAGATAGCTTATTCCAGGGCAGTAGTTCAAACTCATCTTGTTTTCGGTGAAAGTCTCCTGTATAAACAATTTTAGCCGTGGTATTTTTTTT
The DNA here is from genome assembly GCA_964592595.1 of uncultured Lentimicrobiaceae bacterium. Classification (GTDB taxonomy): domain Bacteria; phylum Bacteroidota; class Bacteroidia; order Bacteroidales; family F082; genus UBA5536. Next base: position 1,913 of record CAZQFH010000041.1, on the reverse strand, counting down.
GTTATTATTGAGTTTGCGCAAATAACGAATTTGTTTTAAAAATTCTTCCTGAAATGTCATAGCTGATTTTATCTCAATCAACTCGAAGCTGGAAGCACTTTCGATCATACAATCAATTTCATGACCGGTTTGATCGCGCCAAAAATATATGGGTGGATTGTTTCCCTGATTATAATAATGCTTTTGAATTTCATTAAGAATCATGTTTTCGAAAAGTCCTCCCCTAAGGTAATGTGTTTTGAGCTGTTCAGCTTCGTTCAGCTTGAGTAAATGAGCGGCGAGGCCTGTGTCGTAAAAATAGAGTTTGGGCATTTTGACGATACGTTTGGAGAAATTCTCAAAATGAGGTTGAAGCAGAAAAATCACATAACTGGTTTGAAGTAACGAAAGCCACGATTGTGCAGCATGATGCGATATACCGCAATCATTTGCCAGCGAAGTGATGTTGAGTAATTGTCCTGTCCGTCCGGCACAAAGCATAACGAATTTGGTAAAAAGATCAAGGTTTTGAATGTTTTTCAACTGGCGTACATCTCTTTCGACATAGGTTTCAAAATACGAAGCATAAAAATCGGATGGCAGGATGTTTTTATCATAAATTCTGGGATAACATCCGTTAAGGACTCGCTCTTCCCAATCCTGGTCAGCATATTCGGTGGCGTCCAATTCAAAATTGCTTAGCGGAAGTAGTTTTAAAAGTGCTGTTCGCCCGGCCAGCGTTTGCGACAGTTGATCCATCAATAGTAAGTTCTGCGAGCCTGATAAAATAAACTCACCCATAATCTGATTTTGATCTACTCTGGTCTGAAGGTAGGAAAGCAAAGCCGGAACCCGCTGAACTTCATCCAGTATGCCGCCATCCGGTAGATTGGCTAAAAATGCGCGTGGGTCGTTTTGCGCAAAAATCCTGGTATCAGGATCTTCCAGACTAACATATTGTTTGTTGGGGAAAATAGCTTTCAGTAAGGTTGTTTTCCCCGATTGACGAGGGCCAGTGACGGTTATCACCGGAAAAACTTTTGCAAGTGCAAGTATTTTTTGAGTGAGTGTACGGGCAATCATAGCCTGTTTTTTTGACAAATTTACTTTTTAAAATTGAATTTGTCAATATCTTTCAGTAAAACACCAATAAGTGAGCTGTAGGAATATCGTACCTGAAAAAATCATAAAGCTTCTTGATTTCCAATCGAAAATGCCTTATCTTAGCACCCAAATCAAAATAACCTGCCTCATGCTTCTTTACCAGCAGTTCTGGAAAAAGCTTGCACAAGCAGCCAAACTACTTCTCCTAATCTTGTGCTCATGGCTATCAAAATTTAGCTACACCCAAGAATATATTCCAATGGCAGTTAACAATGCAAGGTGGATTATTACTGAACATGAACTTTATGATCCTTTTAATCAAATTGTAAATATGTATGAATATTTATCTGATGGGGATACGCTTATTAATAATCTTGAGTATACTAAAATATACAAGCGTCTGTTAGACCCAACAATTATTCAGCCTCCCTTTGTGCCGACAGGAGATTATGTGCTTCATGGCTTTATACGGGATGATAGCGAAAATGAGAAAGTATATGCCATCCTTTTGCATGAAACCAATCAGGAATGTCCGATTAATGAGGAATATTTGTTGTATGATTTTGATGTATCAGTGGGTGATACCATACATACCTGCCAAATGCTGTTCGGGGAATTCATTGTTTCAGTTCTTTGGGAAAACATTTTTATCTATGGATTTTTTACAAATTCTTTCTGGGATGAAAGGTTTTCTGTCGATATATATGAGGGAATAGGTATGGATTCAGGTTTATTTGAAGATGCTGATGTATTTGTAAAAGAAAACCCATCCTATTAGTCCGTTCATAAATTAAGTTGACAATTCTGCTGTTTCGACTTTTTCCTCTTGA
>CAZQFH010000040.1:0-29652 GCA_964592595.1 uncultured Lentimicrobiaceae bacterium | reverse complement strand
GTGCTAATCAAAACGCTTGAGGCTCTTCTTATTGATTAAAATCATCACGAATAAATAGCTATCACATAATGCCACAAAACCCCGAAATACGATCAGGAGAAATAGATGAGATTTTAGGTAAAACACCGGGCAGAATCATCAGGTCGGGTATTGCGGTGTTTTTTGTCGTGATCATTGTGTTTCTGGCAGGTTCGTGGTTTTTCAAATACCCTGATACCATTGCAGGCCCTGTTGAAATAACCAGCGACAAGCCACCGGCAGAAATAAAAGCCAGAACCAGCGGTAAGATAGATACTATTTTCGTTGTGAATAATCAAAAGGTTTCCAAAGGACAATTGTTGGGCATCATCGAAAATCCGGCCAGTTTTGATGAAGTGAACAGGTTGAAGCGCATATTGCAAAAAAATGTTCACGTGGCAAGCGATACTTTTCATCCCTTCATTTCCTTTGAAAATGCCGGAAATAAGCTGGGAGAGTTGCAACAATTTTATACGGTTTTGCGGACATCACAACATGCCTTGTCAACTTTTACAAGAATTGGATACCATGCCGAACAAATTGCTATCCTGGAAAAACAGCTTAGCGATCATCAACTGCTTTACAATTATTCCTATGATCAGCGCAACACGTTCGAAAAAGATTATGAGCTGGCTCAGAAAGATTTTTTACGATACAAAAAACTCTTTGACGAACAGGTCATACCGGAGCAGGAGCTGGAAAAGATACAGAGCTTTTACCTGGCTAAAAAGCTGGCCTTTGAAAATAGCCGGACAACATTGGCTGGTTTAAAAATACAGATCAATCAGTTAAAAGGTAACATCCGTGATCTTGAACTTCAATACCAACAGCAGCTAGAAAACCATATAAATACCACAAAAGAAGCCCAACAGAACCTATTGGCACAAATCGAAATCTGGGAGCAGCGCTATGTGCTATGGTCGCCCCAAAACGGAAGCTGTATTTTTACGCGATTCTGGTCAAGCAATCAGAACATAAACACTGGCGAAACTGTATTCACTATTTTGCCACAGGATTCGGGAGCGATCAGAGGTCTGATGCAAATTCCGGCAGCAGGAGCAGGCAAAATTGCTGTGGGTCAGTGCGTTAATATCAGGCTCGACAACTACCCTTATATGTAGTATGGACAGCTCGAAGCTGTAGTGTCAGGCATTTCAGATGTGCCTGAGCAAGGTTTATATTTTGTAACGATTGCTTTTCCGGAAGGTTTAGTTACAAGCTACGGACAAGCCCTTTCATTTAACCGTCAAATGACAGGCACAGCCGAAATAATTACACACGACATCCGTCTGTTTCAACGAATCATGCAGCCCTTGCGGCATATTCTGACAAGCAAGACCTAACTGCTTTAAAGAAAAACATTACTGGCAAGGCATTCATCCACGGTTACAGTTTTATTCATACAATTCCTCCCGACAGATCCAAAGGGTTCTTTACATATTTCAGGTTCTTCATGCTTAAATGTGGGGAAATTTCGGTCGTTTGCTGCTTGCACACGAAATACATCCAAGCTTTACTCAGAATAACACACTTTTTTGAACACTCCCGCTGAATCATGCAAACTTTTTCTGAAACAACTCTCACTTTTACTGAAATCATGCAAACTTTTTCTGAAACAACTCTCACTTTTCCTGAAAACACACAAACTTTTTCCGAAACCATCCAAACTTTTACTCAAACCATTCCTGCTTACACAAGAAACATGCAAACAAACAACAGATAATCAAACCATTAAATAAATTAGCCCAATTTTGTAACGCTTAACAACCGCAAAACCCTAAACAATATTTCTTTCAATTTAAGATGTCAGGGCTTCGCCATGCTACAATATAACAACCCGACATTCCGACATTCAGACCTTCGACATTCAGACCTTCGACCTTCCATCTTAAATCAAAAAAAGCAATGCAGGATTGCCCCACACTGCTCTTTCTGGTAACCCTATGAACGGTGCTAATACAAACTTAGCTTTGAAATATAGCGTTTGTTTGCTGAAAACAACTCAACGATAACAACACCCCTGGGCAGATCCTGCACAGAAACAGCTTTACTATCTCTTGCATGAATTGCTTCTCTCCTCAATATTTTACCCCTAAGATCATAAAACGTCAGTATTCCTGCCCCTTCGAAACTGCCATTAAAATACAATTCATTTATGGCAGGATTGGGATACACTTCAAGTCTTTCTGTTCCAGGGATTGCTGACAGACCCGTATAGAAATCAGCTGAATCTACTACTACAAACTGATGCATCATGCTTGTGTCTTCGTGTGTAAGTATATGACAATGATACATATAACCCTGATTTGCATTGAGTGGCGAAGGGAAGCTGTCAAATCGGGCTTCAAAAATAAGTGTTGCTCCCGGACGGATGAGCTGAACATCTTTGAACCCAAACAATTCGTCAGGCAGGTCAGGATGCGTATAGGTGGCCACTGAATCAAGCACACCAACTTTTCCGGTGTATTCAACTACCTGAAACTGTACCTTATGAATATGAAAAGGATGGGATTTGTTCGTCAGGTTGTTGATTACCCAACGTTCTTTGGTATTCACCAAAACAGTATCATTTATCACCATCATATCCATGGGTGTGCCATCGATCGTCCAAACATTTCCGCTCCCACCTGAGCCCATCAGGTTTTTCTCTCTTGTCATAAAAACGGGGCCCGGAGCCAATTCATATTCAACCAATGAAGCAGGTAATGTCGTTACAGGATTATCTGAAACAAGACTGTGATCTATCACAAAAGCCATCAATGCTTTTCCATTAGTAGAGCCATAATTCATATCATGAGGAATGGCAAGATTCTTCATATAAACCGTATCACCATCCTCAAACTGGGCAAAATCCACCAGAAATTCTCTCCTGTCGCCAACCGACATCAAGGTGGAATCAGTGGGTCGGGGCACATCAACATAGCCTCCTCCGGTTGCTATCATCCGCATGCTTGTGAAGTTTGACGGAGAGGCTAACTCTTTTGACAAACCAATATGAAACATTTTGCGCGGACTGCCATTCAAAATCCTCAAGCGCACTACCTCAGCCGGAATTTTCAGATAACCTCCTACTACACCATTTATCAAAGTATATGGTCCATTGCCGGGTTTTTCACCTGCCTTAATGGCTACTGCTGTTGGAGGTGTGGTGGTTGAGTCGAGGACAAATCCCTTTTCCTGAATCACAAGAGGGAAATCATTTTGGCCATAGTTGTGTGGCAAAACCTGATACAACGGGTCGTTTGCCGGATCCTCCACGATGATCATCCCTGCCAGACCTCTGATCACCTGATCGGTAGTTAAATCCATCAGATGGGTATGATACCAGCAGGTTTGAACCTCATCGATCATATTAAAATATGGCGTCCAGTTTGAGCCATTGAAAATAACCTGATGTGGCCCACCATCCATTGCAGCAGGAATATTAAGCCCATGCCAGTGAACAGTGGTGTTTGCTCCATCTGGCAGCAAATTTGAGATATCAAAGGTCAATTCATGGTCTTCTGTAAAAATCAAAGTGGGTCCTAAATACGACATCTTTTCATCAGCAGCTTGCCCTGTTTTATTGTAACAATAAGTGGCCAGCGGCACATTTAAATTGATATCAGTGACGAAACCGTTAGGATCAAAATTATGCTGCCCTCCGGCGATGTCAATCTCGAAGTGATCTCCCTGCACCTGGTAAGGAACCGGTATCTCATTTTTAAAGATTTGAGCATTCGTAAACTGTGATATAGAAAGTAGCAAAATTAACTGCATCAGAAACTTGTAAATAGAATTGGTTCTCATAATATTAATTTTAATGAATAAAATATTGAAGCTTTTATGCCACGAATGCTGGTTAGCATTCGGCATCTGTGGTAAAATTATACAAACCAACGCTGAATAAATAAATATTAACAAGAGATTAACAAATGGACTTTTATACACAATTGAACGATAAAAATGTATTTATGACTTTTTTAGGCTCATTAGAAATAGCTTTTGGAGAATGTGCAATCCCTCTATTCTATCGGCATGAAATATGTCACAGTTGATGGCGTTAAGACTTTTGAGGAAACCGAAACACTAAAAACTTCACCCGAGCTTGTGGAAGGATACATTTATTCCTTCAAATACAATTAGGATTGTAACACAAAGCAACAGCTATTTGGACAAAAAAAAGCAGGGTGATAAATTTCATCCTGCTTTTTATTTTCTAACCCCTTAATTTAAAGCGGGGATAGGAAACTTGGGTGTTTGCTTTCCGTTTTTCTCATAGATTCCCCATGATGGCCCTACACCATTTGGTTCGTCTGTTTTCCAGGGCTCGTCGAACATGGCAAACCAAAAGCTATTGTAAGCCTGATTTTTGAAGTTGTTACCATTTACCCAGTTCAAGGTGGCTTTGAAATTCTTTTCCGCAAATTGCACGTTTTCGCGCCCTGTGGCGGTGCCATTATTGCCAACTCCGGTAGGCCATCCTATTTCGCCGATGATTACTCCCAACCCAAAGTTGTTTTCGGCATTAGCCATTCCATGCTGATATGACCATTCCATATTGCCATGGATATTTTCAGGTTGGCCATTGCCATAATAGGGATAGATTGTCATCAGAATCACTCTGTTATCAGCAGTATTAAGGTCTTTGCATTGTTGCAGAATCGGACCACAATAGGCTTCATTGGGGTAGGTGTTTTGGCTGTCGGCTCCCACACCGGTGATGCAGGATGTGATGGGTAGTTCAATTCCTTCGGCACTTAGCCTTTCGTGGGCATATCTCATATAATTGGCTACTGTAGCCGGTTCAACAAAATTTGGTCCACGCAGATTGGTTTCATTGCCCACAATCAATCCTAAAACAGTATTTGGGAAAGATTTTATTTGTTGGATTGCCTTGTTAATATCTGCCTTGGTTTGGGCTTCATTGTTGGGATAGCAATGAACACCGAGCGCAACTTCAAGCCCTTTGGAAGCTGCTACGCCAACAAGCTGATCCATGCCGTCGGCTACAGTATAAGTGCGTAAAAAAGTAAAATTCCGGGCAATCAAACTCAGGTCTTCTTCCAATTGTGATTTACTGATTGGAGTTCCGGGTGCCTGCCCGTCGTAATGATAAGGGCCATAGCATATACCCAGATATTCCTGTGAGGCCACGATGTCTTTGTGGGCTCCTAAGATGGGCTGATCGTCATCGGTTTTACTATCTTCCTTTTTTGAGCAGGAAAAGTTGATAAACAATATGCTTGTGAGCATAACAACAAAAGAAAATCGAATGGATTTGATCATGACTTATAGATTTGTGGAAAGAAGTTTAAACTTTATTTTGATGCATTGTAAATCATTTAAAAAGGGCTGGTCATTTTTTATCCCTTCAAAGTAAATGACATTTACAAAGGCAAATAAAACTTAAATATTTTTCCATGAAGAAAAAAGGTGAGATATATCAACGTATTGATATTCTCATCTATAGCTTGTCAGTGTGTTGAAAAGCCGCGCTGAATTTCTGCGAAAAATCTTTATTTTGTGGGTTAGAAAAAATTAAAACCCCTTCAATCCCTGCTCCAGAAAACTGTTGTCTGCTGTTTTTCTGCTTTCTTCCATGCCAGGCAGGGCGTTCATCCAGGTGCCGTAAACCGGATTGGGCAAAACGATCCATTTTTTGCCAAAATTATTGATGTTTTTCATAGTGAAAGAGTCTCTGACGCTGGCATCAGAAGTATCAAATGCACTAATAAAATCGCTCAGGTTATCGCCCATCAGCAGCACAATTTCGTATTTCTGAAGTACTTGCTGCCTGCGCGGCTCTTTGTCATTCTCTTCAGTGCGGAGCAACAGATTTTCATTCACTGCATCAGGAAAACCAAACGCTTTCAGGTTTTTTAGTGTGGCTTCCCTGAATTTTTCTTTGCGGTTAGAGATATAGAAAACTGTTACACCTTTTTCGGAGGCGTATTTCAAAAAGCTGAGTGCTCCGGGCACGGTATCAGCTTTTGCAGCATTGATCCATTCGTCCCATCTTTCTGGATAACCAAAATGATCCAGTATGGCCTGAGCCTGATAGGGACTGTTGTCGAGCACGGTTTCGTCAATATCAACCACCACAGCAAGTAAATTATCCGTTGGTATTTGCAGGCGTGCATCCAATCGTTCAGTGGCAATGTTAAAAGCCTGATAACAAAGTGCTTTGTATTCGGCAGCCTGTTGCTGATAAAGGGTAGCATACATGGCCGGATGATTGCCATGCGCGGGTGCATTATCATGCTGGTGATGTGTATGCGGTCCTTCACAGGCAATGAACGCAAAAGAAACAAAAAGCAGAAATCCTAAGGCTTTGGTTTTCATTGTTAATGATGATTAGTGTTTTAAAGGGCTAAAATAAAAAAACCGGATCGATTTTGATCCGGTTTGTGAAATATTTATGCAATGGATTATTTTTCGCTGTAATCCATAGCTTCCAATCGTTTGTAATAGTTGTAACGCCATTTGGCATTTTCTTCAGCAAGTTTACCGAGGAATTTAGCCTGATCGGGGAATGTTTTCTTGAGTGATGAGAAACGTACCTCACTAGCGATAAAGCTCTGGAATTTGTTCCAATCCGGTTCTTTGGAATCCAGTTGGAAAGGATTTTTTCCTTCTTCTTCCAGCGCAGGATTGTAGCGATACATTTGCCAGTAACCACTCTCAACGGCATATTTCTCCTCATACTGTGTTTTTCCCATACCGATATGTAAACCATGGTTGATACAAGGCGCATAGGCGATAATGATAGCAGGGCCTTTAAATGCTTCTGCCTCTTTCAAAGCTTTGAAGAACTGATTTTGATTGGCTCCCATAGCCACTTGTGCGACATAAATATAGCCATATGACATCATCATGGCACCGAGGTCTTTTTTCTTCACTTTTTTACCTGAGGTAGCAAATTTGGCAACGGCACCCATTGGGGTAGATTTTGAAGCCTGGCCGCCGGTATTGGAGTAAACTTCGGTATCCAATACCAATAAATTTACATCTTCACCGCTGGCCAAAACGTGATCTAAACCACCGAATCCGATATCATAGGCCCAGCCGTCGCCTCCAAAGATCCAGATTGATTTTTTTATAAAAAAGTGTTTCAGGGCCAGCAATTCTTTTGAGAGGTTATCTTTTCTTCCGGATAAAACCTGAACTAATTTAGCTGATGACTCGCGCGATCCGGCTGCATCTTGAGCTGTGTCGATCCAATTTTGGAAGGCTTCTTTCAGTTCGGCTTCCAGTTCACCTTTCATGGCTTCGGTCATGCGCAGGGCAATGCGCTCGCGCAATTTGTTAACGGCTGTTGCCATTCCATAACCATATTCGGCATTATCTTCGAAAAGTGAGTTGGCCCATGCCGGACCTTCACCATTCTCATTGGTGCAATAAGGTGTGCTGGGAGCAGAACCTCCATAGATGGAAGAACAGCCCGTGGCATTGGCTACCATCATCCGGTCGCCATAAAGCTGCGTGATAGTTTTGATGTAAGGCGTTTCGCCACAGCCGGCACAGGCACCCGAAAACTCAAACAAGGGCTGAGCAAACTGACTGTTTTTAACTGATTGGAATTTGTCGACAACAGTGTCTTTGTAAGTCACTTTATTGGCAAAATGATCCCAGCGACCGATCTCACTTTCCTGACTTTCGAGCGGTTTCATCACCAATGATTTTTCTTTTGAAGGACAAACATCTACGCAGTTGTCACAACCAGTACAATCGAGCGGACTCACCTGGATGCGGTATTTCAGTGGAGCAAGTTTACCCTTGGTTTCCAACAAAACTGTGCCTTCGGGCAAATGAGCCTCTTCTTCTTCATTAACAAGGAATGGACGAATGGCAGCGTGAGGACAAACGTAGGCACATTGATTACACTGAATACAATTTTCGGGTTGCCATTCAGGAACGCTAACGGCAACACCACGTTTTTCGTAGGCAGTTGTTCCGGCCGGGAAAGTACCATCTTCGCGACCCAGGAATGCGCTTACCGGAAGGTCATCGCCCAGCATGGCATTCACAGGCTGAACCACATTTTTAATAAAGTCTGGCACATTGCCTTTGTCAGCCACTTCATCAGGACCAAGTTTTGCCCATTCGGCAGGAACTTCTACTTCTTCAACTTCGCCACCACGGTCAACAGCCGCATTATTCATTTTCACAATAGTTTCACCCTTCCTGCCATAAGATTTCAGGATGAAAGCCTTCATTTTTTCAACAGCCTGTTCGTAGGGAATAATTTCTGCCACCTTAAAGAATGCCGATTGCATAATGGTATTGGTGCGGCCTCCCAGCCCAACTTCTTCAGCAATACGCGTGGCATTGATGATGTAGAAACTGATATTGTTTTCGGCCAGGTATTTCTTGATGCTATTAGGCAGTTTCGATTTGGTTTCTTCTGCATCCCAGATGCTGTTCAAAAGGAAAGTGCCGTTTTTCTTTAACCCTCTGAGCATCTCATATTTGCCAAGATAAGCAGGCACATGACAAGCAACAAAATCAGGCGTGCCTATCAGGTAGGTAGAACGAATGGGTTTATCGCCAAAGCGAAGGTGCGAAGTAGTTACACCACCTGATTTTTTCGAGTCGTAAGCAAAATAAGCCTGGGCATATTTATCAGTGGTTTCTCCAATAATTTTAATAGAGTTTTTGTTGGCTCCAACTGTTCCGTCGGCGCCAATCCCGTAGAATTTTGCTTCGTAGGTTCCTTTGGGTGCAATGCTCACTTCAGGAAGCAGGGGCAATGATTTAAATGTAACATCATCAAGGATACCAACTGTGAATTGGTTTTTGGGCTCATTCATCTTCAGGTTATCAAACACTGAAATGATCATGGCCGGTGTAGTATCCTTAGAACTCAGGCCATAACGTCCGCCAACAATCATTGGAGCATTAGGCTGGCCATAATAAAGTTCTTTCACATCGAGGTAAAGTGGTTCGCCATTGGCACCGGGTTCTTTGGTGCGATCGAGCACAGCAATGCGTTTTACGCTTTCGGGCATTACTTTCAGTAAATATTTAGCTGAGAAAGGCCTGTAAAGATGTACAGAAATCAATCCCACTTTTTCGCCTTTCGCCAGAAGGTAATCAATGGTTTCGCGAATGGTTTCGGTGACAGAACCCATAGCAATGATCACATTTTCGGCATCAGAAGCACCGTAATAAGTAAAGGGGTGATATTCGCGGCCTGTCAGTTTAGTTATTTCCTGCATATATTCTTCTACCATATCCGGAATAGGATCGTAGAAGCGGTTTGCAGCTTCGCGCGACTGGAAATATATGTCTGGATTTTGAGCAGTACCGCGTGTTACAGGATGCTCGGGGTTGAGTGCCTGATTGCGAAAACGCTGCAAGGCGTCCCAATCGACCAGATGTTTCAGATCATCAACCTCAAAATACTCTACTTTTTGGATTTCGTGTGAGGTACGGAAGCCATCAAAGAAATGCAGGAAAGGAATACGCGATTTAATGGCTGCAAGGTGAGCGATTGCGGCAATATCCATTATTTCCTGAACACTACCTGTAGCTAACATTGCAAATCCTGTTTGCCGTGTACCCATCACATCGCTGTGGTCGCCAAAAATCGAAAGTGCCTGAGCAGCAAGGCTTCTGGCGCTAACATGAAAAACACCTGGGAGTAACTCACCGGAAATTTTATACATATTTGGTATCATCAGCAGCAATCCCTGTGATGCGGTAAAAGTGGTGGTAAGCGCACCCGCTTGCAATGAACCGTGAACTGCACCGGCAGCACCACCTTCCGATTGCATTTCGGCAACGTGCACTGTTTCGTTAAAGACGTTCTTTTTGCCATAAGCAGCCCACTCATCCACATATTCGGCCATAGTTGAAGATGGTGTGATCGGATAAATCGCTGCTACTTCGCTAAACATATAGGCAACATGTGCCGCAGCATAGTTACCGTCGCAGGTTACAAACTTTTTTTTCATTTTCATATCTTATTAGAATTTAAGCTTATACAATATTTACAGGCGTTTTAAAGCATCACCGCGAAATTACGAAATTAAGCTGTTGCCAAAGGTTAAAATGAACCTAATAGGAATCACAACCCCCTAATTTATAATGATTTTAGATTAGCGTCTTTGGAAGTAGTTTTGGAATTTTATGTACATTTACACGCCGAAAGCATCCACTAAGGAATGATAATAATACTTAAAATTATAACATTATGAGCCTGAGAACGAAATACCTGGGTTTGGAACTGAAAAACCCGATCATTGTTGGAGCCAGTAATTTGGTGACCGATATTGAAATGCTCAAAAAACTAGAGGAGGCAGGTGCCTCTGCAATCGTTTACAAATCATTGTTTGAAGAGCAGATTCAGCTCGAGAATCTTGAAATCCATCAGGAAATGACGGATTACAACGAGCGTAATGCAGAAATGACAACGCTGTTTCCTCATGATTTGTATGAGGCTGGGCCGGAAGAGTTTATCTCAAATTTTGTTGAAGCCCGCAAGGCTGTGAGCATTCCGTTGATTGCAAGCCTTAATGCCGTGTATGACGAAACCTGGATTGAATATGCCCAGAAGCTGGAAGCAGCAGGAGCTGATGCGCTGGAGCTAAACTTTTATGCTGTTCCTACTGAGTTTGATGTGGATGGTAGAGGCATTATGAACGAGGAGTTCGACATTATTGAGGTGGTGAAAAAAGCTGTAAAAATACCTGTGAGTGTTAAACTGAGCGCATTCTATACCAACCCGCTTTTTACGATTGCCGAAATGGATAAAAAAGGTGCTGATGGCTTTGTTTTGTTCAACAGGCTGTTTCAACCTGATATCAATATCGAAACCGAAAGTCATCATTTTCCTTACAACCTGAGTAGCGAACAAGATAATCGCCTGGCGCTCAGATTTTCGGGATTGCTTTATGATCAAATAAAGGGAAGCGTTTGTGCAAGCCAGGGAATATTTACAGGTGCTGATGTGATAAAAATGATTCTTGCTGGTGCTGATGCCGTGCAGGTTGTGAGCACACTCTACAAAAATGGCCCTAAGCAGATTTCAAAGATGCTGGAGGAAATGGAAGCCTGGATGGCAAGCCGTCAGTACAATTCTTTGGACGATTTCAGAGGAAAGCTTTCAAGAGCAAAAATGAATGATCCTTTTACTTACAAACGCGCACAATACGTTGATATCCTGATGAAATCAGGTGAAATATTTAAGAAGTATCCAATGCGTTAAGCAAAGACTAAAAATATATTTTGAAGCTGTGATCAACTGGTCACAGCTTTTTTATTTTGTGGATATGGTTTCAATTTGGTTTTGCAGCTGTCAAAGCTGTAATTTTGATGGCTAATACTATTTATTTGATTGTATGAAAGTGCCATCAAACGATCTCAGAACCATCCGTAGTTTTTATCAAAAACGGCTGGAAGCTATTTATGGAAAAGCCGAAGCCGAACAACTACTATTGATTTTAATCAGGCATTATTTCGGACTGGATCGCACGCAGCTTGCCCTGCGAACGGATTTACGCCTTTCAGAATCTGAGATGCTAAAGATTCATTTTGCTGTGAAAGAACTGCTTCATCACAAACCTGTTCAATATATCACAGGCGAAACGGAATTTTTTGGACATTCATTTCTTGTAAAAGCCGGCGTTTTAATTCCGCGACCTGAAACAGAGCATTTGGTCGATATAATCGTAAGGAGGTTTTTAAATCACGGCTCAGTTGCCATCTGTGATTTGGGAACCGGATCGGGTTGTATCGCCATCAGCCTGGCTCTTGCTTTGCCACAAGCTAAAGTAAAAGCATTTGATCTGAGTAAAGATGCGCTTGCCCTGGCAGAAGCAAATGCGAAAAGATTGAATGCAACTATTGCTTTCCAGCAGGCCGACATCCTGAAAATGAATCCTCACGAACTGGAAACAGCAGATATCATCGTAAGTAATCCACCATATGTCAGGCAGTCGGAACGTGATAAAATGAAAGAAAACGTGCTGAATTTTGAACCCGAAATGGCTTTGTTTGTGCCTGACGAGGAGCCATTATTATTTTACAAGGCGATTGTAAAATTGGCTCATCAAACACTTGCCAAACAAGGAGAGCTATGGTTTGAAATCAATGAAGCCTTCGGAAAGGCAACTGCTGGAATATGTGAAACCATTGGTATGCGGGAAGTACAAATTCATCAGGATTTTCATGGCCGAGATCGTTTTGTGAGTGCCGTAAAACATTGATGTAATAAGGGGAAAGCTTGGTTGTATATCCCTGCTTCGTTGCTTTCGCGGGGACCAGCGATAAGAATTTTACAAAATGGTCTCTCTAAAAATCTCAGGAGTTCATTCGAAGCATTATTATTGGAATTTAGCTCCAAAATTTTCAAGGGTTTTTTAAGTTTTTCAGCCAGTTGGATAGTTAAAATAGTTCCTGGATCAGGTTTAGCCTTTACAACAATAAGAACGGCATCAGCATAAGCTACATTTCTTCTGGTTCGCTTGCTATAACTTACTGAATGAATTTCGGTAAGTGGATATTTTATATCAATAATGCCATCCTCTGCCAATCTTCCCTTCGGACAATAACCTTTAATGGGAATACCCACCGAAAGCGCAGCATCTAAAGCCGAACGGTCAAGTCCGCTTTGGCCTCCATTAATGATAACCAGCTTTCTCAGACTTTTTGATTCCTCTCGTTATGATAAAGCATAAAGTCGCGCTGCGATTTAAAGAGGTTGAAGCTAAACAGGCAAATGTTTTTTGTTTCCTGTAGAATAGTCATAAACAACAGGCTATTTCTGGTGCTTCCGGCTTCTTTCTTAATGCGTTTCACTTCGTTTTTCCTGAATAAATCGATCAAATTGAGTAATTTCAGTTGTTCAACTGCAATACTTTCCTGATTGGCAAATACTCCGTCTTTGATGTCTGTCATGATATGCGTAAGGAAGTTGCCAAGATTTTGACTCAGCACTTTTAGTTCAGATAATTGTGCATTGCTTAGCTCCTTATGATTGTTGTCGATATGTGTATAAACAGGTTTTACAACAAAAATAAGGCTGTGCAAAATCTCACGCAGATAATCGAGCACTTGAACATAATAATGCCCGCTTTCGAGTGCATCCTCTTTTAGTTTTGCTATAACAACGGTAACAGAGTTCTTTTTTTGTTTGGCATCTTTTTCAATCTTCTCGGTTGTTTTAGCAATTTTTTTCAACGCTTTCACATCAAAATCTGTTAATGCAGCTATGGTTTTTTTGTATTCAAGCTGGGTTTGATGCATGATAATGTTTACGCTCAAACTGCATTGCTCAAGGATGTTTTCGTTGTTAATCTTTTCCAGTTCTTTTTTGCTTTCAGCTTTGCTTGCTTCACGGGAGTTATGAAGCTTGTGAGTGCGATAAACCAGGTAAATTGATATCAAAACCATAATACCAATAGCAAACATATTTCCAAAATAGAAGAACATGGCGATTAAAAATGCCAATGTAAAAGCAGAAAGTGCAGTAAAGAACCATCCACCAATAACTGAGAACACACCGGTTACTCTATAAACAGCACTTTCTCTGTCCCATGCCCGGTCAGAAAGGGAAGTTCCCATTGCTACCATAAAAGTGACGTAAGTTGTTGATAATGGTAGTTTAAGCGAAGTTCCCATTGCAATCAGGATGCTGGCAACAACCAAATTAACGGAGGCTCGCAACATATCAAAAGCAGGATAATCTTTGTTGTTTTTATCGTGGCTGATAAGTGCAAATTGCTTTTCTATATTTGCTTTAACACGATTTGGAATTATGCTGGAAATGCCATCCGAAAGCTTGATAGCCATTCTTACAATGGAGCGCGAAAGGTGAGATGATGAAAAACGTTCGTCTCCTTCGTCTTGCCGACTGAGGTCAATAGTGGTTTTGACTACATTTTTGGCTTTTCGTGAGGTAAAAAGTGTTACAACCATCACAAAGCCTGCGAATAACAGAAATAGCGTTGGAGTCTGCACCTGACCTTTGAGTGAACTCATCAGGAAAAAATCAGGGTCTGCACCCGGATTACTTATTAGGGTTTTAAAAGATTCGTAGCCTGCAAGTGGCACTCCGATAAAATTTACCAGGTCGTTTCCGGCAAAAGCCATTGCCAGCGCAAAGGTGCCTGCTAAAACAACAGTTTTGAGGATATTGAGTTTAAATAGCCAATTAAGGATTTGAAGCAAAATAGTGAACCCAACAAAGCTAACGCCAATGATAAGCAAGGAGTTTGATTTGATCCAGATTCCGGTTTCTTCCGATATAAAAGAGGCTCCTTTTACACCTTTGATCAGCATAAAATAAATGATTGCAGTAATGGCAAAACCGCCGTAAACCGAACCATAGTATTTTAAACGTTTTTCGAATCGGAATGAAAAAATCCAACGGGTAAAGAATTGTATCAATGCACCAATACTAAAAGCGATTACTACAGAAAGCAAAATACCGGAAATAATGGCCAAAGCTTTGGAGGTGTTAATGTAGTCGCTCATGCTAAGACCGCTTTCGTTGTGCGAAATTTTCATTATAGCAATGGCAACAGAGGCACCTAAAAGTTCAAAAACGATTGAAACTGTGGTGGATGTAGGAAGTCCGTATGTATTGAAGGTGTCGAGCAAGATTACATCGGTAATCATTACTGCCAGAAAAATCAGCATGATTTCCGAAAAGTAAAACTTATCAGGATGGAATATCCCGCTTCGTGCAATCTCCATCATGCCACTCGAAAATGTGGCGCCAAAGAGCACTCCCAGCGCGGCAATGATCATAATAACCTTGAATGGAGCAGCCTTTGCCCCTATTGCTGAGTTTAAAAAGTTTACCGCATCATTGCTTACACCTACTACCAAATCGGAAATTGCCAGGATGAAAAGAACAATTACCAGCGCTAAATAAATGTTTTCCACAGTTTTATGCTTTCTGAGTTTAGAGAAGCGAAATTATAAAAAACATACAAACAGCCATAGTTATCTTAGTATTAATTTATCAAGTACTCTCGCTACGGGCTTTCAGGAGGTTTTATGTTTTTTTTATGATTATAGTGTTCTTCCATGAAGTCATGTGTTTGGACAATATTATTCGTTTTCACACCTGTCTTAACTGGCTGACAGGGCTTAGGCAGTTTTGAAAATCAAGGAGCATCGAAACTTCGGAATGATTGTTATTAAAGCTAAAATAATGAAGAAATCCTACATTGAAGACAACATACTTATTAAAGTGTTTACTATGCGAAAATTTTGATTTTTTTCCTCGCTCCAAGGGGTGTTTAGCTTACTCAAAATCGGGCTTCATCCCTAATTCATACATGATAAAGCCATACATATCAGCATTTTCTTCAATCTGTTTCGAAGTGGGTTTGCCGGCTCCATGTCCGGCCTGTGTTTCGATACGCACCAGCACCGGATTGTTGCCTTGGTGTTTGGCTTGCAGTTTGGCCATAAACTTAAAGGTATGTGCCGGCACAACCCGATCATCGTGATCAGCTGTGATGGCAAGCGTTGCAGGATATTCAACACCGGCTTTGATATTGTGTAGCGGAGAATAGCCATAAAGGTAATCAAATATCTCCGGGCTGTCGTCGCTGCGGCCATAATCGCCTGCCCATGCCCAGCCAATGGTAAACAGATGATAACGAAGCATATCCATCACACCCACGATTGGAATAGCAACCCGAAATAATTCAGGACGCTGGGTCATGCAGGCTCCTACAAGTAATCCGCCATTCGATCCGCCTAAGATGGCAATCTTTTCGGGATTGGTGTATTTTTCAGCGATCAGGAATTCAGCAGCGCTAATAAAATCATCAAAAACGTTTTGCTTGTTCAGCTTTGTGCCGCCTTTGTGCCAGGCATCACCATATTCGCCTCCACCACGTAAATTGACCATCACAAAAATACCGCCCTGCTCTAAAAAAGGCAATCTCGAAACACTGAACGAAGGAGTCAAGCTCACGTTAAAGCCCCCATAACCATATAGTAGAAGAGGATTATTGCCATCCTTTTTTACAGTTTTACGATGGACAATAAATAGTGGAACTTTTGTGCCGTCCTTACTTTCAAAAAAGAGTTGTTGTGTGATATAATCTTCCGGATTAAAAGCTACCTCGCTTATACTATAAACACTCATTTGATGGCTTTCCAGGTCGTATCCATAAACGGAAGAGGGGAAAGTGAAAGAGGTAAATCCAAAAAAGGCCTGATTTTCGCCTTTGTCTCCACTGAATCCTGCAAGGGTTCCGGGTGCAGGGAGAGCGAGTTCGTGCTTTTTGTTTCCGTTGTAATCGAAGAAATATACCTTGTTTTGAGCATCTTCGAGGTATTGGGCATAAATCAGATCGCCCACCAGTTGCACCGATTGAAGCACATTATCGGCCTCCGGAATCAGTGTTTCCCAATTGGCTTTGTCAGGATTTTGCGGGTCAACCAGCATCACCTTATTAAGTGGTGCATTTTCGTTGGTTACAATTACCAGTTTACCATCGATATGATCAACTACGCTATACTCATTGTCGAATCCTTCGGCCAGTTTGATGAAGTCACTTGCCATGTCAGGCGTGTTTTTTACGTAGAGCGCATTGCCCGAAGTAGCCTGCGATTCGCTGATCATCAGGAATTGTTTGTCATCGGTTAGATAGGCATAGAAATTACGTTGTGGATTTTGCTTGTCATCAAAAATCAGTTGATCAGCTTGCTGAGGTGTGCCAAGTTTGTGGTAATATACCTTGTGAAACTCATTGCTGCCTTTGAGCTCCATGCCTTCGTCAGGGGAATCGTATGAGCTGTAGAAAAAGCCATCTCGAAACCAGGAGATACCTGAAAATTTTACCCATTTCATGGTATCGGCCAGCATGGATTGGTCGTCAAGTTGCATTACAACGATTTCGTTCCAATCACTTCCACCGCGGCTGATGCTGTAGGCCAGGTGTTTGCCATCGTCCGATGGGCTCAGGTTGCCCAGTGCAATGGTTCCATCTTTGGAAAAATTGTTTGGGTCGAGTAGGAGTTGCGGTTTCTCAGCCGGGTCGTTCATCGTATATAACACACTTTGGTTTTGCAGGCCATCATTCTTAAGGATAAACCAGCGACCGCCTTTTTTGAAAGGCACGCCACTTTTTGGGTAGTTCCAGATGGTTGCAAGTCTTTTTTCCAGCGCATCCCTAAAAGGAATGTTTTCCAGATATGCTCGTGTGATTTTGTTTTGAGCAGCAACCCAGGCGGCTGTTTCGGCAGAATTATCGTCTTCGAGCCAACGGTAAGGATCACTTACAATTGTGCCGAAATAATCATCTTTAACATCATCCTTGCGTGTTTCAGGATAAGTGATTTGTTGCGCCGGTAAATGTGATAACATCATCATTAAAATAAGGGTTAAAAGTATTTTCTTTTTCATAGTTCAGGAATTAATGATCTGGTTTTTTAAGTAGCAAAGTTACTGGAATTTATTGCAAGAGCAGCCTGATGTTGCGAATTACTAAAGCAATTTATCATTGAGGGCGGCTGGATTGTTTGATTTGATCAAAGCATATATTTAGCAAAAACATTTCAAAAAATGCAAGTATCAAGAGCTACAGAAATGTTGGGTTTTCGGATAATAAAAAAGACTGCCCGTAATGAGCAGTCTTTCCCTTTTTCAAAAACAAGCTGTGCTTATTTTTTCTTGTTTGCTTTTTCCTCGTCTTCGAGGTCTTTTTTGAGGCCGGCAAGCACATCGAGGTCGCCCAAAGTGGTGCGTTCAAGATTTTCATTGATAATCTTAACGGCACGTTTGGTTGATTTGGCTTCACCACTCTTGCTTTCTTTTTCGGCATTACGCTTAACAAAAGCCTGATCTTCATGAATTCTGGAATGCGAGAGGATGATTTTCTTATTTTCTTTTGAGAATTCAATCACCTTGAAATCAATGTTTTCATCAACCTTGGCATTGCTTCCGTCTTCTTTTTTGAGGTGACGGTTAGGAGCAAATCCTTCAACACCATAAGGTAAAGAAACGATCATGCCTTTATCGTTGGCGCTGATGATGGTACCCTGATGTACGCTGCCCACAGTGAAAATGCTTTCAAATACATCCCATGGATTCTCTTCGAGCTGTTTGTGGCCAAGGCTTAAACGACGGTTTTCTTCGTCCACATCGAGTACAATTACTTCGATAGTTTCTCCTACTTTGGTAAACTCGGCAGGATGCTTGATTTTCTTGCTCCAACTCAGGTCGCTGATATGGATCAGTCCGTCAACACCTTCTTCCAATTCAACAAAAATACCGAAGTTGGTAAAGTTGCGAACGGTTGCCGAATGTTTTGAATTTGCAGGATAACGATCCTTGATATTTTCCCAAGGATCAGGAATCAATTGCTTCATACCCAGCGACATTTTACGATCTTCGCGGTCGAGTGTCAGGATAACGGCTTCTATTTCGTCGCCAACTTTCAGGAAGTCCTGAGCAGTGCGCAGGTGCTGCGACCATGACATTTCCGAAACGTGAATCAAACCTTCAACGCCTGGAGCAATTTCGATAAATGCACCGTAATCAGCAATCACAACCACTTTTCCAGCAACTTTATCGCCGATCTTGAGGTTCTCGTCCAGGGCATCCCATGGATGAGGTGTAAGCTGTTTCAGGCCGAGAGCGATACGTTTTTTATTGTCGTCAAAGTCGAGAATAACCACTTTGATTTTCTGATCGAGCTCAACCATTTCTTCCGGATGATTGATGCGTCCCCAGCTGAGGTCAGTGATATGGATAAGACCATCAACACCACCCAGGTCGATAAATACACCATAAGAAGTGATGTTTTTAACGGTACCTTCGAGCACCTGACCTTTTTCGAGCTTGCTGATGATCTCGGCTTTTTGCTGCTCGAGTTCGTCTTCGATAAGTGCTTTATGCGAAACTACCACGTTTTTGTATTCCTGGTTGATCTTCACCACCTTGAATTCCATGGTTTTGTCCACATAGATATCATAGTCACGGATGGGTTTCACATCAATTTGTGAACCCGGGAGGAAGGCCTCAATGCCAAATACATCTACGATCAGACCACCTTTGGTGCGGCTCTTCACATAACCGTTGATGATTTCTTCTTTTTCGAAAGCTTCGTTGATGCGATCCCATGAACGCAGGATGCGTGCTTTTTTATGCGACAGCATCAATTGACCATTAACACCTTCCTGATTTTCAACATAAACCTCTACTTTATCTCCAACTTTGAGGTTAGGATTGTAGCGGAATTCGTTTACGGGGATCACGCCATCAGATTTGAATCCGATATTTACCACAACCTCACGGCTGTTTTTGCTTACCACAACGCCGTCAATCACCTCATGATCGCCAATGGAACTGAGGGTTTTGTCGTACATCTGTTCGAGCTTTTCGCGATCGGATTTGGAGTAAACTTCCCGTTTTTTACCAATATTGTCCCAGTCAAAATCTTCTGGCACAGTTGGTTTTACTTTTTCTTTTTTGGCTGGTTTTTCTTCAGCCTTTTCGGCAACTGTTTCAACTGTTTCAGTTTCAGCAGGAGCTTCAACTTCAACTTCGGTTTCAACTTCAGCTTCTGTTTCAGCTTCTGTTTCAGTTGGGGCTTCTGTTTCAGTTGCTGGTTTAGCCTCAGCTTCAGGCGTTTCGGCTACGGGAGTTTCCTCCTTTTTGGTTTCGTCAGCGGTGGCAGAAGTTTGAGCTTGTTCCTGAGCGTTTTCTTCGTTGACGATTTTTTCGTTTTCAGTCATTTAAAAACAATTTGTACCTGTTTTGCATTCCGGTTAAGCAAATCAGGGGGGTTAAACTTTTAAATTTTCTTTAAGGTCTTGAGGATGAAAACATCCTGTTTGTCCGGATGTACCTTAAAATGAGCCGGCAAAAGTACAAAATATCCTTAAAATAAAAAAATTATGCATGAAATTTTCCTGAAAATGAGATTTTTAAACTCATTCGGCAATTTGGATAGCTTGCTCAAATATGTATGCTTAAACATCTTAACTTTGCACACTCAATTTTCAAACTTAAATTAAACCCTCATGTCTCTCAATTGTGGCATCATTGGCCTTACAAATACAGGCAAAACAACTATCTTCAATTGCATGTCGAACACCAAGGCAGAAGCTTCCAATTATGCCTTTAGTGCAACAAAATCAAATATTGGAATGGTTGAAGTGCCCGACCCGCGCCTGGATGCCATTGATGCGCTGATCCATTCGGCTAAGGTGGTTCCGGCAACAGTGGAAATTGTAGATTTACCCGGACTGGCCAAGGGAGCAAGTCAGGGCGAGGGTGTGGGTAATAAGTTTTTGGCTGATATTCAGCAAATGGATGCGCTGATTCATGTGCTGCGCTGCTTCGAAGACGACAACCTGGCTCATGTGGAAGGCTCTATCGATCCGGTGCGCGATAAAGATATTGTTGATTTTGAATTACAAGTGCGCGATCTCGAATTGGTTTCCAGAAAGATTCAACGTACTGAAAAGCTGATCAAAGCAGGCGACAAAGACGCCAAAAGAGCTATGGAGGTCTTGTTAAAATACAAAGAACACTTCGAGAATTTTGGTAATGCCCGCGATATCGATCTGAGTGATGAAGACAAAAAATATGTACACGAACTGCAACTGCTCACCGCCAAACCTGTGATTTACGTTTGCAATGTAGATGATAAATCCGCTGTTTCCGGTAATGCTCATGCCAAAGCAGTGGAAGAATTACTGAAAAATGAAAATACAGAAGTTTTGATCATCGCAGGCGAACTGGAAGCAGAGATTGCAGAGCTGGAAGATCCTGAAGATCGTGCGGTGTTTCTATCCGATGCCGGTCTGAATGAACCTGGCGTAAATAAACTGATTCGTGCAGCCTACAAAACACTTAATCTGCAAGCCTTTTTCACTGCCGGTCCTAAAGAAGTAAAAGCCTGGACCATTCGCAAAGGTATGACGGCTCCACAGGCTTCGGGTGTGATACATTCTGATTTGGAACGCGGCTTTATTCGTGCCGAAGTGATGAAGTATGACGATTTCATTCAATACAAATCAGAGCAAGGCGTAAAGGATGCCGGAAAGTTTAAAGTGGAAGGCAAAAACTATATCGTGGAAGATGGCGACATTTTGCACATCCGATTTAATGTGTAAGCTGTTCAGCTTTTAGTTTTTGTACTAATTCAAGTTTTTGTTCCCTGGTCAGATTCGATTCCTTGAGCTGATCAGTGATCAACATCCGTTTGTTTTCATCCTCATAAAAATCCTGAAGTGCTTGCAGGGCAGCAGGGCTCAGCCGGAAATTCCAATGAACTGCGGCTTCAATTAAATTATTAGCTATCGTTTCATTTATTTTATTCAGCCTGGCCAAAGCCCTGATCGCATTCATCCGGGTTCGGAATTCGTACTGATTACCCGAAAAGCTTGTTAAGTGTTTAAAAGCCTTTTCATCGCCAGATTGCGCCAGCAATTCGAGTTGTGCGATCTTCACATTCAAACCTGGAAAACCTGTGGCTGTATCCATCAACGAAAGGTAATCCGGCAAACGATCCGGATTTATATTAGCAAGTTTTCTCAATGCCAGTTCCTGATTACTGTACGAAATATCCGACAGCACTTTTTCTATCTCCACTACACCTGCTGAATGATGTTCCTGCATCGCATTGATTGCCGCTCTTCGTACAAAAACATTAGTATCACTTAAACACTTGATGATGAATATTTTACTCTCATCATTTTGATCTTCTGAAAGTTGATTCAAGATTTCGGATTTGATCAGGTGAAAATCTGCTTTGCTTCCGGCTTGTAATAAGGCCATTCGCTTTTCTTCAAGCGGAATCTCACGTAAATCCAGTAAAGCTTCATAACGGTCTACCATCAGCTGAGCGTGAAGCAATTGGTTAATTAACAGATTTGCAGGTCGATCGAATTTTTGTCGTTTTAAAATACGATTGCCCGGATCAAATAGGATATAATCCAACTGCTTTGATTCAGCATAATAACGTTCAATCCGCTGATATTGCGTTTGGTTTACAATTTGAAAACGATCGCAACTCCCGTCTTCAAAATGTATTTCGATAAAAGGTTTTGTAATAAATAGGGGTCTCTCGGGTTTTATTTCCTGCTGTTGCCTGATTTCAAGTATTAGACTGTCATTGTCTTGACTATAATCAATTTGAAAATAAGGTTCTCCACCTCTTTCGATCCATTGATCAAAAAACCAATCCAGACTTCTTCCAGTAGTTTCATAAATGGTTTTTTTGAGATCAGGTGTCCAGGCTTCTTTGTAGGCAAACTTCTTCAGATAGGCTGTAATTGAACGCTCAAAATCTTCGTTACCCATCTCGTCCCTTAGCATATCCAAAACCAGCGAGCCTTTTTGATACCAGCGCGCTACGCCACCCAAACTGCTGGCAACAGCATAATTATCCTGTGAAGATGCTTTAAATGCAGTGGTGGTTTCTTTAATTTGTTCCCATTGGTAATAATCCTCGCCATAAAGCTGTTTTTCAAAACGTTTGGCATAATACGTCGCAAAACTTTCTGTAAGCCATACATCAGCTGGTCGAAGGTGTGATATATAATTTCCAAACCACTGATGTACAAGCTCATGGATGTTTACATTCACATAGTTCCTCTCCCAAAATGCGCGTTCATCAATATGCAGGTAATCACCAAAAATAGTTGAAGTAGTGGTTTCCATACCCGCAAAAAGATAATTGGCAACAGGAGCCTGCCGATACAGTTCGTAAGGATAGCCGATACCAAACTCATCCTCACAAAAGGCAATCATCTCATACATATGCTGATAGGTCGCTTCATAATGATTTTCCCGATCGGGATAATACCACAACTCAAGGGGAAGTCCTTTCTTCGTGAGACTTTGCCGGTATTTGTATTTCCCAATCACCAGTGCGGTAGAAAAAAAAGGATGTGTGCGGTACATTTTGTAATGCCAGCGCGAAAGGCCGTTATCGAAATGTTCCACATTTTCGCGCACGCCATTCGAAAAAACCTGGTAGCGGCTGTCGAAAGTAATGTAAAGATCCATGGTTAAGCGATCATTGGCAAAAGGCAGCCAATTGTAAGGTCGGTGAGCCCAAACTTGCCGGCGCATGGTTTGAGTGGTATCGTCCCAGCCGACAAAATACAATTCACTCTCTGGTTGAACAAGGTATTCCAGATACAGGCTGTGCGTGGCTCCCCGCTTGGTTTCCGGAGGCAAATCGACGACGAGATCATTTCCGGAAATTTTCCAATGTGCATTGTCATCATCAAGCAACAGCCTGCCAATTTTAAAATCCGGAGCCAGTAAGACCAAACTATCCACATCTGATCGGATTTGCCTGAAAAGCAGTTCCACTTTGCCTGCTACCAGCTGATTGAAAGGATCAATACGGATGTCGGCAGAAAGATGTTCCAGATCGACAAGTTTCTCAGGAATAAACCGATGTGACTCTTGTTGAAAAACCAGAAAGTCCTGCGTAAATCCAAAACGAATCAACCCAAAATAAAAACAAACAAGCAAACAAAAAAAACGTAAACCGGCTCTAATCATGTTATTGGAATAAAGCGCAATTTACGTTTTTTGGTGCAATCTATCCTGAGCATTTCAAAAATTGCTAAATGCCAGTTTGCCCTCCCGATAATCCACCAGAATTGTCTTCGTTTTATCCACAGCATCCGACAAAATCATTTTCGAAAGCTCATTCAGCAATTCACGCTGCAAAACACGTTTTACAGGTCGGGCGCCATATTGCGGATCAAAACCTGCTTCGGCCAGGTGAACCAAGGCAGAACCTGAAATCTCAACCTTAATACCATTTTTCAGCAACATCTTCCTCACTTGTTCGAATTGTAACTGCACTACTTCTTTGATCTCCGATTTAGTAAGTGGTTTGAACATGATGATGTCGTCAATACGGTTCAAAAACTCAGGCCGAAGCTGTTGTTTAAGCAGCTGAAAAACCTCTATACGTGTGCGCTCAAAATCTGCTTCGGAAACTTCCCGAGTATTTTCATTTCCAAGATTTTGCTGGATAATATGCGACCCGATATTGGAAGTCATGATGATGATCGTATTCCTGAAATCCGCCGTTCTGCCTTTATTATCCGTCAATCGGCCATCATCCAGTACCTGAAGCAAAATATTAAACACATCAGGATGAGCTTTTTCAATTTCATCCAATAATACAACTGAATAAGGTTTTCGTCTGACAGCCTCTGTAAGTTGTCCGCTTTCATCATAGCCCACATATCCGGGAGGAGCACCGATCAAACGCGAAACAGCATGTCGTTCCTGATATTCCGACATATCAATGCGTACCATAGCCTGCTCATTATCAAATAAAAACTCGGCCAGGGCGCGTGCCAGTTCTGTTTTTCCAACACCTGTAGTTCCCAAAAAAACAAAAGAACCTATCGGACGTTTGGCATCCTGCAATCCGGCTCTGCTGCGGCGAATGGCATCTGCCACGGCAACAATAGCTTCATCCTGGCCAACCACCCGCTGATGCAGCTCTTCTTCCAATTTCAAAAGCTTTTCGCGCTCGCTTTGCAACATTTTACTCACCGGAATGCCCGTCCATCGCGAAACGATTTCTGCGATGTCTTCTGCCGTCACCTCTTCATTGATCAAAGGATTTTCGCCCTGAACCTTTACCAACTCAGCTTTTGCACGTTCGATGGCTTTTTCGGCCTCGCCTATCCGGCCATAACGCAACTCAGCCACACGGCCAAAATCACCATCACGCTCAGCTTGCTCGGCTTCCAGCTTAAACTGTTCGATATTTTTCTTTTCCTGCTGAATTTTCTCTACCAAAGTCTTTTCAGCTTCCCAACGGGCACGTATCTGATTGCGTTCATCCGAGAGTTCAGCAATCGTTTTGGAAATAATGTCCAGCTTGGGTTGGTCTTTCTCGCGTCGAATGGCTTCGCGTTCGATTTCCAATTGCCTGATTCTGCGCTCAATTGTTTCTAAATCCTCAGGTAATGAATTGATTTGCAGCCTCAAACGAGATGCAGCTTCATCAATAAGGTCGATGGCTTTATCAGGTAAAAAGCGATCGCTGATATAACGCTGCGAAAGCTCAACCGAGGCAATTACGGCTTCATCCAGGATGCGCACCTTATGATGGCTTTCGTAACGTTCTTTAAGGCCACGTAGGATAGAAACGGCATCTTCGGTATCCGGCTCATTGACCATCACCAATTGAAAACGACGTTCGAGTGCTTTGTCTTTTTCAAAGTATTTTTGATACTCTTTTAAGGTTGTGGCACCAATTGCCCTCAACTCACCACGCGCCAAAGCAGGTTTCAGGATATTGGCAGCGTCCATCGCACCTTCTCCTTTGCCGGCTCCAATCAAGGTGTGAATTTCATCAATGAAAAGCACTACCTCACCTTCTGAGCCAATCACCTCACGTACAACACTTTTCAGTCGTTCCTCAAATTCTCCTTTATACATGGCTCCGGCGACCAAAGCACCCATATCAAGGGAGTAAATCTGTTTACTTTTCAGGTTTTCGGGCACATCGCCATTGATAATGCGATGAGCCAAACCTTCGGCAATGGCCGTTTTCCCAACTCCTGGTTCACCAATCAAAATTGGATTGTTTTTGGTGCGTCGTGATAATATTTGCAAAACCCTTCTGATTTCTTCATCACGGCCAATCACCGGATCCAGTTTGCCTTCGGCAGCCAATTGGTTTAAATTGCGGGCATAACGATTTAGCGCATCATAGTTTTGTTCAGCATTTTGGCTGTCAACTTTTTTGCCATGACGCATTTGTTTGATGGCTTCAATCAGCTCATTGCGTTTTATCTGGCTGTCTTTCAACAGCGTTGAGGCTGTACTTTTGGTATCGAAAATCGCCAGCATCAAATGATCAAGCGAAACGAAATCGTCTTTAAGAAGCTTCGCATTTTCCTGAGCTTTTTGAAGGGCTTTGGCCGTTTCCTGGGCATAAAACTGTTCGGTTTCATTTTGCACCTGAGGCAAACCATCAATGATACGATCGAGGGCTTTTTTAAAATTACTGGCATCAACCTGCAGTTTATTAAGCAGATTTGGAATCAGGTGTTCGTCTTCCTCAATAATAGCTGCTAACAAATGTACATTTTCGACAGCTTGTTGCTGGTGCACAACTGCAATCTGCTTGGCATGAGCGATGGCTTGCTGCGCTTTTATGGTAAACTGATTTAAGTTCATAACATTCATTTTCTTGTATTTACATCAAAATCTCTACCATTTTCAAAAGTGTCCCAAATTCGGAAAATATGTCTGTATTCGGAATTTTTAGCTGGCAAATTGGCAACAGCCAATGATTGGATTTGACCTCATTAGCAACTTTAATTTAGTCAGAAGTCAGATTTATACTACTTTTACGCCCGAAAACTAACAATTTAATTTAATAATAAAATTATAATTGCTTTAAATTCAATTATTTAATTTATGTCATCAATCAGAACTATCATTAGCGGAACCGGAAGCTATATCCCGGAAAATATCATAAAAAACAGTGATTTTTTAAAACAGGTTTTCTTCGAAAAGGATCATTCGGTCATCGAAAGTCCGGGTGAGGAAGTCGTTAGGAAGTTCAAGGATATTACAGGAATCAGCGAACGCCGATGGGCATCAGCGAATGAAAACAATGATGATATTGCTGCTACAGCTGCTGAACGTGCAATTCAGGATGCCGGAATCGACCGCGAAACCATCGATCAGATCATTGTTGCTCACAATTATGGCAACGTACTCAAGGGGAGCATACAATCAGATACCGTTCCCAGTATTGGATCGCGCGTGAAACACAAATTAGGAATTAAAAACACCCAATGCGTGCCCTATGATATACTTTTTGGCTGTCCGGGATGGATTCAAGGTATCATTCAGGCAGATGCATTTATCAAATCAGGTTTGGCAAAACGTTGCCTTGTAATTGGATCAGAAACGCTTTCGCGAGTTGTAGATATTTACGATCGCGATACCATGATTTTTTCTGATGGGGCAGGAGCTGCAATCCTTGAAGCCAATCCTAATAATGATGGCTCAGGTATTATTTCAACAGCTAATATGTCGCATACCAGTGAGGAAGTGGATTATCTTTATTTTGGTAAATCCAATGCGCCTGAGCGTGATCCTGAGGTTAGGTATATCAAAATGCTTGGACGAAAAATTTATGAGTATTCGCTCAATTATGTTCCGGATGCTATGAAAATTGCTCTGGATAAATCTGGTATTCCGGTGGAGGCAGTAAAAAAGGTATTGATCCATCAGGCCAACGAAAAAATGGATGCTGCTATCGTACAGCGATTTTACCGCAAATACGGTATCAGAGTGAAGGTGGACGAAGTGATGCCGCTGAGTATCCGCGAATTAGGTAATAGTTCTGTGGCAACTGTGCCCACTTTGTATGATATGGTTTTGAAAGGTCAAATACCTGAACATCAAATCGAGAAAGGTGATATCCTGGTCTTTGCTTCGATAGGAGCTGGAATGAATATTAATGCTTTTGTATATCAACAATAAAAACGAAAAAAATGCATTAATATGTAGTGCTGATTTAATTTGAATTATGACAAACACTACATCAAAAACGCTTGTAATTGGAGCTTCTGAAAATCCAGCTCGGTATTCCCATAAAGCTGTGAAAATGCTTCGGTTGTGCGATCATGAGGTGGTCGCTTACGGCCTGAGAACCGGAAAAATCTTAGACACACCCATACAAACTTATTGGCCTGAAAAAAATTCTATTGAAACTATCACACTTTATATTGGGCCACAGCGGCAACCAGATTATTATGATAAAATACTGGAAATCAATCCAAAACGTATTATTTTTAATCCTGGAACCGAAAATCCTGAATTGATTGCTTTGGCTCAAAATGCGGGAATAGAAACTGTTTTGGACTGCACCCTTGTGATGCTGCAATCAGGAACATTTTAAGCTTAAGGCTGTGTCATTTTTATTAATTTTGCCCATGTATGACGTTCAATACTAATTCAATGATAAAAAAAATCCGTTCGGGAATTCCTGTGCTTACAGTATTTGCTTTTCTTATGGCGGTTTTTCCGGGTTTAAGTCGTTCGGCTAAAGCACAGGTTGATTGTCAGATTTCTGCTGATGCCCCCATGCCATTATGCTACGGTCAGCTCGTAAAACTGGAAGTTTTGGAACAGGAAAACGTAACTTATTTCTGGTCAACAGGTGATACTACTTCGAGTATTGAATTTTATGCAACAGAAACAGCTGATTACCAAATTACTGTAACGGATACCATCACAGGAGAAATTTGTGAAAGTGCTCCATTTACTTTGGAAGTACGTCCAAAATTTGATGTGGTGGTGGAGCAGATGCAACTCACTTGCACCAATGGCGATAACGACAATGGCAACACCGCCATGATAAGTGCTGCTGCATCTGGCGAATCAACTACTTATGAATATCGCTGGCAGGTGCCTCCACTTCAGATTGCTCCCGGAAATCCTGCTATGGCAATTGGCCTGAAAGCACATCTGTGGTATTTTATCCATATTGAAAACGAATTTGGCTGCATTCAAATGGATTCCATTTATACGCAAGCCTATGATAACCCACTGGTTGAAATAGAGGCTGATCCTGATACAGCTTACATTCAAAATCCTTTTATCGACTTTTCTTATGTTAACCTTTCTGTCGATAGTATTCAGATTACCAATCATTTCTGGGAATTTGGCGATGAAAGTCCCAGTTCTGATCTGCTTACACCCCAGCACCTTTACACCGAAGAAGGCGACTATAATGTGATCTTAACTGTGGTGAACGAGCAAGGTTGTGATACGATTTTCCTGAAACAGGTGAAAGTATTGCCTATTAAACTGAAAATTCCAAATGTGATCACTCCTAATGGCGATAATATCAACGATTTTTTTGTGATTACCGAAGCTCCTGCTGAATCATCCGACGAAGGAATTAACACACTCAAGGCATTGGCTAACAATCAGTTCAGGCCACTTAATGATTATTACCAAAGTACAACGCTGGTAATTTTTAACCGGCACGGCCGCAAGGTTTACGAATCAGTAAATTACCAGAACGACTGGGATGGCGGTGGCTTGAAAGATGGCACTTATTTTTATGTGCTACAATGCGAGGGTTTTAAAAGTAATGAGGTATATAAAGGTTCGCTTACAATTATCGGCAGCGTAAATTAGGATTCGGCACATAAGATCAGAGATTAATATTAATTTTGCGATCACTAATGTGCTTTTAAACCATAAAACATGAATTTCAGAGTACTTTCATTTCTTATTTTATTAGGTATTGGATTTTCCTGCCAAAATCCTGATAAACAAGTTTCCGGCGATGTGGTTCGTAATCCTAAATCGGCTGATAGCAAAGGAAAAGCTTCGGATATGCCGGAGATATCTTTTACTAAAACCGAACATGATTTCGGGAAACTTATTCAGGGCGAAAAGGTGAGTTATATTTTTAAGTTTAAAAATACCGGAGATACTCCGCTCTTAATCAGCAAGGTAAGTGCAAGCTGCGGCTGCACAGCAAGTAAATATCCTAAAGAGCCTATTGCAGCGGGAGAGGAAGCAAAGCTTGAAGTAACTTTTGACAGCAGCGGACAACGCGGCATTCAAAACAAAACCATCACTGTGTTAACAAATACACAACCCAAATCAACTACTTTGCGCATCAAAGCGCAGGTAGCAACACCAGATTC
>CAZQFH010000039.1:13712-30219 GCA_964592595.1 uncultured Lentimicrobiaceae bacterium | reverse complement strand
ACCATCAGCACCATGAACAACTTTAAAGCAGACGACTGGGTAAAAAATATAGGTTTAATACCACATCCCGAAGGCGGATATTTCAAAGAAGTTTATCGCTCAGAAGAAGAGATTCCTGCCCATGCACTTCCTATTAGATTCAAGGGCAACAGAAATTTTAGCACGGCAATTTATTATTTACTTGAGCAGGGTGATTTTTCTGCCTTACATCGTATTCATGCTGATGAAACCTGGCATTTTTATGCTGGCGATCCCCTTGAAATATGGATGATTTTTCCCTACGGACAAAGCATAAGAAAGCTCGTTGGCATCTCAGACGAAGGATCCGTGCTGATGTTCACCGTAACGGCAGGAACATGGTTTGCCGCCCGAAGCACAGGTGAATACTCCCTTTGTGGTTGCACTGTGGCTCCCGGTTTCGATTTTGCCGATTTTGAAATGGGTGATTATAAACAACTAACAGAACTCTTTCCGCAACACACTAAGCTCATCAAACAGTTTACCCGCGTTTGATCACCTGTTGCTGCTATATTCAGCAGCCGATTCCAAAAAGTACTTAGCCACCGGCAAGGCCATTTCACCAGCCATGGGCTTCCATTCCGGATGCCATTGCACGGCAAAAAGCTACACGTGGAACCTTTACTTCAATAGCATTAATGCCGTATAGGGAGGCTACAGCCGCGCGCAGGGACGCAGTGTCCGCTGCATCAAAGATTAAGCAGCAAAGTGAAAAGTGAAGCATGTAGTTGCTTTGATTCAAATTCAAAGTCAAGATTTGCTAGGATTGGAAAAAAGTTCATTTATAAATTATCATTGAAATTTCATAGTTATACTTTAATATTTCAATGTTATAGTTTAATTTTGCAACATGGAAATCTTACGTGAAGACACGGTACTTATTAAAGCTAAGCTTGAAATGGTTCCGGCAGTGGTTATACTGGGGCCACGACAGGTTGGCAAAACAACTTTGGCCTTGCAGCTGGCAAAGCACCTCGGTAAGCCTTACCTGTACCTGGATATGGAAAGTCGGCGCGATATTGCGAAATTGGGTGAGGATGCTGAGACTTTTTTTGAATATCATCAGGACAAACTGCTTATTATTGATGAGATACAGGCACAACCACAGCTTTTTGCTTTGTTGAGAAGCGTGATCGACCGAAAAAGAGATGCAGGTCGTTTTCTGCTGTTGGGTTCAGCAACGCCCGAACTGGTTAAAGGTGTTTCGGAAAGTTTGGCGGGCAGGATAAGCTATCTCGACCTTAACCCGCTCAAAATAAGGGAGGTGTTGCCGGAATTTACCATTGAACATCACTGGTTTAGGGGTGGTTTTCCGTTAGCCTTGCTGGCAAAAAATGATACGGCCTATACCGATTGGGTACAAAGCTTTATAAGAACCTATATCCAAAGCGATTTGAGCCTGCTGTTCGGGTATGCCTTAAACCCTGCTATCACCCAAAAGCTTTTGATTATGTTGGCTAATAGCCACGGACAACTGCTCAACCTACAGGATATTGGGCGATCCATAGGCGTTACATCACCAGTGATCAATCGCTATATCGACTTTCTTGAAGGTGCTTTCCTGGTTTATCGGCTACAGCCCTGGTTTCCGAATGTAACCAAAAGACTGGTAAAGTCGAGCAAGCTCTATATAAACGACAGTGGCTTGCTGCATGGCCTGCTATTTATAGAAAGCTTCGATAAGCTAACCTTAAATCCGATCATCGGAGCCTCCTGGGAAGGATACGCCATTGCCCAGATCAATTACCATAAAAAGCATAATTTATCAAGCTATTTTTACCGCACCCATACAGGTTCGGAGGTTGATCTGGTGCTGGTGAAAGCCGGCAGGCCAATAGCCAGTATAGGAATTAAGTACAGTAATGCGCCAAAACCTTCCAAAGGCTTTTATATCGGGCTGGAGGACTTAAAGACCTCCAAGAATTATATCATCACACCGGCATCTGAAACCTATCCTTACAAAGCAGATACGCTGGTGTGCAGTTTGAAAACTTTTATAGAACACTATTTACCTCAAATTTAATGCGTATGAAACTTTTGGTTGTTTTTTTACTGCTACTGTGCGGGTTAGGATGCACGGCATCATTTTCGCAGCAGACGGTTACAGGCGGTTTTGAAGCGCTCGGCGGTCAGGTGATTCAGTTGATGGGCTATCGTGGCTTTGGCAGCTACTTGATCGACCGCGATACCGCTGATGCACAAGGTAATTTTGAACTCAAATTTACTGAAACTGACTATGGCATGGGCAGCCTGATGGACAAAAACGGCAAAGCCTTTGTAGTGATCCTGGCAAACAATGAAAAGCTAAAGCTGAAAGGGGAAAGTTTGGCCACACCACAATCTATAAACATTTTAAACGGCAAACAAAATCAATTATTTGAACAATTTGCCAGCGAGCATATCCGGCGCGAGCAGGCCCTCAGTGCGTGGGATTATTTGCAAAAGATCTATCAGCAGGATTCATTATTTACTGTTAATACAAAACCCAGCCGTGCCATTGAAACTGAAATAGCACGCATCAAACAGGAAGACGAAGATTTTTTAAAACAACTTGATCCAATCACTTATGTAAGTTGGTTTTTGCCTGTGCGTAAATTGGTGAGTTCAGTTGCTGTGGTCGCACAATACCGCACCGAAGAAATTCCGGCAACGCTTGAGGGATTCAGGACATTGGATTACACTGATAACAGGCTTTACAAAAGCGGCTTGCTAAGCGATGCCATTGAAGCCCATTTTTGGCTGATCGAAAACAGCGGGCGCTCACTGGATTCGGCGTATGTAGAGATGAACCATTCCATTGATTTAATGGCAGATAACCTTATTGTGGATGAGAGAAAATTTAATGAGATTACTGAATACCTATTCAAATTACTTGAAAAACGGAGTTTATTCACCTCCTCGGAATACCTTGCCGTAAAATTGTTGAACGACATAAGTTGCACCCTGGATAATGAGTTAGCAAATCAATTGGAAAGTTACCGGGCCATGAAGAAAGGAAACACAGCTCCTGATATTCAGTTTACAAAAGACATTTTATCACCAGGCATAGCTCCTGAAGCTCAACCTAAAAGCCTGTCGGATATGCAGTTTGATTATATGCTTGTTGTTTTTGGTGCCAGCTGGTGTCCGGCCTGCCCTGATGAATTGAATCAATTGAGTAAATTTTATGACAAATGGAAGCAATATGGGGTGGAGGTAGTATTTATTTCGCTCGACGAAAGGCAAGAGACCTTTAACAGTTTCGCCTCAAACTTTCCATTTATCAGCAGCTGCGATTATCAGAAATGGGAAAGCCCTGCCGCTAAAGCCTACCATGTGTTTGCAACGCCTACCATGTTTCTTTTAGATAAAGAACGTACCATTTTGCTTCGGCCCAATTCGGCAAAGCATATGGATTCGTGGGTCGACTGGGCCTCAGGGCAGCAATGATAACGGCATCAAAGCAATCAAATTTTAACTAAGAAAATCAGTGTTGTCCGGTAAAAATATAATGTCGTCCCTACGGGACTTTTTCCTAAATTGTAAATCACTGGCTACCCACATTTTGTCCCTAACGGGACAGTCCCGTTAGGGACAAAATGTGGGTAGAATAAAAAGTTACCCCTGATTATCCCAAGTCCCTTAGGGACGGAATAATTAAAGCGATTGAGCGTTTTTATGTGATTTTTACCGAATAGAACGCCCACC
Organism: uncultured Lentimicrobiaceae bacterium; assembly: GCA_964592595.1. Taxonomy (GTDB): domain Bacteria; phylum Bacteroidota; class Bacteroidia; order Bacteroidales; family F082; genus UBA5536. Next base: position 26,514 of record CAZQFH010000039.1, on the reverse strand, counting down.
TGTCTGAGTTTTTGTAAAAATCAACGTATCTGAAAACACAATCCAAAACTGATCGTACGCATGCCTTTTAGGGCCGTATTGTAAGGATTATAGGATTGATGATTGGCTAAAAGATTGGTAAATGAATAGCTGGTTTTGAAAGTCAATAGCTGGGTTCTTGGTCTTTTTGAAAGGCGGAAGTTGATATAAGCTTCAAGATTCATAAAGTAGTTTTCAAAAACAACTCCATCATAAAAAGTTGTTGAACCTCCGCCAGGTGAAACAAAATACCTTTCAACTCTATTGGGCTTATTGATATAAAAAACAAAATTATAACCAAGCCCAAGGCTGTGAACAATTTTTTTATTTGTCTCGTTTCCAATTAAGTAGTTTAATTGTAATGGTATTTCAACATTGGTAAAATCAATGGCTTGCTTGTTTTCTAGTTTGTCCATTAGCAATTTCATAATAAATATAGGCATTATTAAAGCGTAACAAAGGGTTTATCCGCAGCTCAAGCTTATCCGTTAATTTGGTTGAAACGAAAAAACCTAAGTTTAGAAAGACTCCCGGAGTAGTATAAATGGAGCTGAAAGTAGCTGTATCTCCAAATAGCGTATTTTGAAAAGGCATGGTGTTCCAATCCGGTTTTTTTGTAAGTAAAAAGTTTGATTGAGAAATTCCAATTGAAAATCCAGCTTTCAAGCGTGGTTCTTTTGCAAGTAGTGTATCTGCTAATATCTCCTCTGCAATAAGAGAACCAACCAAAAAAGAAAAACCAATAAGAAAAAGAAATTGCTTCATGATAAAATGTTTTAATGTGGTTAAAAAAACAATCCGTTCAAAGCTTCGCAAAAAGCTTACAACAGGTTTATCATAAAATCATTTAAGCAAAATTTAAAAATGGTCAGGTTTTGATTACCCAGCAAAGTTAAGTTTTTTCGCTAAGAATACCAATCGTAAATAAAATACCCTAAAAAAGCATTAAATCATAATTGTTCGGTAAAAGCTAATGTAATCCCTCCTGGACTTTCTCCTGAACGATATCATAATGATTAACAACATTTTACCCATATCGGGAGCGTTCTGCCAGGAACAGAATGTGAGAAGAACAAAAAATCATCCCTGATGACTTCATATGCTTTAGGACTGCATTATTCAAGCGATTGAGCATTTTTGTGTGAATTATTCAGGATAACAGCAATTATAAAAAACGACTGAAGCCGCAGCAGCAAGTCCTCTCCAACTGAAACTCATGGGCTGATTACTAAAGAAGCGAGCCTGTATGAAAGGCCTCTAATGTTCATGTAAACAACATATTAAAGCATTATCTTGCTTTAGATTTATTCTAAATTGAACCCTTTTGTGAAAATTATTCAGATTTTATCAACATGCCAATGTTAAAAATTCTAAATTTATCCTCTTGTTTACTGCAACCAATTACCAAAACATGCGTATAAACAAGTTTGAAATAAAAAACTAAGACCAATGAAATATTTCTTAACTACTGCCACAACTTGTATAAAATCGGTACTATCCCGGAAAAACAAAGATGGTTTAACCATTTTTTTGATTGCTTTCACCACCAGGCCATTTCATTTCTTCTATAAAGATTAACAAACAAAACTCCTGAATCAAAAGCTTTGGATTATGAAAACAGCTACGCTTTATAAGGTTAAACTATACCACAGCTACTTATTGCTATCTCTTTCAATATTGTTAATATTCCCGGCAACGCTTTTTGCGCAATGCCCGCCGGAAATTACTATTACAGCAATACAAGGAACCAATACTGTTATTTCGGGAAATAATGTTTCGTTTTGCCCATGTGAAAGTTACTTATTAACAGTAACTCCAGCAAGTGGAGTGACCTATCAATGGTATCTTGATGGTAATATAATTGATGGAGAAACAACAAATACTTACTATCCAAATGTAAATGGCGAATTTTATGTAGTGGTATCTGGATGTAACGATCAATCTAATAGCGTCAATGTTAATCTTTTCCCAACACCAAATGGGACAATTAACTTGAGCTCTAATCCAGTTTGTGCTGGGACATCTATTGATGTTCTTCTTGAGGGTAATCCTGATTTGAATTCTTATGATTATGGATGGTTGCCTCCTTTTGAAAGCAACTCAAATCCTTTTAATTTTGAAGCAAATGTAACTACAACTTTTAGAGCTTATTTGGCAAATAGTAATGGTTGCTCAAGGATACTATCAAGTACGGTAGTTGTCCACCAACCGATCAATCCAGGAGATATCAGCGCAGATCAGGAGATTTGTTCAGAAACCCTCCCGGATGAATTAACCGGCCCTGCTGCAACAGGTGGAAATGGTGCTTATACCTACCAATGGCAATCTTCTGCAAATGGATCAACATGGTCGGATATTCCAGGAGCTACTTCATTAAATTATCAACCAGACGAACTTACACAGACTACTTATTACCGTAGAGAGGCAACTTCAAATACACCATGCCCATCTGTTGTCCAATCTATACCGATTACAATTACCGTAAACGAAATACCAGCAATTACAAGCCCTGCTGCTGTTTCTTTATGTTCGTATGAAGCGCTTAATTATGAAATCACCTCAGATGTTCCTGGGACAACTTTTACCTGGACTGGAGTTAACACTTCAGGCACAGTTTCAGGAATTACACCCAACGGAGTTAATAGCGTTATAACTGATATACTGACAATTCCAGCCGGCAGTCCTGCTCCCGGCATTGCAACCTATACCATTATTCCAACCGGACCTGAGCCAACCTTTTGCGAAGGTGAGCCGTTTGATCTGGTTGTCACGGTATTACCTCTTCCCATTCCATCATTTATTGATGGTGAAACACCTGTTTGTGTTGGAAGTTCCGGAAATCTTTACAGAACTGAATCGGGAATGATAAATTATATTTGGACAATCTCTGACGGAGGCACAATTGATTCCGGACAAGGAACAAATGAAATATCTGTTACCTGGACATCCACCACAGGGCCTAAATGGGTTAGGGTTACCTATTCTGATATCACCACTGGTTGTAGCCCCCTTGAGCCTACTCAGTTGGACGTTACAGTAAATCCACTGCCAGACCCAATAATTAATGGGCCACAGACTCCATGCCTGGGCGCGCCTGGTAATGTATATTCAACTACTGCGGGAATGAGCAATTATATTTGGAGTGTTTCATCTGGAGGTACTATCACAGGAGGTGGCAGCACAACCGATAATTCAGCCACCGTTACCTGGAATGAAACAGGTACACATTGGATTAGCCTGATCTATACAGATGGGAACGGTTGCACAAATACAACCGCTAAACAATATCTTGTTGATGTTTCTGCCCCCACCGTAACCGGCCCCACGACCCCCTGTCTTTTGTCAACATCTAATGTTTATACAACCCAACCAGGAAATACGGATTATGTTTGGATAACTTCGCCAGGCGGAACAATTACTGCCGGCGGCGGTCCGACAGATAACACAGCTACAATCACCTGGAATGCATCAGGAGCTCAAACAGTTAGTGTTAACTACACTACTGCAGCCGGATGCACAGCAGCAGATCCTGCTACGATAGCAGTTGATGTGCAACCGCTGCCTACAATAACATTGAATGGAGACGATAATGTTTGTGCTGGTGCATCAGGCGTTGTATATACAACAGAAAACGGAAAATCACTTTATAGCTGGGAAATATCAGCAGGAGGAACGATCACCTCGGGAGGAACTCCCGGAAGCAATACGGCTACCGTAAACTGGCATACAGCTGGTGCTCAGCAAATATCAGTTAATTATACCGATGTTAATGGTTGTTCAGCTGAAGAACCGACAGTTCGCACGGTTACCGTAAATCCACAACCTATTCCAACCATCGATGGAAGTAATTCCGAATGTGTTGGAGCTACAGGGGTTTCTTATACTACCGAATTAGGTCAATCTAATTATGAGTGGACTATTTCAGGAGGAACGATTACTTCGGGAGCTGGCACAAATGCCATCGAGGTGAGCTGGACAGCTGCCGGCTCCAGGTGGATTGCCGTCAACTACTCAGATGGTATCGGATGTGCCGCTGCAAGTCCTACACAATACCCGGTAACCGTATTACCACTACCTGTACCTAACATTACAGGAGCCAATGCTGCATGTGTTGGTGCAACCAATGTGCAATATGCCACAGATGCTGATGCAGGCATTACAAATTATCAATGGACAGTATCTGGCGGCGGTAGTATCGTTGGGTCATCAACAAACGCAAATCTTTTTGTAAACTGGAATACTGTTGGCCCTCAAACTGTTTCTGTTACCTACACCGGTGCTAATGGCTGCGATGCCGGAGCACCAACTGTATATGATGTTACCGTTCTTGACCTTCCCGCACCAACAATAACAGGTTGGAACGACGTTTGTAATCATTCAACCAATGTTTACACCACACAGCCTGGCATGACAAATTATGTTTGGGTTGTTAGTGGGGGAGCTATTACCTCAGGCGGAACCGGAACAGATAATACAGCTACCGTTACCTGGAATACAACAGGAGATCAATCCATTAGTGTAAATTATGAACAAACCGGCTGTCCGGCAACTTCACCCTTTGAATATCCTGTTTTCGTAAACCCCTTACCCATTGTTGATGCCGGGTCACAACAATCAATACCCAATGGAACACCTACAACACTCGAAGGAACCGCATCCGGAGGAACAGGCACATTACTCTATCAATGGGAACCGGCCAGTTTAATAGCATCAGGTGAAAATACATTGACCCCAACAACAGAAAATATTTATGTTACACAGATCTTCGAATTGGAAGTTACAGATGACAAACTTTGTTCAGCAACTGATCAGGTTGAGATTGTTGCACTTGGAGACCCCCTAAGTGTTATTGCAACCGCTTCACCCAACCCAATTTGTAATAATGGAGAAACTGTGCAATTAGGAGCTGAGGCAATGGGAGGCAATAGTGACAATCAGGCTGATTACACCTGGACTTCCACACCTGCCGGTTTTACATCAACAGCACAAAATCCAACCGCTAATCCCACATTTACAACAACATACAATGTTTCGGTGTGGGATGGCTTTAACACGGCAACAAGCACGATTTTGGTTACCGTTAATCCCCTTCCAACTGTATATACAGTAACCGGCGGGGGTGAATATTGTAGTGGCGGAACAGGCGTTAATGTGGGACTAAATGGATCTCAGGCAGGAGTAGATTATCAATTACGATTAGATGGTTCAGCTATTGGCTCTCCAATTCCTGGAACCGGAAGTTCTATCACATTTGCTGATAATACAGGAGCTGGCACTTATACCGTTCACGCTGTAAATACAACAACAAATTGCGAAAATGATATGGCAGGAAGTGCTACTATCGTAATCAACCCATTGCCAACCTCAAATGCCGGAGGCCCTCAGCTCATACCCTATGGCACAAGTACTTCATTAACTGGTATTGCTGGGGCGGGAACCCCACCTTATAATTATTTATGGACACCAGCAGCCAGCATAAACGGCTCTAATACAAGCCTTAACGCTACAACTACCAATCTTTTCAGTAATACTGATTTTAATTTTAGGGTTACTGACATTAAAGGCTGTGTGGCCAATGATATTGCAAGCATTACACTTGATGGGTCAGCGCTGGCGGTTACAGCTACTGCTGTGGAAGATGTAATTTGCAACAATGGTGAAACTGTCCTTTTAAATGCCGAAGCTACTGGTGGAAACAGTGCAAACATTGCCAATTACATTTGGACATCTAATCCTCCGGGATTCACATCAAATGCACAAAGTCCGCAAGTAAATCCCACACAAACGACTATATATAATGTAACAGTTAATGACGGATTTAATACAGCAACTAATTCTGTTACTGTTACTGTTAATCCACTTCCAACGCTATTCACTGTTACGGGAGGTGGTGAATATTGTAGCGGTGGATTAGGAGTGCTTATTGGATTGAATGGATCACAGTCAGGTGTAAGTTATCAGTTATTATTAAATGGATCTAATATAGGCAGTCCAGTTATCGGAAATGGATCCGCCATTTCATTTGGACTGCAAACTAATGCTGGTACCTATGCGGTACATGCCACAAATATCACGACCACTTGTGAGCAAGACATGACAGGCTCCACTAGTATAACTATCAATCCTTTGCCCATTGCAAATGCAGGCAACGACATCACAATAAACTATGGAGCTTCAACTACTTTAAACGGCTCCGCCAGTGCCGGAACAAGCCCATGGAACTACCAGTGGACACCTGACAACTTGATTTCTTCGGGCGCTAACACTTCAAATCCCGAGACAGCGAATTTAACAGCAACAACAGATTTCTTATTGACTATCTCTGACACCAAAGGTTGCACAAATACTGATGCCATGCAAGTGATTGTTACTGGCGATCCTATAAGTGTTATTGCAAGCGTTGATAACAGTATTATTTGTAGTGGAGCTACAGCCCAACTAAGTGCAATAGGATCAGGAGGTAACCTTACCTATACGTATTTTTGGACCAGTGATCCAGGTACTTGGACTTCAACGGAACAAAATCCGGTTGTGAATCCAACTATTACGACAGATTATACAGTAACCATTAGTGATGGATATAACACTGCAACATCCAGTGTTAATGTAACCGTAAGACCCCTTCCTGTGCCTTATAATGTTACAGGCGGCGGCTCTTATTGCTCTGGTGAGGAAGGAGTTGCAGTTGGTCTTTCAAATTCTGAAACCGGAATTAGTTATCAACTTTATGTCGATGGAACAGCTGTTGGATCAGCAGTAAGTGGAACAGGATCTGCTATTTCGTTTGGTAATCAATCAATTGCAGGTAGTTACACGGTTACAGCCACCAATGTTACTTCGGGCTGTGAAAATGATATGGCATCATCAGTTCAGGTAAACATACTCCCATTACCAGACGTTTATAGTATGACAGGAGGAGGCTCATATCCTCAGGGAGGAGTAGGTGTGCCTGTTGCAATTACAAATTCACAAATAGGGATCAATTATCAATTGCTCCTTGACGGTTCACCAATTGGATCTCCAATAGCAGGAACCGGCAGTCCTTTAAGTTTTGGTAATCAAACTTTCGCTGGCGATTATACTGCACTTGCAATTAATGCAGCAACGGGTTGCACTATCGAAATGAATGGCTCAGTAACAGTTATCATTAACCCATATCCATCGGTATTTCATGTTTATGGAGGCGGTTCAATTTGTTCTGGTTCATCCGCTGAGGTTGGATTAGACGGCTCTGAGATAGGAGTTTCCTACACCCTTTTGCGCGGTGGCACCAGCGTGTCGCTGAATATACCGGGCACTGGGGATTCTATTCAATTTGGTGGATTTTCAACAGAAGGCAACTACACCGTCAGAGCTGAAAACATTACTACTGGCTTACAGATGGATATGGATGGCTTTGCTGAAATAATTGTAAACCCACTACCCAATCCTTATGCACTAAGTTATACCCAACCGGGTGACAATTGTTTACCCATCATTCCGCGTTTGAGTGGTTCTCAATTAAATACCGTTTATGTATTAAATTATGAAGATTTTAATGGATTTTACACAGCTGGTATTGACACAATAGATGGAACAGGAAGTCCAATAAGTTTTAGCATTCAAACAAATTCAGGAACTTATACTGCTTCAGCGTATTTTGATTATGTTGATGTATTATGTAAAGTAGATATGTCGGGCAGTTTAGTTGCCGACTCAATACCAAAAGAATTTCAAATTTCCCCGCAGGGAGAGTTATGTGAAAACGATCAGGAGCTATGCCTGCTTGGCTCTGAAAATGGAGTCGAATATCAACTTTGGTTAAATAATCAGCCGGTTGGGGATATAGTCCCAGGTGCTGCTGATGGTGGATCAATTTGTTTTGGACAATTAAATGCTCCAGGCACATATCGCATTCATGCCCTAAATACAATCACCGGATGTGAAATCTTTTATACAGATCAAGTGATTGTGAATCCACAGCCAATTCAATATGTTATGTCTCCTGTTTATGATTGTGCTGGCTCTGAGATCATTCTGGAAGATTGCGAGGCAGGAATTGACTATTATTTGTACCTTGAACCAGCCAATAGGGAATATATAGAGATACAAGGTCCTTTGACGTGCACTGGCAGTGGCCCAATCAACTTTGGACCGCAATTTGACGAAGGTACCTACAAGATTAAAGCCGTAAATCCAACAACGAATTGCTGGGCATGGATGGATGGTTCTACTACTATTTATCCTAATCCGGAAGTATTTGAGGTAAGTCCACAATCAGGCGGATGCGCGCCATTGACTATTTACCTTGAAAATTTTGAAGAAGATGCAACCTACTACTTATATCGGGGTAATACCCTTATAAGCTCAGTAAGCGGAGCAAGCGGTTCAGTAAGCTTCGATCCGCAGACCATTGCCGGCACTTATACCGTAAAAGCCCAATTAATACATCCGGGAGGACATGAATGCTGGAGTGATATGTCAGGAGAAATAAACGTTTACAATTCAGCTGTGACTTATTCTTTTTTTCCTCAAGAGCCATTATGCGCCAATCCTGATGTAACATTTAATTTATCCGGATCTGAAATTGGAGTAGATTATACACTTTGGCATAATAATTCAGGCATTATTGAAACTATAATTGGAGATGGAGGAATTATATATTTTAGTCCCCAATCAGAACCTGGCGAATATTGGGCAATCGCTTCAACTGGCAGTTCCTGCCAAACCCAAATGGATGGTACAGGAACTATTAACGAGCCACCAACAGTATATGCTATCACCCCGGTAGGCCAATTTTGCTCAAATGATAATCTTGAAATTGGATTAAATAATAGTGATTTAGGAGTAACTTACTCGCTATACAGGTCAAACACTGCTATCACACCACCAGTCGTTGTCGCTGGAACAGGAAGCCCAATTAGTTTCGGTACAAATAACTGGACAGCAGGCTCCTATACGGTTATAGCCCTTGATGATGCCACTGGTTGCGAAAACCTTATGGATGGCATACTGCTTATCAACAATCCTCCGAATATCTATAGCGTTACAGTTAATGGTGATGTTACCAATTCAGGATTCTATTGTGCACCGGCTAGTATTGGATTAGAATTGTCTCAAACTGGCGTTGATTACACACTTCATATACCTGACGGCAATAATGTCATATTAGCAGGAACTGGATTGTCTTTAACATTTGGATCTTTTACCTATCCTGGAGAATATTCAGTAACTGCTTTAAATCCAACGACCGCATGTAACTCAAATATGGAAGGCGTTGTTAATATTTATGATGGTCCTGAAGTATTTGATTTAGTAGCTCTTTCTGATCCCCTGTATTGTTTTGGGGACGATTCAGCAATTGAGCTAATGCTTAGTTATTCTCAAATTGGAGCTAGTTATCAACTATTTAAAGATGATGATACAAATCCTGTTTTTGCTCCTCAAACAGGCACAGGAGAACCTTTAACCTGGAGTGCTGTTTCACAATTTGGACCAGGGGACTACTATGTCGAGTCTTCTTTTATTGCAGATCCAAACTGCAGTGCTTTAATGAACGGAATTATAACTGTTGAAGAAATTGCACTCCCAACAGCTTCAATAGGGGGTTCAACTACAATTTGTGAAACATACTGCACCACACTCATTTTTGATGTTACGGCTGATCTTCCTTTCGAACTTATTTATACAGCAAACGGAATTGCACAGCCTCCGCTAACCTTTGATCCTGCAAATCCTGATTATTCAATTGAAGTTTGTCCTACAGAACAAACAATATATGAGATTATAAGTGTAAATTATGCTGTTCATCCATTTTGCGAAGCTATTGATATCAGCGGAAGTTATACAATATATGTAGATCCGCTGCCTATCGCAGAAACAGGACCCGGCGGTATCATCTGTGAAACACAGGGATATCACTTTGGAAGCGCCTTTGTCGAGAATGAATCTAGCTGGAGTTGGGAAATTCATGAAGGACAAGGTAGTTTTGACAACCCAGCTTGGATTACACCGGTTTTCTATCCCGATCCGGTAACCGAAATTACAGACATGATCATCAGATTGGTTGCCTTTGGAAGTGGAGAATGTGTTGGTAGTACAGATACATCATTTGCTACGATTCAGGTTTATCCTCAGCCTCAGTCTTTTGCCGGAACAAATGACAGTTCATGTGTCAACTCAGCTTATCCGTTGAGCGAAGCAACTGCCGAAAATTATAGTGCTGTGTTTTGGGAAGTTGTTTCAGGTTTTGGCACTATTGATTCGCCCAATACTTTAAATCCCAACTATCTACCCCATCAATCAGATGTTGGAACAACCGTAACGCTGCAAATAACTGCCACAGGCGAAGGCCCTTGCAATCATTTATCGGCCAGTTCGTTGATCAATATTTATATTGAAGGTATGCCAACCGCCGATGCTGGGCCATCACTCAGCACGTGTGTTTTAAACCCTATTCAGGTTACACAGGCAACTGCTTTCTACTACTCAGCAATCAATTGGACACATAATGGTAACGGCACACTTTCCAATCCAGATGAAATCGACCCTACCTATTTACCTGATGTAACTGATGCAGGCACTACTGTAATCCTCACTTTAACTTTAAGTGGCGTAGGAAGCTGTAGCGATGAAGTGGCTATTTCTGAAACTGAAATCCAAATTGACCCACTGCCGGAAGTATTTGCCGGCAATGACAATTTTACCTGTGAGTTAGAAGCATTTCAGCTGAATGAAGCCACTGCAACTAATACAATATCAACTATTTGGTCAATAGTTCAAGGTAATGGGACGATCAATGATCCTGACGTACTCGATGCCATTTACACTCCGGCTGCTAGCGATGCAGGAACAACTGTAATATTACGTCTGAGAGGTTTCGGACAAGGTAATTGCAGCGCCTACACAGCTGATTCATTTATCAATATCGATGTGATAACCAGTCCTGAAGCTAACTTTGAAGTTACAACGCCAGCATGCGTTAATGAGCCTGTAACTTTTGAAGATGCTTCCTCCACCAATACAGGAATCATCGAACAGTGGATTTGGAATTTCGGAGATCAGTCTCCCGATATTCTAGTAGATTTCCCCGATGATCCAAATGTGAGTCACACTTACGCTACACCTGGTGATTATACAGTAACATTAACTGTGGTTAACACAAATGGATGTGAAGCCAGCACTTCTGAAGCCATACAAATCACCCCAGCTCCTTTTGCAGCATTTGATGTTCAGGGTGGTTTGTGTGCTGAAAGTCCAATAAGTTTTATTGATTTATCGCAGGAAGCCGGTGGTGGTGAAATTATTGCCTGGGATTGGGATTTTGGAGATGGTAACACCTCAGCATTACAAAACCCAATTCATTATTATGATATTCCAGGTGACTACACTATTTCCCTAATTGTAACGAATCAAAATGGCTGTTTAAGCAATATATTCCAAGAGACTATAACCCTAAATGATGCCATTTTAGTTGAAATTGATGAATCTAATTTATTTGCTTGTCTTGGAGAAGTTTATCAGTTTACGGGCATTTCGGCTGAAGCAGCTTTTTGGTTCTGGGATTTTGGTGATGGCAATACCTCAACTGAACAAAATCCGCAACACGCCTATGCTGAATCAGGCTTATATTTTGTAACACTTACCGGAACTTCAATGAATGGATGTTCAAATACGGATGAAGTGATGCTGATTGTTAATCCGAGCCCCATAGCCAGTTTTGAAGTCGATCAGACCGGATGCACCAATGCTGATATTAATTTCACAGATTCCTCCGTAACGCCAAATGGAGTAATTACAGTATGGTATTGGGATATGGGAGACGGAACCACCTATACTATTACGGATCCGAACAATAGGAATATTACGCATCATTATGAATTCCCAAATCAATACCTTATAAGCTTAACCATAACAGATGCAGTAGGTTGTACAGATAGTTTCTCACAAAATATTGTAATTCAGCAAAGCCCTATTGCTATGTTCAATTATGATGAAACATGCGAAGGACAACCAGTAATATTTTCAGATCTTTCTATTCCTAATGGCGGATCTGATATTATTTCATGGGAATGGGATTTTGGTGATTTTCCTTCAGGAGATAATAACAATTCCAATTTACAAAACCCCGCGCATACTTTTATAGGAGAAATGCCTGTGGATGGTTACACAGTTTCGCTTATAGTGACAAATGCCACAGGATGTTCAGATACAATAAGCCAGCAAGTGCTTGTTGATGATAGCCCATTTGTTGACATCATACCTTCAGAAAACGAAATTTGTCTTACTGAATCTATATTGTTTTCCGGCGTAGGAGATAATGTAATATCATGGTTCTGGACATTTGGAGACGGAAACACTTCAACCCTTCAAAATCCTACTCATTCCTATCTTTCAGCAGGCACCTATAACGTTAACTTATCAATTGTTACTGCGCAAGGATGCACCAACAATGCCACTGAACAAATCGTAGTAAATCATATGCCATCAGCAGGATTTACAACTAATTCGCCTGTATGCCTCGAAAGTCCGATTCAGTTTAATAACACCTCTGTGTCACCAAACGGAAATATCCAAACCTGGATATGGGACTTTGGCGATGGCACAACGCAATCTATTGAGGCTCCTGACAATCCGAATGTAGAGCACATTTATAGTAGTTCAGGAGTTTTTACAGTTACGCTAACAGTAATTGACAATGTTGGTTGCGAAGATGATTTCAGTAGCCAGGTAATCATTGAAAACGGTCCGCTGGCCAATTTCACTTTCGAGCAAACCTGCTTTGGAGAACCTGTGATCTTTACTG
>CAZQFH010000039.1:0-13612 GCA_964592595.1 uncultured Lentimicrobiaceae bacterium | reverse complement strand
AAGGTGCATTTAACGCCAGCTTAACTGTTGTTAACAGCAATGGCTGCTCCAATACGGTAAGTCAGGAGGTGATTGTTGCTCCTGGTCCAATTGCTGCTTTTGATTATGCCGGCACTTGCGCTGAAAGTCCTGTTATCTTTACGGATCTTTCCCAGGAAAATGGCGGAGGAGAAATCATTGGCTGGCAATGGAATTTTGGGGATCTGGCATCTGGAACCAGCAATACATCAACCTTGCAAAACCCATCTCACACCTTTAGTGCACCGGGTCAGTTTGACGTAACCTTAATTATTTCAAACATCAACGGATGTAATGACACGGTGATGAATTCGGTTACCGTTGACGTAGCTTTGTTGGTCGAAATAACTTCCGACAGCGACACACTTTGCTTGGGCAGTCCGGTCAATTTCACCGGAAATGCAGCCGGAGCAGTAATCTGGAATTGGGATTTTGGTGATGGAAACACTTCAACACAACAAAATCCCGAACATACCTACACGCAAACAGGGAACTTTATGGTTACCCTTACAGCCGAAGCACCTGATGGGTGTAGCAATACTGACACTTTGAATGTTGTTGTCAGGCCTTCCCCGACAGCCTTATTTACCAGTACAAGTCCCGTATGTTCTTCTGATAGTGTTTATTTCACAAATCAGTCAACTACACCCAATGGATTCATTCAAACCTGGATATGGGATATGAATGACGGCTCCGTTATAACTATTGAAGCGCCTGACGATCCTAATCTTACTTATCAATATAATAATCCTGGAACCTTCGAAGTAGTTCTTACTGTAATTGACAATTCGGGTTGCGAGCATAGCTACAGCCGCCTGATTCAAGTAGAAGCAAGTCCCATCGCTGATTTCAGTTATGATGAAAGCTGCTTTGGAACACCGGTGCTGTTTACTGACCTCACCTCAACCAATGGCGGACCAGATCTGTTTGGCTGGGAATGGTATTTTGGAGATCCCAATTCAGGAATCAATAATACCAGCACACTTCAAAATCCATCTCACCTGTTTACTGCAGCAGATACCTTTGATGTTACATTGATCACTACAAACTCATCAGGCTGCACCGATACTGTTGTTAAAGAATTAGTAATCGGAGAGCTACCCGAGGTTGATTTCATTATTGCTGACGATTCAATTTGCTTAAACACTCCTGCTCAGTTTACCGGCATTGGCGAAAACATCAATACCTGGTTCTGGGAATTTGGTGATGGAGGCACTTCCATTCAGCAAAACCCATCCTATATGTATGCTGAGCCTGGTTTGTATAACGTAATCCTCACAGTGACTGGCATTGATCAATGTCAAAATAGCATTAGCTATCCCATATACGTCAACGAAGCACCGTTTGCAGATTTCAGCATGAATAACAGCTGTTTGGGTGATACTACCTTCTTTACTGACGAGACTGTAAGCTTAAATGGTTTTATTGTAGCCTGGGAATGGGATTTTGGTGATGGCACTAACTCTGACCTTCAAAATCCAATACATTATTACGAATCAGTGGATGATTATCTTGTAACACTCACTGCGACAGATAATTTTGGCTGCTTCGAAACAATTACCCGCTGGGTATCCATTTACGATAAACCAAATGCTGGATTTAGCTTCAATCAGGTTTGCGATCCTTCTGGTAAGGTTTATTTCTTTGATGAATCAGAAAGTAGTACTAACGGAAGTCCGATTTTGGAATATGAATGGAACTTCCATGATGGATATTTCTCCAACGAAATCAATCCAAATCATATTTTCCCGGAAACGGATACCTGTTATATTGTAAGGCTTACCGTTACAGATGCATTTGGCTGCGAATCAGTAGCAACTGACACAATCTGTATTTGGGAACCCATAACCGTCGACTTCACTTCAACAGAGGTTTGTTTAGGCATCCCCACCTTCTTTGAGGCTACTTATTTGCCAGAAGATGATTCAATTGTGAGTTATGCATGGAATTTCAATGATGGCTCTGATATCTTCCTCACATACAGGGATACCACAAGCCATATTTTTGAAGAACCCGGAACTTACTTTGTTGAGTTAACAGCCACAAATCTGAACGGTTGCGAGTTTACAGTCTATAACGAAGTTGTTATAAATGGTCTTCCAGAGCCTGACTTTGATTATATATCAGGCTTATGCGAAACACCTGCTCAGTTTACTGACCTGTCAGATGGAAACGGAGCATTGATCGAAAGTTGGTTCTGGAATTTTGGCGACCCTGATTCAGGCCCGGATAATACTTCCGACTCGCAAAACCCAACCCATTTGTATAGTGATCAGGGAGGCGTTTATGAAGTAAGTCTGGTGGTTACAAATTTCAATGGGTGTGTTGATTCTGTCAAAAAAGAAGTAATTCAAGATCCTTGTGTACAGGCTTCTTTTATTTCGCCAAACATCACTTTGTGTGCCGATTCCACCGTCTGTTTCATCGAAAACTCCTACTTGGCAGTTGACGGTAATATAACACGCTGGGTCTGGAATTTTGGCGACAACACTCCCGATTACGAATATACCACTCCTGAAAATCCAGTTTGTCATACATTTAGCGATGTTGAAGGCGGCACATTTATTATCAGTTTAACAATTGAGGCCACAATCAACAATACCATGTTCACCGATTCATTTAGTGACACGATTACCATTTATCCAAAACCGACAGCCCGTTTTATTCCTCAGCCTGTTTGTCAGAATAACGATGCACTGTTTGAGGATAACTCTATCGGAAATGGAGAAGCTATCGTTTCCTGGCTTTGGGATTTTGGTGACTTAACTACTGTTAATGATACTTCATCACAACAAAACCCTTCGTACCCTTATCCAAATTATGGTTTGTTTGATGTGCAATTGGTAGTCGCAAATCAGTATGATTGTTCAGATACATTAATCTCTGAAATTGAAATCTGGCAACCTCCAACTGCCGACTTCATTGCTGTTGACAGCTGTGTAACCTATATCACCTATTTCAATGATCTGACCGACGAAGGAGGCGCTCCGCTAAATAGCTGGTATTGGCACTTTGGCGACCCGAATAGCAATAATGATGACGGTAATCCCTGGACCGATTCTACTGCAACTGATGAATTGACAGAACATATTTATATGCAAACTGGCACTTACTTTGCAATGCTGGCAGTGGAAGATGATAATGGATGTCGCGATACGGTGAGCCACAGTCTGCCAATACACCCAATTCCTTTAGCCAGTTTTATCTACGAAGATCGTTACGAAGATCGTCAGGGTCAGGTATTTTTCCAGAATACAAGTGATCCATCAGCTATAACTTTCTTCTGGGACTTCATGACAGGGCAAACTTCTACTGAGGAGAACCCAGTTTATCAGTTTGAAGAAGACGGGCTTTATGAAGTGATGCTCGTAGCATACAATAATCACCTGTGCCCTGATACAGCCGTTAATGAGTACGAGATCGTTTTTACAGGGCTCTATTTCCCTAACAGTTTTGTGCCGGGACACAGCGATCCGGAAATTAGCCAATTCAAAGGATTGGGTGAAAATCTGGAAACTTATACCCTCGAAATCTACACAAGTTGGGGCCAACTAATCTGGTCAAGTTCAGCATTAGATGACGGACGACCAGCCGAAGCATGGGATGGCACCTTAAATGATCAGGCACTTCCAACCGGCTCCTACATTTGGAAAGCCGCTGCCACATTCCGTGATGGGACAATTTGGGAAGGGTCCGACAATGGCGATGGCAATCTTAAACCCTATGGTATCATTAACCTGATCCGTTAATAGAAAGGAGGAAAAAAATGAAAGCAATTGAAAATTTGATTAACGGATCACAAATAATGAAACTCATGAAAGCATCCAAAAATAGACTAAGCCTTGCAGTTCTGATATTATTTTTAAGCCTTAATTTAAAAGCTCAGGACCCGCACTTTTCGCAGCATTTTAGCAGCCCGACTTATTATAATCCTGCCTATACAGGACTTTCCCTTGGATTAAAAGTCAGGATGCACGCACGCAAAATGTGGATGGATCTGCCTGGCGAAAACTACCTTACCAATTTCAGTATGGATATTGCAGACCGCAATATCCCTGGAGCTGGTGGAATTGGAGTTTTGTTTAATCAAACCAGCGAAGGCTTGGGCTACATCAAAACTACTACTACCGGAATTCTTCCTGCTGTTCGCATTCCACTTTCACAAAGTGCCATTATTCAAGTTGGTGCAATGGCTGGTTTTGTGCGTAAAGAAGTAAGTTTTGATGGCAAGCTGATCTACGCCGACCAGCTCGATCCACGATGGGGTTATATCGGGCCTTCGAATTTAAGTACGCCAGCTGATAACTTTGTTGTATATCCTGACTTTTCATTTGGAGCTATATTTCAGTTCGAAGGAAATGGGGTTATTGGTACCCTTGGGGCAGCTGCACATCATCTGATGGAGCCTAACCAAAGTTTTTTCAACCTGGATGCTCCCCTTCCGCGAAAATATGTCGGGCATTTCGACTTGATAATCGATGTTGATGAATATGATGGTTACTACAACAGAAGAAAAAGTTTTAAACTGAACCCAGGAATTATCTACCAACAACAAGGCGATTTGAGTAATTTCAATCTGGGTTTGAATTTATACATGTCACACATTTATTTGGGAATCTGGTTTAGAAACGATGTATTGGAATACTCAGAATATGCAGATTTCATTTTTCTGGCTGGTATAAATATCGGTTTCAGTGAAAACTCGCGAATGAAACTCATGTACACGCATGATATGGCAATAAGCACGAACAACAATTTTGCCGGCCCTTCTCATGAAATAAGCTTGATACTGGAATTTGACAACCTCAGATTCTTTAAGCAAACAGATATCATCAAGAATGTGAACACACGCAACTTCTCTCCGATTGAGTGTTCGCCGTTTTAATATGATTTAATCGAAACATAAAAAAACCGTTTCATGTTTAGCATGAAACGGTTTTTTTGGTCAAAGAAAATCCGTTAAAAGCAAAATGTGTGCACTTTTGTTTGTACTATGCAAAAAAATAGATACTTGAATATATACAACAACCTTCTCATTATCAACGTGGGACGTACTGGAATCGAACCAGTGACCTCATGCCTGTCAAGCATGCTGTTTCTTTTTACATTTATTTTATATTTCCATACTATTTCTTACATTTTCAATGATTTAGATAATCATTTAAAGGTTTTGATTTATGGCTATATTTACAAAATATAGTCAACCAAGCGTCAACCGAAAATAATAACTTGATTTAATTTTAAGGTCATGGCAAAAATTGAAGTGGTTCTTTACAAATGGAAAAGGCTAAAAGACGGGACAAACCCTATTATGCTTCGAGTTGCAAAAGACAAAAACAGGAAAATGCTTGCAACTGGTTTAAGTTGTTTACCAAAACAATGGAATGATGAATATGGATTATTTATCAAAGACAAACGCTTGACGAAGGATTACGATTTTAAGAATGAAGCCTTAAACAAAATCAAAACAAAGGCTTTAGACATTGTTGGAGATTTCGAAAAACAAGGTTTGGATTGGACACTAAATCAATTCGAATCTAAAATGCGTTCCAAAACATACTCCACCAATTTGAAAGATTACTTTGAAAGTCACATAGAAAAACTAAAAAACAATGCTAAGTATGTTAATGCTGAGGTATTTAGATCAACATTATTAATGCTGACAATTTTTGACTCAAAGTTCTCGAAATTAAAATTTCCTGATATTGATCAAAACTATGTCTATCGTTTTGATACATTTTTACGCAAAAAAAGAAACCTTAAAGACACAAGCATTTCGCTTTATATGAGAACTTTAGCAGCCCTACTTAATAGTGCAATCAGAGAAGGTGTGATGGATCAAAACACTTATCCTTTTGGTAAAAACGGATATAAAATCAGCAAGTTAAATGTCAAAACACGTAAAAGATTTGTACCTATTGAGTATTTACGAAACCTTAAAGAATATCCTATTAATGACATTAGATTAGCGTTAAATAGAAACTTATTTTTGTTTTCATTTTATTGCAGAGGCATTAATTGGATAGATATGGCGCTTTTGAAAAAGGAGAATATTATTACAGCACTTTCACCAGATGGAAATGAGATTAAACTGATTAGGTTTAATCGAGCTAAAACAAATACACCATTTGAAATAGTGATCAATGAAGAAATTCAGAAATTATTAACTTGGTTTAGTGAATATTTTGCTCCTACACCTTATCTTTTACCAATTATCACCAAGCCACTATATACGGGCGACAAACTAAGAAAACACATCGACAACCGCCGGGGCAAGTATAATAAAGCACTTAAGGAACTGGCCCAAATTGAGGAGCTTCAATTCCCTGAATCTTTAAAAAATCTTTCCGGCTACTTTGCCAGGCATTCTTATGCAATGGCTTTGAGGTCAAAGGGTGTAAGTATTGAAATAATATCAGAGGCGCTCGGTCATGCTGAACTCAAAACAACAAACATTTACCTTGACAGCTTTGGACGTGATGCTGTTGCAGCTGCTAGTGAAGGGTTAATTTGATAAAAATAGGTTCTCTTGCTTAGTCTTGGTTTTTAACTTTTAATTATCACGGTAACAAGTCTAGTTTATGCTTCATTTTTATTGTCCACTCCTCTTCTTCGAGCAGCATATTGTAATAGCCTTGCCGATAGCTTTCATTTGTTTTTTTCATTTCCACTAGCCGCTCCGCTATTCCTTCCTGATAAGCTTCCAAATTGGCCTTTGCCATAGCTTTGTCGTCTAAACAAAGCTGTAATATAACCTCATGTTTGATTAATTCCAGCCTTGGATAAACATTCAACCTTCTGGCCTGTTGTATCAGCTTTAGTGCTTCTTGATTCTTTTCTTCAGTATCATATAAATACAACAGCACTTTCGATTGCACCAAATAATCTTCTTCGGTCGCTACTCCGGCCCTGATATTCCTTCCGGCCAATTCAAATGCCAGATTTAATTTTTTCCTTCTGAATTCATTTTGGGCGTTCAAGGTGTTCACAAACGAAATAGTGCGGTCATAATTAACATCATCAAAATCTTTCACTGCTCCAATTGCTTGAATGCGCTGATCAATCTCAGGGTGACTTCCTTTGCCATCTAGTACACTGAGGTCGCCCAAATCTAAACTTCTGCGCTTTAGTTTATCTAATACTGTTGCCATGGCCGATGGGTCTTTTCCTATAAATGTTAATATATCTTTAGCACAGCGATCGGCAATCATTTCCTGCTCCCTGCTGTATTTTAACCCCATACGATCAGTTATTTCATAGGCTATATCCAATGCCAAATAAGCTGTTGATCTGGTTAATGACCCATCAATTTAAGCGCCTTGTGTACCTGCATAAATTTCGGCACTTGCCGCTGCCACTGTCGCAACCCCTGCCCAAAATTCCGCTCGCTTTTGTCTGCTAATAGCCGTATTAATATTGTCAACGGAATGATCTAGCACAAAGTGCGAAATCTCATGAGCAAGCACCGCCATTAACTCTTCCTCAGAATTTATTGTTGATAGCATTCCCGTTGTTAAAATCAAGGTTCCATTCGGAAACATAAAAGCATTCGGGGCTATATCAATCAAAACTTTCACATTTAATACCCCTGGCCTGCCGTCAGGTAGGTCCCCCGGGAATAATCTATAAACAAGCGAGTAAATATAACTTTCAAGATAACTATCATTAAAGAAGGAATTATTACTCTCAGCAAAAGCCATAAAATCAAGCGCATCAGCTTCTATCTCTGCTCTTAAATCAAGTTGAAGTCCGTTTTTTGTAAGATCATCATATACCCCCTCATTTATCATTTGAACATTCCAAAACTCATTCAAACTGGCATTGTCTGACAGAACATAGGTGAATCGTTTAACATCATCTCCAAATAAACTATGCATTTCACCATCCACTTCTATCGCATATTGAGCGTATTCATTGCTTTTTCCGTTAAAACCGATTACCTTAAATACTTGCCCTTCTGAAATTTCCTTCCCTTGAACGGTTCTGATTTTTTTATTTGCTTTTGCACTCATGTTTAATTCTTGCTGCGAAAGCAATATAAATGGCATCAAAATCAGAAATACTACAATAAATTTTTTCATGATTAATTGGTTTAAGGTTATAAAAGAGTTTTCCTTGCCCAAAGTTAAACTTTAATCAAAGACTTTCAGACATTTTCGATCCATTTTTGCAGTCTACATTGAACAACCAGCCTGTAATGACTATTGAGCCATTGGATTTTAAATCATCAAATTATTTAACCACTAAACCACAAAATCCAGTCATTTTGATCAGATCCGAGCATTCATAAAACAAAATTCCCTAAATTAGTGCCTTCAAAAACATTCCACGCATGCCAAACATTTTTAAAACGTAACGAATAATAATTATTTATAGCAATATCACCAACAAAAATACAACCACCTGTTTTTCTGTATCCTAAAACAGCTTTCCCCATGAACAAAAAACACCTTTCCGAAAGAGACATTTGCACTAAATTTATCACACCAGCCATTGAACAGGCTGGATGGGATAAAAATACCCAACTGCTTGAGGAAGTAACTTTCACAGACGGGAAAATATACGTAAGAGGGAAACTCACTGCCAGAGGAACAAGAAAAAGAGCTGACTACATTCTTTACTACAAGCCAAACATTCCGGTCGCAATTGTAGAGGCCAAAGACAACAAACATGCAATAGGTGCAGGGATCCAACAGGCTTTGGAATATGCCAAAATACTTGACATACCCTGCGTTTTTAGCAGCAATGGTGATGGATTTGTGTTCCACGACCGCACGGCTGCTGATGGCAATATCGAGACAGAGTTAGAAATGAACAGTTTCCCATCACCTGATGAAATCTGGCAGAAATACAAGATTTACAAAGGCATTGAATCAGCTGAAGCTGAAAAAGTTGTTGCACAGGATTACTATTTCGATACAAGCGGCAGAAAACCACGGTATTACCAACAAATTGCAATTAACAGAACTGTCGAGGCTATTGCCAAAGGTCAAAACAGAATCTTGCTGGTAATGGCTACTGGAACAGGAAAAACTTATACCGCTTTTCAGATCATTCATCGATTGTGGAAAAGCGGAGCAAAAAAACGAATTCTGTTTTTGGCTGATCGCAATGCATTGATTGACCAAACACGCAGAGGCGATTTCAAACACTTCAAAGATAAAATGACTACGGTCAAACATCGCATGATTGACAAAAGCTACGAGGTGTATCTTGCTTTATATCAGGGTTTATCTGGTGCTGATGAGGAAGCAAACGCCTACAAACAATTTTCTCCTGGCTTTTTTGATTTGATTGTCATTGACGAATGTCACCGGGGTAGTGCAAAGGAGGACAGTGCCTGGCGCGAAATCCTGAACTATTTCAGTAAGGCAACGCATATCGGCCTCACCGCCACTCCAAAAGAAACTGATGAGGTTTCAAATATTGAATATTTCGGCGATCCTGTCTATACGTATTCCCTTAAACAGGGCATTGACGATGGATTCCTGGCTCCTTACAGGGTGATAAGGGTAAACCTAAACGTGGATGCAGAAGGCTGGCGTCCGGAACAGGGCAAAAAAGATACAGATGGTATTGAGGTTGAGGACAGGGTGTATAACCGAAAAGATTTTGACCGCAATCTGGTAATAGAAGAACGCACAGATTCGGTTGCCAAAAAACTTACCGAATTTCTGAAGGGATATAACCGCTATGCAAAGACGATTGTTTTTTGCGTAGATATAGAACATGCTGCACGCATGAGAACTGCATTAGCTAACCTTAACGCTGATCTGGTTGCTCAAAACCACAAATACATCATGCAGATTACGGGCGATAATGAAGAAGGCAAAAAAGAACTCGATAATTTCATTAACCCAGAAGAGACTTTTCCGGTCATCACTACAACCTCCGAATTGATGACAACAGGTATTGATGCGCAAACCTGCCGCGTCATCGTACTAGATTCAGAAATAAAATCAATGACGAAGTTTAAACAGATTGTTGGCAGAGGAACCCGTATCAATGAGGAGTTTGGTAAGATGTACTTTACCATTCTTGATTTTAGAAATGTCACTGATTTATTCGCAGATAAAGACTTTGATGGCGAACCTATCCGGATAAAACCTGTTGCGGAGGATACTGACCTCAGTGGCATTATCGATGAAGAAGAAAACTTTGATACGCCTGTTATAGATGAAGAAACAGGCGAAATAATTGAAGTTACACCGGATATCAGATACCCTGAACCACAAACCGAGCCTGGTAAAGCAAATGACCCTAGACCGAAGGTTTACGTCAATGGAGTTGATGTTTCTGTATTGATCAGTCGCGAAATGTATTTCGATAATGATGGCAAGCCTATTACAACCAGCTTAAAAGACCATTCCAGAGGGCTTATCAAAGAGCAATATGCATCCCTGGACGACTTTTTGAATCGCTGGAACAGCACTGATAAAAAAGAAGTGATTATCAAAGAATTGGAAGATCAAGGCGTACTGGTGGAAGCTTTGCGCAATGCAGTAAACAGAGAAGTTGACCTTTTCGACCTGATTTGCCATATCGCTTTCGGCCGGCCTCCAATGACCCGTAAAGAAAGAGCCAACAATGTCAAAAAACGTGACTACTTTACCAAATACGGTGCACAAGCTCGTAAGGTGCTGGAAACACTACTCGATAAGTATGCCGATGAAGGCGTCACCAATATCGAAAGCATGGACATTCTGAAAGTGAAACCACTAACTGATTACGGTTCACCTTTGGAAATCATCAGGCAGTTTGGGAGCAAAGCTAAATACCTGGAAGCTTTAAGAGAATTGGAACAAGAATTATATAAAACAGGAGCATAATAATCATGAGCGAAGAAATAGCTAATAACAATGAACAGGATTTATTAAACCAACTATCTGCTCTTGTTGAAAACAGTCAACAAATTATTGCTTCACAAGCAAATAGCACGCTTACTTTACTTTTTTGGCAAATTGGAAAGCATTTAAATGATTTTGTTTTGGGCAACAAACGTGCAGAATATGGCAAACAAATTATGTCGACGGTGTCTTCACATTTGAGCGAAAAGTTTGGGAATAATTTTGAGCTGCGTAACCTTAGAAGAATGAGGCAGTTTGCTGAACAATTTACAGACATAGAGATTGTGTCGACACTGTCGACACAATTGACCTGGTCGCATTTTATTGAACTGCTTCCATTAAATAAAGCTGAGGCGAAATTATTTTATGCCCATAAAATTGCAGAAGGGAACTGGGGTGTGAGAGAATTGCGAAAACAAAAAGACAATAAACTCTATGAAAGAATGCTGGTTGCAAATAATCAACTCCCATTAAAAATAGCAGAAACCTCTAACGTTTTTAAAGACCCTTATTTATTGGATTTTCTAAATCTCAAGGACGACTTTCTGGAAAAAGACCTCGAAGAAGCTATTCTTATTGACCTTGAAAAGTTTATTTTAGAGCTGGGGCATGGCTTCACTTTTGTTGAACGTCAAAAAAGAATCATTATCGATGGCGATGATTTTAAGCTTGATTTGCTGTTCTTTCACCGAAAACTTAAACGACTGGTTGTAATTGAACTTAAAATTGGCAAATTTAAAGCTGCATATAAAGGCCAGATGGAACTTTACCTAAAGTGGCTAAATCGTTACGAAAAACAAGAAGGTGAAAATGAACCTATTGGCTTAATCTTGTGTACCGAAACAAGCAAAGAGCAAATAGAATTGCTCGAAATGCATAAGGACGGTATTATGGTTGCTGAATACTGGACTGCTTTACCACCCAAAAATGTACTCGAACAAAAACTGCAACAGGCAGTAATTGAAGCAAAAGAAAGAATAGAACGAAGAAAACTAAAATAAATGTCAAACCTTAAAGGAATCATAGACGGCATCCGCAGAATCATGTGGCAGGACACCGGCCTTAATGGCGATGCTCAACGTATTGAGCAGCTTGGCTGGATGCTGTTTCTCAAAATATTCTCCGACAAAGACAAAGAACTGGAAGTGCTCAACGATGCCTACGAAAGTCCCATTCCCGCTGAATTTCACTGGGATGCCTGGGCAGGTGATGACGAAGGCATAACGGGCGACGAACTGCAACAGTTTGTCGACCAAAGGTTATTTCCTACGCTCAAAAACCTGAAAGTGGGTATGAATGACGATCTGGCCAACAAACGTGCTTTGATTGTACGTGAGGTGTTTGAAGGCAACAACAATTACATGAAAAGCGGCATCAATATCCGCAAGGTGCTAAACAAGCTCAACGAAATTGACTTCAACATTGCCAAAGACCGCCATGCTTTTGGTGAGCTTTACGAAACCATTTTGAAGGAACTGCAAAGTGCCGGTAAAAGTGGTGAGTTCTATACACCCAGAGCCATTACGGAGTTCATTTGTGAAATGATCAATCCGAAGTTAGGCGAAAAGATTTTAGACCCCAGTTGCGGAACAGGTGGATACCTCACCGCTGCCATTGAGCATTTGAAAAAGCAAGCCAACAGCGTTGAAGAACGCGAAAGCATTGCCCAAAATATCATTGGTTGGGAATACAAACCACTTCCATATTTGCTGGCCACTACCAACCTGATTTTGCATGATATAGAAGTGCCAAACATCTCTTTCCGCGACAGCTTAGATCAACCCCTGAGCTACTATACCGAGAAAAACCGGGTGAATGCCATTTTAGCTAACCCGCCTTTTGGAGGTATTGTAGCCAATAACAACGAAAACAACTTTCCACAAAACTTCCGCACCAAAGAGAGCGCCGACCTCTTTCTGGTTTTGATGATTCACTTACTGAAACAAGGTGGCCGGGCTGGAATTGTTTTGCCCGATGGCTCACTTACCGGTGATGGCGTAAAACTGCGGGTTCGCCAAAGATTATTGGAAGAATGCAATCTGCACACCATCATCCGTTTGCCCAACTCCGTGTTTCAGCCTTATGCTACGGTGGCCACCAACCTATTGTTTTTTACCAAAGGCACGCCTACCAAAGAAGTTTGGTATTACGAACACCGCCTGCCCGAAGGACAAAAAGCCTACAACAAAACCCGACCACTGCAGCTCAAAGAGTTTGACCCGATCAAGACATGGTGGAACGATAGAAAAGAAAGTGAGCTAAGCTGGAAGGTGGATGCCCAAACCATCATTGACCGCAATTATGATCTGGATATTAAAAACCCTGCTAAAAAAGAAGAAGCTGTTGAATATAGCAGTGCGGAATTAATGGATATGTTGGAAAAGAGCTTTACAAAAAGCCAAGGTTTGTTGAATGCACTAAAAGCAGCAGTAAAATGAATTTTGAGGAATTAGTTTACCAAATTGAGCTCGCACACAAAGAACTTCAATCCTATGCTGTTCGGCAGGTCAATAATGCCTTAACCATGCGAAATATTGTGATTGGCTTCTATATTGTTGAATATGAACAAAATGGTTCCGACAGAGCAAACTATGGCCAGGAGACAATCAAAACATTGGCACAGCGATTAAAACACATCAAAGGCATATCAAAAACGCAGCTGTATCGCTTTCGGGATTTTTATTTGACCTACCCCGCAATTTTCTCAACAGTGTCGGGAAAATTACTAAGCACTAACAATGAACTTT
>CAZQFH010000038.1:0-30824 GCA_964592595.1 uncultured Lentimicrobiaceae bacterium | reverse complement strand
GATTATTATACCCTGCTGAAAGCTAAGCAGCACTTGATCGGGACGTACCAAACTGAAATTAATTCAATCATTCTCCAAATTTTACCGAACCCAAAAACTTTCTATTATTAAAAAACAAATCTCAAATCGATTAGAATTATCTTTTACTTTTGGCAAAATCTCTTTCAAAATCCAATTGTTAAAAAATGAACTTCGAACAATTCTATATTAACACCTCTGACAAATTGAAAATCAAATACCTGGATGCGATTATCAAAAACAATGAAAAGCTTAAGGAAGAGTTTAAGGCCTTCGTGAAATCAACAGATCAAGCGACTGATAGCATGCACTATGATGTGTTTTTGAAGCAGATTTCCGAGACGAAAAATTTGTATCAGAATTATTTCGAAGCAATTGACACCGAAAATCCTGATTGGGATAATTACAATCCACCTCATGATGGCTACATCGAAGAATGGGAGCAATATCAGATGGCCAGCGAACAGGAAATAGCGGAGATTTTTTCGGGATTTGTAACAGAAACGATAGATAAAATCATCCAACAGCGCATAGATGAGATCATGGCAGGCTTTATTGGACTGTATGAAGCAGCAAAAATTGCCAACGTAGCTGATACAATTGGGTCGTTTGAAGATGTGAATGAATTTCTGCTCGAAACTTTTGAACAAACAATAGCTACACTGAGCGAAAAATTACGTCTTAGAGCCATTGCCAACCAGCGTATTCTTGCCACTTATGAAATATTATTCCGTTATTTTGAGGAAGCCATAGCCGATCAAAACTATGATTTGATGTATTTTGAGCCCGTATTACTTACTTTGGCCGAAATGTCGGATTCACCGGAGCAAATCCTTAAAATGATGAATAAGACAACTATTGATCAGAAGTTTTTGCCCGAGCTTAGCCTTTTGTTAAATAAATTATCGGGGAATCATGAAAAATGGTTATATACTGCACTTCAGCTCTATCAAAACAGTGATGCAGTTGCCCGTGAATTACTGCACTTTTACCACGAAAAAGATCAAGAGCGTTTTATCACCATTGCCAAGGAAATGTTTGCAGCAGAGCCATATGCATGGACTCGTTTTCTTGCATCCTACATCACTCCTGAATTGGACAGAAATTTATTCGTAAATGTGTTTATGACGCTCATTTCTCATGAATTAAAAATTGAGCATTACTTAAAGATTAGAACCCTCCTGAATGATGCTGAGTATGTAAAACTCCTAAACTCCATCAGATATCACCCCGAACTTTTAGTAAAAGTCTTTGAAGCAGACAAGCATTTCGAAAAGATTAAAAACCTGATCGAAAGCAGCAGCACTATTTGGAATTTCGATGAGCTGATAAAACCACTATTGCAGGTTTATCCTGACTATTGCTACCAAAAAATAGCTGCCATGACCTCTAAAACTTTGATTAATGAACGCGGACGCAGCATTTATGAAAAAATAGCCAAATGGATGGTTTTGGCTAAACAGCTACCCGGCATGCAACAGGATGTGATGATACTGATAGCCAAAACGCATAATCACAAGCCCAATTTACCGGCACTAAAAGATGAATTGCGCAATGCGGGAGTTGTTTAATCCAAAACACAGCTGCCTTTCTTGTTATGGGTTTGAAAAAGAATTGGTAAACCAGTAAACATCAAGTCTCGGCTTAGATAATGGTGTAAACTTCAGAGGCTGGATGATAAGAAAGTCAAACCAAATAATCTTCAACAAATGCCAACCCTATCAATCCCATTTTTTTATCAAAAAAACTGTTCCAAGCTTATTCTCCTAAAAAAAACCTTACTTTTATTTCAAATTCCAAATCGATAAACCATGGCCAAAGAAAAGAAAAATAAAGTAGTTCAAATGCTTAGTCCTGAGAACTATATAAAACAAAAAGCCAGAACACTTCCTATTCACCAATGCACTGTTAATGCTGAGTGGGAAGAAACCGGCCTGGCACAGGTTACCGTAATCCGCAAGCATGTGAATGAAAATTTTACGGCTGGGTTTTATCTGGTTGACCTTAAATGCCTGGGAGTTAAGGACGCTCACTATGTTTTTAATATTAGTCAACACGAGTTTAATGAAGTTTATGCCAGATCCGAAATACAGGTGCAAACGGAAAATATCCCCTATACCCTGGCCCACAACATCATCTATGCAGGACTCGAATTTGCAGAAGATTATGGCTTTAAGCCACACAAAACTTTTACTTCGGTGGCAAAATATATCCTTGAAGAAGACACGGAAGATATCGAGCTACTCGAAATTCCATGCGGAAACAATGAAGATGGTGCTCCAATTTACATGCGAGGTCCTAATGACGATGAGGCTTTTGCAAATAGGGTTATGGCACAACTGGAAAAAACGGCAGGCCCCGGTAATTACCATTATGTATCCAGTCTGGATGAAGACTGGCAGGATGAAGAATTCGAAGAGAAGGATGACCTGGATATGCGTATTTCGGAAGAATTTGATGACTTCATGGAGAGCATGAAAGAAAAGATAGATCAGGAATACGATTTTAAACACCTGAGCCAGCAAACGCTTAAAAACAGCAAAACACTTCAATTCAAAATACAACTTAAGGGCGTTGACAAGCCTGCTGTATGGCGCAGGGTATCGGTTCCTTCCTATTATACTTTTTGGCATTTCCACGAAATACTACAGGTGGCCTTTGATTGGGATTCTTTTCATATGTACCATTTCTCAGAAAAAGTTTACGGCAGCAGTCCTGTGATTACCAGTTCTGATCCGGAGACTGATTTTTTTGAGGAGGATCAGCTGGAAGCAAGTGAAGTGATGCTTTCGGACATTTTTAAAAAAGAAGGTAAGTCTTATACTTACCTGTATGATTTTGGCGATAACTGGGAACACCGCATACTGCTTGAAAAAATCTCACCATACAATGGCGAATCGCCCAAACTCCTGGCCGGCAAAGGCAAATGTCCGCCCGAAGATAGTGGAGGTGCACCCGGTTATGCTTATCTGAAGGAAATCCTCAATGACCCAAACCATCCCGAATATGAAGAATACAGGGACTGGCTCGAACTTGATGAGGATGAAACATGGGATCCGGAAGAGTTTGATCTGGCATATTGGCAGGTGATTTTCGATAAGCTTTTTGGAAATTCTTTAGATATATAATCACAGCAAATTATTGTAAGCATGGCAATTTACCGGCAAATACGTTTAAACTTTCGTTTGAAAAACATATTATCGCGCAAAAATCAGACTAATTAATTTTGAATCAACACCTTTCAAAAAAGTTCCGCATTGTAAATTATTAAAAATTCAAAATGAAAACGATTGAAACCAAAATCAATTGGACGCTGATCTTTGTGGTCATGTAGCTACTTTGGATATGGCGCTAAGAACCTTAAGGGCTTCACTGCACACCTATCGAAAGTATGTTTTGGTTCGATTAGTATGGCCAATGCAAAGACCCATTTGGTGAGAAGTTTGATCGCTATTGGGATAGCAGCTTTAAATTAGGGTCTGCTGAAAAACTTTTAACTGATTGGTATTATGACAATAAATAGAATTCGCATGGGAGGTTTCTACAAGGTATTTGGAAGTCTGCAATAAAAATCCTTGCACCAGATATTACCCCCGCTCAGCGGGGCTGCACCTCAATACCTTGGTAGTATATTCCTTATAAATATTAACGGTGCTACGCACCTTGAAATGAGCCACAGCCCTGCTGAGCGGGGATAATATTGACAGGGATTGTCGATTTCGAGTTTTTCAGCTGACCCTAAATTAGATCAGGATCCGCTTTAATTTCAAGCAATGCGGTACCCTGAAACGTGAAAAGATCCCTCATTTGCTGATAGACCGTATCAGGCGTTGCAGCAAAAAATCCTCTGGCACCGCAGCTTTCGGCAAAATCACTAAAGGAAGGATTGATGAGGTCGGTAGCAAACTTGTCCAAACCAGCACTTCGTTGTTCTTTAGTGATTTTACCCAACTGATTGTTATTTAACACAATTACCTTAATGTTCATCCCATATTTTACAGCAGTAGTGAGTTCAGCCATGTATTGTGCAAAGCCACCATCGCCTGCCACTACAATTACAGGCCGCTTTCCTATTGTTGCAGCCCAGGCACCAAGACCAGCAGGCAATGCAAAGCCAATAGAACCAAGGTAACCCGACATCAAAAAATCGTGTTGTTGCGACTCAAAGTATCGCCCAAAAGAATAGGCATTGTTGCCCACATCAACGCACATCACAGCATTGGCCGGAGCAAACTGATTAAGAGCATCGAAAACAACCGAAGCGCTAACACCTTTGTTAGATGTCTCATACAATCGTTTTTGCTTTTCTTCGCGCCATATCTTCCAGCGTTTAAATAGCTCATCTTGCTGATTAGTTTTAGTTAATTGGCAGGCTTCACAACGAGCTTGCAGCGCTTGAAGGGTCTCCCCAATTTCGCCTAAAAGTGGCAGATCAATGGGATGAAATTTAGCCAATACCAGCGGATCAAAATCAATTTGTATGGTAGGCTTTTTGGGAGTTATGCCAGTATGATTGCTAAATGAAGCACCAATTACAAGTAACAGATCACTTTCATTCATAAACCAAGAGGCAACGGGTGTTCCACTGCGTCCCAAAACACCAGCACCCAGGGGATGACTATCCGATATAAGCCCTTTTCCTTTGAAAGTTGTCATCACCGGAGCACCCATTTCTTCGGCCAATGCAACCACCTGTTTGCGATGAAACCTGGCGCCATGACCCATAATTATGACAGGCCTTTTGGCTATACTTATCATTTCAAAAGCTTTATCTAAAAGCTTTTCAGAAGGTTTGATGCGCAAATCTGGCATTCGTCCCTCAGCTGTTTGTGCTGTTTCATTACCAGCAGGCAGTTCCTGTATTTCATCAGGCAAAGTAAGGTGAGCCACATCCCTTTTTAGCAAGGCATGCTTTATGGCCAGCGAAACCAGTTCGGCATGTTGGCTATCCCTTTGTACCCGATGATTAAACTCAGCAACAGTATGAAAAGCCTGAACCAGATCAACTTCCTGAAAATTTCCTGTACCCAACACCTGTGTAGCCACCTGACCCGTAAGAGCCAGCAATGGCGCACGATCTACTTTAGCATCCCACATTCCGGTAAACATATTGGTAGCTCCTGGACCGGCAATCGAAAAACAAATGGCTGGTTTTCCGGTAAGCTTCCCATAAGCACTGGCTGCAAATGCCGCTGCTCCTTCGTGCCGAATCCCTATGTATTTTATTTCACCGGCCAGATCCTTACGCTTGAAAGCATCAGCCATCCCTAAATTAGAATGACCAACCATACCAAAAACAGTATCTATACCCCAGTTTATAAAGGTTTGAACCATTATATCTGATAAAGTGACCTGATGTGGTTTTTCAACCTCGAGCCCAACATAAATACCATCCGCACGCTCCTCAACAGGGAAAGTTCCTACACCATCATCAAAGCCTGGTGCAAATCCCGTGCACGGATGAAAATCCCAACCATGCCACGGACAGCGCAGAATTCCATTCTCGATACTCCCCTCGCCCAGCGGACCGCCCTGATGTGGACAATGATTGTCGATGGCACATATTTTCCCCTCAAAGTGTGAAAGGGCAATCTGCTTCGAGCCAATGTAAACCGATTTAATCCTGTTTGGAGCGATCTCGTCTTTGCTATCCAGAACTTTATGCCAATCTAGTTGCTTCATGGTTATTCACTATGAATGATTAAGTATTTTCCTTTTCATCTTGCAGAATTGCTTTCACTATATCAGCAACAAAATGAGCTTCAAGTGCTGAGGGAATAATCGTATCAGCTGTTGGATGATCCACCAAATTAGCAATAGCATTTGCTGCCACCAGCTTCATTCGGGAACTAATTACCGGGGCACGCACTTCTAAAGCCGCCCGAAAAATTGCGGGAAAAACCAGCACATTATTCACCTGATTGGGAAAATCACTCCTGCCTGTAGCTACCACAGCAGCTCCCCATTGCTTGGCTAAGATAGGATCAATTTCCGGCTCAGGATTTGCTAAAGCAAAGATTATTGGTGAATCGGCCATGAGCGCTAACTCGTTTTTTCCCAACAGATTGCCTTTACTTACCCCAATAAAAACATCAGCATCTTTGAGCGCCTGATTCAAATTTCCAGAAATACCGTGTTTGTTTGTATAACCAAGTAAATCTTTTTTTACATCATTTAAATCGCTCCTGTCAGGACTGATTATTCCTTTGCTATCACAAACCAAAATTTGATCAATAGCCTGACACATATCTGAGTTTTGATTGATACACCTCAAAAGTTTTGCAATGGCAATGCCTGCCGCGCCGGCACCATTTATCACTACTTTGAGCTGATTTAGTGGCTTATTCACAACTTTTGAGGCGTTGATCAAGCCAGCCAGCGTAACAATGGCCGTGCCGTGTTGATCATCATGAAAAACGGGAATACCAATATCCTGTAAGCGATCTTCTATCTCGAAACAACGTGGCGCTGAAATGTCTTCAAGATTAATACCACCAAAAACAGGTGCGATATTTTTTACTGTTTGGATAATTTCTTCGGTATCTTGGGTTTCGAGGCATATGGGAAATGCATCGATGTTAGCAAACTTTTTAAAAAGCATTGCTTTGCCCTCCATAACCGGAATAGCAGCCTTTGCTCCTATATTTCCCAGACCCAGCACGGCAGAGCCATCGCTTACGATAGCTACTGTGTTTGACTTAATTGTAAGGTCATACACTTTATCAGGAGATTCGCTTATTGCCAGACACGGACCAGCCACGCCGGGAGAATAAACAAGGGACAAATCATTTTGTGTATTGACTTCAAACTTATTTCTGAGTTCAATTTTTCCTTTCAACTGCTTGTGCAGCTGCATAGACTCGTGATTAAAATCCATAAAATAGTTTTATTTAAGTTTGATTTAAAAACCATTGTAAAGACTGTTGTAAAAAACGGTCAATTACATGCATTTCATTTCCACCTGCATCTTCTTGAAGCAAATTTACAGGCAAAACAGCTCCTTTCCAGCCTCCTGCTGCAATCCAAAAACCAGCATCGAGCGAGTCAGCTGCCTTATAATCAAATTGAATGTTAGAAGCATAAGCTGCCAGATAAAAATAAGCATCATCAACCATTTTGTCTTTCATGGCTAAACCAAATCCTATACCCAGCTGCTCAAGTACCTGCAGATAAATGCCTGTATCAAAATGATGCGGCCAAATGCGTGGCTCTTCAAAAAGCTGAAAGTAACCCGCTAAGCGGATACACGCCGCATTAGCTAATGAACGCATTGCAGCCCAGCCTTCGAACGGCTTTGGATCAAAAGGTGATGGCATAAATTTTGGGAGGTCATAATCCGGAATAGCGTAATGCATGGGGTTTTCGTAACCAGCCGTCTCAAACCCCTGTGAAGTCAGAAAGTTCTTGATGGCTGCTTTAAGTTGATTCAGATTTTTGCCTGCAACAGCAATGCTGTCCATCACCTGCATTTTCTTGTTGATCCATTGAAAATGGCCAACACTGAGATTCAGGCTAAGCATCATTTCCTTTTGCGGTGCTCCAAACCATCGTCCCATGAGCCGGTTTCCAAGTGCATCAAAATATAGGTTTGTATGGCTGTCATCAGTTTCTTTGGGTAAATAATTACGATTTGTGATGGCCAGAAGTTGTGCCAACTGATGCATCTGCTGATCACTTTTATTATATTCCTGCATAATTGATTCCTGTTAATTGATGTATGCTGTAATCTATTGTTGATAGGTCGTTAATCTGAAATTTCCTGACATCATTATGGCCACAAGCACGCGCAATTACTTTAATCAGTTCGTTAGAAGCGCTAAAAAAATTATAAAGCTGTTTGGCCGAGCTGTCAATAATGATGCGGCTTCGCAGGTTCTCTTTTTGGGTGGCAATGCCTACCGGACAGTTGTTGGTATGGCAGGCACGCATGCCCAGGCAGCCAATAGCTTGCAAGGCCGAGTTGGAAACAGCGATGGCATCAGCACCCAGCATCAGTGCTTTGGCAAAGTCGTCGGCTATGCGCAAGCCACCAGTAATGATTAGCGTAACATCTTTGGCTCCCACTTTGTCGAGGTGTCTTCTGGCGCGAGCCAATGCGGGGATGGTTGGCACGTTGATATTGTCGCGCAAGATTGTTGGTGCTGCTCCTGTTCCTCCTCCTCTGCCATCCAGGATAATATAATCGGCGCTGGCTTCGAGGGCAAAATCGATATCGGCTTCTATATGACTGGCAGCAATCTTAAATCCCACTGGGATACCTCCAGTTTTTGCTCTCACCTGGTCTGCTATCTTACGAAAATCCGCTGGTGAGCTTAAATCGGAGAAGGCTGCGGGAGAAATGGCTGCCTCTCCTTTTTTCAATCCGCGCACTGCGGCAATCTCTTGGGTTACTTTATGACCCGGTAAATGGCCGCCGGTTCCGGTTTTGGCACCTTGTCCGCCTTTGAAATGAAAAGCCTGTACTTTGCTTACTTTTTCCCACGAAAAACCAAATCTGCCTGAAGCCAGTTCATAAAAATAACGGCTGTTGTTTTGTTGCTCTTCGGTAAGCATGCCACCCTCACCGCTGGCAATACCGGTACCAGCCATTTCGGCACCTTTGGCCAGGGCAATCTTGGCTTCACGCGACAGCGCGCCAAAACTCATGTCCGAGACAAAAAGTGGTATTTCAAGCACCAAGGGTTTTTCTGCCCGAGGACCAATGATCACCTTGGTTTCAACCGGATGATCATCTAACAAGGGTTTAGTAGCCAGCTGTGCCGGCAGAAACTGTATTTGCTCCCATTTAGGCAGGGTGTTGCGGTCAACGCCCATAGCTTCGGTAGGTCCGTGATGGCCAAAATTTTTCAGGCCGTTACGTGCCAATTCCTGAATATAACCCGTATAAGGTTCAGTAGCTTCTGGTGCGGTATCAGCATATTCACCCTGGTAATTTTCCTTTTGAAAAGGTTGGGGATGAAGCGCCAAAAAATCATCCAGCTCTTGCTGATCAACAACTACAAAATCATTTTCTATTGCTGCCTTAAACTTATACAGCCTTTCCTCATCGTTATATTCCGAAACACCCGTATCATAGCGATAATCCCAATAATGCACTCCACAAATCAGGTTATTGCCTTCGATGAATCCATCAGCCAAAAGAGCACCACGGTGCAGACACCGGCCATATAGCACCGATACCTTTTGATCGTAACGTATAATTACGAGATCGAGCTGTTTATACTGCGCTCCAAACGGAACGCGATCACTTAAACTGGAAAATGCTATGAGTTTAATTTTTTGCATGAAATAGCCTTTTTTAAAGTGAGAGGTATAGTTAAAATTCTGGTAATAAAACGAATTAAGGCACTTTCCAGAGTACATCAGCAAACCAATTTCTCTGATCAATAAACCAGGATACGACCTCAAAACCAGCTTGCTTTGCCATTTCAATGATCATACTTTTAGAATATTTTTGAGATTGCTCAGTAAAAATGCGTTCGCCTTCATACAGCTTGATAGGCTCCCCTGCAAATTCAAGGCTTACTTGCTGCTCCTTTGCACTAATCAAATAACTGCTGGCCAATCCGCTGCCAGGATCATAAAACTCTTTGTGTTCAAAAAGCTCCAGGCAAAAATCTGCACCCAGTTCATTATTGATTCGCTTTAGCAGATTCAGGTTGAATTGTGCAGTAAGCTTGTGCGGGTCGTTATAGGCACGCAATATAACGTTAGGATCTTTTTGCAAATCAAGCCCAAGCAGTAATTGATCATCTTTATTAAGTACGTTTCGCAAATCACTTAAAAAGTCGTGTGTTTGTTCTATCGAAAAATTACCCAGGTTTGAGCCCAAAAAAAGCAATACTTTCGGTTTTTGATGCTGCCAATGACTTAGCATGTCAAAATAATCTCCCTTGAGACCATTCATTTTAATTTTGGGAAGGCTTAGCCTGATGCTTTTCTCCAGATCGTTTAAGGCCGTAGCTGAAATATCAACCGGGATGTAGGTGAAATCTTTTCTAAGTTGCCACAGCTTTTCGAGTAATACTTTTGTTTTAAGCCCATCACCAGCACCCAGTTCGATCAGATCAAAAGCCTGACCATTCATCCCGAAAGCCTGAATAATAGCATCACCTTTATGATGAAAAATTTCTAATTCACAATCAGTAAGGTAATACTCTGGCATGTGCATGATTTGCTGAAACAACCGACTCCCGTCCGCATCATAAAAGTATTTTGAGGACAAGTATTTAGGGCTGGCCTGTAAGCCCTCCAACACGTCAAGGGCAAAAGTGCTTAGTTTCTTCTCCTGAATGGTATCCATAAGCCTTGAAGCAATTAATCAGTTTGGACTTGTTTTTCTTTAGGAACGCCCGTTTCAAATGGATTTCGCGGGTCGTTGCTCCATTCAAACCAGCCCCCATCAAAAACCGAAACACGCGGCCAACCCATCAGCCATGCATTGAACCAGGCTTCACTGCCACGCCATCCTGTTCCACAATAAAACGCCAGATGCTTATCAGGTGTTATGCCGTTGCGCTCCCAGATGGATGCAATCTCTTGATAATCGCGCGTAGTGTGATCTTCGTTTCGGTAGTTTTCCATGTGGTAGGCATCGCTTCCGCAGTCGGCAAAAACGGCTCCCGGTATTCTTCCTTTGGCTTCGATATAATTGTAGCCACTCACCGCACCAATATATTCGGGCCAGCTGCGCACGCAAACAAGCTCGGCATCTTTATCTGCCAGCATCTCTTTAGCTTCTGGAGTATCCACAGCAAGTTCAGGACGAGCTGGAATGGCTGCTCCAAATTCTTTCACTGGTTTTTTGGACTCATCTTTAGTTGAAACCTCAAATGCAGCATCCTGCCACGATTGAAAACCTCCATTAAGTATTCGCACATCTTTTACTCCGGCATATAGCATGATAAATGCATTTCGAATGGCACCAATATCGCCCGCTGCACTTCCAGGAAATTCATCTGCATTATCCGGAAACATATATTTACCATATAACACAACTGTTGTATCAGCCGTAATCCCATGAGCTTCAAGCGCCAGCTTAAGTTCCTGCGGACTGCGCCGGTTCCAGGTTTCAGGGGCTTCCAGCGCCAAAGTGTCCATATCTATGGCTCCGGGAATATGCCCGCTGAGGTAAGCCTCTCTGTTGCGGTAATGGCTGTGCACAACCACAAATTTATCATTGTGATAATGCTGGGGCTTTTGACCTGAAAGTAATGCCTGCACCCATTCGGCCGAAACCAAATGCTGATAGCCTTCAAGTTTGTCCATAGGAAATGTTTCGGTTTTTACCCATTCCGTGAGGAAATGCGGATAAACAAATAACTTATCGTAGCCTGATTGAACAAACCGCTCACCGACATTTTCGGCAGTTGAAAGGTCATAGCCATAAAGAATCAGTGTATGATGCGGCAGAATTTGCTTGTGCCTGACGATTTCGATCCAGTCGATATAATTGAGCCATTTTGCGGGCAAACTTCTTGCTCCGCTAATATGACCTGAGCGGCTCTCCCCTTTCAAAGCCCACCCATTAAAAGCATCTACCGACCTCACATCCAGTATAATGACGTCAGGTTTTTGAATCATGTTTAATAGTTCTGTTGTCGTAATTTCTTTCATAAAAGAGAATTAAAAAAATAAATATAGGTATTATTTATGGTTAATCCATTTTTGTCAATGTTTTTTACAGTTTCTTAAAGTTCTTTTAGAATTTCTGAAACACTTGAACGCTTCTTATAATCTGGATCAAAATGCCTCCATTTTATTTTTCCATCACTTGTAATCAGGTAAGTGGCTGGAATAGGAAGCCGCTGGCTGTCATCGGAATGGGTCTCTTTGAGTTTGGCTCCAAGCATGGTATTGTAAACAAAAAGCGTTTTTGCATCAGGTTTAAAAGTTACATCATAGGCATCAGCAATACGATAATCCTCGTCATATAGCAATGGGAATTTTGCTCCGGTTTTTGTTGCCATTTTATCAAGATATTCCGGTTTTTCGGGAGAAACAGCAATCAGCTGCACACCTGCTTCCTTCAACAAATGCAGGCTATCCTGAAATGATGCAAGGTGCTTATTACAAACCGGACACCAAAATCCCCGATAAAAAATAAGCAGCACGGTTCCCTCATTTAGAGCTTCAACCAGCTTAAACTGCATACCATTTTGATCTACAGCTTCAAACAGTGGGGCTTTTTGACCAGGTAAAAGTCCATTCGCGTCTTCCGCTGAGCGAAAGTCTTGCGCAGTAAGCGACCTTCCAGCCATTGCTATTAATAGGATATTCATTATCAGAAGAGATTTAAAAGAATGCATTATTTGAGCTATTTGTTTCAATAAATAATTTATCAGGAATTGATACTAACAGTCGCAAAAACACCAATTCCCAACATAATTTTCAAAGAATTGATTTTAGGATTTCTATAAAAGTGTAAAGAAAGCCAGCTTAAGGGCCGACTTTTTGGGCATTAACCAACTTTATGTTGGTCATTAATAATTCAAAGTGTTACCAATGAACAAATCATCCCATTTTGGACATGAGGTATTTCTTCAGGAAATGGTCCACACTGATTTTGCCAGAGCCATAAACAAACAAGCCAAAGAGCATCAGCATATAGTAAAGTGGTATTTCGAAACCATTGTTACCAGCTTCAAATCCATTTCCCAGGTGCACGGTTTTGATAGCTACCAGCATCACAATCATTAATGGAACGGCAATAATGCGTGTGCCCAAACCTAAAAGCAACAGCACAAAGCCAGCTACTTCGGTATAGGTTGCCAGGTAGGCATTCAATGTTGGGAAAGGCATACCCATGCCTTCGAACCAGTCGGCAATACCACTTATATTACCAAGTTTCATCATGGCCGGGCCATAAAAGCCATAAGCAAGTATCAGCCGAAAAAATAAAAGTGGAATATCAATCAGTGCATTCAATTTTTCGACCATTTGTTGATAAAGCGCGATCATTTTCATCTTTTTCAATATTTAAAGTTTGTATTATTTGAGTCGGCTTATATTTTAAAGCCTGACAATTCCAATGAAAATTTTCCGTTCTGAAACTCAAAAATAATTTGTACATCTTACAGATAACAAATTAATATAAAGCGTATTTCAAATTATATTTCTCCTAATCAAAAAAGAAAAAGTTGTACATACTGTCAGGAAATGCTGCTTGATTCGTCTGAACTATCAAATTCAAAATATTTATTATTATGATAAAAATTGCCCTTATTATTATGTCGGATACAGAAAGCATTGAAGCACTTGGTAAAGTATCCAATGCCTTTATGTTAGCCCTTGAAGCGATTGAACACGGTGACGAGCTTAAAATTATCTTTGAAGGAGCCGGCACCAAATGGATTGGCACACTCGAAGACGCCTCACATAAACTTCACGGGCTTTATCAATCCGTTAAACCTGCCATTACAGGAGCATGTTCTTTTTGTGCTGCAGCTTTTGGTGTGAAAAGCGAGGTAGAGCAGGCTGGTATAAGTCTGTTATCAGATTTTAAAGATCATCCCAGCCTGCGTCAGTTGGTTGTTGATGGATATACCCTGATTTCGTTCTAATCCCGGGTTTTGGTTTGGTTTGGATAGCAGAAAGACGGCTTTGGCTGTCTTTTTGCTTTTTTTCATGCTGTCATTTATAACTTTTGATAACAAAGTGATTATTAATTGAGAAAAACTTATTGATAATCAACAGATTCATAAAGAAAACACAGGCTAAGAGTTATGCGTCACTGCCGCGGCTTAGATTCAATCAGGCTGCATGGTTTAGTATTTCTATACCGTTCTTTTTAATTTCGGCAACCAGCGGATTTGAGCTATTAAAATCAGAAATTTTGAAGGGGTGAGGTTCAATCAATAAATCGGCATCACTGCGTAGTTGCATCAATTGAATTTGCAAATCAATAATGTCATCCACGGTTTTAAAAACAATTGCAATATCAATATCACTATCAGGGTGATTTGTTCCTTTTGCATAGGACCCAAAGAGTATGGCACTTTCAATTTGAAACTTGTCACTAATTGAATCAATGTATCGTTTTGCAATCCTTAAAGCTTCTTTTTTATCCATTCTCTAAGTATCTTAATATTTGTAAACCAATTTATTGCATAATCAGGCGTGCATTTTTTATAAAATTCCTGCTTGTAGTCATCGTAAGGTGCATTTATATTAAAAGTTGATATCAATACTTATACCCTGCCCCACCATCAGTTTCCAGGCCGATACCTGTCGCCAGCACCAGGCGGTTTACAAAATTAAAGTAAGCAATTACCAGGCTGGCATCCAGCAATTCCAGGTCAGTGAAGCCATTGTTTTTTAACTGCAACAGTTGTTGGTTTTGCTCAAAAGCAGCTGGATTAGCTGTAAGTTCAGAAGCAAGCTGCGCCAATTGTCCTTCGCGCTCGCTCAACGGAGCAGTTTCCCAGTTGGCTATCAGTAGTTTCAATCGCTCATCATTTTTCCAGTAATGATTTAGGGCTTCGGCATGATGCTGCC
This sequence comes from uncultured Lentimicrobiaceae bacterium, assembly GCA_964592595.1. Taxonomy (GTDB): domain Bacteria; phylum Bacteroidota; class Bacteroidia; order Bacteroidales; family F082; genus UBA5536. The sequence goes on along the minus strand of CAZQFH010000038.1, from coordinate 16,310 downwards.
GGCAATACAGGCACCCATTCGTTACCGAAACCACCACGGCCATCATTTCCCTCTCGGCCCGCGAAAGCGGCGATTTGCTGAACATGATCTCCATATAAAGCTCCATATGCTTTACAATACTTTTGGGGTGCAGGCTTTGCATCTTGTGCACTTCTGCCAGTTTACCACGTTTTTGGATAATATCGTCGTAAATTTCGCGCAGGCGACCGTTGGATGCTTCGTAATCAACGATTTTAATTGTACTCATAAAAATAACATTAAGCTTTTACAGATCAACAATACACCTGCAAATTAAAACAAAATGACTCAACCCTGCTGTTTCGCAATAAACTTTAAGTTTTGCTTTGCTTGCAATCCAGTAAAAAAATAATCAGTTGTCAGGTTTTTACTTTAATCCGATTTAAGGAGTAACAAATAGTTAAAATCAAAAATTTAAAAAAATGAAAACAATTACAAAAATGCTCATTGCAGTTTTCATCACAATTGCAATCACTTCACAAGCTCAAGTATCAATTACTTCAGCCGATCTTTTTACTACCCGGGATCAGATGTTATTAGCTAACGAGATTAATGAAAGTGGAGAACCATTTGCTGAGGCATTAGGTTATGATCTGGATGATTTAGATCCTATGATTTTAAACCTGCCTGACTCGGTTTCATACACTTTAGGTATCGAAAACTATGAGTACTCACGTTATCAATTGGGCACAGTAATATCCAGGTCAGGTATTGGCTTGCACATGATGTGGGCACCTATGATCATGCAAATGGCAGCGATGGAACCAGATGAATTTGATGGTATGTACACTGGTGGCACACCCAATGGATACAAAGAGGATGATGAATTAATGAAAAACATCATGCACTTTGCTATGGTTGCCAATGGCATGGCTCCAATGAATCCATGGCCGCAATTTGCAGAATTTCAGAGTGGTAATCCACACCTGCCACAAGCAGTTGCACCAGACTTTCAAATGAATTTTTCTACCCTGCGTTGGGATCGCAATTTGATGGACAAAACCTTTAACTTAGGTGCGATGGGTCAAACCTTGATGAAACAATATCTTTGGGCGCAAGATATGCTGGGAACATTTCACGATGAAAATGAAGAAGAAGTTGTTCCAAACGGAACCAATTCACCTGATTCTGCCAACAGTCCCCATTTCGACCCAAACAACAATATCTTTTATGGAGGCGATAATACTGATGGATTCATTGGCCAGGTGCTCACTGCTGAGGGGATAAACAAAACCTTATTTGTTGTTAACAACCTGGCTTATGATGGTAGCACTTTAGGCATGGTTGATCCCGCTACATATGATCCAGCTAACGGTATTATTTATTTCCCACATCAGATTGCCGTTACAGAGAGCATGGTTGCTGAAGGTATGCCACCAAAATTTTCAACATTGACAGTTACGGATGCTTCCAGCGAAATATTCGATCAGTTATCATATTTGTGGGGTGCTTTAAGCTTTAAAAACATGATGGATCCCAGCAACAGCAGCGATGAAGCTCATCTGGCTTTTCATGAAGTATTTGATGGAGACCCATTTCCTGCTGCCATGTCGCAAACCGGCATGCCTGGCCCTTTCGATTTGATGATGGGAACAAGTAAAGTTATTTTTATGAACCTGATGGCCATGCATTTTAATGAAACAGCAGGCACCTTTGTGAATTCCTCGGAACTTATCGCTGGCGTACCCCAATCCGGCACAACTATTAGCACCGTTAATGCAGGTTATATTACCATGGTACTCACACTGATGAAAGAAGAATTTAACGGCACTCCACTCGAACCCATGATATTAAATGCTATAAATGCCCAAAGCCAATTCCTGATTAACTCATTAAAAGATCCCTCAGGTGGTTTTTATAATGGCTATACCATCAACACAGGAGCCGATAACAGCGCAAAGACTGCTGTTGCACAAGCAGCAGCTGCTCGCGGATTATATGCTGCTTACACGCTCACCGAAAATGAAGATTATTTGAATGCCGCTAACGAAGCCTATAATTTCCTAATCTCAAATTATTATGTTTCCAGCTTAGCAGGTTTCAAAACTGAATTAAATAACGACCTTGCCACCTATACTCCTTTTAATTTTGCAGTGATTGCCGGTGGACTTCGCGAAGCTGCTCTTGTTGGAGGACACACCGAAGCGGCTGAAATTTATACACATTTCTTTAAAAAAGTAGCCAACGCCATGCAATTGGCCGAATTTGATGCAACGGGTGAAACTGGCAACGACTCTGATGGTGATGGCATTCCTTATCTTCCTGAACAAATAGATCAACTTGCTCCTGTTTTTGCAACCGAAGCAACTTATAACCTGCAAGTTACTGGCATAAATGATAATCCAAACTGGAATGAATCAGCATATAAATTCTATCCTAATCCAGCATCTTCGCAAATAATATTGAACTTCGATCTTGAAAAAGAAGCTCAATTAACTATTCAAATCTTCGACCTGGTTGGCAAAAATGTTCAGTCTATTTCAGCTCAACAAACACAAGCAGGTAAAATAACCCAATATATTGATCTATCGAATATAAAACCTGGTATTTACTTCCTGCGCTTAAGCCTTGATGATAAACCTCTTGAAGCGCAGAAATTAATTATCCATTAATTGAATCACAATAAAAATAGGGCTCATGGGTTTTAGAACGCATGAGCCTTATTTTAATCTTTTTAATGGTTCCTTAAAAGTTCCTGTTTTAAATTTTTATAAAACTCCTTATATGAAAACAATCTTAATTTCATTCATCCTGCTATTTAGCAGCGCAATAGTAATCCCATCCGAAAATCCTGATAATCAAACAGCATATAAGCTTAGTGGTATTCAATTCCACGGAAGCAGCTGGGATGAAGCACTCAAACTTGCCAAAGCAGAAAACAAACTCATTTTCCTGGATTTGTATGCCACCTGGTGTGGTCCCTGCAAAATGCTTGACAAAAACACTTTTCCTGACAAAGCTGTTGGTGATTTCTACAATAAGAACTTCATCAATATTCATCTGGATGGCGAAAAAGGAGAAGGATTAATGCTTGCACGGCAATACCAGATCAAAGGCTATCCTACCCTACTTTTTATCGACAGTAATGGAAAAGCTGTCTTGCATACCGCCGGCTATCGCGGTCCGGAAGATTTCTTAAATTTAGGGCAGGAAGTCAAAAATCAGTCTAAATAATTGAACAAGAGCCGATCGTGCAGGGGCGGCTTTGCTCCTGCCTTTTTAATACTCTTGAAAGGCGAAAGCAGTTATTATTTCATGTTTTGCTTTTTTGCGCCTATTTTTTCATTGGCAAACACTGTTTTTTGGCACAATTCACGAAAAAAATGCTCAATCGCTGGACAATGATGAATGCCACATAAAAATCTAAAAAACTATGGAATGGTATATGCCCATCGCAATTCTCCCTGGTGTGAGTATTTTGCTGGTTTCAACCGCTAATCTGATCATCAGCCTGAATGAAGAGATCAACCTTTTATTGGATGACAAACAAGATCAGATGGGTAAAACTATCTTTTTAAAACTTGCGCAACTCAAACGGCTCAGTCTGGCTATGGTGAGTTTGTACATAGGAATCTTCCTTTTCCTGATTTCAGGATTACTGGCCATCGTACCCGGCTTTGTGATCTACGTGAATTTGCTGCTGGGTGTCGCCTTAATAGCCGTCAGCATGGCCTTGGTTTTGCTGATTCGCTATGCCATCAAAGCTGTAAGCATCAGGCAGTATCAGTTTAAAAAGAAATTCAGCGAAAAGCAAGGCCACGAAATTACCAATTAACACCCTGAATAACTTAATCAAAAATGGCGATCTGACCTTTATCATCGTTAAAAAAAGTATCTTCGAAAATTAAACTCTAAAACCTAATTTTTATGAAAGCAATCTGGAACGAAAAAATCATTGCTGAGAGCGAAAAAACGGTTCCTGTTGAAGGCAATCGCTATTTCCCTGTCGAAAGCGTAAACGAACAGTTCTTGCGCCAAAGCAACACCCAAACCATTTGTCCCTGGAAAGGAACCGCCAGCTATTATGACGTGGTGGTTGATGGAAAAATTAACAAGGATGCTGCCTGGTATTATGCTGATCCTAAGCCGGCAGCCGCAAAAATTAAAGGGCATATTGCTTTTTGGAAGGGTGTAGCAGTGATATCCTGATCATAAACCACAAAAAAGCCGGCACCCTCAGGTAACCGGCTTCCCTTTCAAACTAAACCAAATTATTCACTAAACTTCCAAGCTATTTAAGGCTTTTCTTTAAAGGCAGGGCCTATTTAGAAAAAACATAGTCTTTGGCTTTTGCTACGGTGTGGCATTGCAGGCACATGCCGTTCATCAAATTTGCGCCACGCATGGCGTTACCATTTTCGTCTCTGGCAATCTTTCCATCAGGAGCCAGCATAAACCATTCCCAATCACCGCCTTCGGAATTGAAGTTATTACCACGTTTTACTAAGGCAGTGCGTTCGTCAACAGTACCCTCAGGGTTTTTGGAGTGTTTTACAATGATTGTTCCCACAGGATAGCTGCCGTTTACAGCGGCCTGTCCATCCTTGAAATAAACCTCACGCACAACGGTTTCATCATTACCACCATGTGCCATGCCGCCCAATGCAGGATCGGCGCCCTGTGCTGTTGCATCTTTTGACCAGTTCATAAATGAGACGAAAGTATTGTCATCAGCCACAAACTCCGAAGGTGTCGGCGGGTTATCCTCGTCATCATCTTTGCTACATGAGGTGATGACCACTGAGCTGGCAAAAAGCAAGCTGAATAAAAGTAAAAATCTGTTTTTTAGCATATTGTTAATTGTTTAAGGGTTAGTAAATCCAAAAATTAATTGATTTTGAATACATTGTTTAAGAAATATCATTGCCTGGGGCAGATAATCCGGCTTGTAATTGATTTGCAATGACGCACAGCTAAGTTTTACAAGAGCTTCAAATTCCATCTTAACGCCTTCAAGCAGCAGGGCAATCATTTGCGCAGTAAGGGGTGATAGATTCGTAAAGAGTACCTTGCCGCTATCTGCATGCCGATGGAGGCTTACAAAAAAGTTGGAGCGGTCGTTAACACTGATTTTTGATGCTGGTTTCAAATGCACCGGAAAATGAAAATGCAACAACTCCATCTCGGGATTAAGGACGATATAGCCATTTTCAACATTTCCGTTCAAAGGCAGCTCCACTTTTTTATCGGGCATCATATACACCACTATTTCAGCCCACTCGAAATGCATCAGTTCGAGGAGGAATGGATATTTCCGCTGAAGCTGCACATAGTTTTTCTCCACAAAAGCGACGAGTGTTTCAGGCATTCTCCAAATCTGCGGTGATTCCATTGCTCCACTCCGATAAAAATCCTTCACCAGCGCTTTCCATTCCCTTTCATCTAATAGATTTTTTGTAAGCGGATACGCTGCATTAATAGCATCTTCGGCTACATGGAACACCATACGACGGTATTGCTCAAGTGCTTCCGGCCGCGAGAGTTTACTTTTAAAGGCTTTCTCCTGCCGGATGGCATTGGCGAAGGCCGATTGTGTTTTAAAGGTCTTAACTGTGGCTGACATCGTACTGAGGTTTTAAAGCTTGTTGCTGAATGTGACGGAGTTGCTGCAATTCATGCTGCATTTCGGGCAATTCGGGGATGTTAAAATCGCGTTCCAAAAGTACCGGAACCTCCCTGCCAAGTTGCTTTATGGCAAAGGAGAACAGCTCATATACCGGATCAATAATAGGCTGGCCGTGCGTATCGATAATCAAATCATCAGCTACCTGCTCGTGGCCTGCCATGTGGATGTAACGCACACGCTCGAGGGGCAATTCGCGAATAAAGGCTTCCGGATTGTAGCTGTGGTTGAAGCCATTGACATAAATATTGTTTACATCCAGCAACAAATCACAGTCTGCTTCTTCCAGTATGGCATTCACAAATTCCAGTTCAGAAAGTTCAGGCGTTACAGCAGTATAATAACTCACAATCTCGATGGCGATACGGCGTTGTAAAATTTCCTGCACTTCGCGTATGCGGCCGCTCACATGCTTTACAGCTTCAGCAGTAAATGGAATTGGCAGCAACTCGTACAAATGTACATTATCACATTTGGCAAAGCTCAGGTGTTCGGAATAGAGTGTGGCGCCGGTTTCGTTGAGAAATTGTTTGATTTTACGAACAAAATTATAGTCCAATAAATCGGGGCTGCCAATGCTGAGCGAAAGGCCATGCGTAAAAAGCGGATAACGCTCTAAAGCCTTGTCGAGCTGTTTTTTCCAATAGCCGCCCACCTCAATCCAGTTTTCAGGAGCTACCTCGATAAAATCTGGGGTAAGAAGGTTTGATGATAGTAATTCATCTGCAAAATCACGTCGAAAGCCAATGCCAGTCATAGGGAAAGTTTTAAGCTAAGGTTAAAGAAAAAGAGAAAGAAAGTGCAAGCTATCGAAACAGCTTACACTTTATTGTCAATAGCAATTTAGAAAGTTCCGCACTTGCCTTCGCCACATTTAGCTTCAGCACCTTTGCTTTCCGATTTTTTCTCTGCTTTCTTTTCAACTTTTACATCAGCTTTCTTTTCAGCTTTCTTTTCGCCTTCGCCACATTTTCCTTCGCCACATTTGGCTTCCTTAGTTTTGCTCTCTTTAGTTTTGCTCTCCTTGGCAGCTTCACCGCACTTGCCCTCACCACATTTCAGCTCAAACATAAGATCTGGGATGGGCGTAAAAATATCGGTACTTAAGGCAGTTCTCACTTCGCTGCCAGAACCCAGCAAATTGGCTGTAAAGGCGTTTTCAGCTTGTACGTTAAGGGCTGCACCACCACTAATCAATGCGCCGGCTACTAAAGTAGTTTTGATAAAGTTTTTTTGATTTTTCATTGTTACAGGTTTTTTAATGTTTCGAACGATGTTAAATTAGATTCACTACACCAGTCGTCCGATTCTAAAAAACCTGACACCATCAGCTAAATTTTTCCGAATCCAGTTTTCCTTTTAATCTATCAATACGCTGATTTTCTGTATTTTGATCCTCAGAAATATTTTCTTCATGCAGGGCTTTTAATTCCTGTTCGAGCACCTCATCAAGTAATTTGCTCTGCTTCTGATAATTTCGGCAGGCATCACAAACACGGGTATGCAGATACAGCTGAGCCTTTTCGACAGGACTCAGTATAAAAACACTTTTCTTCTCAATCAGCTCCGTTGCTTTATAACAGGAAAGCATCAGGGTATTCATTATTTTCTTCATGCTTCAAACCAATTTTTATCCAAACACGCGCGCAACTGCATTTTTGCCCTGTGCAATATCTGCCAGAAGTTAGCCTGACTGATACCCAGATCCTCGCAAATGGCGGGTCCTTTTCGTTCTTGTAAATATTTTAGTTTCATAGCCACAGACCACTGCTCGGGAAGCTGTTCCATACAAAAATAGAGTACTTTTCTAAACTGTTCGTTATCCAGCAGCTCTTCTTCATGAGCCAACCAATCACCAGGCTTTTGCGCCTCGTTCCAGCTTTGATCCTTGTTAAAGAACTGTCCTAAGTAATCGTCCTGCTGATTGCCTGCATCCACATACTGCATCTTATATTTTTGCCGAAAGTAATCCATGATTTTATGCTTCAAGATAGAAAAAAGCCATGCTTTGGGATTTTTCCCTTCAAAACTATTCAGTGCATGAAAGGCTGCCACAAAGGTGTCTTGCACCAAATCTTCGGCAATATTTTGATTGCTGGTGCGCCTAAAGGCCCAGGCATGCAGTTGGCTGGCATGTTCAACTATCCAACTGTTGAGAAGTTTTCGTTTATCGGTTGTTTGGTCATTCATAGGTTCAAAAGTACAATCCTTTTTTTAATTAACAACTAATTCACGACCAACACTTTACCTTTTGCCCGGATATTTTTTCCCGATGAAACGATTTCAAACACATATATTCCTGCTTTCAAATAAGCATCCGGGATTTGAAATGTGCTGGTATTTTGCTCATCCTCCCACATTATCAAACCATTTAGGCTAAAAATGCGCAATCGCGCCATTTCAAAAGAAGGATTCTCAAAAGCAATCGTACCACCTTGAGCAAAAGGATGAGGAATGAGTTGATAGCTTTGCTTTGAAAAATCATACACTACCAGCACTTCAACCGATGAAAATCCCAAATTTCCGAGTTCGAGCCTATAAGCGCTTTTACGGTTCAAAAGAGGTAATGTATCCCAAAATTCATAGGAAACAGCTGAATAGGGACTGCCACATATTCCGGCAATTTCGCCTATTTGATCAAATTGGATACCATCAGCCGAGCGAAATACGCGCACCCCATCACAGGTGTTGCCGGAAGCAATCACCCAATTCAGGTAAACCTTTCCATTGGCTTCGGTTGCCGAAAAGGTATTCAGATAGGGCAATTGCTGGGCATGTAAGGAAGAAATTTCAAAGAATATCAGCATGCCTATGCAAACAATCGTTAGCTTTAAATCTATGTAGTTTAAATACATTTTAACCATATTCAATTAACTTGTCGCACAACAAATAAAAACCTGACACCCAAACTTACGCTAATTGTCAGGCTTTTCAACTATCATCGACCTATTAGTTAAATTCTTATCAATGAATAAACGAAACACTTTGGTATTTATCACCAATATGGTAACCATATTGATTTTTGGATTTTTGGGTGTAGATATGGCTCTTCGGCTAGTTCATGATCGCTATGTTGATATTCAACTTGAATCCAACAGGCGCACTGCTGAAACCATTGCAAGTATTTTTGAAGATAAATTAAAACAAAATATTGATCTTACAGAGCTTATTGCCTCTTTCCAAAAGTCAATTGAAGGCAGTTCTGGTGATGCCGGTTACCTATGCATGTTTGGACAAGATGAAGGTGTCTTTTTATGTCATCCTGACACCTCAAGAATAGGAATGTCAGTAGCCTCAAACAATTTTAAATTTAATAACAAAAAAGAGAATAGCAAAGAGTTTCTAATTGATGCGATAAATCATCAGGGAGAATCATATGGCATTCTTTCAATGACGAATAATAAAAAATCTGAAATTGCTTATATGGTGCCTGTTAAAAAAACCGACTGGAAAATTTCTGTTCATCAAAATCTTGATGTGATTGAAAACCAGCTAAAAAAACTACGTTGGATAGCTTATAGTGGTTTCTTATTGTTAGCATTAATTATTTCATTGTTCGCCACCTGGCTTACTAAACGTATTAGCAATCATTATGAAAACCTTATTCTGAAAAAAAATGAAGAATTAAACGATACAAATTTATCGCTTCAAGCCTCAAAAAAGCAAATTGAAGAACAGCATAAGCTTTTGCTTAATCATGCTGAAGAATTAGAGCAAGAAGTTACAAAAAGAACTACCGATTTATCCAAAGCGCATCAGAAACTGGGTGATCTGGAAAAAGCAAAAAGTGATTTTTTGGCTATCATAAGTCATGAAATAAGAACACCGCTCAATGGCATTATTGGCTTTTCACATCTGCTTGAAGATGAGTTGAAAAATACCACTCATCAGGCATTTGTAAGTAACATCAGGACTTCTGGTGAAACATTGATACGTTTTGCTGAAACAGCACTCTTAGTCACACAATTAAGCATCCAGCGTAATCGCTTTGACTTCAAAAATATAAAATTGAATCAATTGATTAACAAGGCTTTGGCAGCATTTGAGGAAAAAATTAAAGCAAAAGCAATCTCCATAGAGCATACTGCGAATCATGAACCACAAGAAATTGAAGTAGTACCTGACATGATCGTTAAATGTTTCAAAAATATTATTGATAATGCAATTGAACACACCCCTATTAATGGCCAAATTAAGTTTAGCTGTATCAAAGAGAAGAATTACCTCGAAGTTTCAATCGAAGATAGTGGTACAGGCTTTAGTGACGAAGCCTGGCTACGTCAGTTTGATCTTTTTGGAGCTGATAAAGTGATGAATCATACTAAAGGTTATGGTTTAGGTTTAGCGGCAGCAAGACTTATCATGAAGGCCCACTCTGGAGATATCCGGCTGGAGAACTGTCCAAAAGGGGGAGCAAGGGTGAACCTTCAATTTCCATTAATTTAAAGTAACTCAAACCCAATACGTTTTTTGAAACCATAGGATTTTTGATAAAAACAAAAATGGGAGCAAATAAAAACAATTAAATCAGTTTAATTTTCAACGTTTGGAACAAGAGATTGCCTTTCATAAATAGGGTCTGCTGAAAAACTTTTAACTGATTGGTATTGTGACAATAAATAGAATTCTCATGGGAGGTTTCTGCAAGGTATTTGGAATTCTTCAATAAAAATCCTTGCACCAGATTTTACCCCCGCTCAGCGGGGCTGCACCTTAATACCTTGTAGAAGAATATTCCTTATAAATTTTAACGGTGCTACGCACCTTGAAATGAGCCACATCCCCGCTAAGCGGGGTTAATATTGACAGGGATTGTCGATTTCGGGTTTTTCAGCAGGCCTTAAATAGAACCTTAATCCTCATTGAATTTTTAAACCTTAGGTTTTAATTCACTATTGTACGCTAAAATATAATGACGACCCTACAGGACTTTTTTTTGATTGCTAACGCACTGATTACCTATATTTTGTCCCTAACGGAACAGTCCCGTTAGGGACAAAATATGGATAGAATAAAATGTTAGCCCTGATTATGTCAAGTCTCGTAGGGACGGCATTATTAGAGCGATTGAGCATTTTTATTTGAATTATACCAAACAACAGTGGTCTTAATTATAAAAAAAAGGGGAGCACCTTCCGGCACTCCCCTTTTTGATTTGAAGTTGTAATAACTCCTATGAATTGTTATCTAACGATTGTCAGACGTTTTGTTACAACACCTTCGGTGGTTTCGATACGAATCATATAAACACCTGCCTCATAAGTGCTGGTATTCAAATCGTAGCGTTGCTCACCTTCGATACCACGGTCGATTACTACCTGACCAACAGCATTCATCACAGTGATGCGATTCATCTGTGCAGATTCAATCACAACATTGTTAGTTGCAGGGTTAGGATAAACGCGGGTATTGTTCAGGCCGAACTCATGTGTATTGGTAACAAATACCGTTACAAAGTCATCATCCGGATTATCGAGTGCCATAGCGAAGTCAGATTCGCAAGTACCATTGGTATAGGTATAGAATGCAGACACCTGATATTTGTAAAGGGTTTGAGCCTCTACGTCAGTATCAAAGTAACTGTAAGCAGTTACACCTTCTTCAAATGGAACAGCAGCGATCAGCTCGTTAGCACCACCGTCAACAGAACGATATACATTAAATACATCCAGTTCGCGATCGGCTTGTGCTGCAGAAGCTGGAGGAGCAAACTGTGCACTTGGTTTACCGGTAACCTTCAGTGGTTCGGTGTTGTTGCTGTAATCGTCAAGAGGTTTATCCATTGGCAAGGCAGCAGTGGCACCGGCAACATTGGTAACATAACCACGGAGGTTCCAGGTGTAAGGTAATGCATAGTCACTCAGGTGTTCCCAAAGCACGCCGTCGAGGGTAATCAGGTCGCCATTAGGCTCATTCTGAGTTGGTCCGCAACCAGCAGGATAAGCCGCACCATCAGTTGTGTAAACAGCAATCCAGAGCTGCTTGGTAACGTCGATGAGAACCGGATCAGTAAGATCAACCTGCTCATAAACTTCAATGCCAAGGCCACTCAATGGTTGCGAGTGAAGCAGTGTTGCAGCATTTGTACCTTCGTAGATACGCAGCTCATCAGTTGCACCTGTTCTGTTGTAGATTTCGATTTTGGTGAGCGAAGCACCAGCGTAATCAGCCAACTGAGCAGGATCGAACTTGATTGCCCAGGTAAAGGCAGCAGGACCGCCAATACCGTCAACATTGGTTCCATCGTCATAGTATAGCCATTCAGCGATAGCATCCTGTGGTGAATTCCACTCAAGCATTGAACCCCAGGCTTCTTCAGTCCAGAGGTATGCTCCAGCGAGTTCTTTTGGAGGATCGCATGGGAAGGCAACTTCTACGTCAACACAAGTTTCGAAGCATGACTCGGCACCGCTGTCGTAAACAAAGGTTACGCAATACTCATACATACCATAATCAACGTCTTCATCTGTATAAGAAGTTCCGGGAACTTGTTCAGCGATCAGAACACCATCACGGTAGATGTTGGCTCCAAGCAGTGCACCGGGGTCGATACCGCCGCCGCCACCGCCTCCGCCGCCACCGCCGGAGTTGTCGATGAGTTCATAACCAAAGGCTAAATCAGGTGTGCCTTGTGCAGTTCCGCCAAGGATTACCTTATCATTCACGAGGTCTTCAACAATGTAGAGACCACCTGCGATATAATCGCCAAGATCGCCACTTACACTGTGAGAAACACCAGTTAGGGCACCCGCGGCAATATCGTATTGCTCAACCTGGCATCCACCACCAGTAGATGTACCTGTGAAGAACCACAAGAATGGTCCACCTTCACTAAAATTGTCATAAGCTGCTCCATACATACTTGGAGGCGTTACGATCGTATTTAGTGTGGCTCCATTTCTGTCGAACAATACTAAGTCGGTAGCAAAGTTGTTAGCCCAGAACGCATCATTTTCTTCATCATAGGCAATTGCACGAACGGCTGTTGGTGCGGTGATAGTTCCAATTAAGGTCTTATTTGTAAAGTCCATTTGATATACTGTTGTAGAAGCTGCTGCTCCGTACATATAAGTACCATCAAATGCCATATCCCTTACAGAGGATACTCCTGGGATTTGGAAGGTCTCAACATAAGTACCATCAACTGTAAATTTTACAATATCACTGCTAGATGACCACTTGGTTGCATAGATGAATTCTCCATCACTTTCGGCACCTGCAAGGCCAACTAATCCGGATGGAGTATCGATATCAAAGCTGTATTCGAGATCCCACATTTCGCGACCCATTTCAACTGTTCTGATTTCAGCATCAGCGTCAGTTTCCGAGTTGAGATGACGAGCGATAGCAGTATTATTGCCATCACGGGCATACATATCACGGTTTGCAGAATTGCTCTTATGGATCAGGCTTTCAGTATCGAATGCCAGTGTTCTGCTTGTAGATGACACAACGATGTTATCTACGAAGAAGATGTACCACAGACCTCCATTGTCGCCGTCAACAGCCTGGAAAGCAAGATGAACATCCTGTCCGGCATAGCTGTTCAGATCGATTTCGTATGGGAAGTCGTAGTAATTCCAGCCACCACTTAAGGTAGAAGCATCCCATAGCACAGTCCATGTAGAACCGCCATCAGTGGAAATTTTCACATAGTAGTGATCAAGGTAAGTACTACCCTGGTAAACAACACTCCAGAAACTCAGTGCTGCACCAGCAGGCACATTGAATTCAGGTGTGATCAACCATTCATCCTGATGACCAAAATCCCACCATAAACCAGCGTGATAGGTACCAAATGGAGCAAAGTCAGTACTTACATAATCATTTACTGACCAATAATATGTTGTAGTTCCAGTTCCAGTATTGGTTTGTTCAATCATCCAGTCTGCAGGTAATGAACCTCCTTCGAAGTCTTCTTCGATTTCGTCACCACCTGGAGGAGGAGGAACAACATCGTCCCAGTTGAGTGTAACATCCTGACCAGCAACTTCAGCAGTAAGGTTTTCTGGTCCAGGGAAGTTTTCACAACCATAGTAAGTCCATACATAGCTCATCTTAGGCGACATGCCATTGGAATAAACGGCTGCAACTTCTGCCAGGTATTCTTCACCTTCAACAAGACCTAAACCTTCAATGTCATACTGATAGTAGGTTTCAGGAGTATCGGTAATGAATAAGCCTTCGTGCCAAACTTTGTAGTACTCAAGCTCACGTGTACCAGGGGTATAGAGCATTACATTGTCGATATTCCACCAGTTGATGTTCCAGGCTTGTCCGTCAAATACAAAGGCAATTTGGAATTCTTCAGCACCCACACCATGATCGGTAGTAAGTGTAACAACATGGTTATTAGCAGGAATATCAGCAGATGGATTCCATGATTCAACGGTGTATTCTTCACCATCAGCAATAGTAACTATCGAGATGGTATATGCACCGCTAAAGTGATCTACAAAATGATCAAAGCTCAATTCAAGTTCGGTTTGGGTGAGCGTACTCATCACAGGCGACTTGAAGTAGAACCTGTTCAATGTATTCGGGCTCCAGTAGAAACGAACTTCAGGAGTTACACCCCCAGCCAGGTTGGTCTGACTCAGTTGCCAGTTACCTGAAGCAGGCTCAATAATCCAGTTGTCGATGCCTTCGGAGAAGTCGTCCATAAATGGTTCGAAAGGAATCACGCCACCACTGCTCCATGTTGCAAAACCTGTTGGAGTTACGTAAAGGTCAGATACCGGCAGCAATAATTCTTCGAGTGTCCAAACGAAGGCTTCAGGACCATCAATCATATAATCGGTCAATTCGATTGGCAAGAATCCCATCTTTTCAACATATATGTCATAAACACCTTTGCGGAATTCTTCCCACATAAAGTATCCAGTTTCATCCAGTGTTACTTCATAAACCAAACCAAGATCCGGTTCTGAAGTATTGGTAAACATTACATTTGTGCCATCTGGCAGGTCACCACTATTGGTATTAACGGTAACGCTAACCTGAGTCACCATGTCTTTATCCAGACAGTTAGAGAATACCACATCTGAATAGTTATCTTCGTCATAAACAGCACGAACGCCCCATTTGTAAACACCAGCTTCGGTTCCTCCCCAAGTGTTATCATTGAACAAGCTGTCCAAAGTAAGACCAAGGAATTCCAGATCACCAGTTTCACAGGTTGTGCGCCATACTTCGTATCCGAAGAGTTCGCGGTTGGCATCCTGAACATTGGTTAATACAGGTGCACCGCTGCGGGTTACTTCGTCGGTAATAGCTACATTATCAATAGCCCAGTACCAATTCCATCCACCATTATCAAAGTAATGGAAACGTACCTGGAACATTTCATTAGCATAAGCAGAAACATCAATCATCTGCTGATCAGGGTTGTTCCATGCACCGGCATCAGCAACCTGATTAAGAACGGTTACCCAATCGGTTCCATCAAACACATCAACTTTTGAATATTCACCTGAGCTAAGGAAATTGTAATATTGGTCAAAAGTAACATACAATTCTTCAGTAGTTGCAGCATTTACAACAGGAGAATAAAGCATTTCGTCCAATACAGGTCCGATACCTGCGCCATCAGAATCAACCAATGCAAATGGCGTACCATCGAGGGTGTTACCACTGTAGTTTGCAACACCTTCCCATGTATCAGCAGTTGTTCCACCATCTTCTACTGTCCAATCTGAAGGAATACCACTATCAAATGTTTCCATTACTGGTTCAAATGGTGCATAGAAAGGATTATGCCATGTGATCAGTACATTGTCGTCAGTGATTTCTTCAGCATAAACAAGAATTGGAGGATATGGGAATTCGATCAGTTCGAAGTCGTTGGTAACTGTCGCATTCAGTTCAATTACCACATCTTCGAGCATTTCTGAAGTATAACCCATAGCACTTACGGTATAGTCATAAGTACCGGCAATCACACTGCCTTCGTAAGCACCTGTTGCATCGGTGAAGAATTCGAACATGATGTCCGGATCATCCACATTAACAAGCATTACAGAAGCACCTTCGATAGGATCGCCACCGAGGTAAGCAGCCTGCATTACCATACCATCAACTGCAGCATTGCCGTCAATTTCGATCTCGTCGGAGCAGGTTACGCCCTGGCAAGTTTCGGCACCACTATCATAGATATAGGTTACACAATAAGTGTACATACCAAACTCAAGGTCTTCGTCCAGGAACATATCAACCACTTCAGTAGTGAAGTCGAGTTCAACATATTCTTCGCCATTGCGATAGATTCTCAGAGCGGAGATGGTATCCAAAGCAGCAGCGTCAACGTTAGTCCATTCGAGCATGATGTCGAGTGTGCCTTCAACCTGAGCGGCTGTGAAAGCAGAAGGAGCAGCATAATCTTCGCATGGAACATAGATAAAGTCGAACTCAGCTGTTGGTGACTGCCCTGTTGTAAATACAGATGCAACACCGGCTGTGTAAGTTTCGTAAGGAGTAAGCATTGAAACATCGTATTGGTATTCTGTTTCGCCTACCTCAGCAACCAACTGACCATCCAGGAAAACCTTGAATGACTCAAGTGCTTTTCCAAGAACTCCGCGGGTTGGAGGAACAGCATCAGTAATACTTACATTGTCAATTGCCCAATACCATGCCCAAGATGTTCCATCATCATAATGGAAACGTACCT
>CAZQFH010000037.1:0-31334 GCA_964592595.1 uncultured Lentimicrobiaceae bacterium | reverse complement strand
GACTCTGGATCAGAAGAGTTCAGGTTCGAGACCTGATCGGGCAACATTAAAATGAGAGCGTTACAATTTTATTGTAGCGCTTTTTTGTTTACTACGACCAAAAATACGACATTTAATAGTGTATCAAATGAAGAATAATCCAGAAAACATAATTTGCCACAGTACATGCTAAAAAAATTATATTCAGCAATGAACAGATTGTCACAATTATAAAACCACCCTGCCTAAACCCAACTAAAGTTTTTAATAAAAGCGAAGAAATAGACTGTTGAAAATAATGGGATGGACGAATCAAAAACAGAAAAACAATTATTACTTTTGACAATACTGTCAATAAATCATTTTCATGAACTTGCAAATAAGAAATACTCAAAAGAGATTTTGATGGCAGCAGAACAGTAGATATAATACGTAACCAAGAAGAACGGCAAGAAGTAATGGAATTAAAACTCGAAAACTTAAAATATCAGGAAAAAGCCATTCAATCAGTCGTTAAGGTTTTTGACGGAACGGATAAAAACACCTTTGATAATGCTTGTTTTGAAGGTATTCGTTCCAATATCTGCAAACTCACAAGTGAACAAATTGCGGACAACATAAAAGGTGTATTGCAGGAAAACGCAATTGACGAAGAAACTGCAAGACTTGTAACGGACAACGACCTGACAATCGAAATGGAAACCGGAACAGGAAAAACGCTCGTTTACATTAAGACCATTTATGAACTCTACAAGCATTATGGCTTTACCAAGTTCATCATTCTAGTGCCTTCGGTTGCTATCCGTCAAGGTGTCTTAGGTTCATTCAAAACCTTTGAAAAGCAACTGGAAGATATTTATGGATTTACTCCCAAAGCTTTTGAGTACGCCAGTAAACGACTAAATAAAGTAACCAATTTCATTGAAGAACAGCACCCGCAAGTCATGGTAATGACGTTGGCATCTTTCAACTCGGAAGATAAAATCCTGAATCAGGCACAACGGGAAGACCTTTTTGCCAACATTCCATTCATTGAAGCTATTGGGAAAACCAATCCGATAATCATTATGGATGAACCGCAGGAAGGAATGGACACGGAAAACTCCATTAAACAAATCACCAAACTTAATCCGCTATATAAGTTGAGGTATTCGGCTACGCATAAAGTGGTAAAAAACCTTTTATACCGCCTTACGCCATACGACAGCTACAAACAAGGCCTGGTAAAGAAAATTGAGGTACTGACCGTAACGGAAAAGAATGATGAAGCCACTATTAAAATAGAATTGGAGGAAACTCAAAATGGAAAAGGCGACCCAAAAGCAAAATTGAGAGCATGGAAGATGAAAGGCGGAAAGTTTGTTTTTGATACCACGAACTGGCTGAAAGTCGGAGACAATCTTGGAGAAAAAACCAGCAATCCAAGCTACCTGAATTACAAAATAACCCGCATCAACAAAAGTCTGAAAACGGGTAAATGGTTTATTGAGTTCTCAAATGGTGTTGTGCTCGAAGAAAAACAGGCTTCCGGCAATTTGGAAAGCATTTGGGCTTTGCAATTGGAATGGCTCATCAACCGGCATTTTCTCAAAACGCAAAAAATGGCAGAGAAAGGAATAAAATGCCTTTCTCTGATCTTTATTGACCGTGTCGCGAATTTCATGGGAGAAAATCCGGTCATACGTAACCTTTTTATCGAGAAGTACAAGCAGGTTTATGCCAACTGGAATGAAGGCAAACAACCTTCTGACGAACACGTCCAACAAGTTCAAGGGTACTACTTCGCGCAAAAATCATCCGGTGAATATGCCGATACCGAAGGCGGGCAAAAAGAACAAAAGCGGATTTATGAACTCATTCTAAAAGGAAAAGAAGAATTGTTGCAAACAGATAATCCCGTTCAGTTTATCTTTTCGCATTCCGCTTTAGGTGTTGGTTGGGACAATCCGAATGTTTTCAATATCGCAACACTCAATACTGCTTATTCAGAAATCAGAAAGCGACAAGAAATAGGTAGAGGCTTGCGAATTTGTGTCAATCAGGAAGGTCAAAGGATTTATGACCCGTTGAGCGTTGAGGATGACGAACGAATTAACCAGCTTACGGTAATTCCCAACGAAACTTACGAGACGTTTGTAACTCAATATCAGGAAGAAATCAAAGAAGTTTACGGCACAAGCAAGGCAGGAGCAGGATTTACCCATACACACAAAGGAAAGCCACAAAATGAAGTCCGCTTTAAACGAAATCAGGATGAAAACATGAATAAGGCTTTTAAACGCTTTTGGAACTCACTGGCCAAAAAGACCGACTACCTTGTTTCATTTAACGAAGAAAACCTGATTGATATATCCATTGAACAAATCAACCAAATCAACATTGCGGATTACGTAGCAGAAGTAAGCAGCCGTTCCATTGGCGATATTTCGGAAGATGGCATTTCCGACAATTTTGGCGGAACGGAAACCTATGCCCTGAAAGCTCATTTTACACCGCTTGATTTGGTGGAAAAACTCAGCGAAAATACCGGATTAGGCTATCCAACACTGTTCAGGATTGTGGAAGGCATTACCAATCACGAGCACTTTGTAAAAAATCCACCGCAATACATTCATCAGGCAGCATCCATCATCCGAAACATTGAACTGGACGAAATGCTGAGAGGGCTGGACTATCATTTGACAGGCGACAACTTCCCGTTTTCGTTTGACGATTTTGTTCGGAACGTCTCAGAAAAGGCGCATGTGGAAACACCCAAAAGAGGTGTTTTCGACAAAATGCTGATTGATAGTGAGGTTGAAAGAACCTTCGCCAAAACTGCTGACCTTGATGATGAAATCATTTGTTTCCTGAAACTCCCGTCCTATTACAAAATCAACACACCAATTGGTGAGTACGAACCTGATTTTGGATTAGTGATGAAACGCAAAAGCCTGAAAAGCGGAAAGGAAAGCGAGTTTTATTTTGTCATTGAAACCAAAGGAACCAATGACATTGCTGACAAAAGAGCACTGACCGAAGGTGAGGTGTACAAGATAAAATGTGCCATGAAGCACTTTGAAGCATTGGGAGTTGAAGTGCATTACAAAGCTCCTGTAAAGGAATATCACTACTTCAAAACAGAGGCGACAAAAACCATTAATGAAAAAACTGAAGTATGAAAACAGAAGAAATAAAACAGCTTTTTCAGCAATTTGAAGCTGCAGCCATTGATTTTGAAAGCATTGAATGTTGGAGTGCCCGTGAATTACAGAAACTACTTGGCTACAGCAAATGGGAGAATTTTGAAAAAGTAATCAACAAGGCAAAAGACGCTTGCCAAAATGCCGGTGAAGATATTAGCAATCACTTTCCTGACATCAGGAAGGTGATAGAAGCAGGCAAAGGAGCCCAGCATGAAATAACTGATATCCTTCTCACCCGATATGCCTGCTATTTGATTGCCCAAAATGGCGATAGCCGTAAAGAAGAAATTGCATTTGCACAAAACTACTTTGCCTTACAGACACGAAGAGCTGAACTAGTTGAAAAACGCTTGCTGGAATTTGAGCGAGTGAAAGCCCGTGAAAAATTAAGCCAAACCGAAAAACAACTTTCAGGGGTACTTTATGAAAGAGGCGTTGACTCACAAGGTTTTGCCATTATTCGTTCTAAAGGCGATCAGGCGTTATTCAGGTTGAACACCCTGATGCTGAAGCGAAAGATGGGTGTGCCTAAAAACAGACCAGTAGCCGATTTCCTCCCAACCATTACTATCAAAGCTAAAGATCTGGCAGCAGAAATGACCGGGCTAAATGTACAAAGTAAAGACCTTAAAGGGCAATATGCCATAGAAAAAGAACATGTAGACAATAATCTGGCTGTACGCAATATGCTTACCCAAAGGGGGATTGTGCCCGAAAATCTTCCTCCCGCAGAAGATGTAAAAAAGCTCCAGTGAAAACTCAATGCAGATGAAAAAAAATTGCTGATGAACAAAAGCAAAAAAAATGAACATGGAAAATACCGATAATCCATTGGAAAAAGTACAAACCCCCGACCTTAATAAGGAGCGACTGGAAACGCTGAAAAAACTGTTTCCTGACCTGTTTACAAATGAAGGTAAACTGAATATTAATGAACTCAAAAAAGTGGTTGACCCGCAAAGCGTAGACGAAACCGAACGCTATGAGTTCCGGTGGTTTGGCAAAAGCGCAGCCAAACGAAATGCCTTTTCACCATGCAATGCTACACTGTTGTTTGACGAAAAACGGAGTGTAAATCCTTCTGAAAGCGAAAACCTGATTATTGAAGGGGAAAACCTTGAAGTGATGAAACTGCTCACTTCTGCTTACCGGGAAAAAATAAAGTGCATCTATATTGACCCACCTTACAATACCGGAGGCGACTTTGTTTACTCTGATAATTTTTCTCAGGACAAAAAGGCATACTGGGAAGAAAATGAAATATTGGAAGATGGATTGAAAATTGACACAAACGTTGAAACAAGCGGCCGTTTTCACAGCAATTGGCTAAACATGATGTACAGCCGATTATTGATTGCACGTCAACTTTTAAAGGAAGATGGAGTGATTTTCATTTCTATTGATGATAATGAGGTTCATCATCTAAGGAAGTTGTGTGATGAGGTTTTTGGGGAGGAAAATTTTGTAGGACAATTGATTTGGAAGAGCAGGCAGAATAAGGATAATAGAACGACCACAGGTGTTTCAACTGACCATGAATATGTAATCTGTTACAGTAAAAATCCAGAATACAGAGCATTAAGAGGAAGTGAAAGGAAGGAGGAACAATATACTAATCCTGATAATGATCCAAGAGGATCATGGGTTAGTGGAAATATGGTAGGATTAAAAGATGAAAATCAACGGCCAAACTTGCATTATGAGCTTATCAATCCTGAAACAGGTATAAACTATGGAAAACCATTTATGGGATGGCGGTATGATCAAAATACTATGAAAAATCTCATTGAAGAAGATAGAATTTTATGGCCGGATACGTCTTCCGGTCGTCCAAGAAGAAAAGTATTCTTGTCAGAGTTATCAGATACTCTTCCCGGCTTTAGCTCAATCATTGGAGAGGATTTATTTACACGAGACGGAACGGCTGAAATAGACGGTTTATTTGGGTCGCGAATTTTTGATTTTCCTAAACCGACAGGAATAATAACTGAATTGATAGATCAAGTTCTTGATGACGGTGACTTATTCCTTGATTTTTTTGCAGGCTCTGGCCCAAGTGCTCAGGCAGTGTTAAACCTTAATCAAGAGAATGGAAGAATGATAAGATTCATCTTAATCCAATTCCCAGAAGCCACAGACGAAAAAAGTGAAGCCAACAAAGCCGGTTACAAAAAGATCAGCGAAATTACCATTGAACGCAACAAACGGGTAGTTGAAAAAATCATTGAGGAAAAGAAGAACCAACAGCCCGATTTATTTACGGACGACAACAAAGAAGATTCTTTGAAAGGCTTAGGCTTTAAAGTGTATAAACTTGTGAAATCCAACTTCCCAAGAGTAGAGTTTGCCCCAGACCCGGAAAAGACCACCGAAGAAAACATAGAATTGCTTAAAAAGTATATCCGGGACAAAGAAGCACAGCTCGTTACCGCTTTCAACCGTGATGAACTCATGACCGAAATTCTTCTTAAAAACGGTTTTACCCTCAATTACACAATAACCAAGCGAGAGGAGTTCAAGAAAAACGAGATATTCCTTGCCACAGACGGAGAAAAGGAAACCCTGATTTGCATAGACATAAGCATTGACATGGAAACCGTAGAGCATTTCAAAAAACATAATGAGCAAAAGTTTATCTGCCTTGAACGTGCATTGGACACTACCAAAAAATGGAACCTGAAACACTATTTAAATGATAAGTTTAATGCGTTTTGATTATGGAATTAGGAAGAATCTACCTTGTTACAATTGATTTTTACCGCAATAGGTCAAAATTCAAAATAGATGATGAGTTTAATTACGAATATGCTGTTAATTATTTTGAGAATTGTCTGTCAGTTAAAGACAAGCTTTGTCGATTGTTTCCGAATAGTGTTATTGAAATCTCGCTTTGTTCTTTCTTAATCAAGACCAAACTGGATTCTGAGGAATTGAAATCAAAGCTAATTCAAGAAACTTCTGAATCTTCCTCGAAGGTCACTGATACTATTAATCCCCATATCTATATAGCAAAAGTAAATAACCTTCAATCTTTTGCTCATCAAAAGAAAATATCAGAAATAGACTATATCTTCAGTAAGCAGGTATAAGCATCTTCACAAACGGTAAAACCCTTGCATGGAAACCATAAATTGCAAAAAAATAAATCTCTCTTGTATGAAAGATCACATGAACATTTCTCTAACTGGAGAGCATTTGACAGTTAACTGGTGTGCAATATCCTGCAAATTCTCTATCTTTTATCCGATAAAGTCAAAATATAGCCAGACTCTTTAAATGCCTCTAATACAGTTCTTCTTTTAACTTTCGGTATGACACTTCCAATTCCCCGTCCAGTAAGTGTATCTTTGGATTTTCCGATATAGTCGGATACCTTTTGGACGGTATCTTGTCGCTTTTCTTCTGATCCAAAATATTTTTCTCTTTCGTCTTGCTCATGTTCATATAGGATTTGATAGGTTCGTAAGCCAATTGTAGGTTATTCTTATTTAAATACCTAAACTTACCTCATTATATTTTTGTTTGGCATTTCATTAACAAATACTATTCCTTCATGGTTTTTTTGGTTTTGACTTAGGCTTCTCAGGCTCACCAAAAATCAATTCGGCAGCAGTTTTAGGCTTGCTTTCCGGCTTTACCTCAGCTTCGGGAGGATTGCTTATTCCTCGTCCGTCCGATAACCCAGCTTCTTGCTTGCCAGGTAATTTAGCTCTGCGATCACTGTTTGCCTGTCCTTGCCTGACTTCTTCATCAGGCCTTCTATCTGGTCGTTCAGTTCCTTCTTGAGCTGCTCTGGGTTTATTTGCTTGTTGTCCTTCATTGTCTTGATATTCTGATGATAAAAATAATGAATTATGTTCTTTATTTGTAAATAAAGCTCAGTTTTTTTAACAAATGTAAAGATGCTTGGAAATAACTGTCAAAAAAAAGTCTCATTACACCCAGTAAAGAAAAAACATAGCTTGGTCATTTATTTCAGCGATTTAATTTCAGCTTATCAGTTTCTATCTTAGCTGACTAATTCTTGCTCAGAAAAACTTGAGATTTCTTATACAAAACCGTTTTTCCTACTTGCAGGGCAATAAATTGCCTGTCAAAACACAGGCTAATTCCTGCTAAAACCTTTAAAACCCTATTTATGCACCTTACGGATAAAGGCCTCCACTTCGGGCACGCCACCCTGGTAAACGAGGTAGCCGTTATAGGGTTCACGTTCTGTGATTTCGTCATTTACTGGTGTGAGCATCAGGCGTTTTACTTCGTCCGGATCGTCGGTTTGGCCTAAAACCCAGCCCAGCTTGATATAAGCCACTTCGGGCAGCATATTTCCTGCCGGAATAATTCCTTTTGCCATCATATCACGTCCTGTATCGTAAACAAACATATGCACATAGCCCCAAATGGTTTGTAAAGTCATATACATATGGACGCCTTTGGCATGTGCCCTTTCGATTGCCGGATACAATTCTTTATTCACATGTCCAAGGCCGGTACCAACAATAACAATTCCTTTATAACCAGCATCTACCAATGCATCCAGCGTATCGGGCTTCATACCGGGATAATAATAAAGCATCGTTACCTTATCGCTAAAATAGGGCTTGATCACCACATTTTTGTCCTGCCGGCGTTTATTAAAGGTCGTATGGATTGGTGTAATTTCCTTTCGGTTGATCATTGCCAGTGGGGTGTCGCCAATCGTACGGAAGGTAGAGCGATAGCTCGAATGCATTTTGCGAACGCGTGTGCCTTTGTGCAGCAAGCCATACTCATCAGAAGTGGGGCCAAACATACAAACCATCACTTCAGCAATATCCGATTGTCCGGCAGCTTTCATGGCGTGCATCAGGTTGAGTGCCGCGTCGGAGCTGGGCCTGTCGCTGGAGCGCTGCGAACCCACCAGCACAACCGGCACGGGCAAATTCTGACACATAAAAGTGAGTGCAGCTCCGGTATGATGCAGGGTATCAGTTCCATGGCCAATAACAATGCCGTCGATGCCATTTTCGATCTCGCGCCCAATGGCCTTAGCCAAAGCGATGTATTGTTTTGGTCCCATATTTTCACTAAAAACGGCAAAAAGCTTTTCAGTTTCCAGGTTGCAGATATCGGCCAGCTCCGGAACAGCACCATAAAGCTCGCCGGGCGAAAAGGCCGGAATCACTGCTCCTGTGCGGTAATCGAGGCGCGATGCAATGGTTCCTCCTGTGCCAAAAAGCTTCACTTTGGGCAAGCCGGGCGTCACAGGAAATTCCTTTTCAGGGATTTTGTAGTTAGCCTTTTTATAGCCCGTTTCCTTCATGGTATTAACGGTCTTCACGTCAATACCAATATTGTAACCGGTAATGATTTTCAGTACAATATGCTGGTCATCATCATTTTCGGATCTTGGCAATACCGTTCCGGTAAAAGTGCCTCTGCTGGTTTCGATGGTAGCCTGTCCCCAGACGCGTGTATTGTATTTTTTGAGCAACTCCAGTGCTGCACCTTTATATCCTTGAAAAATATCTTCGCTCATGCTAAAGTGATTTTACTGTTTTTGCCAATTCCGTTAAATTGATATTTCCTGTTGCAAGCTTTCTGAGTTGTCCCATGATCCAATTGAATCTGTCTTCGGGTTTTCCTTTCTTCTTTGGATCAAATTTGCCAGCGATATAAGGTAACTTTGAAATAATTTCCGCTTCCGGAATGCTTTTGAACTTCATGCTGTTGAGCACCGATTCAAACTCCATGCGCGGATGGGCAGCCAGCTCGTAAATCATCTTTTCGGCCAGCCGGTATTCCAATCCTTTCTGCTTGAGGAAGTCAAACAAATGATAAACCGTGCGGTATTTAAAAGCACTGTTTTTATGTTGACCCATCGCATGTTTCAAAGTATGCCCAACAAAAGTTCCGGCATAGCGGGCAGGCACTTGCAATTTTTCCGTCAGATCGCGAATAAGCGGATACAAATTCTTTGAAAAAATATAAGTGTAGGTATCTTCCGGCACTTCCCAGGCCTTGAGCTGGTGGTAATGATCAATCACCTCTTCGGGAAGCTGGCTGCGTAATTTTTCAATTTGCACATCTTCCAACGGAATTGGTGCGCTGTCTGTATCGGGATACATGCGATCAGCACCTGGCAACACCCTTTCGAAAATGGTAGTGCCGTCAGGAAGTGACTTTCTGGTCTCCTGCGGAATACCTTCCAAAGCCATTTTGCAACGTTCTTCGATGGTTTCGAGAGCAGTAGCCATATCTTCTTCCGGACCCCAAATCAGCAGCAAAGCATCATCTGGGTCGGCCTTAACCAAGGTGCCAAGTTTTTGCCATGCCTCAAAAGTAAGTCCGGGCTCAATCATCTCGCTATGCAGCAAATGTGGCTTTTCAATGCAGGCAATCACCTTCAGTCTGTCGCTTAGCTCATTCACAAAACTTTGTCCGGGCTGAGTAAAATGCGAGAGTGCCCCTTTGAATCCAGGCAGCTTAATCAATTGAAACCAAGCTCCTTTTTGTTCAGCTTCTGCTATTAATGCTACTTGCTCCGGAATATCATTCGCAAGGATACTTTTGTTTTTTATTTGCCAGCCTTTAGGTTCTTTGATTTGCTTCAAGAGCTGATCGCGCAGAAGCAGCAGCGACCATTGTCTGAAAGCTTCATTATGGGTAAGCTCGGGAATCCATTTGGTATGCGCTACACCTTTAATTTCGACACGTGTGCCGCCTTTGCAACTTACATTTACATCTTGTCGTCCGGCACCCATGCCAGTGCGTACCTTGCCTGTGCTGCGATTGAGGAAGCGGATATAGTCGCATGCCTGCTTCACCTCATCGGGATTCATGCATTCTGGATAGGTAACCGTTTCGATGAGCGGCATACCCAGCCGGTCGGTCTTGTAAACACGGGTATGGCCAATATCCGAAATCTCGCGGCAAGAATCTTCTTCGATACTCAGCTGGATAAGCCGGATCTTTTTGTGCGGCAGTGGAATTTCGCCTTCCACGCCAATAATGGCTGTGCGTTGAAAACCAGTAGGAATGCTGCCATCCAGGTATTGTTTTCGGGTGATGTGTACCTCTCCAACAACATTGAGCTTCGATAACAGAGAAATTTCTATTGCAATATCCAAAGCCTGTCTGTTGATTGGGAAAGGAGGTGTATCGTCCACTTCATAAGTACACGCTGTTGGATTTTTAATGCGGTAAACGATTTCTTTTCGCGTTTTGAATTCCATCAGGGCTGTGCCATCGTACTCGCCCAGCTCGCTGAGTGTGGGGCGCATATGCCTGATGATTTCGGCATCGTAATCGTTGCTGTGATTGAAAACACCTGCCGGACAATGGCAGAACAATTTTTTATTGGTGAGCAGCTGTTGGTGAACCTCCAGACCCGACATAAATCCAATGCGGTCGTAGGTTTGCTGTGTTGCCTGTTTACGAGACACATAACCGGCCTGCTGGCGGGTTTGTTCGTAATGGGATTTGGCATCAAAAGGTTTGATCATATCGCGCTAAGCTTTGCTGAAACAGTTTTGAAACTTGTAAAAGTAGCAGATTTTTTGCTTGGTATTACGATAAATTGATTCTAAATAGCGCCCCGAATGGATTTACTTGAATAGACGCACAGCCCGATTCCAAGAGCATTCTGAAAACTTGTGTTTTGAAAAGTCGGCAGAAAGCTTAGTCTTCTTTCCGGGCAATTTGAGCACGCAGGGGATGCAGTAAATTTTGATATTCAATCAGTTCCATCTTAACACTTCCCACAATCACGGTAGCTTCGGCCAATATGGGCAGGTGATTTTCATCGTCTGTAACCCATACGTGAACCGGATAAGCATCAGCAAACACATTACCGGTAGCCATCATTGGAGCAAACCTCAAGCACCTGAAAGTGCCTAATGAAGTTTTGATGTACTCGGTACCTTTGTATTTTACCTTACTGATATAGACGGAATCATCCAGAAAAAAATCAACAAAATAATTGCTGTCGGCATCAAAATCATCAAGGTTGAGGGTACGCATAAAATACAAGGCAGAAACAAAATCCTGAACGTTTTCGGGTGTTTCCTTTGTGGCTGTGCGGCTTATTGCCTTACGTTCGGTATGGTAAAAATATACATCATCGTCCTTCACATAGCCTCCCTCGCGTGTGCGTCGCACAAATAAATAAGGTACTAAGGCCTCTTTGTCAACAAAAGATTCGAAGCGGTCGCGTACTTTGAAAAACCAATTGAAAGCCCCTTTACTTTTTCCTTCGCCCACTATATGCCAAACTTCCCTGTCGAAGAATTTTTTGTTGTGTGTTTTTACTTCAATAGTAGCTTCGCCAGCCATCACATCACCAGTAATCATGGAGCTGTAATACACGCTGTATCTTACAAATTCGTCCTCACCAAATGCATTATTGGGATGTTGCCGCAATTGCTGCGCTGTAGCATCTCGAAAAGTGTTAAATGACACCAGCAAAACCAACAGAACCAACTTTAATAGCAGGCTTTGATTTTGTTGAGAAATGTTATATTTTGAAGCTGATGTCATAAAATTAGTTTGAATTTGCATTTAGCAATGCTGCTGCTTTAGCTGTTTTTGTAATTAATACTGCTATTTATTTCGAGCAATTTTTGAAGGATTTTGTCTGGCATCAAAAACGTCCATAATTTTTATAAATCTTTTTTTTCGTCCAATGTATAGATTAGGTTATAGTTCTTGAAAACCAGATATCTGTAAGTAATTTTTCTATGTTTCAGAAAATCTTCCTCCTGACCAATATGTGGCGTTTCTGCGAGCCTGTTTGGTTCATTAATAATTCCTTTTACAAGTTTTCCGGCAACTCTTTAGCCTGCTTTCCTGACATAAAATTCATAAATTTCATCAAGTTGATTCTCTGCAAATTAAGACCAAATAATTTGAAATGTCATTATTCATATTTGGCTAAAAGTTCTGAACTGCTTTTATGGCGTTTGTTTCGGAAATCCAACTCAGACTGATTAATTCGTTCTTCCAATTCATCTTGTGTTAAGGGTTTTAAAATACGATCGCCAGAAGCATTCTTTTCCTTTTGTAATAATTTTTCTAGTCTGGAAATTGCTTCTTTGCTTTGCAGGTTAAAAAATACTGAACAAATTCTATTCTTCTGGCTTCTAAGTTCATTTTATTCAGCTTTTTATCAAAGTTGCAAAATTATCAATTTTTAAATCCCCACTTTTTCGAATTAGCAGATCTTATAGTTTAATACCTCCCTGAAAGCAAACGCCTTTGCCTGCCAGATATTGCTAATCAATCTTTTTAAAAATCAGGGATTGACCATTTTCAGTATTTAAAATCAACCTGTTGCTTTTAATAATAAAATTGAATGTTTGCTGGTCGAGCTGGGCACGAAAATCGTCTGAGCCCTTCATTTCAGGACAAGCCATCATAGTACTTGCCAAAGTTCCAAAACGGATGACATCGCCGCTGGTTTCAATACTTCCCATGATGCGGTTACAACCATCATGGCCACCAATACGCTGCTCTTCCACAAATATTTCCATTTGGGGCAACCCTATTGAGTAAGATTGCAAATCGGCTTTTTGGCCGTTAATATTATCCAAAACCCAAATGTCATGCAATCGCATATCAGCCGCTTTATCGGAAGCTTCAACTACCATCTCCTTCTCTGATGTTTCATCCCGTGGAGGCATTTTACTGCTCTTGCACGATAATATTGAGGCCAACATCAAAACCACAATACTCGAGTTAATCCATTTCATGCTATGCTATTTTATGATTAATTTAACTAAATAGAGCTTTTGCAGGCTTTTGAGGCGCAACACATAAACTCCGGGTTTCAGATTAGCAATCTTCATGCCATTAATTTGCTGATTTGCCGGCCATGCCATTTCACTGATTAAGTTTCCATTGAGATCAAACAACGCTAGCATGGAATTTTCAGATAGAGCCTCGGGAAGCACCAAGCGCACCGATTCGGAAGCTGGATTTGGGTAAACAGATAGTTCAGCGATTTGTGATTCTCTAACTGAGCTACAGTTATTTACGACAAGATACTCCTGCACATAAACACTATCGCTATAATTGCCCTGATTCACCTTGAGGCTCACCGGCCAAATTCCGGGTATGGTATAGCTTACCATTGGATTGCTGCTTGTGAGCGAATTGGCCTGTCCACCTTCAAAGGTCCATGAATAGGTTTCAGGATTTCCAATTCCATCAAAATAAAATTGCACCTCCTGATTCATACAAACGGTTCTTTTTTCGGATCCAAAACGCGCAGATACAGGTGCTTGTGCATAATCCAAAAACTCCAGGTAAGTTAGCATCAATTGTGTAAGGCTACTTCCGGGTTCCGCCTGCAAACCACCAAATTCCATTGAAGTTGCAATAGCTTTATAACTGCCGGAATCAATGGCTGCCACAAAATTCAAATTTGTTTCAGGATCAACAAGCCAGGGTTGTGCAGGCTCAAGCGGCAAAAGGTTTTCACACAAAGCCTGATCGCCCTGATAAGTAAATCGCATCCCATCTGTCGGACTTCCGGATAAACCCACCAAGGTATCTGCCGGATATTGCACACCATCCATATACCCTTCTGTACGAAGTAGTTCCCTGAGTTGCGTTGGAGGACTCATAAAGAAAAATGATCCTCCTTCTAAATAAAGGCTGCCCCCACCACGCAAAAAATCAGACAATAAATCATCCTCAGCCGCAGTAAGTGTGTGATAGTTAGGCATCACTCCAAGTGTTAAAAATGCAATTTCATAATTAAACAATGAAGAATCAATGGCTTCATAACGGCTATAATCGATTGCATTAATGGCTAATTCGCGCTGCAATATGGGAGCCGAATTATGATTACGATCCAAATCAATCAGGGCAATTTCGCTTTCCCCAATTTGAAGGCGATCGCGAGCGGATAAAAGCAATTGTTCTTCCGATGACAATTCCGCTAACAATTCAACTGACCTGCCCTGAGGTGCAGCAGTAGTGGTCTGGATCAGGTATTCCATATGGATGAGTTGCTGATTTCCAAGGGCTTCAATAAACTGAATGCTATCGCTGATCAACACCACAAAAGGATCGTCCAGATGCAGGACAAGCTCCAGATCTTCAATAGTTTTCGTTCCAAGATTATGTAATTCATATACCAGTCGTGCCTGTTCACCGGCTTCGAGCAGTTGGTTGTCGTCGTCTATCACCAATGGCGGGTAAAGTATGGGCAACGAAAAAGCTGTTTCGAAGGATTGTTGAGTCAAAATTTCACTACCATCAACTTCAGCCACAATATTAATGGCAACATCTTGGATGGAAGCATCATCCGGTTGAATAACAGCAGCGTTCCGTATCCAAAGATCTGATTCTCCTTCCATTATAAGCTCTTCGGGAAGCGAGCTTTGAAGTTGAAAACCTGTGCTGGCTGCAAGTAATTGCAGCGAAGTGATTTCGATCGTTTGATTGCCAAGATTTTGAAGATAAATATCTAAAGCAGTAGGTGATGAAGTAGCTACATAAGACTCACCATCAGCTAATGACAGCTTCAAAACAGGGCCGCCTGTAACAAATATCGGTTGCTCCGAAAAGCCTCTTTGGGCATCAGTCATGCGCAGTGTGGCATTGCCAAAGTCGGCACTGCCACCAACCCAGTTCAATTGTTGATTCTGATTGATTGATAGTCGCTGCAAATTCGCTCCCGGTGTAAGTGTCAACAAGAGATTTTCAGGAAGAATTTGTCCGGAATAGTTTGAATAATGCGGCTTTGACTGGCGGGAATTTTCCAGCCCGGCAAAACCCAAACCAATCACAGGTAAAATTTCAACATCGGATGGGAGGGTCTTGTAATGGAATTTTATTTCCCCATCAGGGAAAAGTATTGCGCTAAACTCAAGACTTGATGCTGGGGAGCCTCCGCTGATCTGCCATTGCAATAAAAGACTATCAGCATTAGCGCTGAAGCCTATCCTGTCGGAAGCACTCAGTAAGCCCAAATCCTGATTCATATAAGCTGCAATAATTTTAAGCTGGCGCAGGTAAAGTTCATCATACAACAAATAATAATAGGGCATATCTTCAGGTTCAAACATCAGATAACCATCCACATGCATATAAAGTGTATCGTAGCTTTGTCCTGCAAAAGTAAAGGAAAAAGGCAAAGGAACAGTCGCATAACCCTGATCCTCATCAGCCACCGGAAGTATTGTCGTTTGCACTTCCGGATAGGGTTTTATCTGAGCCGACTCGATGTAATCAGGCAAGATTTGCCAACTGAAAGGAGCCTCACCCGAAACAGCTTGCAGATTGATAATAGTATCATCAAAAGCATTAATTCCAATTCGCTCATCGGGCAAAAATGAAGGAGGCTCTGATTGAGGAGTTAGTAACACTGAAGCGTAGGTAGTTCCATTGTTTCGGATAGCCTTGGGCACAAAATCAGCCTCAAGTTCCTGAGTCAGATTTTCCTGCTCATATTCGTGCAGACTCATGTATTGCAGCACCCCTGACCCTGCACTATCAGGATCTTTCTCATCAATCAGCAAAAAGAAACGCGCTGGCTGGCCGGCAGGCACATAGCTTAGTAATTCACTGATATCCAGACCAAATTCGAGAGGCTCGTTGGCATCAATTCCTCTGCCCCGCATCGGATAATCACCACCCTGAAACTTAAAATGGGTAAAACTGATGGTGTGTTCGGGTATATGACGGGAAGTATCGGTACTTACGCCTGCTCTGATACGGATTTTTTCGCGCGAATTATACTTGAGGCTTGCTTTGATGGTAAGTTTTGGATGCCATTGCAGCTCAGGAAACATCACTTGCACGCTATTGTTCCAAATGCCGCCTTCTGCTCCATAATCCATGGCCAGTGTGCGATACATCAGGTAAAAAAAGCCATCATCACCCCAACTCTGACCATAAGAATTCACTGCTTTAAGCGCACCAAATTCCCAGTCGCGCATATCTACGATGCCATCTCCGGTGATATCAAGATGGTTTGTGTATTGCCCGTCCTGGTTGATATCAAAACGGATGGAATCGTTATAACCGACGATGGTCATGGCATGGGTGGCATCAGGCCCAAAACGAAGGAAAGTATGTTTCCCGGCCTCCGGACTATCAGCAGGAATTACTTGCAAGCCATAAGCCAATCCGGCATAAAAATTAGCCACACCGCCAGTTTCAGCACCTTCGAGGTGGTTGTGCAGCCAGTGTTTGAGTACTTCCAGCCCTTCAGGCGTGCCGGCACGAATTGATGCCGCTCCGCTGATACGGTTTGTCATAGCATTATAGTAAACCTCGTAACCGCTTGGCCAATAATAACTATCATCGAGTTCAATTGGTCCGTAAAGTAATTCGTTGGGATTTCCTGCATCATAAAGCAAATCGAAGGTGTGAAAATAGCTCACGCCTTCACCATAATAAGGCGCAGCGGCGTTCATGAAATTCCATACAAAATGATCAGGATATAAATGAATGGAAGTATCAGAAGCAACATTTCTCAGGCGATTTATTTCATAGGTAAAATTATACCCCACAATAGCTGCCTGTCCGCAGGATGCACCCTGTTGCCTGAAAACAGGCCGTAAAAAAGGTAAAGTTGAATTATCAACCGAAACAGGCAAGGTCGATTTCTGGACAATATGCTCGCTTGTAAGAACAGGAAAATCAGGGAAATACATTTCTTGTTGATAGATTTTTTGTAGGCCATTCGGAAAAGTTTGGGTTTGTTGACCCAATAAGCTGAATGGCAAAATCAGCATAGCGAGTAAAATGAGGTGATAGTGAGTGCTTTTTCGCATGAAAAATCTTGTTAGTTAGTTTGCGCCTGCATCAGTAAGCGAAAACTTAAACAACAAAAATAATAGAAAATCAATCTTCAGCAAGATCAATTCAGTTTTCGGTAAAAGCGTTTAGTGAAACAACCCACTTATTTGTATGCACTTAGGTGTTTTCTGTTTGCCGCTTGTCATAAAATTATACTACTTTTGAATCTCACTGCTTGCTATTTTTTACCAATCAAATAATTATGAACAAGCTCGATCACACAAATTTCGTACTACGTCAACTTGATTTTCAACAAGTTGAAACACTGGTTTCCTGGGCAGCTGCCGAAGGCTGGAATCCCGGGCCTTATGATGCCACAGCTTTTTGGAAGACTGACTCACAAGGTTTTGTGGGATATTTCATTCAAGATGAATTGATAGCAGGTGGATCGATTGTTTCTTATGATGGCCTGTTCGGGTTTATGGGTTTTTTTATTGTAAAGCCCGAATATCGCTCCAAAGGGTTAGGCAGACAACTTTGGCTTAGCCGGCGCGATCGCTTGCTGTCGCGACTTAAACCTGGCGCTTCCATTGGTATGGACGGCGTTTTGGCCATGCAGGACTTTTATCGCAAAGGTGGCTTTGAGCTGGCTTTTCGCGACGAACGTTATGAACGTAAAGGCGAAGCTTTTTCAACCTCCGGGAATATAATCCCTTATTCAGCTGCTCATTTTGATAAAGTGTTAAAATTTGATACACAATGCTTTGGATTTCAGCGGGCTGAATTTTTGCGCCATTGGCTTCAGCTTCCCGAAAGCCAGCCATTCACTTTTATTGAAAATCAGGAATTGAAAGGCTATGCCTTGTTGCGCAAAGCGGGAACAGGCTATAAAATCGGACCGCTTTTTGCAGAAACTTTTCCCGTTGCCGAAGCACTTTATCGCGCTTGCCTTGACGCCGTCCCACACCAATCCGTCTTTTTGGATATTCCGGTCACTAATCCCGATGCTGTAAAGCTGGTAAAAAAATATCAGGCTGAATATGTTTTTGAATGCGGCAGGATGTATTTTGGTAAACCACCTGAGTTACCGGTGCATAAGATATTTGGCATCACCACATTTGAGTTGGGATGATTTAAAATGCTTTTTAAGTTCATCACAAACGAAATCCTTTTCCGGTTATAATGCTTAATTTTGCAGCTCATCAAAATAGAAAGCAAGTTCATGGAAAAAGAACGTACCAATATACTGATGCGCAAGCCCGAATGGCTGAAAACCAAAGTGCCTGCCGGAAAGACTTACCTTTCTGTAAGAGCAATCGTTGATCAGCACAAACTACACACCATCTGCACCAGCGGCCATTGCCCCAATATGCACGAATGCTGGGGAAGAGGTACTGCCACCCTGATGATTTTGGGCGACATCTGTACCCGTTCGTGTGGCTTTTGTAATGTAAAAACCGGTCGTCCACTGCCCGCCGACTGGCAGGAACCTGATCGCGTTGCAGAAAGCGTTAAACTGATGAAGCTCAAGCATGTGGTGCTTACCTCTGTAGATCGTGATGATTTGAAAGATGGTGGTTCTGAAATTTGGGCGCTCACCATCAAAGCCATCAAAAGAGAAAGTCCGGGCACGACCATGGAAACCCTGATCCCGGATTTCGACGGACGTGAGGAGCTCATCATGAAAGTGGTGGAAGCCGGTCCGGAAGTGATTTCGCACAACCTGGAAACCGTTCGCCGTATGACGCCCTGGGTGCGTAGCCGCGCCAAATACGACCTCAGTCTGAAAGTGTTGAAAACCATTGCCGAAGCCGGCGTCATTGCTAAGTCGGGCGTGATGCTTGGTTTGGGAGAAACACAAGAAGAAGTGCTCGAAACCATGCGCGACATACGCGCTACCGGAGCCACCGTTATGACAATCGGCCAATACCTGCAACCTACTCGTAACCATCTGCCTGTGAAAGAGTTTGTGAAGCTGGAGGTGTTCAAAATGTATGAAGAAGAAGGCCTAAAAATGGGCTTCCGTCATGTGGAAAGCGGTCCAATGGTACGCAGTTCCTATCATGCTGAAAAACATATTTTGTGATGCACGAACAACTCCTTTTCACTGATCTTGGCACGATGGATTACCAGCAAGCCTGGGATTATCAGGAAACTTTGTTTCAGGAGCTGATCAAAAACAAAGACAGTCGATCAGATGCCGGGCATTTGTTGTTTGTGGAACATCCGCATGTTTATACGCTGGGCAAAAGTGGCAGCGAAACAAATCTGCTGGTGAATGAAGATTTTCTGCGCGCAAAAGGAGCATCTTTTTACCGCATTAATCGCGGAGGCGATATCACCTATCATGGGCCCGGACAAATTGTTGGCTATCCCATAATCAATCTCGACCGTTTTATAATTGGCGTGCGGGAATATATTTTTCGGTTGGAGGAAGCAGTAATCCGCACACTGGAGCAGTTTGACATCGCAGCTTCACGCCTTGAAGGTGCTACCGGCGTGTGGCTCGACCCGGAAGTAAAAGGCAAATCACGGAAAATTTGTGCTATTGGGGTTAGAGCCAGCAGAGGTGTTACCATGCACGGATTTGCCTTTAATGTGAACACTGATTTACGGTTTTATGAGTACATCAATCCCTGTGGATTTACGGACAAGGGAGTAACTTCGATGGAAAAAGAGCTGGGGACAGCTCAGGATATTGAAAAAGTAAAAACAGTTCTTAAATCAGCATTTGCAGTAGTCTTCGATAGTAAATTCCAGATAGCCTGAATAATTTTGCTGAAGCAATAAAAAACCCTTATCTGGTTTTTACCAGCCGAAGCACTTCCACATTTCCTTTTCCATCGGCAAGCTGCAGCAAATAAATCCCAGCCGAAAGCTGTTCCAGATTGGTTTCAAAATGATTCTTTCCGGCAATTGCATCAAACTTCTGGCTGCTTTTCAACTTTCCCTGCATATTAAAAATATTCACCTGCATTCCGGCCGGCCGGCTTAAATAAAAATCCAATAACAGCCTGTTGTGTGCCGGATTAGGGCTTATTTTAGCCAAAAATGGTTTTGCCCAATTTTCGTTGAGGTCAAGCACTTTATCCACCCTCAGATCTAATACTACCGGCAAATGATCCGACATTTGATGAAGCGCTGATGCAATTTCCTCAGAAACCGCAGTGTTCGCAGGGTTTACAATACTGCCATTGAACCTGTTACCATCCTGCCCAAAAGCCTGATACGAATCCGTGACATACCTTACATCATTTGTTCCAAACCTCACTTCATCCGAGATGAGGATAAAGTCGAAACGATCGTCCATGCCTCCCGAAGAAGCACAACCGTTGGAGCTGGTATTGGTTGATTGTGTGTGTATTCCGGCAAAAGCTGAGTTGTTGTGCCAAGAGCCGTTTTGCGAGATCGGATCCAGAAAACGCATATCGATATTAGCATAATTTGTGATCGTCTGATAGGCTGCTTCAGCACCCGAATATACATTAAAATCACCCATAAACAAGATGTTCTCGCTGGTGTAATGCTGCTCTAAAAACTGCATCACCGAAGTTACCTGCACCTGACGTGTGGCAGCATCATCTTCATCACTACCTGCTTTTAGGTGGGCCACCACACAAACCACAAAAGCGGTATCGCCAAGAGCCAGATCAACCGAATTATAATATAACTCGTACACATCAATATCTCTAACATATTGCTGAGCAGTATATTGTTGTTTCAACTTAAGCTTGCGCGAATCATAATAAAGCATATTCACAATGCTCGAACCGGCCTGATTACGCACTCCAGCTTTTTGATAATAATCCTTTCCGTCAACATTTAAAGTGTTCTGCATCAATTGGTTTTGTACTATTTCGTTGGCTGAAATCTCATTAACGGTAAAAATATCCGGTTGCACCTCATCCAGGATGGTTCGCAGGTGCATATTTTTGTCATCCACATTATTGTTAATATTTGTACACCAACTCGTTACAACTCCATAATAAAGCAGATTATAATGCATTACTCTCAGGGTATCCTGTGCCAGCATATAGTTTCCGGCAAAAAGCAGCGCAAAAAGAAAGAAGAAATTTTTCATACGTTTTACTTGAAAGGCAAAAGTAAGAAAAGCAGGCAGAAAGCGCTGATAAAAGAACAGGCAGATTTCGATAAAAACAAATGACCTTATCTTTGCCCGCATGAATCAGGCAGAAAAATGTTTTCAGGAAATGGATAAGCTCGGTAAATCCGGCATCCCTTTTTTGTTTATCCTGGATTTTGAGCTGCAAAAACCACTTGTCGTTCCAATTGATGAACTGGATGCGCAAAAAATCCGCTTTCAAATCAATGGTAACGGATTTGATTATACACCCGTTGAAAAACTCAGGGAAACACCATTTTTCCATGCTTTAAAAGCTGATGAAGCTCATTATCACAAAGCTTTTGAGCAGGTGATGCATCATCTTCGGCGGGGCGATACCTATTTGCTTAATCTAACCATGCCCGTAGCGGTTGAAACAAACCTCGATCTGCTTCAGATCTTCGCGCAGAGCAAGGCAAAATACAAACTTTGGATAGCAAATGAATGCGTTGTTTTTTCGCCGGAAACATTTGTCACTATTCAAGCGGGCATAATCAGCACTTTTCCGATGAAAGGAACCATACAGGCTGATCGTGAAGGTTCTGCACAAGAATTGCTTGATGATCCAAAGGAAAAGGCCGAACACTATACCATTGTTGATTTGTTGCGCAACGATTTGAATAGCGTTGCAGAAAAAATTCGGGTGAATGACTTTAGATTTTTACAAAAAGTTGAAACCAACCGGGGTGCTTTATGGCAAAGCAGCAGCCGGATCAGTGGTGTATTGCGACATGATTACAGACAAAATCTGGGTACTATCTTTCAAAAACTTTTGCCAGCAGGATCCATTACAGGAGCGCCGAAAAAACGCACTATCGAAATCATCCTGCAGACCGAAAACTACTCAAGAGGCTATTACACCGGTGTGATGGGTATTTTCGACGGACAAAATGTGGATAGTGGTGTGATGATTCGTTTTGTGGAGCAAACAAAGAATGGACTTGTTTATAAGGCAGGTGGCGGTATCACAGTAAACAGCAAAGTTGATACAGAATTTAAAGAACTTTTAGAAAAAGTTTACCTGCCTTTTACTATACAAGCAGCTAAAAAATGAAAGCAAATGTCGTATCACATTGAATTTCCACTGCTGGAAAGCATACTGCTGATCGATGGCAAGTTTCCATTGTTGGAATACCATCAGGCCAGGATGGATTATTCATCCGAAAGCTATTTTGGCCAAACGATAAAACATGCATTAAAAGATTGGTTAGCAGTGTTTCCCGTTCCTGCGCATGGGAAGTATAAATGCAGAATACTTTACGGAAAAACAATGCAACAACCCGAATATCATCCCTATCAATTAAAAGCCATCAAAAGTTTAAAGCTTTTCGAAGCCAACGAACTGGATTACAACTTAAAATATATTGATCGCGCTGCCTTAAATAAACTTTTTGAATCAAAAGGTGGTGCTGATGACGTACTTTTAATAAAACAGGGGTTGATTACAGACACCTCCTATTGTAATATTGCCTTTTTTGATGGAGATGAATGGTTTACGCCTGCCCAACCCTTACTCAAAGGTGCACGAAGAGCATTTCTGCTCGATCAGGGTTTAATCAAAGAAGCTGATATTAAAGTGGCAGACCTGGAGGATTTTAGTCATTTCAAATGCTTTAATGCCATGATTGGATGGGATGAAGCAGTAATGGGCGAAGTGGAGGCAATACATAACACGAAAGTTTAATGTTCAGGAAAAATTCTGCTTATATTTCAGTTGCCACCTTTAAGATTTGAAACACGCTCCATAATAAACATATTTTTTGTTTAATGTTTTTCAACTTATTTTAAACAATAAGAGCTGCGCATTGTTTTTGATAGCAAACATATTATCATGCGTAAAATACTAATTGTTGGTGCCGGAGGAGGCATCGGGAAAGCAATAGCTGAGCAGCTGAGCGAAGCTGGTCACGAACTTTTTTTGATGAGCAGTCAGCCTGAAACGCTTTCGCATCTTGAAAATGCTACCATGCTCAATGCCGGTTTCATGTCGGACGATTGGAAAGGTGAAGATTTTCCGGAAACACTGGATGGTTTGGTTTACTGTCCGGGAACAATCAACCTAAAGCCTTTCAGGGCATTGAAGCCGGAAGCTTTCAGAGCAGATTTCGAAATCAACGTGATAGGAGCTGTTAAAGTGCTTCAGGCAGCATTCAAAGCCCTTAAAGCCGGCAACAATCCGTCAGTAGTACTTTTTAGCACGGTAGCTGTTTCTCAGGGAATGTCGTTTCACAGCAGTGTGGCAGCCTCCAAAGCCGCTGTGGAAGGATTAGCCAAATCGCTGGCAGCCGAATGGGCGCCTACCATCCGTGTTAATGTAATTTCCCCCTCGCTTACAGATACCCCATTGGCAACCAAATTATTGGGAAGCCCCGAAAAAGAAGAAGCCTCAGCCAAACGCCATCCATTGCAACGCGTTGGCAAAGCAAGCGATATTGCTGCAGCAGCAAGCTTTTTACTTTCGGAACAAAGCAGTTGGATAACAGGACAAACAGTCGGCGTGGATGGAGGTCTTTCGCAATTGAAACCCTGAAAAAATGAGAAGCTTAAAAACCTTGCTTCCATCAGATTTTGAACAAATGGAAAAGCATTACCGCACCCATTTTTTCAATAGTCTTACAGGATTTAAAAGTCTCAATCTGGCAGGTACTCAAAATGAAAAGGGTCAAACTAACCTGGCGGCATTTTCGCAAGTGATACATCTGGGAGCTGATCCTTCGCTAATTGGCATAATTGTGAGGCCTGCCTCTGTGCCGCGGCATACACTTCAAAACATAAATGAAACGGGGATTTTCACACTCAATCATGTTAATGAAAGTTTTGTGCGTAAGGCTCATCAAACCAGCGCACGCTATGCTGATGACATTTCGGAATTTGAAGCAGTTGGTCTCACTCCTTTCTACAGCGAAAACATCAAAGCACCTTATGTGCAGGAAGCTGACATCAGAATTGGTCTTAAATCAGTTGAACAAATATTGATTCAAGCGAATCAAACCCTATTGATTGCCGGTGAAATAATAGAAGTGATACTACCACCGGAAATTGTAAAATCAGATGGTTTTATCGACCTGAACCAAGCCGGAAGCATTACCGTTTCGGGGCTTGACGCATACCTGAGCACAAAAAAAATTGCCCGCTTCAGCTATGCAAAACCCGGCAAGCCACTCGAAAATATTACCTATTGATGCGCTGGTTGGGTATTGATTTTGGCGCTAAAATGGCTGGTACAACGGCTGTTTGCTTTCAGGAAAACGAGCGTTTGCAAGTTGTTCAGTCACGTAAAAAACAGGATGCCGATGCTTTGGTTAAAGAGCTGATCGGGCAATTGAATCCTGATTTTGTATTTATCGATGCGCCACTTAGTCTGCCGCATGCCTACCAATCGGAAGGCAGCGATTTTTTCTACCGCGAAGCCGACAAAAAACTTGGTGCCATGTCGCCCATGTTCCTGGGTGGATTAACGGCACGTGCCATGCAGCTGGCCTTTTGGTGTGAAGCATCCAATCTTGCTGCTAAAGAGACTTATCCAGCTTATACGGCACGTTTGCTTTTTGGTAAAACAGTAAAAGATGAGGAAAGAAAACAACACTTGCTTCGCTGGTTGGCAGCACATAAAATAGAATTTGAGGCTGCCTCTTTGGTAAGCAATCATGCCGTTGACAGTGTATTAGCCTGGATTTCGGGAAAACGTTTCACGGAAGGAGATGCAACTATAACTGGTAATCCCGGGGAAGGATTAATCTATTGTTAATAGTCGGTTCTATTGTAAGCCATCAG
The DNA here is from genome assembly GCA_964592595.1 of uncultured Lentimicrobiaceae bacterium. Taxonomy (GTDB): domain Bacteria; phylum Bacteroidota; class Bacteroidia; order Bacteroidales; family F082; genus UBA5536. The sequence goes on along the minus strand of CAZQFH010000037.1, from coordinate 6,542 downwards.
TGGCTGATTGATCTTAAAACCTTATACAGCTGCTCTATCTGAAGCGGCTTTTCTAAAAACGCAACACAACCAGCTTCCCTGGCTCGTATTTTATCTTCTGTTTGCTGAAAAGCCGAAAGTGCAATTACAGGGATTTGCGGATGCTTATTGTGAAGCACTTTGGTAGCTTCAAATCCATCCATAACAGGCATTTTCAAATCCATTAGTACCACATCGTACCTATTGTTTTCGACCAGTCCGAGCACCTCATTTCCGCTGTGGGCATGATCGATGTGCTGACAAATCGGCTCAAGGCTAAATTTTATCAACTCAAAATTGTCTGTTTCATCTTCTGCAACCAAAATACGATCAAAAGACAAAGCTGAGGTTTTTACTGCCACAGGTTTTTCGTAAAGTTGTTGCGAAACCTTAACAGGTATCGTAAAAGAAAACTTACTCCCTTTGCCCGGTTTGGATTGCAGGAAAAGCTCACCTTGCATCAATTCCACCAATCCTTTAGCAATACTCAAACCCAAACCATTACCACGTATAGCTTTCATCTGAGCATCATCTCCGCGGTAGAAGCGATCAAAAATCTTTTGCTGTTCCGCTTCAGGAATTCCCATTCCGGTATCTTTCGCATAAAACAACAATTCATTGTTCCGCTGTTCGCACCCAAAATGAATACTTCCCTGCTCCGTATATTTCAAAGCATTGGAAATGAGGCCTGAGAGCACTTGCCTGATTTTCCCTTTATCAGCCTCCACCGCAATATCAGGTGCTTCTTCAAGGATCAGATCCAAAGATTTTTGTCCTGCCTCAGGTTCAAATGTATCCCTTAAATCCAAAAGTAAGTCCTTAACATTGAACCTAAAAGTTTCAAGCGGCATGCTTTCTGAATCCATGCGTGAAATGGCCAGCACATCGTCAATGATATGCAAAAGTTGCTCTGAATTGCTATTGATTGTACGGATAAATTTTTCCTGCTGTTCGGGTGGATAACCCATTTCGAGCAATTCGGCAAAACCAATAATTGCATTGAGTGGCGTACGAATTTCGTGGGAAAGGTTATTGAGGAAAGAGGTTTTTAGCTTATCACTTTCTTCCGCCTTTTCTTTGGCATTGACCAAATCGCGTTCCATGCTTTTACGCTCGGTGATATCCATCACAATGCCAATTAAGCCATCAATCTGGTTGCTGCTGTCAGGGAAAGGCGATTTGGTGATAATAGCTTCACGCAAGCTGCCATCTTTGAATTGAATGGTGCGTTCGAGAATTTGTTGTTGCTCTTTTCCGCTAAAGATAGCCTGATCGCTCAAACTACGCTCAAAGGGATCGGCTTCAAAAGGCAATTCGAATATTTTCTTACCAATCATTGATTCTTTTGTGATGCCGTAGAAACGCTCAAAAGCTTTATTCACACCAAGGTAAACGCCATCGCGATTCATGTAAAACAGCGGATTGGGAATAGAATCCAGCAGTCTTTCAATAAACCTGTTTTGATTTTGAATTTCTATTTCCTGTTTCTTGCGATGACTGACATTGCGCACGATGGCCAGCACTTCCGTATCGCTGCTTTTTACCATACGCACATCGAACCAGCTTTGATGATGACCCAAACCCAGTGCATATTCAAAAGAAACCAACTCGCCCGATTGCAAGGTTTTGGTAAGGCTATCATTTAATCGCTCCGCTAAATCGCGAGGGACAAGTGAGCGAATATTTTTTGACAAAGCCGTTTTTTCGTTCCACAGTTTGTTGTTTCCTTCCCGATTACCAACAGCATCCACTACCAGCCCATCGGGATTCATCGAAAACATCATATCCGGAATGGCACTCACGATGGCCGCATTGCGCACCTGTGTCTGTCGCAGCCGTTCCTTGATCAGTTCTTGTTCGGTAATATCTCTTGCAATTGATAAAATTCCCAAATTTCCATCGGGAAGACTGATAACCGTTTCGATCAGTTCCAATATTTTCTTTTTGCCGGTTTTTGTAACACCTTCAACCGTGCTATGCAACATTTTATTATGAAGAATCGCTTGCAGGTTCTCCTTTACTTTTTCGCGAAGCTGTTCCGGAACCAGCAGTGTTATTTGTTGCCCAATCAGCTCGTTGGGTTGGTATTCGTAATACTTACAAAGGGTTTGGTTCACTTCCAAAATCATCCCGTTAGGATCTTCGAGGATGATGCCCAAAGGAGAGGCGTTGAATAAGTGGCGGTAGCGTTCTTCGCTGCGACGGCGGGCAATTTCGGCATTTTTACGATCTGTGATATCGCGACCTACTCCAATTACGGCTTCAATATTTCCCATTTCATCCAGTACAGCCTTATCTGACCATGCCAACCACCTGAACCCCTTTGGCGTGCCAACCCGTTGCTCGATATAGGCTGTATGTGGCGGCAGGTTTAAACTTTTCATGGCTTCAATAGTGGTTTCTCTATCATCTTCATGAATTAGCGGCACAAAAGTTTTACCCAGCAGTTCTTCTTCTGTTTTGTCGAAAAGTCTGCAATAAGAAGGGCTCACATAATGCAGCCTGTTGTCATTGTCAACTTTCACTACCAGGTCAGTTTGATGTGTGATAAGCATCCGGTATTGCTCTTCACTTTGCCTGAGCGTTTTCATCAGCTCCTGATTCATCTCCTGATCTAAAAGAATTTTACCTATCAACATGCTTACCAGTGGATAAGCTCCTATAACTGTGAGGCTAATCAGCTGAAAAGCTTCTTTTTGATGCGCACCAGGCAGCGTAAAAATCAAAAGCAACATAAGGATATGAACCAAAAGACCCAAAACATAAAGCTGTTTCAGGCTATAGGTTTTTATATTTTTATACTTTTTGAAATAATAAAACCCCAATCCAACCACAAAAGCAGCTAAAAGCGTAAGCAGACCGGTTAAAGAACCAGAACCTCCAACCACAAAAAGCCGGTAAGCCGAGGCGATCAATCCTGCAATCAAGCCCGATAAGGGACCAAAGAATGCCGTTGCCAAACTGATTACAACTGTTCTTCCATCGAAAATGATTCCCTCTGTAAGGATAAAAGGATACATCATCCCAATCACAGCAGCAAAGCCAAACAAAAGGCCTTGCATAACTTTCCCGTTAAGCTGCTTGCGGCTGTATCTCAAATCGATAAAACCCGAAAACACACTGATGGCAACCAGAACATTCAGGTTATATACCAAGTCGATTAAAAACATAAGCAAATATACTTTTTTTATCAACCGTTATACACATCTACACACAAAAACCTGCAATGCAGCCAGCTATAAAATTACAAAACGACGATTGATTAAAAATCACCTAACTTTGCTTAAATTTTAGCAGTATGATTTTTGGCATCGGCAACGACATCATCGAAGTGGCCCGCATGGAGCGTCATATGAATAGCGGGAATACACTTAAAGAAAAACTTTTTACGGAACGCGAACAGGAATACGCAGACCACAAAGCCAGTAAATACCAGCATTATGCAGCCCGCTTTGCTGCCAAGGAAGCATTTTTTAAAGCCCTTGGAACTGGCTACCGTTATGGCATGGCTTTTCATGAAATAGAAGTGATCAATGACGAATTGGGCAAACCTGTGATTCACCTGCATGGGAAGGTAAAAGAATTCATCGAAAAGCAGGAGGTAAAACATATTCACCTCAGCCTTTCGCACATAAAGGAAATGGCAAGTGCTTTTGTGGTGCTCGAGAAGTAGCTTTTAATCAGCCAGCTCTACCACTACCGGACAATGATCTGAATGTTTTATGTAGGGTAGGATGGAGGCCGACTTTAATTGCGGGAGCAGATTTTCTGACAGCATATGGTAATCGATGCGCCAGCCTTTGTTATTGGCACGGGCATTGGCACGGTAGCTCCACCAGCTGTAGTTGTGCGGCGCTTTGTTCAATTCCCTGAAACTATCAACGAAGCCCTCTTTCAAAAATCCCGTCATCCATTCGCGTTCTTCAGGTAAAAATCCTGAAACAGTAGCATTGCGAACCGGATCGTGAATATCAATGGCTTGATGACAAATATTGTAATCCCCCGAAAGCACCAATTTGGGGCGTTCCTTTCTGAGGTTTAGCACATAATCCTGAAAATCGCTCAGCCACTGCATTTTAAAAGCCTGACGTTCATTGCCACTGCTACCCGAAGGATGATAAATACTTAACACGCTCAGCTCACCAAAATCGGCGCGCAACAACCTTCCCTCATTGTCATATTGTGACAGATTCATGCCGTAAATCACTCTATCCGGCTGTTTTTTAGATAGTAAGGCTGTTCCGCTATAGCCTTTCTTTTGAGCCGGAAACCAATGATGAGCATATCCCAATGCTTCAAAATCCATCAAAGGGATTTGTTCGTGAACAGCTTTTATCTCCTGCAGGCAAATCACATCCGGTGCTTCTGTTTTTAGCCAGTCGAGAAAACCCTTGTTGATGGCCGCTCTGATTCCATTTACGTTGTAGCTGATAATTTTCATTGCATTTCTGTTAAGCTGCGAAGATACTAAAATGAATGATTTTAAGCTGATACTTCCCTATTGTTTAAGCTTTGCCAAACTCTTAGTTGCCAGTGTGAAGGCAATTTAATAATTTCGCGGCTTAAAACCAGAGCCTTTTGAAAGTTGAAATCCTTCTGAGACGTTTTTTGCGCTGGCGCAGCAATCATATCAGCGACAAGCAATGGATGTATGTGCTGAGTGTTGTTGTAGGTATTTTGGCTGGTTTATCGGCGATCATCATAAAATACGCTGCCCATCTGATCAAGGACCTGCTTACCAGTGGATTTACCAGTCAGTACGAAAACTATTTCTATTTCATTTATCCCACTGTAGGTATTTTTCTGGCGATTGTTTTTATGCGTTACATTGTACGCCAAGATATTGGTCATGGCATTCCCGGAGTATTGTATGCCATCAGCCGCAAAAACGGCATCATCAAGAGGCATAATACTTTTTCGGCCATTATCACCAGTGCTTTAACGGTTGGTTTTGGTGGATCGGTAGGACTTGAAGGACCAACCGTTTCAACAGGTGCAGCCATCGGATCAAACCTGGGGCAGTTGCTGCGGCTTAATTTTAAGCAAATCACCCTGATGATCAGCCTTTCGAGCGCCGCGGCCATGGCAGCCATCTTTCAGTCGCCCATTGCCGGGATAGTTTTTGCACTGGAAGTAATCATGATCGACCTTTCGATGGCTTCGCTCGTACCTTTACTGATAGCCTCACTCACTGCCGTACTTACTTCCTATTTTATGATGGGTCAAGCAGTTATGTATCCCATTGAGCTGCACGAAGCCTTCAATCCATCCAACACGGTCTATTATATGGCGCTGGGTATTTTGGCAGGATTAACTTCGGCCTATTTTACCCAGGTGTATATCCTCACAGAAACCTTTTTTAAGCGTTTTGGTAGCATGTGGAAGCGTTTTCTTATTGGCAGCGGCTTATTGGGTGTGTTGATTTTCTTTTTCCCGGCACTTTATGGCGAAGGTTACGAAGCCATCAACCAAAGTTTGCAGGGCGATTATGGTGCACTCTACAACAACAGTATTTTCTTTTCATACAAAGATATTAGCTGGGTAATTTTTATCCTTTTCATCGCAGTGATTCTTGTTAAGGCCTTTGCCACAGCCTTTACTTTTGGAGCCGGAGGTGTAGGAGGCGTTTTTGCTCCCGCCCTGTTTATAGGAGCTTTTACCGGCTTGTTTTTTGCCCTTTTTACAAACCAGCTGGGTTTGGGTGAATTGCATCCCGGGAAATTTGCGCTGGTGGGTATGGCAGGTATGATTGCCGGCATCCTGCATGCACCGCTCACAGGTATCTTTTTAATTGCTGAAATCACTAACGGCTACACCCTCTTTGTGCCGCTGATGATCGTGAGTACAATCTCGTTTGCCACCGTAAAAATCTTCAACACCAATTCTGTTTACACCTATCAGCTTGCAGAACGCGGCGAATTACTCACCCATAACAAAGACCGCAGCATCTTGAATATGATGAGCTTACGCCGACTTGTCGAAACCAATTTTAGTGTGATAAGGCCTGGCACTACCTTACGCGATTTGGTTGGCATCATTGCACAATCCAAACGCAATATCTTTCCGGTTGTAGCTGAAGATGAAAGCTTTATGGGTCACATCCTGATGGATGATGTGCGTAACATTATGTTTGATACCGATTTGTACGATACTACCGTAGAAAACCTGATGGTGATGCCACAATTTATCATCGATCCCAGTGAGCCTATGGCCGAAGTGGCACGCAAGTTTCAGGAATCTGGCAAGTATAATATTCCCGTGGTTCACAAAGGACGCTACCTGGGTTATGTGTCGCGTGCCAATGTGTTTTCGACCTACCGTAAAAAGCTGAGCGAGATTTCGGATGATTAGTTAAGGTTTACGGGTTTACGGGTTCATGAGTTGACGAGTTTATGGGTTTACGAGATTCGAGGATTTAAAATTCAAAATTCAAATCATTGTTATACTATGATCTTACTATGTTAAAACTTTGCTTATTAAGTTGAAACGAGCCAACAGCTAAATGCCAATAGCCAAAAGCATCT
>CAZQFH010000036.1:0-33185 GCA_964592595.1 uncultured Lentimicrobiaceae bacterium | reverse complement strand
ATGGATTCGATCGACGTAGTCACAGACTACGCCGAGCGCCGTTCACGAGTTTATGGGTTGTCATAGTTGTCTTTGAAAACTAAAAACGTATTTATTAAGTTGAAACGAGCCAAGGCCAAAGCCAACGCCAACAGCAGGTTTATAGGTTTACAGGTTTAGGAGATTTAAGATTAACCACAAAGGGCACTAAGGTTTCACGGAGCTCAAAGCGTAATTTAATTGAAATTTGTCTCGTTTATGGTTGGGGGGATGCCTGGTCACAGGACTTACAAATTGGATTACAGAAACCAGGGGAAGATTATTTTTTCTTTTGTTTCGGGAGTATTAGAGAGGATATAGTATTCAGGGATTTCTAGTTTTGTGGCAAGTTTTTCGAGTTTATACAGGTCTTGTTTTATGGCTTTCTGTTTTACTTCGAGGGCGATATTATTGTTTAGGATAAAGTCAATTTCTGCTGTATTGCGAAGGTTATAATAAGACAGATTGCCGTAATGCAATAATTGATTGGCAACGGTGGTTTCGAGCAATTGACCCGGGCTGGTCTTTGTAATGAGATTGAGTATGCCGGTATCTGAAAAATAGACTTTTTTGCCTCCTGCAATGCTTCGGTCGATATTTGCGGTGTGTTTTGGAATAAGACGCAGGAAAAAGATTCCTTCGAGGAATTCGAGGTAGTTATAGATTTTCATCCGGCTGATGCCCAATTCGGAGGATAGTCTTGTTACATCAAGCATATTCCCATTGCGTGGCCCCAGTAGCAAAATCAGATCACGCAGTTCTTTGATGTCTTTCAACTGGCTGAAAACCTTAATGTCTTTTTCGAAAAAGGAGGCAAAGATATTTTTGAGAATCAGCGTTTTTGTTTCCCGGTCGTGAGTGAGCACCACTTCCGGAAATCCACCAAAGTTCATGTATTGTTCAAATAGTTCCATGCGTTTTAGCTGGTTGTATTTGCTGTGTTGTTGAATCACTTCAGCAAAATTGGGCTGGATTTTAGAATCAGGCAATTGTTCGTTGAAATACAAGAATTCTCTGAAGCTCAAAGGATTCAATACAAAAAGAAATTTTCTGCCACTGAGAGATTCGGGAAAGAGGTTTCTGAGGTAATAATTGGATGAACCAGTGACGAGAAATTTCACTTGGTAATGATCGATGAGGTATTTGATGATAGTGGTGATTTCGGGAAAATTTTGAATTTCATCGATACAGACCAGGAACCTTTCATCAGCTTTGGCTCCTGTAGCATGACAGAGATCGTTGTAAATTTTGTTGTAATCCGCGTTTTCGAAAAGCATCTGATCGAGTGGATTATCAAAGTCAAACCAGATTTGCTTTCCCTGCCATTCCGCAGCAAGTTGTTTCATGAGTGTTGTTTTGCCTACTTGCCGCATCCCGGTGATGACGATGGCATTTTTGTGGGATAAATGTTTTTCAATGGTAAAGAAAAGTGCTCGTTTAAACATTGTGTAATATATTGATTACAAATATACGCAAATATGTAAAAAATTTTTTACAAATAGGAAAAATGTGTTTCAAGTTACTGCTGATGCGTTTAATTTGAAATTCTTAAAACATTGAGTCCATTCCGAAAAGTCAATTTGCTCCTAAATTACCCAAGGGGGACTTTCTAAAGCTGTTGATTTTTAGCTTTCATCCTTTAAGGGTAGGGGTCAAAAAAAATGAAAATCAGCAGTTTTTTGGCTTTTCGGAGTGGCCTCAAGATTTGAAATTAAAGATTAACCACAAAGGGCACTAAGGTTTCACGGAGAACACAAGGGGATGAGTGTTTATGTGTTTAGGGTTCACGGTCATGGATTCATGAGGATTCACGTGGGAGCGAGAGCGACTTTTTGTCTAAAGGTCTGAAAGTCAGTCTGAAGGTCGAAGGTCTGAAGGTCGAAAATTTCCTTTGGGAAAGAGATAATCATTAGTTGAGTCTTGCTTAAAACTAAAAACTTAATTATTAAGTTGAAACGAGCCAACGCCAACAGCGATGGATTCGATCGACGTAGTCACAGACTACGCCGAGCGCCGTTCACGAGATTATGGGTTGTCATAGTTGTCTTTGAAAACTAAAAACGTATTCATTAAGTTGAAACGAGCCAAAGCCAACAGCGATGGATTCGATCGACGTAGTCACAGACTACGCCGAGCGCCGTTCACGAGTTTATGAGTAGTCATAGTTGTCTTTGAAAACTAAAAACGTATTCATTAAGTGGAAACGAGCCAAAGCCAATAGCGATGGATTCGATCGACGTAGTCACAGACTACGCCGAGCACCGGCATCGCAGTGCAAGTCGCTCGATGATAAAGGTAAGAAAGTCAAAGAGATAATCATTAGTTGAGTCTTGCTTAAAACTAAAAGCTTACTTATTAAGTGGAAACGAGCCAAGGCCAACAGCGATGGATTCGATCGACGTAGTCACAGACTACGCCGAGCGCCGTTGTCGTTTTTTCGTTTCAGGTAAAACAGACGAAAAAGTTGGTTTATAAGTCTAATAATACCAAAAGCTAACTGCTTTTTAATAAAGTGCTGAGATGTTGATGCCAAATAGGAATTCGAAGATGGTTTCGTTGGTGTAAAAGGCCTGTGTGAGGCGACCGCCAAGGACTACCGGAGCGGGCAGATTGAAGAAATGCCAGTCGGTGTAGAGTTCGGCTCCGGCACTTCCAAGATCGAATGTATGAGGACCCGAGAGGTAGTGCATATAGTCTGCAAAAAGGGACATCCGAATGCGTTGCAGGTAAAAGAAAGTGGGCAGATTAAAATCTGGGTAAAAAACCGGAAACGTATAATCAAGCATTGTAGCATAAGCATCATAGGGATATAGATTCGTATAACCTCTTGGATAGCGGATGATACGGCTGAAGATATTACTGCTGGTATGTCGGAGTTCTCTGGCAGCATAAAGCCGCAAGCCATGATGCGGAAGGATGCCCGGAAAATAAAGGCTGGCACTCAATCCGATCTGTTGGTTGAGACGGGAATCGAACATGGATTGTTGAAATACCAGCTGCACTTGCTGACCCCAGCGGGGATACAGGTCGCGTTTGGACTGCCGCAACTGGTTATACGCAAAAAGCTGCAGCTTGAGCAGGCTGAAATCCTTATCGCTGAACTGCAGCCCCACATCAGGATTCATTTTGCGGTAAAGCTGCTCCCAGCCTGCAAAAGGCTGGATGCCTCTCAGGAATTTATCACGGGTGAAACTAAGTGGCAGACTCAAGCCCAGCTCTGCTGTTGTTTCGTTCCATTTAAGATCGACAGCTTCTCCGGTATCCGGATGTTGCGCCTGTCCTCTTCGCAAGCCATGGCTCAAATCAAAATCAACAACAGGATACCAACCCCGGTATTGCAGGCCCAGACTTGTTTTTCCGGTTTGTTCGTTAATGTCGTAGCTATAGCCTGCTTCGGCCACCATGGTGCTGAGGCTGTTTTGTGAGAAAAGGCTGATGCCTGGCTTTAGGCTGATATTATCCACATCAACAAAAACAGGCGACCAGCTGTGCAAATTAAAAAGATTTGCTGCCTTGTTGTATTTCTTTGCTTCCAGATTTAATGCCTCCAGCGGAATGGTATCAATCAAAAGGCTGCTCATCATACTCAGCTCGCTGGCAATTTTAAACTCCCCCTTAGCTGGCCATTTAACAGGCTGCATCAGCAGATTTTGTTTTTCAATCTTTTCCAGCCTAAAACCATCTGCCTGATAATTGGCTAAAATGAGTGCATTATTTTTTTGATCCCAAACGGCATCAGCCGCTGCAAATTCGAGTTGGGTGAGTTGAAAGAGCGCTTTATCAGAAAGGCGAACTGCAAAAATCTGGCTGCTTTGGTCAAATGAACCGCTGAAAAGCACCAAGTCTGCTGCAACATCTGTAAGCAGGATATCAGCAAAGGTGAACGGGCTCAATTGATTCCATTCCATGGTGTGCAGATCGAATTTTATCAGCGCCTTGCCCTCCTCACCCGTAGCGATTACTATCACTTCCCTGCCGTTGGGATGCCATTTTGGAAGGGACAGGAAATAATCTTTGATGGAAATTTGATGTTGTATCCAAGCATTTTCAGCTTCAAGGATAACCAAACGCGATTTTCCGGAAGCGTCTTGCTGGATGGCGGCTATCAGGCTGTCGTTGGGGCTGATGGCCGGTGCGAAGTATTTGCTTTTGTGTGTGAGCTGTTTGATTTTTCCCGATTTGGTATCCGCAATTTTAATCACTGCATAAGTTTGATTTGGCCAGCGCACATCTGGTTGAAGCTCAGCCCACACCACTTTTGAATTCCCAACCGAAAGTGATTGTTGGTAAATGGCACCCGGAAGCAGCCAATTTATTGTTTTGCCGTTGGTATCAATTTTTACCAATCGACTCAAATCGTTGATGGCAGTTCTGATGGCGAGGATGTTGCCGTTGGGCAAAATTTGTGGGAAGCGGTAGTTTGTGTAAGCTTTGTGTCCAGGGCTAACCACTTCAGCAGCTGTAAGCAGGGTGTCTTTTTCAAGCATCCATTTTTCGTAAAGGTCGAACATGGTTTCCTGATAAAGTCTGTTTTTCCCTTTGCCCGTTATTTTTTTAATTCCGGTGCTAAAGGGGGTAAAAGTCCAGGGATTATCGGCCGTTTGCCCTAAAGCTTTTTCCCAGATTGCAGGGCCATATTTTACTTTGTTGTGGCCTACAAGATAATAGCCAAGCTCATAAATATCAGGCGTATAATCTTTGTAAGAGCCAAAATAGGCTTTGTCGTAAAGATAATAGCCTTTCTGTAACAGTTGGGCTTTGAGTTTAGCCAGAAAAATCCCATCGCGACCACGGCCGGAATGGCTGAGCATGGTTTCGTTGACCACAGCATCGCCTTCGATGAACCAGAGGGGCACAAAAGCGCCCAGTAAGGCAGCAGTTGCCTGTTGACCCAGCGCTATATTTAAAACTTTGCCAGTAGAACCGTCACCTAATTTTTGGAGCTGTGCCACATGGCGTAATTCGTGTGCTGCCAGTTGTTTGAACCAGTTTTGGGCATAGCCGTCTTGTGGAGGGGTGCTATAAAAGTCGAGGCGGCGGGGTGCCCAGGCCACTATGGCATTAGAGATGGTAGATCGGGTGTGAAGGATAAGGTCTGACTTCACGGCCGGGCTGACCAAATCGAGGCGGCTGGCAGCATAGGTTTTTTCGAGTAGCGCAGCCAGTTGTTGTGCCTGCGACTCATTTTCGTGCGGAAAAATGATACGGAATTGTTCGGTTTGGATTTGTTTCCATCGGATAGCAGCCGGATCTTCGCCGCTGAGGTAGTATTGTGCCCGGGTAGTGAGTGAAAGGAGGAGTAAAAGAAGTATCCAGCTGAGTTTTTTCATGGAAATGATTTATTTTTCCTTATCACATTTAATCAAATTAGTTGGGTTTTATCTGCTATCTAATGAAGTAATTATTCTGATTTCATCGCTAACCAGCCTGAAATATAGTATTACCTGTTTTGTTAATACCGCTTTTCTCATACCTTTTGATTACGTTGTTTTTGCAAACAAGCGTGGATTTTCATCAATGCGTTTTAGCTGTTTATCAAGTAATTGCGAAAACTTTTTGATGTCTCTTTTAATCCAATGCTTTTCAAGAAAATCTATCACTCCTTTTATTTAGAAATTGCCTTTTCTGACCGAATAATTTTATAGGTATTTTTCATAAAGCTTCCTTACTTCGTCGTAAGAATGAATTCTACCTTCATCAATATCCTTTAGACCACGGTCAATTGATGCTTTTTCTTCTTTAGATAAGTGTTCCCACCAGTCTTCTGATTGAGAATAATCTTCTTTTATTTGCCTCAGTTTATGAATTATTGAAGAGTCGTTTAGTCTTGAAATCCATTCAATTAGTTCTAATTTTTCAGTTTGGATATTCATTTTTTTAGTAGCGTTTAATGAAACTTTTTCTATTGAAACAAAAGCGCTTAAGCATATGGATTATTCCAACAGTAGAACAAAAATACTTTTAATTTGTCAAAAAAGCGATAACAAAAAAGCCAAAGTAATCCTACTCCGGCTTTCAGATCAAATAATAGGGTATCAGGCCTTCAGTTCTTTAACGGCTTCGATAAACTGCGGCAACACTTTAAACACATCACCTACGATGCCATAATCGGCAGCTTCGAAGATGGGTGCTTCGGGATCTTTGTTTACAGCCACAATCACTTTGGATGAGCTCACCCCACCCAAATGTTGGATGGCGCCAGAAATACCGAAAGCAAAATAAAGATTGGGAGCAATAATTTTTCCGGTTTGGCCAACATGCTCAGCATGTGGACGCCAACCTTCATCCGAAACAGGTCGTGAGCAAGCTGTTCCGGCGCCCAATATTTCGGCTAATTCTTCCAGCTGACCCCAGTTGTCGGCTGCTTTCATACCACGGCCACCTGAAACAACGATTTCGGCATCCTGCAGCAATACTTTTCCGGTAACTTTGTTTGTGCTTATGATCGTAGTTGCAAATTCTTCGGCTGAAAGTCTGGCATCAAAGGCAGTGATGCTGGTTGCTGTGCTTTTCTCTGTCAGGCCAAATGAGTTAGACGCCAAGGTAAGGATTTTATGTGCTGATTTGATGGTGATATTAGCAAAGGCTTTGCTGGTAAAAACCATCTTTTTAACCACAAAAGGCGCGATACTCAGCGGCAATCCCTGAACGGCTGAAACCAGACCGGCTTTCATTTTTACCGCCAGACGCGGCGAAACAGCTTTACCCAGGTTGTTGTTGGCCATCACTACGATGGTGGCATTTGTTTTTTGGGCGGCAGCAAAAAGTGCCTTGGCGATAGCGCTGTTGTCGAGGGTGTTGTAAGCTTCGTTGGTATCCGAAAGCACTTCCGTAATACCGTATTTTCCTAATGTTTTGAGGGTTGCCTCATCCACTTTACCAAGCGAAACAGCTTTAACGGGCAGCTGTAGCTTTTCGGCCAGCTGTGCTCCGTAAGAAGCCAGTTCGAAGCTGAGTTTTTTGAGTTTACCATCCCAGTTTTCTATATAAACGAGTACTGACATTGTTTAAATCTTTAAGGTTTTACAATACTTTGGCTTCTTCGTGCAACAAGCTGATGAGGCTGGCAGCCTGATCTTCATCCACCATTTTGCAGGCAGCTTTTGCGGGGGGAAGTTCAAAATGTTCAAATGCTGTTAGCGCTTCTGCTTCTGTGGCAGCAATCACATTAAGGGGTTTTTTGCGGGCCATCATGATGCCACGCATGGCCGGAATACGGGGTTCTTTGGCGATTCCTTTTTGCACCACGGCAAGCAGCGGAAGCGACATGCTAAGTTGTTGTGATCCGCCATCAATTTCGCGGCTTATTTTAAGCAGATCGCCATCCAGATCGATACCTGATACAGCCGAAACAGACTTTCTGTTGAGCATTTCGGCCAGCATACCACCAACGGCTGTGCCATTGTAATCGGCATTTTCGATACCTGCCAGGATAAGGTCGTAATCAGCAGCTACTGTAGCTAACTGTGTGGCAACATAAAAAGCATCAAGCGGGTCGGCATCGATGCGAATGGCTTCGTCGGCGCCAACGGCAAGTGCTTTGCGCAAGGTGGCTTCTGTTTCGCTGCGACCTACATTGGCCACTACAATTTTTTCGACAGCAGCACCGTATGCTTCTTTTAGTTCCATGGCGCGTGTGAGGGCGAGCTCGTCCCAGGGGTTGATGATCCACTGCACACCGCTGGCATCAAATGCCGTGTTGTCGGCATTGAATTTGATTTTGGTGGTTGTGTCGGGCACATTACCAATTAAAACCAGAATTTTCATAGTGTATTGACTTAGTTATTGCAATTTGTTTTGCCGCATGTGGCGGTAAAAATGAAAATCTGCTGAATCCGAATACTTTATCAGTTTTATTTTCACTAATCCCAGAAGAAAATAATCGGACTATCAGCTGCTTAATCCGGCAAATATAGTACATAATTCTTTTTTCTGCTCAGGCTTCTGTTTTTGCATTTCAATCCGATTTGAAACATTCTGCCCCCTCGGGCGTTAGTTCAGCTTAGGAAATAAGGCTAAATTTGTGCTTCAAATTTGATATTCACTTCTGTTATGATGAAGAAACCATTTATTTATCTTCCACTGATATTTTCGCTCCTGCTGGCCGGCGGCATTTGGCTGGGCATGAGGCTCTCGGTTGAAAACGATTCACATCAAATGCTGCGCATTCCGGGTCATAGCAGTAGCAAGCTCGACAATATCCTAACCTACATCGAAAGTGATTATGTGGACGATGTAGATCGTAAAGCGCTTGAAAACGAAGCTATTGCGGCTATGATTGAAAAACTCGATCCGCATAGTGATTTCATCACCGCTGAGGAGTTTCATGAGATGAACGATCCGCTATTGGGGAAGTTTGAAGGCATTGGTGTTTCTTTTCGAATCGAAAAAGATACCATTACCGTTATTAGCCCGCTCAAGGGAGGCCCTTCCGAAAAAGTGGGTATCATGGCTGGCGATCGCATTATTTATATCGAAGACAGCCTTGTTGCCGGTGTGGAAGTGACCAACCGCGATGCCATGCGCAAACTGAAAGGTGATAAAGGGACTAAAGTCCGTGTAAAAATAATACGTAGGGGAGTAGCGGGTCTGATTGATTTTACCATTACCCGTGATGTGATTCCGACTTATAGCCTGGATATTGCCTATATGTTGGATGAAAAAATTGGTTTTATCCGTTTGAATAAGTTTAGTGCTACCACTCATAAAGAGTTTACAGATGCTGTAAAAGCGCTGCTCGACAAAGGTATGCAGCAACTGGTGCTTGATTTGCGAGGCAATACCGGTGGATTTTTAAGTGCGGCACGTGATGTTTCGGATGAGTTTCTGGATGATGGTAAACTGATTGTCTATACCGAAGGAAAGAATCGTCCCCGCTCTTTTGCTTTCGCAACAGAGAAAGGATTGTTGCAAGGTCTTGAAGTGGCCGTTTTGATTGATGAGGGTTCAGCCAGTGCCAGCGAGATCGTTGCCGGAGCACTTCAAGACAACGACAGGGGTGTGATTATAGGACGGCGTTCTTTTGGCAAAGGTTTGGTACAAGAGCAACTGCCGCTTCCGGATGGCTCGGCGGTGCGCTTAACAGTTGCCAGGTATTATACACCAACAGGCCGCTCCATTCAAAAGCCTTATAATGGAGACAAAATGGAATATCATCACGAAGCCATCGAACGTTATGAGAATGGCGAGCTGATGCATCCCGACAGCATTCATTTTGCTGATTCACTTAAATATACCACTCCGGCGGGTAAGATTGTCTATGGAGGCGGGGGAATTATGCCAGATGTGTATGTTCCCCTGGAAGTGGATAGTAGTTTGGTTTACTATAACCGACTGGCGAATAGCGGCTTGCTGTTTCAATTTGCCTTTGAGTATGCCGACACGCATCGCCCCGAGCTTAGCCGCTTTGGTTCGCCAGAAGCCTTTGCTGATCAATTTCGCTTTACGGAAGCCATGTATGACGGTTTAGCAGCATTTGCTGCCGAAAAAGGGATCGCAGCTGATCGTGAAGAGAAGAATCTGGCCCGCGAGAAGGTAGGAATATTATTTAAATCTTATGTAGGGCGAAATATTTATGATGAAGCCGGCTTTTATCCCATTTATCGTGAAATTGACAATGTGTTGCAGCAAGCCATCATAGCCCTTAAAAAAGCAGATAGCCCAGCCTGATGTTTGCAGCAATCTTTTTGATCGGCACTTCTTTGATACTGCGGTTGATAACCTTTGCCGTGGTAGTAAACTATGTGAATATTTCAAAGCATCGCATTGCCTGGTGGATGATAGCCGCGGCTATGATGCTGATGGCTTTGGAAAACATTTTTCAGCTTTTGGCTATCGAAGGTATTTCTGATTTGGCTGTGGGAAAAACCGTGCCGCCAATTGCAGGTTTAGTGGTTTCGGTATTGATGCTTAGTGGAACCATTATGATTCGCACCATCCTGAAACGGCTTGCGAAAGCAGAACGGACAAGGCTTAGCATCAACCACAGGTATCAGATGCTTTTCAATACCAGTTCAGATCAAATTTTTGTAATCGACACCAATGGTCAAATTCTGGAAGTGAATCAGGCGGCTTGCGAAAGGCTCGAATACTCGCGCGAGGGGTTGTTGAATCGTAGTTTTTCCTCACTCAAAGCAAGCATGCAAACAGAAGGCGTATTGGATCATCTGGATGAAATCAGACAGCGAAAGATGCATATTTTTGAGACCGAGCTGCTTTCGCGAAACGGGAAAAAGATTGCGGTAGAGATGAGTTGCCGGCTGATTGAAATTGATGAAAGGCTCTGTATCACTTGTGTTGCCAGAAATATATCGGCCCGCAAAGAGCTGGAAAAGCGTGTGCTGATAGCCACTATCGAAACAGAGGAGAACGAACGAAGTCGTTTTGCTCGTGAAATTCACGACGGATTGGGGCCTTTACTTTCGACTATCAAGCTTTATGTGAATGAACTGGAACTAAACGAAAACAGAGCGGATCATGATGCTAACATTCAATACATCAACAAATTGATTGATGAAGCTGTGAGCAGTGCCCGTAATATTGCCAATAATATTACGCCGAAAATTATCACCGATTATGGTCTTATCCGATCCCTGGAAAACTTTTGCCAGTCGTTGAATGCAACCAAATTGTTAGCAATAAGTTTTCAACACAAAAATCTCTCTTCCAGTTTGGGCTCAACGATTGAACTCACCCTTTACCGTATCATCACGGAGTTGATTAACAACACCATCAAGCATGCTCAGGCTCAGCAGGTTCAGATTGATTTGGCTCAGGAAGCCAGCCGCATCAGGCTTAGCTATCGCGATGATGGCATAGGCTTTGAGCTGGATGAAGCATTGGAAAGATCGGAACAAACCCTGGGTTTGAAGAATATCATCAGCAGGGTGCGTTCGCTTAAGGGTAGTTTTTCGTTCAGAAACACACGTCCTGGCATTGAAATACTGATTGAACTGGATGCGGAGCAGGGGAAAGGATAAAATACACTTAATCAGTAAAAAAATGGAAAGTATTAATGCTATTACTGAGTTTTATATTTCAGAAAAAAATAATTGAAAATCAATCCATGAAGTAATTTTTGTTTTACCGATTTGTTTGATTGTCAAAAGGTCATGGTCTCCTGTAAGCAAAAAATCAGCATCGCTTTTTACTGCTAAAGAAAGTAAAAAATTATCCTTCAAATCTCTGCATTCGTTTACTTCGATATCGACTAAAAAGTGATCACCATAATATTCATATAAAGCAAATATTTGCTGAATATCTTTTGTTGTAAAGTGCTTTCGAAATTTTGGTCGCTTTGCAACCAATAAAAACTCTTCAAGAAGTTCATCAGAATAAACTATTCTAATTCTTCCCGATTTTATCCATTCGCCAAGTCCAGGAAAATTGTTGGTGATTAAAAAGCTAATCCAAATGTTTGTGTCAACTATTATTTTCTTACTTCCCATAGCGCGCTTTCCTGACAGCTTCTACTTCTGTAGTAACCTCCTCTAAACTAGGTGCCTCGGCGGTTTTTTTTCTCAAACGAATCAGGATTTGGTCTATGTCAGGTTTGTTTTTTTCCTGTTGAATCCGAATCAAATTAAGATCAGCTAAATCTCTCAGCAGTTTTTTAGCTTTAGGATGAATGATGTCAATTCGGAAAGTTTCCATGTTTTAGAAAGTTTTTTTCAGAAAGTATTTAAGCTAGCGACGACAAAGATAATGGATTTAGTCTGCAGCTTCAGCATTTTATTTCTTCAATTTGATGTGGGTATTTTTTATAGTTTGTTAAATTATCAAACATTTTTCCTTATCAAGTGATCGTTAAAAAACTCCTATCTTTGTTGTGAAAAAATAAACAGTAGTTATGGATCCGGTAATACGCATCATCATTGTAGACGATCACGAGATATTTCGCAGCGGTTTGCGGATGGTTATCAACAAGCTTGGCTATGCAAAGGTGGTTGGTGAAGCCGGTGACGGGGAGGAATTTCTGCATTTGATCGAGACGGTGGAAACAGATTTGGTGCTTATGGATATTGAGATGCCGAATATGAATGGGATAGAAGCCACACGCCTGGGTATGGAACGGCAGCCAGGGCTCAAAATCATTGCCCTTACCATGTTTAAGGAAGACGCCTACATCCAAAGCATGATGGAAGCCGGGGTGAAAGGTTTTTTGATCAAAAACATAAACAAAGACGTGCTCGACAGGGCTTTGCAGGCGGTTTACAATGGCAAAACCTATTACAGTGAAGAACTTTGGGATTATTTTACCAAAGCTGTTTCGAAGGAAGAAAAGCCAAAAGACGAGCTCAACATCACCCCGCGCGAGCTTGAAGTGCTTGAATTGCTTGCTGAAGGATTAAGCAATAAAGAAATGGCCGATCGCATGTTTGTAAGCGAACGAACTATTGTGGGTCATAAATCTAATCTGATGGCCAAAACCAATTGCAAAAATACCGTTGCACTACTGGCTTATGCCATTAAGAATAAATTGATTGAGATATAGTGTTTTAGTTCATTTTGAACGAATAACCTGCAAGTATTACACTATAGCATTAAGATGCTGTTGGCTTTGGCTTTGGCTTTGGCTCGGTTCAACTTAATAAGCAAGTTTATAGTTTTGAAAGACAGACAACTCATAAACCCATAAAGCTGCTGTTGGCTTTGGCCCCGCTAAGCGGGGGCTTTGGCTCGTTTTAACTTAATAAGTAAGATTTTAGTTTTAAGTAAGACGCAACTAATGATTATCTCGTTTCCAAAGGAAATTTTTTGTCATCGAGATATGCCGACTTTCAGACCTTCGACTTTCAGACTTTCAGACAAAAAGTCGCTCCCGCGTGAATCCTCATGAATTCATGACCGTGAACCCATCAACTCGTGAACCTTTCAGTTTAAGCCACTAAGCCACCCGATTCAAATAATAAGCTTCAACAGCTTTCCAATTTACTATTTTCCAGAAATCATCCACATAAGCCGGACGTCTGTTGCGCTTGTCAATGTAATATGCATGTTCCCAAACATCACAGGTAAGTAAGGGCATCAAGCCTTGCCGAAGCGGATTGCCAGCGTTCTGTTCCTGCACTATCGATAGTTTTCCGGCCCTGTCGCAAACCAGCCAGGCCCATCCTGAGCCAAACAATGTAGCCGCTGCCTGACTAAACATTTCTTTGAATTGTCCGAAACTACCAAAATCACGTTCTATCGCCTCTTTAAGCTTTCCCTCTGGTTCGCCTCCACCCTCCGGACTCAGGCAGTTCCAGTAAAAACTATGGTTCCAAACCTGTGCACCATTATTAAAGATGCCACCTTCGGCTTCTTTAACGATTGTTTCCAGACTCGCATTTTCAAAGCGCGAACCCGGCACTAATTTATTCAGGTTATTCACGTAGGTAGCATGATGTTTGCCATAGTGAAATTCAACTGTTTCCTTGGAAATAAAAGGCTCCAATGCATCCAATGCATAAGGCAGAGCTGTTAATTCAAATGCCATAATTTTATTTTTTTAGGTTATACGATCAACCTACAAAGCTAACGAAAATCCAGCCATTTTCAAAATTGCCCAAAAATCAATTGGCGAAACTCTCAAGCTACCAAGTTCTTAAATGCGCTCATGACTAAATTTCCCTTTCTGGCCTGCTTTTTGTTAATTTAGCAGAAATTTCAAATCAACACCATCGCTTATGAAATCGCGCTTCGCCCTGCTCAGTGGTCTGATAACGATCCTGCTTATCGCTTTTACCCAGCAAAGTTTTCGTGCTCCTCAGCAATATGATTACGATAAAGCCTGGAAATCCGTTGAAGAAAGCTTCGCAAAAGGACTGCCTAAAACTGCTGCCCAAACGATTGAACAAATTCGGCAACAAGCACTAAACCAGCGTAATGAGTCGCAATTACTCAAAACTATCATCTATCAGTTCAGGGTGTTTGAATATACAACAGAAGCACCAACAACCGCTTCCATAAATTATGCAAAGGACTTTTTGCCTCAACTCAGCAAACCTGCACAGTCCCTTTTGCAGAGTATCATCGCCGAGCAATACACACGTTATTACCAACAAAACCGCTATTCTTTTCTTGAACGTCCGGAATTGTCAGGCCAAGCTCCACAGGAACTCGAACACTGGAGCCTTGCTCAGCTGCGCGATACCATCCATAACCATTACAAAGCCTCCCTTCCGCCTTTCAATGCTTTTGATACGATTCCGCTGGCAGATTACAAAATCATCCTAAGCAACACTGAGTCAGAATCCATCAAGCGTATCCCTACATTGTTCGATTTGATTACACAGCGAGCACTTAGCTTTTATCTCAATGCCGACGCCGGCCTCAATCCACCACAAGCGGCTCCGGAAGCTATTGAACAGATCGGCTGGCTGTCAGCTCCTGATTTTGCCCTCGCCAAGCTACCCGAAAGTGATAACCCATCGATAAAAGCCCTCCGGCTGATGCAGCCCCTGTTGCGTAATAACCTCAGCCGCAAACATATGACAGCTTACGTGCATAACGACCTGCAAAGGTTGCATTTGGTTTACGATCTTAGCGGTTCCACAACGGAAGCCGCCAAAGCGTATCAACAGGCACTTCAAGCGCTTATCAGCTATTTGAATGGACAAGCCGAATCAACGGAAGCTATTGCTTCGCTGGCACAACTGTTGACCGACCAGCAACAAAGCAATCCCGATTCAAGCCTAAAAGGCAATAATGCCAAAGCATTGGAGTTGTGCGAAGGAGCAATTAAAAACTTTCCCGAAAGCACTGGCAGTGCGCGCTGCAAAAGCATCAAAAATAATATCCTCACCAAACAACTGTTGCTGAGCTTTGATGGGGTGGCACTTCCAGAGCGCCCGATAGCTGCACAGCTTCAGTATAAAAACATAGAAAAGCTTTACCTGAAAATTATCCGCATTACTTCGGATGAACTGGCAAAAATTCGCCAGCAAAACGAGCTAAAAGCGCAGATTGCACTACTTAATTTAAAAGCTGTGCTCACACAACAGTCGCGCAACATACCTTTCGAACAAGATTACGAACAGCATCAGTCGCTAATTGATCTGCCTGCTCTTGCTAATGGCTTGTATGTCGTTTTAGCTTCTCATACTGCTGATTTTGAAAATGAAAGCACAGTATATGCAGATTTTCAGGTGAGCCGCCTGAGTTTTAGCGAGCGTCAAAATCCGGAAAACAATGTTTTTTATGTGCTCGATCGCGAAAGTGGTGAAGGGGTAAAAAATGCCGAAGCACGCCTGATGATCCGAACTTACGATTACAACCTAAGAAACTATCGCATTGAGAACTTTCATACCGCTTTTACCGACAAAAACGGACGATTCACAGTGGATCAAAATGCTGGCTTGCCCAAAAATCAAACTTTTTATGTTGAACTGAGCAACAAAGGCGACACCCTTTACAGCAATAATTTTTTCGACCTCTACACCAAACGCCCCGAACGCCAGATAACCAAAACCTGGTTTTTCACTGACAGAGCTATTTACAGACCCGGACAAACAGTTTACTTCAAAGGTATCACCCTTGAGAAAAGTGGTAACACCTATCATATAACTGAAAATCTGAAAAGTGAGGTTGAATTACGCGATGCCAATAACCAGGTAATAAGCACTTTAACGCTCGCCACAAATGACTACGGCAGCTTCGAAGGGCGTTTTGTTTTGCCGCAGCAAGGGCTCAACGGACGCTATAGTTTGCGCGATCGGCATGGCTCAGCAAGCTTTAATGTGGAAGCCTACAAACGCCCTGAGTTTGAAGTGAAAATTGAAAAACCTGATACACAATATAAACTAAGCGAAACCCTTCAGCTTGAGGGTGAAGCACTTGCTTTTGCAGGATTTCCGCTCGACAGCGTTGCGGTGCGTTATACCATCGAAAGGCAGCTTTATTATCCGGTGCTGCGTCATTGGTGGGGCATTCCTCCTGTGATGGAACAATCCACAATCATCGGATCGGGAAGTGCAATCACCGACAGCGAAGGAAAATTTGTTATCCCGGTTGAGCTGACGCCAACGCCCGGAACCAAGGCCCGTTTGCAGCCTCTATTTCATTTTACCATCACAGCCGAAGTGATCGACAAACAAGGCGAAATGCAGGCTGCAAGCCTTATCCTACCGGCTTCATATCAGGCACTTCAGCTGCAGACCAACTTAAATATCATGGCCGATCAGCAAAAGCTAAGCTCCTACCAGCTTCAGGCACGAAACCTGCAAAATGAAGCAACTGAAGCCTTGGTTATCAGGAAGTTTTACAAACTTGAACAAGAAGCTGGTTTCGAACCTGATATTTTAATGACCCTCAACGATCGCCAGCTTTTGACTGATGATAGCCTGAAAATGCTATTCCCAAACTGGAATTTTTACCCAAAAGATCCTGATGAGCGCTCCAAAACCCTTGTTTATGCAGATACCGTTCAGGTGGATGGTGACAGCAATCTCTTTCCGGAAGCGGCAAAAGACTGGTCAACAGGTGAGTATTTTCTGGTAATGGAAGCCCAGGATCAGTTTGGAGAAACTGTTGATAATGAAACTCTTTTCAGTTTGATTAATCCCGGCTCCAAAAGCGCACTCCCCGGACAGCTATTTCTTACGGCTTTAAATACCGAAAAAGCACAGCCTGGCGATGTGATTCATTTTACCATTGGCACTGATTCTCCCGGATCGCGCATTTTGGCTGAGATTTATGCAGGCGACACCTTACGTTTTAGTGAATGGATCAAGCTCAATCATAAGCAACAGCAAATCTCCTATACGGTGCAGGAAGCCGATCGCGGCAAACTGAGCTTCCAGGCTGTGATGGTGCGTTATGGCAGGGTTTTCACCGAAAACCATATGGTTGAAGTGCCTTTCGACAACCGTAAACTGGAAATTGAACTACTCACCCTTCGCGATCAGCTGAGTCCCGGAGGCAAAGAAAGCTGGGAACTCATTATCCGCAATGCTGATAAAAAAGGCATACCGGCCGAGTTGCTTGCTGCCATGTATGACGCCTCGCTTGATCAGATTATGCCACACCAGTGGAGTTTTAACCTCCTGCCAAGCTTGCCCAATACCAGCAGCTGGTCTGTTGATCGTGGTTTTTTCCGCACCGGAAGCACCTACCTTTTTCAAAACCGGTATCCCTTTGATTATCCCGCTCCCATTGCCCTTCCCGAAATCAATTATTTTGGCTTGAGAGGCTATTTTAATGATCAGTTTAAACTCAGGCAGGCCCACCAACATGGAGAAGTTTTTGATATGGTGCTGAGCGAAAAGGAAAATGAAATACCTATAGCTGAACAATTAAGTTCTACAGATGAAATCCCACCAAATAACGAATTACCAAATACACAGCAAACAACGCCCCCACCGCTGCGCACCAACTTCAGCGAAACAGCCTTTTTCTATCCTCAATTATTAAGCGATGAAGAAGGCATTGTCCGGCTAAAATTCACCACACCCGATGCCCTTACACGTTGGAAGCTGATGCTGCTGGCTCACGACGAACAGCTGAATACAGGCATGGTGACACAAGAATTTAAAAGCAGCAAGCCCCTGATGATCATGGGAAATACGCCACGTTTTTATTACGAGGGCGACAGTGCCCGCATCACAGCACGCATTGTGAATACTGGTGATGAAGTGGTAACGGGTATTGCCAGGCTCGAAGTGATGGATGCCACCAGTCTGCAAACCCTTGATCTGCTTGCTGATGCAGACAGAAAGCCAATTGTTAAACTTCAGCCCGGACAAAGCATCATGCTCAGTTGGCAACTCAGGCTGAATACCTTTCCCGGACTTCTGGCACTTAAATTCAGTGCAACAGCAGGCACCCACACCGATGCTGAGCAAAAGCTGGTTCCTCTGCTCTCGCGACAAAAAATTGTCACCAACCGTATGGCCATCACCGTGGAAGGAGCTAATCAGAAATCTTTCGCCATGGCAAAACCGATCAACGAATTCAAAACTAATCAGTTGCAATTGCAGATTACGCCCAATCCCATCTGGTTTGCCATACAGTCGTTGCCTTATCTGGCAGAATCTAAATCCAAAAATGCCGATCAGGAGTTTTATCGCTTATATACCAATTTGTTAGCTGGATATTTGGCAGACGAAGTTCCGCAACTGAAGGCAACGATACAACGTTGGCAGACCGAAAATCCGGAGACCCTGTGGTCGCAGCTTGAGAAAAATCCCGAACACAAAGCTTTGGCCATCAACCAAACTCCCTGGTTGTCGGCAGCTGAAGCAGAGGCTGCCCAAAAAGCACAGCTTATCGAGCTTTTCAACCTCAACAGGCTTAATTATGAAGTGAGCAAAAGCCTCGACAAACTGCAGCAGCTGCAGCTTACGAATGGCGCCTGGCCCTGGTTCGAAGGCATGCGCGAAAGTCGTTTTATCACCCGAACCCTGCTCGAAGGCTTTGGCAAACTCGAAACCCTGGGAATCAACGCAAGTCGTCTTGATGCAAAAGCACAACGCCAGATCAGTCAGATGAGTCGCAAAGCCCATGCGTTTATTGCCGGGGAACTGACTGCAGATTACCTTAAAATGCGCAAGGAGGAACGTCTTGAAAAGTACATCATAAGCAGCACCCATCTCAATGATCTTTATGCGTTGAGCTTCAGTAAGATCATATCTCACGAAGGGGATCAGGATGATGCGGTTCGTTTCTTCCTGAGTCATGTTGAGAAAGACTGGCTCAAATTAAGTCTGGGTAACCAGGCTGTTGCCGTTTTGGTGCTTCATCGTAACGGACGGAAGGAGGCAGCAGCAGCTATACTTAAATCATTGAGCGAAAGATCTTTTTACAATACGGAATTGGGCAGGTACTGGATTAATGATCCTTATGCCCGCATCAATGCACAAAATATTGAAGATCAAAGCAAAATAATTGCTGCCTACGAAGCACTTACAGCCGATAAAACCGAAATTGATCAGATGCGTCAATGGCTGTTGTCGCATAAGCGCGCAAACAGCTGGAACAACAGCCGTTCCACTGCCGAAGCTATTTATGCCCTGCTGATTCCCGGAACGAACTGGCTTGTGAGTGAGCAGTCGCCTGAAATTTTTATCAATGAAAAAGCAGTGAAGCTGCCACAACAGGAAAGTGGTACCGGGTTCTTTAAACTCAATTTGGACGAGAGCCAATTTTTAAACGACAGTTTGCGCATCAAAATCATCAATCCAAATGATCAGTTTTTATGGGGCGCTTTGTTTCATGGATTTGTTCAGGATGCCGATCAAATAGCAGCTACGGATAATCCACTGAAGGTTGAGCAGCAGTTGTTTGTGAAGCAAATTAAGCATGGAAAGCAGCAACTCATTCCTTATAAAAGTGAAGGTTTGAGCGTTGGTGATAAACTGGTTGTACTCATTCAAGTGCAATCCGATCGGGAGATGGATTTTGTCCACCTGCGCTATCATCGTGCTGCAGCAGCCGAGCCTTTAGCCCAATTGTCGGGTTATCAGTACCGCGATGGATTGAGTTATTACCAAAACCACGACGATACCGGAACCGACTTCTTTATCGGTAAGCTGCCCAAAGGCAGCTTCCAGCTACAGCTTGAGCTCAAACTTGAGCAGGCAGGCCACTTCAGCGGAGGCTTTGCGGAAATGCTGTCTTATTATGCCCCCGAATTCGGAAGCAATTCAAAAGGATTACGGCTCAGTATCAAAGAATGACAATAAAGTTAACCTGCTAATCATAACTAATGAAGTTACTGGATTGATGCGAACATATACAATTAACTGTTAATAGCTTGTATCTGTAAACTTTTAGCGGTCTAATCTTTATCCTTTCAAAACCAAAAGCCTTTCAGTTTGTTAATGAAGGCAATAACTAACATTAAAGGCATGCAAAAAAATGTTTTTGGCGAAAAATTACAACTATGTGGCGACCAACCGTTAACCGGTTTTTACCGTGATGGGCACTGTAAAACGGGTATTGACGACAGGGGATCGCATACAGTTTGTGCTATGATGACGGATGATTTTCTGGCTTTTTCGAAAAGCATGGGCAATGATTTGATAACGCCTGTTCCGGCTTTTCATTTCCCAGGCCTCAAGGCCGGAGATCGTTGGTGCTTGTGTGCCAGCCGCTGGCTCGAAGCACATCGCGAAGGCGTGGCACCGAAACTTATATTGGAAGCAACGCATGAAAATCTTTTAAGGTTTATTTCACTAAACGAATTGGTTAAGTTTGCCTGGAAAAAAGATTAGCCATGTCACAATCCAAACCAAATAAAACAAAACAGGCAGTAATAATCGGTGCCGGGATAGCCGGAATAGCTTCGGCCATCAGGCTCAGCGTAAAAGGCTATCAGGTTACGGTTTTTGAAGCCAATGATTATGCCGGTGGCAAACTAACAGCTTTTGAGCAGGACGGTTATCGTTTTGATGCCGGTCCATCACTTTTTACCATGCCGCATTATGTGGATGCCCTTTTTGCGCTTGCTGGTAAAAATCCACGCAAATATTTCAACTACATCAAAAAAGATGAATCGTGTCATTATTTTTGGGACGATGGCACCCAACTCACAGCTTGGGCTGATCAGGCTGCTTTTGCGGATGAAGTGCAAAATAAACTGGGTGTTCCGGCTGCCAAAGTAACCAAGAGATTGCAAAAGGCCCGTAGGATGTATGAGCTGGCAGGTCGCATCTTTATGGAAAAACCGCTAAACCGATTCAGCACATGGCTGAGCCGCGACGTAGCAAAAACCCTTTTGCATCTGCCTCAGCTTGACCTTTTAAAAAGCATGCATAAGGCCAATGCCACTCAGCTGGAGAATCCCAAACTCGTTCAGCTTTTTGATCGTTATGCAACTTACAACGGTTCTGATCCCTATCGTGCACCCGGAATTTTAAATATGATTCCGCATCTGGAACACGGTGTAGGCACTTTTTTACCCGAAAAAGGCATGCATCAGATCACAACAAGTTTGGTGGCACTGGCCGAAGAGCTGGGTGTTAGTTTTCGATATGGCAATCGCGTAAATAAAATCATAACCGAAGGCAAAAAAGCCACCGGAATTGTTGTAGGTAAGGAAATATTCAAGGCTGATTTGGTGCTTTCCAATATGGACATCACTCCCACTTATCAACGGCTGATGCCAGATGTGAAGGCTCCTGCGATCAAGTTAAAACAAGAAAAATCAACTTCAGCCCTAATCTTTTATTGGGGCATAAAAACACAGTTCGACCAATTGGGGTTGCACAACATATGCTTCAGCAGCAACTACAAACAGGAATTTGATGAGTTGTTTAAAGGCATTGTTCCGGCCACAGATCCAACGGTATATGTCAATATCACCTCTAAAGATATTCCGGATGATGCCCCTCAAGGCTGTGAAAACTGGTTTGTGATGGTTAATGTGCCTGCCCATAATGGTCAGGATTGGGAGGCGTTAATTTCACAATATAAAACCATTATTATTCAAAAATTGAACAAGATTTTGCAAACGGATCTTGCAAATCTTATCGAAACAGAAGCAACATTGAGTCCGGTTGAAATTGAAAGGAAGACCTCTTCGGCTGGTGGGTCACTTTATGGTACAAGTTCCAACAGCCGTTATGCAGCGTTTTTACGTCACCCCAATGATCACTCAAGCATTGAAGGACTTTATTTTGCCGGAGGCAGCGTGCATCCCGGTGGTGGTATTCCGCTCTGTTTGTTATCGGCAAAAATTGTTTCAGAAATCGTTCCTCTGCCATGAAAAAAATCCTCACAAATCGCTTTTACTTAAGTCTGAGTCTGCTCGTAATTGTTTATATGGTAGGTATAGTAACAGTTTTGCTCGGCTATGCTGAACCGCTGATGCTGCTTACTCCTTTTAACCTTTTGTTTGCTTCTGGCCTGTTAATTTACAACGCCGAAGGTTTCGACAAGCGTTATGGCAGCTGGTTGCTCGTGGTGATGCTTGCAGGTTTTTTTGTTGAGCTTGTTGGGATCGAAACAGGATTAATTTTTGGAACCTATAGTTATGGTGATGGTTTGGGCATAAAGTGGCTCGATGTTCCATTGATGATCGGCGTAAACTGGGGAGTGCTGGTATTTGCGACAGCTGCTTTGGTACAACATTTCAAAATAGCTAAATGGATAAAGGCAGTTCTGGCGGCAACAATGATGGTATCTTATGATGCGTTGCTGGAGCCTGTTGCAGTGCGCTTTGATTTCTGGTCTTGGGCAGCAGGAGTCATCCCGCTGCAAAACTATCTGGCCTGGTGGATCATCGCCTTTGGCATGTTGCTGGGGGCATTTTATTTGGTAAAAAACCTGCGTAACCGCGTGGCAATTTATATCATAGGCATTCAAACCTTGTTTTTCGTCTTACTTATTTTCGATCAGAATTTAACGATCCGTTGATTATGAATAACCTCTATTTGACTATTGATTTGCTTACTATCGCAGCACCTTTGGCGCTGAGTTTCGATAAGCGCGTGGCTTTTTTCAAGCAATGGGAATACCTTTTTCCGGCTATGTTGCTGATGGATATCGTTTTTATTGCAAAAGACGTGATTTTTGCTGCTTCAGGTATCTGGGGTTTTAATGATCGCTATCTGATTGGATTCAGGATGTTGGGGCTACCAATAGAGGAATGGCTCTTTTTTGTGGTAGTGCCTTATGCTATTGTTTTTATTTATGCCTGCTTGGTTGTTTATATCAAAAAGGACTTCCTAAAAAGTGTACATCGTCCTTTTTTTGTAGCATTAAGCCTTGTTTTGCTAATAGTTGGAATTTTGTATTATGATCGGCTTTACACCTCTGTTATTTTTATCCTGACGGCTTTGCTATTGCTTTATAATGTTTACAAAAAGCAGCCTTGGCTCAGTTACTTCTTGTTGGCTTATCTTGTTTCGCTGCTTCCTTTTTTGATTGTGAATGGAGCACTCACAGGCTATTTTACTGAAGAACCCATCGTTTGGTACGACAACAGCCATAATATGGGCATCCGGGTTTTGACTATTCCAATCGAAGACTCTATCTACAGCCTGATGATGATGCTGATGACGATACAGGGAATGGAGTGGCTCAAAAAGCGGGCTAATAATCAGATGAAGTATGGGATAAGCTGAGGTTAAGGCTGAGGTTAAGGGATCTGTCCGCTCAACCTTAACCTCAGTCTTAACCTCAATACAAATTCGTCATTATCTTCCGAAAAAGTTATTGCAGCAGTTTGTTTAATTTATTTCCACCTCAATCCATTTACTGCGATCGGGTGGTGTTGGAGATTTTACTTTTTTAACCGGATTTTCTTCCAGTTCTTTGAGTAAAACCTCAACAGCTTTTTCGATGGAGGGATCTTCGCCTGCAGCCAGTTTTTCGGGGCGATCGATCACTTCAATATCCGGATATACCCCAATTCCTTCGATGATCCAGTTTTCATTTTCGTCGAAGATGCCAAAGCGCGGCACAGCAATATAACCACCATCTACCAGGCGGGCATTTCCTGAAATACCAACCAGTCCGCCCCAGGTGCGAGTTCCGATCAGTTTGCCCAGTCCCAGTTTTTTAAAGAAATACGGGAAAGCATCTCCACCAGAAGAAGAATATCCGTTGATAAGCATCACTTTAGGGCCATCATGTGAGATGCCGGGTGCTTTATCGGGCTTCATGCCATTGCGATGCCAGTAGGTAAGTGTTTTGCGATCAAGCAGATCGGCCATACGATCAGGTATAAATCCGCCGCCATTGTAGCGATCGTCGATGATCAAGGCCTCTTTGTTATGATAGGTGTACATGCCACGATGCAGTTCGCGGTTGCCTTCAAAGGCTGTATTGGGCACATGGATATAACCAATTCTACCGTTCGAGAGCTTATCCACCATGGCACGACGCTCGTTTACCCAGTTGAGGTATTTGAGTTCAATTTCGCTTTCGATGGTTTTTACCTGAGATTTCCTGGGTGCTTTTCCTTCGGCATTGCTGCTCACTTCCAGTTCGATCAGGCGATTAGCTTTGTTTTCGAGCAATTCGTAGGGATTCATATCGGTGGTAAGTTCGTTGCCATCAATCTGTAGGATATAATCGCCTTCCTTCACATCCACGCCGGCTTCGGTGAGAGGAGCACGTCGGGCTGGATTCCAGTTTTCGCCATCATAAATTTTCATGATGCGGTATCTTCCTGTCGTGAAGTCGGCCTCCAGTTCGGCTCCTAAGAGTCCGGTGTTGATACGTTTTGGCCGTTTGATATCGCCCCAGTCCACATAAGCGTGGCCTGCATTGGCTTCCGAAACAAGTTCGCTAAGCACGTAATCTACATCAAAGCGGCTGCCTGCGTATGGAATCAGTTCTCCATAACGTTTGCCAAGTCCTTCCCAATATACACCATGCAGGTTTTCCACATAAAAATAATCCCTGAAAATTCGCCAGCCGTCCTTGTAGATTTGCTGCCATTCCTGCTGTGGTATAATTTTCATTTCTAATTGATCAAGGCTAAGCTTTCCTGTTCCGGTTTTTTGGCCGGGAGCAATTTTGGCAATGCCATAGTCGCTGCCCGAGCGATACAACATCTGCTTGCCGTCAGCTGTGGGAGTGGCGCTCCAGGCTTTGTCCATGATTTCTTCCGTTTTTTGCTCTTCCAGGTTGTAGCGCATGATTTTTCCGTCGCTGCTGTAGAGCAGGCCGCCATCCACAGCGCCCAAAATACGGTAGTTGCCGGACGAAACAGGAAGGGCTTCGATACGCCCGTTGATGCCTTCGAAAGCGATTTTTACTTTGGCTTCTTCAGTTGAAGGATTTTCCTCTTTTTTCTTGTCCTTTTTGTTTTCTTCTTCTTTTTCGGCTGCTTTCACAGGCTCCTCATCCGATTTGGGCGGCATCAGGCGGGTGCCGTCGTTTTGCAATGCAACTGCATAAATGCGCGCTGCTTCGTTGTAGAGGTAATTGAATTCGAAGCTGGAAAACTCCAGGTTGAAATCGCGGTTGGAAACGAAAAAGATAAACATGCCATCTTTACTGAAAACGGGCGACCAGTCGTTGAATTGATCATCGGTGAGCTGAGTGGCTTTGGCTGATGCAATATTATAAACCCAAACGGAAGAAAGATCGTTAGCTGCCTCTTTGGTATAAGCGATCCATTGCGAATCGGGTGAAAAAGCATAAGAGCGAATCTCACTGCGGGTGGCTTTGTCGATGGCTTTTTGTGTACCAGTTGCCACGTCGACCAGCCACAGCTGCATGGTACGATCAGAATATATAAGGTATTTACTGTCGGGTGACCAATCGGCTTCGTATTTCCATGCCGCAGAGCCGCTGGTAAGCTGGAGCGGCATGGCACCGGCTTTGTTTTCGAGCAGATAGATTTCATATTCACCTGTGGCGTCGGAAAAATAAGCGATGTATTTGCCATTGGGCGACCAGCTGGGATAGATTTCGCGAATGCCTTGTGTTTGCGTAAGGTTGATGGTGTTGCCATTTTCGGCCGGAACGGAGAAGATATCACCTCTTGCATCGAAAAGTACGCGTTTACCACTTGGTGAGATATTGTAGCTGTGGATGTCGTCTTTTACATTTTTGTAATAAGCTTTGAGCCCGGGATTGTCGAAGTTGAGACTGATTTCAATTTTGGAATTTGTATTGTTGGCCAAATCATACACATAAAGGAAACCACCATTTTCATAAACTACTTTACCATTTTTGCCGGAGGGCCACATCACATCAAAATCCTTGAATTGTGTGAGTTCCTCAGTGCTTTTGCTTATTGTATTATAGCGATAGAGGTTCAGACGCAGGTCGCGGTTGCTGGCAAAAATGATGTCGTTGCCCAGCCAGATGGGCCATTGGTCGGCGCCTTTGAAATTGGTAATTTGTTCGGAGCTGTTGTTGCTTAGGTCGTAAATCCAGAGATCGGTAGATCTTCCGCCTTTATAACGTTTCCAGGTTCGGAATTCGCGATCTACCGGTGTGAAGCACAGCATGTTATCGTTCGGTGAAAGCGCGGCAAAGCCACCATTCATAATGGACAGTGGTTTTTCGAATCCGCCATCAATATCAACCAGATAATACTGTCCGTTGCGTTCGCCAAATGGGGTGCGGTTGGCACGAATCAATATCTTTTTGCTGTCCGATGTCCAGCCCAGTACAATATGATCAAAACCACCGCGCGGAGGCATTACGCCGACGGAATTGTACCAGGTAAGTTGTTTGGCTTCGCCGCCTTCGGCAGGCATCACCCAGATTTGTCTGCTACCCGAATATTCAGCCGAAAAGGCTATCCATTTTCCATCGGGTGAGATTTTGGGAAATAATTCAATCCCTTCGTGTGAGGTGAGCTGTCGGGCTTCGCCTCCGGCAGCGTTTACCGTCCACAAATCGCCGGCATACACAAAGGCGATTAGGTTTTTGTTAATGTCGGGATAACGCAGCAAACGCGCATCATCCATAGCCGAAATGCTTCCCGAAAGCAGGAAAAACAGCAGTAAGACTGTTAGCTTATTGGTAAGAGATGACATAAATCTGATTGTTTAAGGCTTGCTGATAACAGCTATCAACAGGCAGTGTTTGAAGGCGAAAGATACATAAAGTTTCAAAATTTGCGTTCAAAAATCTGTATTCGGTTGTTTTGCCTGTATCTTTTGCAGGAATTGACCTTTAAACGGTAAAATACTGGCTGTTTTGTCGTATATTTATGCTGCTAAAATTTACTGCTATGTCATGGAAAAAGCTGACCGTTTTGATGTTTTATTTTGGATTATTCGTTTCAATGACTTCTTCCTGTTCTTCAGCACAAAAAATTAAAGAGATGAAACTTGTTGAAAATGTTGACTTGGAGCGATATGTTGGCACCTGGTACGAGATCGCACGTTTTCCGCATAGCTTTGAGAAAGGATTGGTAGGCGTTACGGCTACTTATACTTTAAAGGAAAATGGAAAGATAGAAGTTGTCAATCAGGGCTTTAAGGGTAGTTTGGATGGCGAACTGAGTCGTGCTGTTGGCAAAGCGAAAGTGGCCAAATCGGGCAACCCGGCACATTTGCGGGTAAGTTTTTTCTGGATTTTTTATGCTGATTACCTTATTTTGGAACTTGATGCCGACTATCACTATGTGTTGGTTGGTAGCAGTTCGGATAAATACCTTTGGATTTTGGCACGTGAACCGCAGCTGGATGATGAAACCTATGCCATGTTGGTTGCAAAAGCACAAAAACGCGGTTATGATGTAAGTAAACTGGAGCGGGTTCCGCAAAGGGTGGAATGATAAGAAGTGCAGGGTTCCTGCAAGTTAAAGCGCTTATTTTTTTTGTTTCTCTGGTTATAGAACTAAACGCCTTTGTCAATCAAGGCATTAATATGCTGCCGTAAGCAAGTTTTGGCTATTAACATCACCTATACAAGCGAAAGCGTTCTATTTAAAATATTTTAAAAAAAATTTGCTTATACAATTGTAAATGAAACGATTGTAGTGTTTTATTACTTCCATAAATATTTTATTTGAATGCCGTATATACTTTATACATATAAACTTATTTTATGTGACTGATTTATCTCACTACATTTAACCTCGCTAATATTCAACCATTTACAATGGCAATTTTTGATAAGCAGTTATGAGCTTTCATTTTGTTGATTCGATATGCGGGTTATCATTCTTAGGGCGTATTTATAACAGCAAAAACTGAACTGTTGTGTTAATACTATTTGCATGAGCCAGATTGTTTCATTCTATTCGTTTAAGGTTATGTCTTCCAATGGAATTTCCATGCTGTGTTTTTCTGATCAGCAAGCAATTAATCACTATAAATTTTCAATTTTCTTTAATTTTTAATTCAAATCAATTATGAACAGTAAAACTACTTTTCTGAGTTGGCTTGGTTCTCTGATGATAGGAGTAATCCTGTTGCTGGGCACTGGTCAGCTGCAGGCTCAGGCGAGCCTCGAAATCACTCCAGGAGTTGTCGATCTTGGCAACAGACCAATCGATGCCTGGATGGAACCGCTATCGGTAACATTGGAGAATACTGCTACTTCCTCAATTGTTATCCTTAATGTAGAAACTGACAATCCCGAATATTTTGGTCTGGTTTTGCCACTTTTACCTTTATCGCTCGAAGCAGGTGAAACTGTTGAGTTCGGTGTTTTTATGCAAGGTACTCCAGCAGCTGGAAATCTTTCTGGTCAGTTGGTTGTTCAATTTGCTGATGCAACAAGGGATATCGTTGTTGTGCCGGTTTTTGCTAATGCTTACGCTGCAATCACTCCCGATGTAGTAGAAAACTCAGCTCCATTGCCTGTTAATCCTACAGCTCCTGTTAGTTTGCCATTGGTTTCTTCGAGGGAAAATGATGGATATTTCAAGAATTATGTCCTGCCTAACGATCTTGGATCGGGTGCAAACGATTATGATCATGTATTCAAGCTTGAGCCTGCCACTGATGTAATTGTAAGTTTTGAGACGGAACTGGGAATGATCAATTTTGCCATCTATGCTGCCGATTTTAATGGTGAAGGTGGACCAATGGCTACGAATGCATTAGTTCAAGGTATAGATCTCATTGAAGATTTTGAACTTTTTGCCGGAACGTATTATCTGGTTTTAAGTGCGCTCGAACTAAGTGAAGCTTCTTACAGCGTAACGGCCATGCCAGCTCCAGACGCTGCTGTTTATATAGCCCCTGAAGATGGTGCAGTTGACATCATTAATGGAATGGATCTGGAATGGACATTCGGTGCGAATACATTGGAATATCAGGTTGTTCTTGGAACTACTTATCCGCCTGCCAATATTGTGGTTGACTGGACAAGTGCCTTTGTAGAAACCTCATCTCCTCTCGAAGGCACCTGGATGGTAGCCAATGAGCCCGGATCGATGGGTGTTGGTCCTAATCAGGGAGATATGAGCTGGTGGTCGGTTCCTGCCGGTGACCTTGTAGCTCGTGCTTGTTTCTTTGACGACAGGTATGTTTTCAATGCTGATGGTTCATTCCAAAATGAAATGGATGATATTACTTACCTCGAAGCCTGGCAGGGCGGATCATTTAACTGCGGAACTCCTGTAGCTCCACATAATGGCTCAGCAAATGCAACTTTTGAATACAACGAAAATGCCGGAACAGTCACTTTGAATGGTGTTGGTGCTTATATGGGACTTCCCAAAGTTTATAATGGAGGTGAGTTAAGCAATCCAAACGATGCCCCGGCATCCATTACTTACCTTGCCCAGCTCACCGAAGGAGGAAACACCATGATCCTTGATATCAATGTAGGCGGTGGCTGGTGGCGGTTTAAAATGGTAAAGGATGTTTCCGTTCCCGGATCTTATAACCTAACTAATCTTCAGCCAAATCTTCAGTATTTCTGGCAGGTAAACACCCGCAATAATAATGGTACTACGCTTAATCCGGAAATTTGGGGATTCACTACTACTTTGAGTCCTCCAACTGGCCTTAGTGGCAATGCTGAAGTTTATGAAGGAGAAGATGTGGTTTTAACATGGGAAAGCCCTGTTGACCGCGCCTTCCTCGGATATAATATTTTCCGTGACGGTGTTCAGCTGAATACCGCTATGCTTACCGAAGCTACCTATACAGATGTTGCACCTGCCTATAATATGACAGGTTACAATTACAATGTAACCGCCATTTATGATGAGGGCGAATCTGATTTCTCAACTACTTTCACAGCACAGGTAACTGGCGAAGGTACACTGCATGGTAATGTTTCAGATTTGAATACTGGTAATGATATTGCTGGTGCCACAGTTACCATGACGGGGGTAGATGAATTTGGTGAAAACCAACAATATACTACTACTACTGATGCAACTGGTAACTATACTGCTGAAGTATTTGCCGGAACTTATGATATCAGTGTTGCAGCTGCTGGCTATATCGGTGACGAAGAAACTGGTGTTGCTGTTGCTTATAATACCGCTGTTACGACTGACTTTACGCTTTTCGAAATAGCCTATCCTGTGGCTGTAGTTACAGCTAGCGAGTTTGATGATAACATCCTGATCGAATGGAGCTTTGATCCTGCAGCTGGTGACCGTGCTTTGGTAGAATTCCAGGTTTGGCGTGAAAAAACTTACCTGCCAAGTGTTCCTCCCGAAATGATAATGATTGGAACTACTTCACAGTTCCAATTTGTTGATTTCGACTGGAGTCTTCAGGGATGGGGTGTATATAAATGGTATGTTGTTGCTGTTTATGATCTGAATGAATCTGATCCGGTGGCATCCAATTCGGTTGATAAAGATATGAACACGGCAGTTGATGTGGCAGTAGCACTTAATTCAGCTGAAAGTCCTGCCGGGACATCTGTTGTATTTACCAATGTTGACGAATCACCAGAGTTGGTTTATGAAACCACACTCGATGATAGTGGCTTATTCGCCTGGGAAGCATTCCGCAGGGGAACTTATGATATTGAAGTTAGTTTGGATGGTTTTGGAACTATAACAGAAACTGCTGTCGATATTTTTGATGAAACTTCCTTTAGCTGGTTGCTCATAGAGACACTTTCTGAACCGGCAAATCTTTACGTAACACCTACTGGATTAGCTAGTTGGAACACTTCTGTTGCTCCAGAGGAATCACCTTTGGAAGGTACCTGGATGGTTGCCAATGAGCCAGGCTCAATGGGTGTTGGTCCTGTTCAGGGCAGTATGGTGTGGTGGTCGATAGATGCAGGTCACTTGATTACCCGTGAATGTTTCTTTGATGATAAATATGTTTTTGGTGCTGACGGCTCCTTCCAAAATGTTATGGATAACCTTACCTTCCTCGAAGTCTGGCAGGGTGGTTTGGATAATTGTGGTACTCCTGTTGCTCCGCATGATGGTTCTGCAGCTGCTACTTTTGTTTACGACGAAAATGCTGGTACAGTCACCTTAAATGGCACTGGAGCTTATATGGGTCTTCCAAAAGTTTATAATGGAGGTGAATTGACAAACCCGAATGATGCACCTGCTTCCATTACCTATATAGCTGATTTGAGTGAAGATGGTAATACCATGATACTTGATATCAGTGTTGGTGGTGGCTGGTGGCGTTTCAAAATGGTTAGGGAAGGATCAGGCTCACGGGCATTGGAATCCTATAAAATATTCCTTGACGGAACATTGTTAGGCGAACAAGCCGAGGCTGAGTATCAGCATGGTGGTTTCGGCGAAACCTTAGTTGATGGTGAAACTTATACAACCGGTGTTGCTACTGTTTATACTACCGGTCAGTCAGCTACTTCTGAATTTACCTGGAAGTACGTGGCTTGCGACAATTATGACGTTCCTGCTGATTTTGTTGCGGAACAGGTTTTGGGTTCAATTGATATCAATTTGAGCTGGAATAATCTTGAAGCTGACGCTTTGGATACTATCGCTGCTTTGAGGATCTATCGCAATGGAGCTGAATATGTTGAGCTCGACTTTAGCAACGGCGCTGTTTCATCCTACCTCGACGAAGACCTGCCATTTGGTGATTATACCTATTGCATTACTTATATATATGATAGTGGTGCCGAAACATGTGTGGATGCTGTTTGTTCAGAAACCGTAACAATTACCGGAGGTGGTTTTGTTGATGGTACCATTACTGCTTTCGATGGTGGTGCGCCAATCAGCGCTGCAACGGTAACAGTATCTAATGACAACCTTAATTTCCAGTTTACAACTGATGATATGGGTTATTATGAAGGCGAAGTGGTTGATGGTACCTATAATTATTTGGTTGAGGCAACAGATTTTGAATCACAAATCCTTGAGGGTGTTGTTGTAACATTTGGTGCAACTGTTACCAACGATTTCGCTTTACTTGAATTCCCCTTTGCTCCTGCTGATGTTGTGGCAATAGCACAAACAGATGATGTTGTGCAAATAGCATGGAGTGCTAATGGTGGTGTACCAAATGGATTCAGCATTTACCGAACTACATGCGCAACAGCTGAGCTGGAATTTCTCGGATATACTTTAGACGAGCAATTTACTGACAATACATGGGGCGGTATGGAAGCTGGCGTTTATAAATGGGGTGTGGTTGCCGAATACGACAACAATGCATCACAAATCGTCTTTTCAAATTGTCTCGATAAAGACATGATCACACAGGTGAGCGTATCAGTTTCAACAAACTCGCAAGATAGCCCTTCTGGAACGCAGGTTATGTTTACCAATATTTCAGAACCGGATCTTGGTTTGGTTTATGAAACCACTTTAGATGGCTCGGGCTATTTTATGTGGGACGAATTCCGCAAAGGAACATACAACATTGCTGTGAACAAAACCGGATTTGGTGCAATTGAGATACTGGAATACCTCATTGAGGAACCTGAAGATTTCGTTTGGGTACTTGAGGAATTACTTTTACCTGTTTCCGATTTGTATGTCAACCCGAATGGATTAGCCACCTGGGCTGGTGTAGGAGGAGTTGGCGGGCCGCTTCAAGGCACATGGCAGGTAGCTGCTGAACTGGGTTCAATGGGTGTTGGGCCTGCTCAGGGTGATATGTCGTGGTGGACTGTAGGTCCTGTTGACCTCGAGGATAGAATCTGTTTCTGGGACGACAGATACATCTTCCAGGCTGATGGATCTTTCAATAATGAGTTTGATGATTTAACATACCTGGAGCCATGGCAGGGCGTTAACTACGAATGCGGAACGCCTGTTGCTCCGCATGATGGCAGTGCTTTTGCTACTTATGAATATGACCTGGATGCCGGTACGATTACACTCAATGGAACAGGTGCTTTCCTTGGTTTGCCCAAAGTTTATAATGGTGGCGAACTGATCAATCCAAATGATGCACCAGAATCGATTAGTTATCTCTTTGAACTGACCGATGATGGAAATACTATGATTGTTGACATTAACGCTAATGGTGCATGGTGGCGATATAAAATGGTAAAAGCCGGATCGGCTTCTCGCTCACTGCAGGGATATAAAGTTTGGCTGGATGGTGTGTTAGTAACCGATACACAAGATAACTTCTGGCAATATGATGTTACAAACCTTGTTCCCGGACAAGAATACCTGTCCGAAGTTGCTGCGATTTATACCAATGGATTCTCCGAAAGAATGCAGTACGTATGGACTTATATTCCTTGCGAAGACTATGCCGGACCGGTAATAGTTGAAGGTGAAGTGATTGACGATGCGGATGTATTGATCAGTTGGTCAAATGTAGAGCCATTGGAATTGATTCAAATCACCCAAAATCCTGGTGCACCAGCTAACGGATACTTCCAGCAATACGGTTATGGTTACG